>CAZXXZ010000043.1:0-20660 GCA_964644505.1 uncultured Treponemataceae bacterium | reverse complement strand
AGGAAGATCGCCGAGGCCTCGATGACCGCGACGACAACGATAGTCGTCAGAATCGGGTCCCATCCCCAGAGCATCGCGGGCATGAGAAGCTTGAAAATCACCAGGGCTGTAAACGCGAAGGAAAGCACCGACTTGAGGCCGGTCCAGCCGCCCAACACGACCAAAAGACCGAGGAACACAAGGGCCAACACCGCAAGTATATCTACCCGGAAGTGATCGATGACATTTACATAGCCGACCTCGGCGCCCCCCTCGGCGAGGTCGATGACGACAAAAACCCGGTCCCCGGGCGCGAAGAGTTTGTCGAGTTCCATCTTACCGATCAGATTGTTGGAACTTTGAAACACCCTGCCCGCGAAACGACCGGTCAGTATGCGCAGTTCGAGCTGCTGCTCGCCTTCTTTTACCGGTCCGATCTGCCTAAGCACGGCATTGTCGACACGCGTAACCCTCGCGACCGCGGGGATGTTGCTTCCCGGCGCATAGGGGGAACGGAAACCCGTGGGCAGGAAAGCCAGGCCGATGCCAATACTTACGATGACTGCGATGAAAATCAGTTCGTCCCTGCGGGCGCGTTGTGCGAGCACATATTCTCCCGTGTCGTGTCGGCTGGGGCGGGGATGTCCCCGCCCCTTCATGACGTATTATTTTTTTACTGGAATCTCTATGCCCATCGCCTTCGCAAGCGAGCGATAGATGTCGGTATTGTCATAGTAGGACGCAAAGAGCTCCTGGTTCACGCCTTTCGCGAACGTCGGCACCGGCACGCCCGTGTGCGAATAGCTCGTCCAGCCTATACCGGCCAGCTGATTCAGGGTCTGGGTGATCTTGACCGTCAGGGGTTCGTAGCCGCCGTACAACACATAGTCGTCGGAAGTCGGTCGGACGTACTGATTCCCCATAGTCCGGTTGTAGGCGAACTGAAGCTCGGTCTGCTGGGCGCTGCTCAGCTGGTTGAGACCGAGTCCGAACTTTTCCTCCATGATCGGGAAGAAATCGGAGAAATCCGCATCCTCGGGTGCGGCCTTCGCCTTCTCCTTATAGGGCTTGACGATGCTGTCGGTGAATTTCTGGAAAGAAATTTTCTGTTTACTGATCTTCGTGAATGCGGTCGAGTACTGGGTTCCGGCGAATCCTATGGCCATACCGCCGGTCTCGTGGTCGCCGGTGACGATGATAAGCGTATCCTTTGGGTACTTCGCCTGGAACTCGAGAGCCTTCGCGACCGCCGCGTCGAGGGCGAGCGTATCGTAGATCGCCGCGCCGGCGTCGTTCGCGTGGCAGGCCCAGTCGATCTTCCCGGCTTCGATCATCATGAAAAAACCCTTGGGGTTGTCGGCCAGAAGCTCGATACCCTTGGCCGTGTAATCGGCGAGGGAGAGGTCGTCGGGGCTGCGGTCGATCTCGTAAGGAAGCGCCGAAGAGTCTGCAAGCGTTTCATTGACCGCGACAACCTTGCCCGCTCCTTTTTTCAAAGCGAGAAAGTCTGCCTTTGAATTTACAAATTTATAACCGGCCTTCTTGATAAGCTCCACCACATCGGCCTGATCGCCCTTGGGGCCCTTGGGCTGGAGGAAGCCGCCGCCTCCGAAGTAATCAAAACCCGAAGATGCTATCTGTACGGCAATATCGTAATAATTCGAACGAGAGGGGGCCTTGGCATAGAAGCAGGCGGGCGTCGCATGATCGAGCGAGACCGACGTGACGATGCCGATTTTCATGCCCTTGGCCTTCGCAAGCTCGGTGATCGGTGTGTATTTGACCGTCTTCGAGGGATCCATGTTGACAACGCCGTTCAATGTCTTGTTGCCCGTCGCAAGCGCCGTACCGGCCGATGCAGAATCCGTGATCAAGCTTCCTGCGTCGAAGGTCGTAGTCAGCCCCGTCACGGGGAATTTGGAAAAACCGAGATGCTTGACGTTCACATCCTTTGTTGCAAGTGCGTTCGTATAAGCCTCGGCCGCCAAGATCTGCGGCATGGCCATGCCGTCTCCTATAAAGAGGAAAACGTATTTAGCCGTCTGCGCAGCGAAGATCGTCGGAGCGGCTACAAACGAGAAAATGGCGAATAAAACCGCCGTTATAAAACTGCGGCTTCTCGGCCTGACTCGGGCATTCATGTATCAGCCTCCTTGAATTGGAATTCCGCGCTACTTTCGAGGCTGATCATTAAGAGAGTATTAAGTACGGATAAACATTTTGTTAAACGAATGAAGTCGAGCCGATTTCAAAATAAGCGATGGTGCGAGTTTCTTGTGGGGTCGAGGTCGACCTTAGAAAAAAGCAATTCCCGCAAGTGAATTAATTCCCTTGCGGGAATTGCAAGGAACCTCTAAAAACCAACCGGGTTTTTAGAGGTTCCCTTGTATCAGTTTTTGAATCTCCGAACGATTTCTTCTATAACACGCTGCGCCTTTCGACGGATTGTCGAACAGACCAAGGACATGATTCCGCGCGCGCCGAGCATAGTCAGCACCAGAGAGCCGATCGGCACCAAGACGGCGAATAAGGGCGAGTGAAGAATCGCAAGGCCTATCGGAACGGCGACGCCGATTCCGATACCGATTCCGAATGTACCGACAAGTGAGACGTACGCGGCGACGGCGGCGAGCGTCGGATCTGCTTCTATAGACACCGAAGTACCGCCTTCGGCGCGGGTGGTGATTTCAATCCGACGCTTTATACCCGAGGAATTCTGCGTCGTGTATTCCGAGCGCCAGATGAGGCTGTCATCAGTGACCGAGCCCGAACCCGGAACTCCTGCGATATCGGGAAGGATCATGAGTAGACGTTCGAGTTCCTGTCGAGAAAAGGTTCTAGGAATGATTTGTTCTATTTTATATGTTTCACAGCCCAACAAACGTCGAAATGGGGAAGTCGCCGTTGCCGTGGGCGAATCCAATTCGGCGATCGCACGGCGGAGGGCCTCTACCGGGAGACCGGCATCTATGGCGACACGTTCCAGTTCGCTGCGCGTTATTCCATCGGGATGCGCGGGAAGACTCTCTGTCTGACGCGTAAGTTCGACCGTCCGGGCAAGAAGTTTCTTGACTTCCTTGTCGCTGAAACGTCGCTCGGATTCAGACGGCATCATAGCTACTTCTCGTCCTGGGCGATCAGGAGCGAATACACTTCGTGAACCGAGGAAGCGGTCATCAGGGCGGAGCGCAGCTCATTGTTCTTGAGCTTCGAACTGAAAAACGAGAGAGCTTGCAGATAATAGGCATGCTGATTGTATGCGGCCGCGATCATGAACAAAAGGCGCACCGGCACGTCATCGAGCGACTGGAAATCGATTATATCGACCTGGCTGATTCCGACCGAGACCACGAGGTCGGTGACCGAGGAGAGGCGCACGTGGGGGATCGCAATTCCCCTGCCGATCGCAGTACTCATAAGTTCTTCACGTCGAAGAATTTCGGTAACCAGTTCCTGTCGGTTCTTGATCTGAGGAGCAAGCCCGAGATTTTCGGCGAGGGCGACGAGGGCGTCGCGCTTTTTCGAATGGTTTAAAAAGACGATGCGGTCGGGAGAGAGAATATTCTGTATGTGGACAACGCTGAAAACATTGCTCGGCTTATTTGAAGAAAGCCTCTCGTTGACCCAGCGCTCTATTTCGTTTTTCTTGAAGCGCCACACGGTGCCGATCTTTCCGGAAGGGATTTCGCCTTTCTGCGCCCAGTCGTACACCGTTCGTTCAGATACACGAAGATAGCGAGCGACTTCTTCAATAGTTAGGATATCGTCATCCATGCGAAAAGCTCCTCGTTATGCTCACGATTCCGCACTATTCTGTAACGGATGCGATGGAAAGTCAAGGACAGAACTATAAAGAAGAATACTTGTTGAAAAGACTCCCAGGTTCACCACCATCATTTTTCTGAAGGGAATGTATCATCCTTGTCCAGGTTTTCGAAAACCTCCGAGATCTCGCTGGCACGAAACCCGAGGCGGACGAGACGAGATCGAGCAGCAACAAAGTCGCCTTTACTGCGGCGGAGAGCCTCCACCGCGGCCTGATTCAAGGCCTCCCGCCGTTCCTCGGTATCTAAAACCGCGGCTATCGACGAAGCAGCGAGAGCAGAATCGATACCATGCCGTCGTAGGGCGGCTTCCAGGCTTGCAGGCCCCTCACGGCCTCTGCGCCGGGACAGTCGAGACCTCAGGTACGAGCGTGCGAAACGCTCGTCGTCGAGATAGCCTGCTGTTGCAAGACGCTCCAGCGCGAGACATACCGCACTCTCGCTGAAGCCGCGGCTCAAGAGCTTGGTCTTGAGCATGAACGAGGACTGTTCGGAGCGCGCGAGCAGGGCGAGTCCTCGGGCTTCGGCCTTGCGCACCTCGGCCGCTGAATGCAGGGCGGCCTCGGCCTCCTCGGTCAATTCTACACCGGCGACGATGGACTTTGGATCGAGGCCGAACTCCCTGAGCAGATCGAGATCGACGATAAACGAAGAGCCTCCATCAGCGACGATAGTCGTCGCTCCGGAGGCTCCTGTCCGAACGTCCGTAACCCTCACGGGCCGGCTGACAGCGGAATCAGCGCTTGCTGAACTGGAAGCGCCGCCGCGCTCCGCGCTGGCCGTATTTCTTGCGTTCGACCATGCGTGGATCGCGGGTCAAGAAACCGTTCGCCCGCAGGGAGGCATGATTCGAGGGATCGAGCTGTGCGAGAGCCTGCGCGAGCCCATGACGGCAGGCGCCGGCCTGTCCATTGGGGCCACCTCCGACAACCGTGATGAGAACATCGTACTTGTTCTCGGCTGCAGTGACCTGAAGGGGCTGCCGGACAATCGTGGTAAGCTCGTTCAACTTGAAGTACTTGTCGAGCTCAACGCCGTTGATGCTGATCTTTCCCTGGCCCTCGCGGACAAAAACGCGGGCGACCGCGCATTTTCTGCGGCCCGTACCCATTCCAAGATTACTGATCATTCTCGTTCTTCCCCTTACTCGACGTCGACGGCCACGGGGGACTGGGCCGCGTGCGGATGATTCGGTCCCGCATAGATCTTCGCGTTCTTGTACAACTTACGACCGAGCGGCCCCTTGGGCAGCATACCGCGAATGGCTATCTCGAGCGGAGCCACTGGGTTGCGCTCGATGAGCTTAGTGAAGGTAAAACCCTTGAGCCCGCCCGGGAAACCCGTGTGGTGGTAATACATCTTGTTCTGCCGCTTGCGCCCGCTCAACATGACCTTGTCGGCGTTCACAATGACAACAAAATCGCCGGTTTCCTGCGAGGGTTCGTAGGTCGGCTTATTTTTGCCCCGAAGCATCGAAGCAGCCTTTGCAGCGACACGACCGAGGCTTTTACCCTGTGCATCGATCACGTACCAGGAGCGCTTGGCGTACTCGGACTGGGGCGTGACAAAAACAGTCTTCATGACGTGCGTACCTTCACCTTCAGGTTTACGAGGGCGCTGAACGAGCGCATCAGCTTATTCACCGCTCCGTTGGAAGTGGGCGGAATAATCCCATATTAGCAAGAGTTCTGTCAATACCGTGCGAAATAGTGCTTATTCTTTCTTGGCCGCGGCCTGTTTCGCCTCCTCGGCCTCTTCGCGTTTAGCTTCGATCCTGTCTTTTATGTCAGCGATACCTATGAATACGGCGATTATACCGATGAAAGCGGCCAAGACCGGCAGCATACCCTTTAAAAAAGCGACCACCTCGGGCCACCATGCGAGCGGACCGGGCAGGCATGCAAATACGGCAAAGGCGATAAAAATGACACCGACTATCAAAGCAACCATAATTTCTTATCCTCCTTGGAATTATTACCGTTTTCGCCGATACAGTACCATCGTCATAATACCATCAGCACCAGTAGAAGGCAACATTAGTTATAGTTGCTTGTCGCGAAAGTAGGCTCCGCGTATAGTTTCCGGATGCTGCCCAGCCGATCCCTTGCGCTGTATAAAAACCGCCCCGTCCTCGTACTCGAGTCTTTGGACAGAATCGACATACGGCTCGAGGACGGCTCTGTCCTAAAAGTCCGCGAAAAGGACCTTGTACCACTCCATGAGGGGCCGGTGACGAGCATCCCCCCCGCGGCGCAAGGCGGCGACTTCGACACCGCCCGCCGTATGCTCCTGACCGATGCACAGGCCGCTTCGGCAAGACTTACATGGAATGAACTCGCCGAACTTGTGTTCGGTCGATCGGGTCCCGCCGAGGTCCTCGCCTGTTGGACTGAGGCTGCGGCCGGCCTCCTCTTCAGAATCGAAGAGGGCTCGCCCCTCGCCCTGAGCGACGAGGAAGTACAGCGTCAGGCCGAGAAGCTCGCCCGAAAAGAGGGAGAGGCCGCGGAACGATCCGCATTTCTTGAGCGGGTTCAGCGAATCAAGGCTCTTCGCCGTAACGCTTCACGTCGAGAGAAAGGAGCGGCTCCGGAGAGGGCGAGTCCGCACGACGATGAGGACATGGCATTCACTCAATCCGATGCACGTTTTCTTTCCGAGATTGAGGCCCTCGCGCTCGGGAAGAGCGCAAAAAGCCGTATATGCAGCGAGTTGGGCGTCGCCGAAAAACCCGAGGCCGCGCATTCGTTTCTTCTGGCTATCGGGTATTGGGACGAGACTGTGAACCCGCATCCCAGTCGCTCGGGCTGTTCGCTTTCCGCCCCCCAGATCGCCCTCGGAGCCGAATCACTCGAGGAGTCGCGCGTCGATCTTGGGGGAATCGAATCCTGGGCTGTCGATAATGCATGGTCGGCCGATCCCGATGACGCCGTGGGCTGGGACGGTTCTTCGGTCTGGATACACATCGCCGATCCCGCTTCTATTATCGCGCCCGACTCCCCTGTCGATCGCGAGGCCCTGTCCCGAGGAGCGACTCTCTATCTTCCCGAACGCGTGTCGCCGATGCTGCCGGACGAAGCGCTCGAGCGTTTCGGCTTGGGTCTGTCCGAGATATCGAAAGCGCTCTCCCTGCGCATCGAACTCGCGGAGGACGCCTCTCTCAAAACCGTCGAGATCATGCCCTCTCGCGTTCGCATAAAACGCTCGACCTACGCCGAGGCCGATCGAGCTATGGCCGAGGGAAAGGCAGAGGCGCTCACGGCGCTCGCCGATCTCGCCTCGAAGCGGCGCTCGCGCAGACTCGCCAACGGCGCCGTAGAAATCGACATCCCCGAAGTCAGGGTGCATGTCGAGGGACAGGGGCGGGAAAAGTCGATATCGGTCGAAGCTATCGCCCGGTACGCTTCAAGCGATCTCGTGCGCGAGATGATGCTCCTCGCAGGCGAGGCCGCGGCTCGCTGGGCCTTCGATCGCGGCCTCCCCTTTCCATATTATGGACAGGAAGCGCCCTCGGAACCCGGCCAGACGGCGCAAGCCGACGGATTGTCCGCTCAATTCGCGCGGCGCCGCCTCATGCGCGCGGGGCTCTGGGGACCGAGCCCGAGCGCTCACCGAGGGCTCGGGCTCTCGTTCTACGCGCAGGTCACAAGTCCGCTCAGACGCTACCAGGACCTTCTCGCCCACATGCAGATACGGGCCTATCTCGCCGGTCGTACCATATTGAACGAGGACGAAATTTCTCGTCGCTGCGCCCTCGCCCAGGCCGCTTCGGCCGCGACGCGCCAGGCTGAACGCTCGAGCATCCTGCACTGGACATTGGCGTATCTCGCGCGTTCTCCCGGATGGCGCGGCGAGGCGGTCGTCGTCGGCTCCGGCTCCGGAGGAAGATACTATCCCGTGTATTTCCCCGAATTGGGACTTGAGTCGAAAATCCATCTTCGCGCACCGAGGGGTCTCGACGAGCGGGTCGCTGCCTCCCTGGTCGCCGTGGATCTTGCGGGGCTCGAAGTCTCTTTCGAGGAAGCGGTCATGCAATGAATTGACCCGTATCGCCTTTGTATTTATCCTATATTCAACATGGAACAAAAGGACTATCGCCTCGCTGCGATCATGTACACGGACATCGCCGGTTTTTCTCGCATGATGGAGAACGACGAGGCGGGCACTCTTCGACTTCTGCACTTCCACAACACGCTTATTAAAGACGTCGTCGAAGCTCATCACGGGACGATCATCAAGACCATCGGCGACGCTCTACTGATCGACTTCAAGAACACCGTCGAGGCCCTCCAAAGCGCTCTCGAAATTCAAGACAAACTATATAAGCATAACAAGGAGCATCCCGACCTCCCGCTTCTCGTCCGCATCGGGCTCCACCTCGGCGACATCTACTTTTTCGAGAACGACGCGCTGGGCGAGGGGATCAATATCGCCGCCCGACTCCAATCCCTGGCGCGACCCGGCTGCATCTGTTTCTCGCAGGACATCTACAACATCGTCCTCAACAAGATCGAGTTCAGGGCCGAAAAGCTCGGCAAGGTATCGCTCAAGAACATCACCAAGGAGATCCACGCATACGAGATAACGACGCCCAACGTCGAATTCGATCCCGAGCGTGACAAACCGAGGACCGGTTACAAGCCCGGTACATATCTGGACGGGAACGATATTCCCAAAGAGGAGACGAAGGACAAGGGCCCGACGGCCGATGCACCTCGTAGTTATTCGGAAGAAGGTTCGCACAATATTCTCGCCGATATCCGGATGCGTATCCTTGCAGACATAAAAGACCTCGGCCGGCGCATGTCCGTCGATGAGGCCCTCGACCGCTATTCCGCCTACGGGGTCGAGGCGCGCGAGGTCATCGCGACCATGGCCGATCAGGGCATTCTGACGCGCACTCCGAAAACGCGCGCTGCGTTCGAAGGTCAGTCCACCTTCCCCTCGTTCATCGCCGGTTTCGGCAGAAACGCCGATGGCAGGTTCGACGCCGAGGCCTTGAAGGCAGGCATACAAGGGGCCGTCGGCACGATCGTAAATGAAATACAGAGTGCGGTTGAACGGAACATGTCGGACGAGGAGCGCAGACGACATCACGAGCGCCTGGAGCGTCAACGGGAACGCTGGGAACGCCGTCGCGAGCGTGACGAGATCAAACGCGAAGCGAAGCGCCAGACCGAGGATCTTGAAACAAGAAAATGGGACCGCGAACTCGACAATAACGACACATGGAAACCCGGCGAAGAGACGCTCTCGCAGGACTTCGATTCCTACAAGAGAAAGCTTACCGAGCGCTGCCGCAGTCAGCGTGCCGGACTGGTCGGTAATGTACTCAGCTTTCTCGCGGTAAATGCAGGATTGTGGTACTTCAATGTGACACATGGCGGCGGCTTTCTCTGGGCGGCGATCGTCAGCGCGGCCTGGGGAATAGGCGTCGTTTCATCCATCGTCGCGGCGATACGCGCGGGCTCGAAGCAGCGCGAGATCGAAGCCATGCCGGACCTCGATTCCGAGCAACTCGCGGATTATAAAAAACTCAATCGGGTGAAAGACTCGCTCGTCCAGCACGGAGCGAGCACCATCATGGTGCCGATTCTTCTCGCCGTCATCAATCTGCTGACCGGCTTTTCGTTTCCATGGTTCATAATCCCGACAATCGCGCTGTTCATCGGCTTTATCTCGCATCTCGCAGCCTACAGAGTCACAAAACCGCGGCTCGAGCGGAAAATCCTCGACTCATTCGGAATCAAGGGGGGCTGGAAGGAACTGTTCAAACAAAGACGCAGACAGGTGCAGGACTTGTCCGAACTGGGCTCCTACGCCTCTCAGTATCGTGAGGCCGAAGCCGCGAAAGAGGCGATCATAGCCCAGCTACGTTCAGGGCGGGTTTCGGAAACCGGCATGGCCGACGAGGATCTCGTACCGACCCTCGAGCAGTATCTCGGCCAGGTGAAGCTCATCGCGCAGTCTGCGAACGATGTGGAGCGGCTTATCGAGGGCATCCCCATGGCCGAACTGCGCCGCGACAAAGAAGAACTCCTCGTCAAGGAGCAGGCGACGTCGAACTCCGCACTCAAGGCCGAATACCGCAAATCGATCGAAGAGATCGAAAAACAGGAACACTCATACCAGGAGCTCAAGGACCAGAGCGAGGTCCTCCGGCTCAGGCTCACATCATCAGTAAACCAACTGAAGCAGATGCGGCTCGATATCGCCCGGATCCAAGCTACACCGGGTGCCGAGGGGACGGGCGGTCTCGAGTCGCTCAAAGCCAGGACCGAACAGTTGTCACGATACCTCGAAGACCTCCGCATCGGTTATGATGAAAGTCAACGAGACCCCTTCGCCGAACTGGAGAAAGCCGAACAAGCGCGACGATCCGCGGAAAAGACTGTCGGCGAGGATGGCTCCGAATTACAAGAAGAAAAGAAGTGAACGAACGCAGCGCTTAACACAATCTTAACAATACTTCTCTGGCCCAGGCGCGAATCGAACGGGCGACAGTTCCTTATCCTGTTATGACTTATCATATCACGAGCAAACAAATACACAAGAGCCCCTCGCGGCGATTGCGTTTTGTTGTCAGTATCATAACAAGAAAAAACCGGAAGTTTTTCCGGAAGTTTTCGCCTAACCTGTAGCCACTTCCTCAGCGAGCCCCTCGATAAGGTACCCGAGGCCGAGGGCGGCCTCCTGGTTGAGGGGGCGGTCTTGCGCCTGGAGGAGGCGCCCGAGGGCGAGGAGTTCAAGGGATATCTGGTACTTGTCCATAGTTTATATACGCGCGTGATTATAAATTATGATTGAAAAAGCCCCCTCTTCCCGAGGGGGCCCTGAGTGTTTACGGTTTATACTCGCCCAAGTGTTGACCGTATCAGCGCCGCGAGCCCCGGACCGAGGGGAATTCCGAGCCTCTCTCCATCTCGTTCAAGACGCCGTGCGTCTTCTCGTAGTGCGAATGTGTGCGCCTGCTGCGTTTCTCCGTCCTTGATTGCTTTTGAGACTTCGTCTGCGTCAAGACTCGTCAGCGCGAGAAGTTCTCTTGCATGGCTCGGCGCTTCGTTCGCCAGAAGACTAAAGGCATCAGCGAGGGCCGAGAGAGTGGCCGAGGTCATAGGATTACCTCTTTTTCCGTATAGCAAAGGCCTGCCCTGTTCATTACTTCAGCGCCCAGGGCCGCAAGCTCGCCCGAGAGTTTCAAAATATCGCGGAGGTCCGCATCAGGGCTTGCGTCCGGGTCGTCGTCGGAAATAATGCACGGCAGGGCGAGGCGGCGCCCCTGAATCCAGGCTGAAAGCGCTCGACACTCCTCGGCAAGGTCGTAAATAGGAATTGTTTTTTGTTTGGCCATGTGACACCCCCGGGAGGTATGCCTCCCATATCTGAGATTTCCAGGCCGGCCGGCTCGTGGTACTCGAAAGCATACCTCGCCCGGGAAAAATGTCAAGAGGAATTATATTTTATTAACTGTCACGGATAACTGCGGACCGTCACGGACGCTCACGGCCCGCATAGGTAGCCTGCCGTACCACTGATAAAATGTCCCTTTCGAGTTCTAGCGCTGATCGCTCATCAAGGGCTTTGAGCTCACGGGGAAAATAGTCGCTAAACGTTCCGAGAATCCGCATAGTAATTTTTTCCTCAAGGGAGGGCATCGGGTGCATATCTGTAAAATGCCCCTTCCTTACGGTGCGGTGCACGCTTACGGGGCGCTTAGACTCGCGCAGCGGCTCGAAGAGAAAATCCGCTTCCTGGGCAATAAGGCGCCCTAGTGCGTCGAGCTCGCGTGATCCGGTTTTTTGCCACGCATCCGGGGCAACGAGGGCAAGGCGGCCGAGGACGCGCCGCGCGAATATCTCGCCGCGAGTCATCCCCGCCTGCCTTTGCCTGGTATTGGGATTCGCTTTCGTCGAGCGATGTCGCACAGGAAACCCCAGCGCACGAATGAACCCCCGGGTGAGTATTCGAGCGGAATGCCCCGGATGGCATCGAGACAGGCCTGCGCGAAGTCTTGTACCTGCTCAGGGGTCAGTTTATCGGGCACCTCGCGGACCTCTACCGCCTCGGTTTTTCGTTGTACCGGCATCTCTCGGGTACGGAGGCCGAGCGCCGAAGTCCACGGCGAAATATACGAATGTGCCTCCTCGTCCTCGCGGACGCGCCCCCAGAATGTTAAGCAAACGGTCATCGTCATACCCTAAACCTCCCGAGGCGCGTGGCCTCATCGATTCGCGCCACTTCCTGGGCGACCAGTTCGCCTAGGACGCGGCGGGCCGCTTCCAGTCCCCCTGACTCGCGCGCAGCTATAAGCTGAGCCACGGCGCGGAGTGGCCAAGTCCTCAGATTCCCGAAGATTTCCGCATCAAAAAGCCCGAACACACGGCGGGCGTCGGTATGGGTTATAAATTCACCAAGCTCAATCGCAGTCTCGAGCGCCATGCGGTCGGCCTGGACTTGGTCTATAAACGCCCGGGCATCGTCGAGGCTCGCCTGATCCGGTAGGACGTCGGGATACTCGACGGCGGCCTCTCCGGCCTCACCATGGGCCGGCATTTCGGTTTGGATGGACTTTTTCTTTGCGGCCTCAAGGGCCTGGATGATGCCTATCTCGAGTTCTCGTTCAAGATTCACGGCGTCTAAACCAATTCGCTCAGGCAGGGCGGCGACCTCCCCTCGAAGGGTTGTGAGTAGATTGTCAATGCTGTAATTGATCATCTCAGTGGGTATTACTTCCCGCTTGCGGCGCTTAAACCGTAAAACATTCCGTTCGTACAAGCTCCGAGCCCGGGCAAGCATCGCGGCAGCCCGGGCCGGGCTTGAGGGCTCGGTGCGTTGTTTTCCGCGGTGCCGCGAGAATCTGGCTAGGTAGGCCCGTGAAGCCTCTCCATCGAGGTCGATCTCGCCTGTAGGGAGGGCGTCTAGCTTCCCCCTATTCAAGGCGTTGGAAATCGCAGACCGTCCAATTCCAAGGCGAGCGGCTAGTTCGGACTGCTTGATAGGGTTCAAAACAACCTCCTGTACACTAAATTCAAAAGTGAACAACATAAACAGGCCTGTCAGTCTGAAAAAGCGGGCCGGGCGATGCCCACCCGCAAGCGAGGCCCTCTCGGGACAGTACCTTAAAGTTATATATACTTCTCGCATGCTTTAATCAGTTTCTCCGCCGTGTGATCCCATGTAAAAGTCGAATGTATTCGCTCGCTCGCCCGCCTGCCCCGTTCCAAGGCTTCCAGGTAGTTGTTATAAACGCGATACATTTTGTTTATAAGCCCCGCAGGTTCTACGAACGCATGTAGGGAACCCTCTGTTAACCATGGCGATTGTTTGAGCTTGTAGCCACCACGTGGAGTGAGTGGGTAACCCGTTGACTCGTCGGCATACTCCTGGGGTCCACCCCAGTGGGTCCATATACAGGGCGCGCCGGTCGCCATTGCCTCGGAAATGGGCAATCCCCATCCTTCACCCGTTGAGGGAAACACAAAGCAATGCGCGCTTGCGTAGAGTCCTTGTAGTTCCTCAAAGGGGACGCGGCGATTATCGACTGTGATTCTCGGGAGCACGCCGCCCGATGCCTCGGCAGGATGAAAACTCCCATCACTACCCGCCACTTCATAGCGGATGCCAGCCGGTACGGTAACGCCATTTTGCTTCCCGGGATTAGCACACTTTAGGTATAGTTCGATATTGCGCGGCATCGCGCCACTCTCGTACCATCGACGGAATGTTTTTATTAAGAGAGGAACGCCCTTTAGCTCGGTTAGGTCGCCAAGGTACATAAAGCGAAATGGCCTAAGTGCTTGGGGTTCTTCACGCTCGACATATCGAAAAAGGTCGGGATCGACACCCTCGTGCACTATCTCGATCCGAGGGTTGTACGGTTTGAAGGCTTGGCGGTTTAGCTCGCACGGCACCAGGAGTACGTCGGCGCGGCGGATGTCTTCCGTAATCCAAACACTCGGCTGTAGGTTGGTTTCGGTCGCTGTAAAAAGAGCGTTTTTAATTCCTGGCACATACCTGAAGCCGCGCGAGTCGCCGACGTAGAGCGCGACATCAGCCTCTTCGATCTTCTCGGCGAGCACACCCGCGCGGGCTAGGGCCTCACGTGTTTTAGTCATGTGAACATAGTAGCCATACCCCTGATGATTCTGTCCGCCATTCGGGCCGAGGTA
The DNA here is from genome assembly GCA_964644505.1 of uncultured Treponemataceae bacterium. GTDB lineage: Bacteria > Spirochaetota > Spirochaetia > Treponematales > Rectinemataceae > CAZXXZ01. The sequence continues at coordinate 6,691 of CAZXXZ010000043.1, read as the reverse complement.
GTCGGAACCTGGTTCGACAAAAAATATTTTCATCACACCCCCCCGCGTTATGCGCCTAAGTCCGGGGCGAGCTCATGCGCCCGCCCCGGAAATTATTACAGTCCGACCCGCGCGAGCTCGCATTCGGGCACGTCGAGGCCCGCTTCGACGGCCTGCATGAGGAATTTTTTGAAATGGAGCTCGCTGGGCCAGTGACTCGATCCCAGGTCGACCCGGAGGCCCTGCTTGCTCTCGGCAATCCCCTCGGCAAGCCGGGAAAGGTCCTCGTCCGAGAGCGTTGAAGCGGTCGGCACTTCGTAAACCTTTATTGAGGGTGCGCGAGTATCACCCCAGAAAATGACATGACCCCTTTCCGGCCAAGGAATGAATCTTTCGCTCATGAGACACCCCTTTCGGCGGCGCGGGGTATGCCGGCTTTATCCCTCGGTAAGGGGGCGCTCGGTCGGGGGCCGAGGGCGCGCTGTTCGTCGGCGGCGCGGGTCTCGTACTGCGCCCAGGCGGCCCCGAGGGCGCCGTTTAGGAATTCTTCAAGTCGCTCCTCGGGAAGCCCTTCGTCTTTGAGAATCGGACTGACGTGCGTTTTCAGAGCCTTCTCAAGCGCGACCTCAGTTTTTCGGTATGCCGCATCGGCGCGGTCGTTGATCGCCGCGAGGGCCGCCTCGTATTCGGCTGTTGCGGCCGCGTACCAAATGCCATCCAGCTGGCCGAGCGCTTGAATCATAGCCGTCTGGGTCATTCGCGCCTTGGAAAGCGCGTCGATTGCATTGGATGGGTCCCTGCCCTCAGCGTACGCACGGGCGAGCTCGGACTCCGCCGTGGCCGCAATTTCGTTTTGCTTTGTAAGGTCGCTCTCGAGCCTGGCGATGCGCGCTTTGATTTCGCGAGCGGTCGGGTTATTCATTTTTTACCCCCTGGTTTTCGTTCAGTGTTTTTGACGCAGCCTCTCCGAGTGCACCCGGGCGGTCGCGGATGATCGCATGGCCGGGGCGCGTTGCGAGAATCTCGGCCACTTTGTCGGACACCGTGCCGATGTAGCCGTTTGGGAAACGAATTCTTTTGCTCATAACTCAACCTCCTTCTAGGTTAAAAATTGCTTACTTCCTCGGGATCAAATCCCGCATCGATGAGGTCCTCGAGCGTCAACGCGGGGCCACCCCTGGCTGCGATCTCGTCGATCTTGTCGAGAAGCTCCTCCACGAATTCGACCCCCATTCGCTCAAGCAAACGTCGGGCTACGCCTTGCTGAGCCTCGGGCAAGCCCCGGATGCGCTCCTCGAGCGCCTCGCGGGCCTGGGCATCGATAAAGTCGCACATCGTGTCACCTCCTGATCTGATTCCGTAAAAACCGAGCAGTCCATGAGTCGCCGCGAAGGTCCTCCAACGTGACGCCGGATCGCGCGTAAAGCTCGCGGGCTGCCCTCGACACTCCGAGGGCGAGCCAGGCCAGCGTCTCCGGGTCTGCGGCAACGTCTGCCAACGTGTACCCCAGCCTGCCGAGGCGGGCGGCGGCCTCCGGGGCAAGGGTGGGGCTGGGTTGGTCAAGTAGCGCGGCGGCTCGCTCAAGCTCGCGTGAGGTATGCCCTTTTGCAGCGAGTGCGCGGACCTGCGCCTTGGCGGCGGCGAGGTCGGCGCGCCCCTGCGTGGCACTCCCCTCGATCGCATCGACAAAACCTGCGCCAAGTGCTTCCTCTACGGTCATCCAGGTCTCGTGCTCCATCCATGCGCGTATTTCTTCGCGACTCTTGCCGGTCTTCGCCGCGTACGCGGAGGCGAGGAGCTCGTCGTACTTTCGGAGTATCTCCGCGCCATGCTCGAGGTCGCTCGCGTTGCCCGATATGGATAGGCTTGAGCTGTGAATCATCCAAAGGCTCGACGGCAAGGCCACGATGCGGCGAGCGGCGCACGCGATCAGGGTCGCCGCCGAAGCAACTAGCCCGACGAGGCGCGCAGTCACGCCCCTGGCGTGCCCGCGGAGTAGGTTATAAATTTCTATCGCCTCGTCAAGAAACCCGCCGGGGCTCGCGATCTCGATCTCGACAGGGCTGCCTTTTGCGGTGGCGAGTTCCTGGCGGACCCTCGCGGCGGTTATGTCCGTACCGACGTGGCCGGAAAGCACGATGGTTTTCATGCTGTCACCGCCGTTCGGTACCGAATCCGCCCGTTTGCGACAAGCAAATTCCATGCTTCATCCACGTCGATGAAAAGAATTTTACCCGAGTGTTTGGCGCGCAGCCTACCGCCTTCAATGAGCGCCTCGATCTCCTCCGGCTGAACATGGAGCCGGCGGGCGGCCTCGTCGTGGCGGATGAGTGCGCCGGGTATCCGTAGCATCTGATCCTTTTCCATCGGATCACCTCCGCGGGCTCTTGGCGGCCCGCTCGCCTAAAATCGCCCCGCTAGGCAAGGCGTTATGCGAAATAGGTTTTCGAAAAAGCACAAAAAATTTTGTTTTAGGGCTGTACCAGTTCGGAAAATTTTTTTCGACTTTGAAGCCAAGCCCAAGTTTTTCCGTGACCAGTTGGGCGGCGGCGGTATCTCCGTAGCCGAAGCCGACAATCGCCGCGGGCCGGCCCTGAGAGTCGTAATAGAAAACGGGATGGTCGACGACGTCGGGGCGCAGGGCGGCCCGACTGTAGCGCGGGGGAATGCTCCGTTCGCCTCGGGCGAGCTCCCGGATAGTAAAGGGCCTCCCCGAGATGCGCCAGCCGTTGCGGCGGCCGTACTCGACGGCTAGGCTGTACTCAAGGGCGTCGAGGCGGGCTTCGATTTTCCGGGTCTCTTCCCGAAAGCGGAGCGGCAGGGCTAAAAGTCGCGCGTTGAGCCTCTCGACCTCGCGGGCGGCTGAACGCAGGCTCGCGAGGGTCACGCCTCCTCCTCCGGGGCGTCCGTGCAGGAAGGGGTCGGGTACATACACGAACGAGCCGAACTACCGAACGGTAAGTCTTTACAATTTCTTTCGTTCGATAGTTCGGTAAGTTCGTATGTGTTTAGGGGCCTATATGTGCCCCGAGAGGCCCCTCGGGCTAGCTGCCCATCGGCCAGGAGTTCGGCCAGAAGTTCGGAGGCGGTAGACTTTGCCCGACCTGTCGCTGTGGCAACCTCGGACGGACCGACGGAACGGCCCCCTTGCGAGTTGATATAGGCGAGCACCTCGGCTCGTTCGGCCGAAAGCCGGATATTATTAGGGTCGCCGTCGAGTGCCGTCCAAAGCCCCTTGTCCGAGTCAAAATCGAGCGCGATTTCAAGTTCAGGGATGTCGCGGCCTGTTACGGACAGTTTCCCGGATCGCTGCCCTCGTTTGCGGTCAAGGTAGATTGATCCGTCAACGGCGGCACTCAATGCGTTCGTGCCAGCCGCGGATTGAAAAATATCTTCGCGTGCTGCTTTTGCCCTATGATGAACAAGAAGAATCGTTATAGAAAATTCGTCGGCTACAAGTTTTATCGCGGCAAGCTCGTCATAGTCTCGGCCCCAAACGTCATCAGTGGATGCGGCACCGCGAAACTTGGACAATGTGTCAATAACGACCAAACCGATTTCGTGATGGACTGAGAGCCACGCGCGCAAATCTTCAACGCCTTCTGCGCCACGGCGCCATTCGAACGCGATAAACATGGCTGTGGGTATTTTTTCCCCGAGCTTTTCAATTCGTGATCGAATGCGCCGTGGTCCATCCTCGAGGGCTAGGTACAAAACCGAGTGACGATTAACCCGAAATCGAGCCAGAAAAGGCTTTCCCAGGGCGACCGCAATGCACAAACTAAGGACGAGCCAAGATTTTCCGAGCTTGAAGGTGCCGATTAAGAGAAACAAACCCTGAGGCAGGAGGTCATCGACGAGCCACTTTAGCGGCTGTATAACCGCTGAAGCGAGTTCTGTTCCTGACCAGATTCGCGGCAGTTTAGCGCGTCGAGCAGCCAACGCTTCGCGCCTGGTAACAATCGCAGCGGCCTCTTCGTAGTCGGCCTGTCCCGCCTCATTCGCAGGTGCTTCCCCGAGTAAATCAAAAAAGCTTGCCCATAACATGGCGCACATTTCCGGAGAACGCTCGCTTGGCAATCTTCCGGAAGCGTCGATATCGGCCAGGAAAATCGAGGCTATCTCGCCAGGGGTGAGTTTATCCCCCACCACGCGCTCGGCTGCTTGCAAGGCGTGATTTGTTATATTGTTATTACCTATTTGATTTAGGTACTGAGGGTATCGCAATAAATTCTTCGCCTCGGCGCGTAGCGTGCCGAGTCGGGCTATTATATCACCCTTGCGATCGTTACAAACTGCCTTCGCGCTCATCGGCGGGCCTCTTCTTCAACCTGGCGCTTAAGGGTTGTTTCGAGATCGATAGAGGTGATTCTTCCATTACGAAGCGTTGCCGCGAGACCGACTCGTCCATACAGCGGGGCAAGTTCGCACAGTCGGCGAAGCTCGGGGAGAAGTTCATTCATTAAAGCGGCGGCTCGCGTGGCGGCCGGAGTACCGGGCGCGGCCATCTTCAGCCCCCGATCCGCTGGCCGCTGATGAACGACTCAAGCTCGGCCGAATCAATACGGACTGCTCGGGGTGAAAGTTTTACAGCTTTGAGTTTTCCGCCCTGAATATAACGAGAGACGGTCATTGTTGAGACGCCGAGAATCTTCGCGGCATCTTGTTTTTTTAGGAGTGCTTGCATGGGCATCCTCCGGTTTACGGACGCGAGAATGCGTCCATAAATGACGGAGGATGAGCCCCTTAGCGATAGCAGGCCGATCCCGCCCACGGTTCGCGACGCGACCGATGGGCTGCCCGGGCACTTCGAGAGTGCTCGGGGTTACCGGTTTTTTCTAATTCAGAACAAGGCGAGCGACAGCTGACCCACCGACCGCAACGCCGCCTCGATCACGATGCACGGTCCACTCACGCCGACCAGGCGCGCGGCGTGAGTCAATAGCCGATTTCAGCCGCTCAAGCTCGCCTGCGCTCGCAGGTGAGTCGTGGAAAATCTCACGGACTCGAGACTCCGATATCCCGATCATCCTTCCCAGAGTTCCGAATGGAAGCCCTGCGGCCTTGATAAGCTTCCGCTGCATCATACCTTGAAATTACAAAACAATTCAAAAATGCGCAATATATAATAAAAACTTTTTTTTTGCTTTTTTTCTTAACACACACAAACATTTAATAGCACCCGTTGCGGTTGTTGTATGTTTACTCGCTTTTCCCTTCGAGTGCCCTGATGATGTCGGAAAAGTCCTCACCCGGCTGGTAGTAGCCGGCCGTCATCGCATCGCCCGAAACGTGGCCGAGAAGTGCCTGCGCGCGAATGTTCGCGATGCCCGCATTTACCAACTCGCTGTTTACCAAATATCTGAAAGAGTGAGCCGACAAATGACGCGCCCTCCGAGCCCTCTCGTCGATGCCGATCGCATCGAGGGCGAGCCCGAGCCGGTAGTCAATCGGCCCGTGCGAAATGGGGCGGCCGGGCGACTCGCCTTCGAAGACGAGGTCTGCGCGATTCGGCTTCCCGAGCCCCTCGAGATAAGCGCGGACCTCGGGCCAAGCGGTAGGGGGCAGGACTGCGATGCGTTCCCGTCCATTTTTCGGGGGCTTAAACGCGATGCGATCCCAGGCACCAGAGACGCGGACAACGGCGAAGTGCCGCCCCTGATTGTCGAGGCGTTCGAAAAAAGAACCCATGCGGAGCGCCTGGATTTCGCCTTTACGCAGGCCCGTATACCGCGCAATGAGGAAGAAGACCCTCGCCCAGGGGATTGACCACGGGTCCGGATTTGTCGCGAATAACCGATCTAGCTCATCAGGCGTAAGTATGCCTCGTCGAATTTTAGCTCCCGCGGCAAGTGGTGTAACCCCGCGGAATGGGTCAGTGTGTAATATGCCCTTTCGGAGAGCTTCACGCACAACCAGGCGAAGGGCCTGCATACATTGATTGACCGTCGAGGAAGAAAGCGCACCCTCCTTCTCTGATGTGCCCAGTTTTTCAAGTTTTCGATCGAGAAGCTGGTCCTGTAGTTTTTCCAGGCGAGCGGTCGTAATGTCCACGAGCCGCTCGTCGCCGATAAGCGGAAAGACATGCCTGCAGAGAGCTGTTTTCGTATGCTTTCGGTGATTGTTCGACAGAGGGCGGCCGCGTCGGGCGCGGTAAGTTAAAAACTCCGAACCCTCATCAAACATACCTTCTGCGAATGCTCGAACCGTTAGGCGGGAGCCCCCGGCGGCGCGGAGTGGCCCGGCCTTTTCGAGAAGTCCGCGGCCCCGGAGTAGGTCAACGATTCGGAGAGCATCAGAGGGCGTGAGCTCGGCTGAACGTAGGATAGTAAGCACGTCCTCAAGGGCGAGGACTTCAGAGAGTGAGCGGTGGGTGCCCGATGCGTCGGGCAGTCCATTTCGTGCCCAGTCATCAGCGACAAGAACAGCTTCGTCGCGGTTCCGCTTCCCGGTTGAGCGATCTGCGATTCGCGCTCCTGTCCGAGGGTCGCGGATCTCCGCATAATAAATTCCGGATGATCGTTTATAAACAAAAAACCGACGCATAGCCCCTTCCCCTCTTACCGGAACTCTTTCCGGAAGTCTCAGGATATGGGCGGCGTCGGTATTCCGAAACCGCTATAACTATTTACCCGTTAAACAATTACAAGTTTACTTCTCTGGCCCAGGCGCGAATCGAACGCACGACCTGCTGCTTAGGAGGCAGCCGCTC
>CAZXXZ010000042.1:0-20924 GCA_964644505.1 uncultured Treponemataceae bacterium | reverse complement strand
CCCCGGCGGCTAATCCACGCTACTATATCAGGGAGGTCACTTCATATTGTCTTACCTTACCTGATGGCGTCTGCAGAATGCTTCGATCGATTCACCGCTCGACTGCCATGCTCGAATAAGGTCAGTTTGTTCTTTCGTGTTGTGCCGCTTCATGGTCTACCTCCATGGCGGCACAGGGTATCGTCTTTTTTAGCTTTAAAAGATGGGGGATGGTAGCGTTTACGTTCGAACTGAAGGAAGACGTCGAGGCCCTCGATATACAGAACGGCTACAACCGCTCCTTTGTCGCAATCGAGGGCAGAAACATCGATGGTTATTACTCGCTCAACAACAGGTCGAAAATTCTCGAACTGGTCTCGGCGGACGGAAAGACTACGTTGACGATCCCTCTGGTCGACAGCCCCGCCATACAGTCGTTCGCGGATATCTACCTTCCCAAGGGCGTATATAAGCTGTTTATCAAAGACGTGTACCGCGGCACGAAATGGCGTGACACCTGCCTGGGCGAAATCGTATTCTACCGAGCCTCGGCCCTGTACGGCCGTCTGAGCGGCGATGCGTTTTTGTAGTCCCATGCCGCATTCGTCGCGGGGTCGTGAATGAGGGTTTTTGGACAAGGGAACCTTAAAAACCAAACGGGTTTTTAGAGGTTCCCGAACCTTACTCCGTCTGCTCGAAGAGCCGCCGTATCTCTTTCGCGTACAGCTCGTTGATGGCGTGGCGCTTGACTTCCTGCTTCGCCGAGAGTTCCCTGCCGACCTCGAAGGGCTTCGCGAGCAGTTCGAACTTGAAGATGCGCTCGAAGCTCTTGAAGCCGTTTTTCATAGAGACGAGTTCGTTGATCTCGGAATCGATGAGTTCGAGGACCTCGGGCTGCTTGAGGAGTGTCTCGTAGTCGATGTTCACGACGTTGTTCTCGCGCGCCCATGCGGTTACGGCCTCCTCGTCGGGGACGATGAGGGCGGCGAGGTATTTCTGGTCCTGGCCGAGGACGACGGCCTGCTTGATATACTCGCTTTCGGTTAGTTTTTGTTCAATCGGCACGGGCTCGAGGTTCTCGCCGCCGAGCAGGACGATGGTGTCCTTGGCGCGGCCGGTTATTTTTATTTCTCCGTCTCTGGTGAGCATGCCGATGTCGCCGGTGTTGAGCCAGCCGTCCTCGCTTAAGACCTTCGCGGTCAGGTCGGGGCGCTTGTAGTAGCCCTTCATGACCGTCGGACCCTTGACCATGATGACGCCCTTGGCCCCGGGGGGAAGAGCCTCGCCGAGTTCGTCGACGATTTTCACGTGGAGCCCTTCGATGGGGCGGCCCACCGTGCCCGGAACCGGTTTGTCCTGGTAGCGGACGCCGATGACCGGTGCGGTTTCGGTGAGGCCGTAGCCTTCGAGTATCAATATGCCGATGGCGCTGAAGAAGCGGTCGCAGGAGGGTGGGAGGGCCCCGCCTCCCGATATGCCCGCGATAAAGCGTCCGCCGAGTTTCGATTTGATTTTCTTGTACACGAGAACATGTCCCAGGCCCCTGAGCGGAGCGAAGAAGAGGAAGGGCAGGAGCGAGACGAGTATCTCGAGGATGCGGATTTTGGGCGCGAAGCGCGGCATGCGTCCGAGTAGATGGTCGCGGAAGTATGCGTAACTTTCGCCGATGCCGACGAAGAAGGTGAACAGGGCTTTCTTCACGCTGCTTTGGTTTTTGATGTTGCGGTTGATCCCGTCGCGGATCGATTCCCAGATGCGCGGAACCGAGGTGAACCAGTGCGGTCTTATAGCCTGCATGTCGGCGAGCATGACCGAGCCGACGGGCTTGGAGTAGGCGATGCCCGCGGCGCAGGTCATGATGATGTACTGCACCGCTCGCTCGAAGGAGTGCCAGACGGGGAGGACCGAAAGAAAGGCGTGTCCCGGCTTGATGTGCAGAACCGAGGGGAGACGCTCGGTCTGGTAGAGGAAATTCCCGTGGCTCAGCATGACGCCCTTGGGATCGCCGGTCGTGCCCGAGGTGTAGATGATGGTCGCCAGATCGTCGCGCTGTCCCTTGGCGACTTCTTCCTCGTATTCCTTTGGATGGAGAGCGAGGCGCTTGGCCCCGATCTCCCGAAGTTCGGCGTAGCTGCGGATCGTAAGGCCGGCCGCCGTCGCGGCTGTGCGGGTAGCTGCCTCGGGCTCGTCGAACATGATGATCTCTTTGAGCCCCTGCAGGCCCTGTCGTTGGGCGAGGATTTTCTTGAGCTGACGGTCGTTTTCGAGCACGGTGAGGCGGCATTCGGAAAAGTCCAGAATAAAGCGTATTTCCTGCTCGGTCGCGTCGCAGCCCCGCGGCACGTCGGCTGCGCCCAGGCCCATGATGGCCAAGTCGATCCAGAGCCATTCCTTGCGATTATCAGAGATGAGGCCGACATGGTCCCCTCTGCGAACGCCGATCTCCAAAAGGCCGGCGGCGATGGTCTTCACTTCGCGGACGAGGTCGGCGTAGCTGATCGGCTCGAAGTCTCCGTTCGAGTTTTTCGAAAACTGTGCGATCGTATCCGGGTAGCTTGCGGCCCGCGCCAAGACCATCTGGGGAACCGTGTTTTCCATATTAATGACCTCCAAACAAGGTTTACATAGTAACTTGAGGTGTAAAACTGTGCAAGAAAAATGTAGAGCCTCTATTATTCACGTTGGACACTGACTTCGTCTTCCGGCACTTCGAGAAGGTATTCGTCGATGACCTTACGCATGGCGGCGATAGAGGCCGCGTTCTGAAGTTTCCACCGGAGATGGTGGGCGAAACGGAAATTGTCGGCGTAATAATAGAAGAAACGCCGCGCCCTCGTGTGATGGAAGTCCGGGTGCAGACGGGATTCGATGAGGTCGAGCATCTTGAAGGCCGTTTTTCGCAGATCGATTTCCATGGAAAAATCGGTGGATGCCTCCCTGCCTCGGATGAGCGCGAAGATCCAGGGCCGTCGGGCCGCCTCGCGGCCCAGCATGACGCCGGATCTCGAGTATCGTGAGACGCGGTCGGCGTAGTCGTTCCAGGTCCGTATGTCCCCGTTGCCGATGACGGGTATGGGAAGCTCTTCGGCGAGGCGGGCTACATAGTCCCAGAGGCTTGTCCGCCTCAATTTCTGAGTGTCGAGGCGGGGGTGCACCGAGATGAAGTCGATGCCGCACTGCGCGAGCCCGAGCGCGAAATCGCGGATGCGCTCGTAATCTTCATCGGGGCCGAGCCGTATCTTGGCCGAAAGCCTTCGATTCCAGACCTCCCGCGCCGAGCGCACAAGTTCGAAGGCCCCCTCGGGATTCCGCATCCACGCCGCGCCGCCGCCGGCTTTTACAATATGCGGCGCCGAGCAGCCGAAGTTGATATCCGCCCCGAACACCGGCCGTTCGAACTCATTCTGTATCCTGATGAGGGCTTCCCTCAGATGCTCCGTTTTAGTGGCATAGAACTGGATAATGGTTTTTTCGGGAGCCGGAGCCATGTCGAGGTACCACGGCTCGTAGGGGGAACCCGAGACCGCTGCTCCCGCGCTCGTCATCTCGGTGTACGCGAAATCGAGCCCGCCGAACTCGAGGACAAGCTCGCGGAGGGCGCGGTGCGAAAGACCGACCATGGGCGCGAGAAAAAGCGAAGGGCCGGCAAAGGGCAGAGGCATGGGGGCAGTATACCCGGGCCGCGGGGCCGCGTCATTGACCCCCCGGCCTCATCTGGTGTATAACCTTCCGACACCCCGCTCCGGGCCCCCCGTCCGGGGATCGCCGATCAGGTTTTATACGAACCATATACGGTCGGATGTCGTAAGGGCGGGCCCAATCCACGAGTCGAGAACTCAGGAGGACATTGTTTTGAGCGTCAAAATCAGACTCAAGCGATTCGGCACCAAGAAGCGGCCGTTTTACCGCATCGTCGTCATGGATTCGCGCGTGCCGCGGGACGGCGTCTGCATCGAGGAACTCGGCCTCTATCACCCGATAGAGGAAGCCGACAAGCAGATCGTCGTCGACGAGGAGAAAGCCAAGGCCTGGCTCGCCAAGGGCGCCCGCCCGACCGACACGGTCCGCGGATTGTTCAACAAAAAGGGTATCCAGCTACCATGAATGCCTAGGCCGCAGGCGCAAGGCTGCGGCCTTTTTCTTGTAAGGAGTCGAGCGTGGAGCGCGACCTGATCGAATACATCGCCAAATCTCTTGTCGACGACCCCGCCGCCGTCTCGGTCGCTGTCGTCGAGGGCGACAAATCGACGATACTGGAACTCAGAGTGGCCGCCGACGATATCGGCAAGGTCATCGGCAAGCACGGCCGCATAGCAAAGGCCATGCGCACCATCTTGTCCGCCTCGGCCGGAGCAGCCCAGAAGCGTTTTGTCCTCGAGATTCTGGACTAACGAAACGCGAGAGACACGGAATCGGCAATGCCGAAGCGCGACGCCGAAGCTTTTTTGGCAATCGGCCGGCTGGGCGCCCCCCGGGGCCTCCGGGGCGATCTCAAGGTTCAGTCGTATTCCGGCGAAACGGAACATTTCTTCAAACTCAAGGCTGCAGTGTTACGAAGCGCCCCGGAGGCGGCTTCCGCGTCGCCTAAACTGCTCGAGCTTGCGGTTCTCAGGGTCGAGTCGCTCGGTTCGGGACTGAGCATGGCCTTCGCAGGCTATGACAGCCCCGAAAAGGCCCGCGCCTTGACCGGCATGGAAATACTCGCCCCGCGCTCATCCTGCGCTCCGCTCAAAGAGAACGAGTGGTACATCGCCGATCTGGTCGGTTTACACCTTGTCGCCGAGGGACGGGTTGTCGCGACTGTCCGCTCGGTCCTGGAGGGCGGCCCCGAGCCTTGGCTCGAGGCCGTGAGACCCGACGAAGGCGTTTCGCTCGTGCCCTTCAGGAAAGAGTTCGTGGGCTCGATCGATCTCGAGGCGGGAACGATCGAGCTTCTGGCGCCCTATCTGCTCGAAGAATGAACATAACCGTCCTGACCCTCTTCCCCGATATCCTCACGGGCTTTTTCGAAACCTCCATCATGTCCAAGGCCGTCGAGCGCGGCCTCGTGTCCTACAGACTCGTCGATATCCGGGATTTCGCGACCGACAAGCACAAAAAGTGCGACGACGAGGTCTACGGCGGAGGTCCCGGCATGCTCATGCTGCCCGGGCCCCTGGGCCGGGCCCTCGACGCGGCGGGCTCGCCGGGGAAGCGGACCGTGTACATGACACCCTCGGGGCGGCTCCTCAACCAGGCCATGGCCCAGGATTTCGCCCGGGAGGAGGACCTGGTCATCGTCTGCGGCCGCTACGAGGGCATCGATCAGCGGATTATCGACCGATATGTCACGGACGAGGTGTCGATAGGCGATTATGTCCTTTCCTCGGGAGAAATTGCGGCCCTTGTCCTCGTCGATGCCGTCTACCGCCTCATACCGGGCGTGATTTCCGGCGAATCCCTTGAAGAAGAGTCTTTCGGGCAGGGAGGAGGCTCCTCGGGACCTCAATTGCTGGAATATCCCCAGTATACACGGCCGGCCGTCTATGATAGTATGCGGGTTCCCGAGGTCCTGATCTCGGGCCACCATGCGAATATCGAGCGATGGCGGCTCAGGGAACGCATCAAAAAGACCCTGGCCTATCGCCCGGAACTCTTGGCGGAGAATGGAATTACCGATGAGGTACGAGCCGTGCTCCGCGAGATTCTGATCGAAGGGAGAGAGCATGAACCTCATGCAGAAGATCCAAGCGCAGCAGATTAAACCCGCCCAGACTGATTTCAAGGTTGGAGATACGGTGAAGGTCCACTTTAAGATCGTCGAGGGCAAGACCGAGCGAATCCAGGTCTACGAGGGCCTGGTCATCGCGATGAAGAACTCCGGCGTCGGCAAGACCTTCATGGTCCGCAAGATCTCGTACGGCGTGGGCGTCGAGCGCGTTTTCCCGCTCAATTCGCCCCGTGTCGAAAAGGTCGAGGTCGTTCGCTCCGGCAAGGTGCGCCGCGCCAAGCTGTACTACATCCGGTCCAAGGTCGGCAAGAAATCCAAGGTCAAACTGCTTCTGCCCGGCTCCAAGAAAGAGGAGGCCGCGGCCTCCCCGGCCGAAAAGGAATAAGCGGTCAGCCGCCTTCGTTCCGGTCGACGACGGCGATGAAAACGCCAGGGCCGCAGACTGCATCGTTCATTGTCCGCGATGCGGCGATAGGCGCCGGTCATGAGAACGGTCTTCGGACCGAACTCAGGTCCGGCGCCCTTGTTTTTGTCGAGGTGCGCGAACGGCTCGGGCCCTCCCTGTACAAAATCTCCGTAGGTTCACGATACCTCACCGCATCGTCGCAGGCCCTTCTTGAACCGGGTGCCCTGCTTCGAGCCAGGGTCGAGCGGACGGCCGAGGGCTTTGTGCTTCGGCTTCTCGATACGAGGTCCCCGAGCCGGGACGCCCTCGATGCGGTGATCGCCAAGCTCGGTCTACCCGGGGACGAGGCCGCGCGGACTGCCTTGGCCGCCCTCCTCGGGGCGGGCCTTTCGCCCGATGCGGGGGCCCTGAGCCGCGTGCGTCGAGCGGCCCTGCGCTCGACCGGACGGGACGAGGATGCCGGACTGGTCGAACTCGCCGCGCGGATGGAGGCCAAGGGCATGGCCGCGGACGAAGAAAGCCTCGAGGCCCTGGCTGCTGCGGGCGACGGGCGCGGAGGTTCGGAACACAAAGGCGGCTTGGCCGATCAGGGCGGCTTCGATAGGCGCGGGGATACTCCTGCGCCCGAGCTTCCGGGCGAGTTCGATCTCGAGCATGATTTCGAACGCCTCATCCCCTCGGAGGAGGTGCCGCGACTTCTCGGACGTTTCATCGAATCCCTCGTGCGCAGGGCCGAAAGCGGGACCGAGGCCGAGAGCCCTTCGCCGGCGCATACCGAGGCTGAGAGACTCGGCCTTTTCAATCACCTCAAGAGCAGGGAGGGCGGCTGGCTTCTCGTGCCCTTCCGTTTCGATCTCGATTCGGTTGCGTTCAGCGGCAGCCTTCGTATACAATTACCCTACGCGCAAGGCGGGAGTGGCCGCATCGACCTACTGTTCGACACGGAGTGCGGTGACACGGTAAAAAAGTGGTACGCTTCCCTCTCCTACGGCGGGGGAAGTCGTCCCTCGCTTCGAATCGGTCCGCCCGAGGGCGAGCGTGCCTTCGAGGCGAAGTGTGCGTCCCTCAGAAACGAGCTTGCCACCCTGGGATGCACGGTCGTTCTGGGAGACTCGAAAGCCGACGGCGACGTGAAGGGATTATACCTTGATGCCTAAAGCCGGGGAGGGCGGGGCGATAGGGCCGGCCGAAGCCCGTCATAAGGCGGTCGCGCTTCGGTATTGGGCGGGGCTTCCGGCTCCGTTCATCGCCGCCAAGGCCTCCGGCCGCTCGGCTTCGAGGCTCGTCGCGATAGCCCGTGAGGCGGGAGTCCCCGTGGTCGAGGACGGGGAGGTTCTCGACGCGATCTTTCCCGTCGATCTCGGCGCCTACGTGCCCGAAGAGTGTTTTGAGATAATCGCGAGGGTATTCGCCTTCGTGATGACATTAGAGGAAACATGAAGAAACGTATCGCTCTCGAGCAGATCAAACCCGGCGCCCGTTTTTCGGAAGATGTGTACATAGACGAAAACACCCTTCTCGTCCCCGCGAATGTCCCCGTCAAACAAAAGGACCTCGAGGCCCTCAAGCGGTGGGGCGTGTCGTATGCGATGACCGATGGCGACGAACTCGGATCGGAAAGCGCCCCCCATGCCGCCGCGGGCGATGAAAAACCCATGCCCCTGGGCTTCACCGGCACCCGTGAGCTTTACCTTCGCTATACCGATCTCGTGGAACGGCTCGCCGCGATCTTCGAGAAAATACGAAAGAACGAGGCGGTCGACACCAAGGCTGTGGATTCGATAGCCCAGGGCGTCCTCGCCGTGGTCAAAGAGGAGAAAAACGCGATTCTCGCGGCCATTCTCGGTTCGGAGACCACCTCCTACGATCTCGCCCGGGCCGGGGTCAACGCCGCGATTTTGGCCACGGTGATCGGCTCGACCCTCAATCTCCCCCCCTATCGACTCAACTACCTCGCGACTGGGGCCCTGCTCCACGATTCGGGAATGCTTCGAATTCCCGAGTCGATCGTCAAGAAAAAGGATGTCTTGTCCGAGGACGAGGCTCAGAAAATCAGGGCCCATCCCTTGTTGTCGTACCGTATCATAACGAAGGAGCTTATGTATCCCGACGATGTCGGGCTCGTGGGACTCCAGCACCACGAGCGCTGGGATTCTGAGGGCTACCCGCGGAAGACCCCGGGGAAGGATATCGACATTCTTGCCCGGATCATGTCCGTCGCCGACGCCTTCGAGGCGATGGTGAGCACGAAACCCTATCGCAACTCGATGATCGGCTACACCGCCATGAAAACCCTGATCTCCGACAATCAGCGGCGCTTCGATCCCGAGGTTATCGGGGCTTTTATCCGCAGCATGGGCATCTACCCCCTCGGATCGACCGTTCTGCTCAACAATTCCGCGATAGCCCGTATTATCGAGATACATCCGGATGCCCCGCTCCGGCCGAAACTCCGCGTCATTGTCGATGAGTTCGGCAAGCGGTACCAGGGGGACGAGGGCGACGCGGTCGATCTGGTCGCGGAGAAATCCCTGTTTATCGCCCGGGCCCTGGATCCCAAGGAACTGGCGGGGGCATGAGATCTCCCGTATGCGGGAAAGACTCCGAAGGGAGGGCCCTGTCGCGTACCGCGGCGGGAAAGGCGGGCGAGAACGCGGCGGCGGCTTTTCTCGAAGCCGAAGGTTGGACTATTCTCGGCCGGAATTTCCGTTGGAAGGGCGGCGAGATCGATATTGTCGCGCTCAGGGCCGACGTGATAGCCTTTGTCGAGGTCAAGGCCTGGGAGCGGCTGGGGCCCGGGGAATTGGAATTGTCGATCGGGCCCGCAAAGCGCGGCAAGATTGTAGAAACGGCTAAGATATTTCTCTCCCGATATCGAGAATATAGTAACTGCACCGCCCGTTTCGATGTCATGCTCATGCGGGCGGGCGAAGTCCTGCAGTGCTATCGTTCAGCATTCACGGGAGAGGTATGAGGGGCCGAGTTATAACCAGTGTGTCCTCGACGACGGCTGTGGCGGGTCTGAGCGAGTCTCGGCCGCGCGACGCCGATCAGAAGGCCGCTCGCATAGCGGAACTCAAGGAGAAGCTCGGCGACGAGGCCTATATGGCCGGCGCGATTCTGCGTATCGCGACCGTACTCAGCGCTCGTATTACGGAAGGCTACTACGATGGCAGACGGAAGACCAGGAGATAAGGACAATACCGGCGGCGCCCAGCCGAGGCGTTTCGGCCGACGTCGTGGATACCGAGGCAGACCCCGCCGCGGTCCGCTCGACAAAACCGACAACCGGCAGGAAAACCGTCCTTTCGCCGAATCGAACGACGAGACGCGGGCCGAGGAGGCCCGGACGGCCCCGCTCTGTCCCTTCTGCTCGAAACCGATCTACGATCTCTCCACCGCGCTTTCCTCCAATACCGAGGAGGGCGAGCCCGCTCATTTCGATTGCGTTCTCGACCGCGTCGCCGCGGCGGAGACGCTCGAGGCCGGGGAGAAAATCGTCTACCTCGGATCGGGGGCCTTCGCCGTGGTCGCGTTCAAGGATCGCAACGAGACCGCCTTCACCGTTAAAAGGCGCATTCAATGGGAAAAAGAGGGTGAAAAAAAAGACTGGCGCAAGAATCTCTCCTCGAGGATCGCGAGTCTTTAGGCCGGCGTAATACAGCCTTTGTTTCATCCCTGAGTTGCCCCGAAAGCCATTTCCGCTTTTTCAATCATCCAAACCCGCCGCATGCGAAGAACCGGTATGAGGCAAGGGAAAAAACGAAGCGGCATGGCGGCTGTCCTCGCCTTGTCCATGGCCGCCTTCGCCTCCTGCGGCGCGATGGAGGGCTTTCTGCCCGTCCATCGACTCCGTGTCCGCTTTCCAAAAATGCCGGACACCTGGAACTGCCTTCCCGATCTGCGCATGGCACTTTCATGGCGGGATGCCGATGGAAGAAATCGGTCTTTGTCCTGTGCGCCCGGGTCTTCGACCGAGATCGAGGTCGAGCGCGGCCGCCCTCAGATCATCGTCGCTGTGGCCTCGTCGAAGGGCCGAGGGCTGAAGCCCGCAGGCGCCCTCTATCCGGAGGCTCTCGCGTGCTCGACCTGTCCAATAAGCACCTCGGCTTCATCGGAGGACGAGATTGTCCTCGACTGGATCGGCGGCTATGTCGCCTCGGTCGCCTGCGCCCTGGAACGCGAAGGGCTCGACCCGCGCGCCTACGCTTTGGAGCGCCTCGAGCGCGAGATCATGAAGCGCTCTTCGGACCCCTGGGTCATCAGCGCCGAAGAGATCGCGCGACGCTTGTACGAAAAAACCCTGCGCTCTTCGATATTCAACGAGCCGCGACGGTATTCCGTCCTGCTTCCTCCTCCGGGGCCCTGGGCTCCCGAAAGTCCCTGCGCGGCGGCTCCGAGGCTCAGTGCAAAAGAAGGTGTCGTAGGTTGGGAAACCGACGTCCCCGCCGGACTGTGGCGTTTTGTCGGGCCCGATAGCGAACTCATCCTCGAACTCGATTCGGAGGGGACGGGCCTATGGGTCTTCAGGTAGTTCCGGACGAACCTCGCTCCGCTTTGCGAGGTCCAGCGAGAGGCAGTTCCATGCGGAAGGTCGAGCCTTCGCCCTCCCAGCTTTCAACCGAAACCGAACCGCCGTGCGCCAGGGCGATATGCCGGACGATCGCGAGTCCGAGCCCGGTCCCGCCCAGTTCCCTCGACCTCGCCTTGTCGACTCGGTAGAAACGCTCGAATATCCTGCCGATGTCGGCGGCGGGAATCCCGATGCCCCTGTCGCGGACCTCGATCACGAGCTTCTCGCCCTCGGCCTTGGCCTTGACGGCGACGCGGGATCCGGGCGGCGAATACTTGACGGCGTTGTCGAGAAGATTGATGACCGCCTGCTCCAGAAGTCCGGCGTTGACGACGGCTTCGAGCCTCTGATCGCAGAGAATGTCGATGTCGGTGTCGGATGCCGAGGGTTTTGCGCGGACCGTCTCGCGGGCCGATTCGAGTATCGGCGCGATGAAGGACGAGGCAGTCTCGATGACGATCTCCTCGCGCTCGAGCGAGGCGAGCGACAAAAGATCGGAGATGAGTTCCTCCATGCGCTCGGCGTTGCGCCCTATCATGCCGACGAAGCGCGAGGCTTTTTCGGGATCGCTCAACGCGCCGTCCTCGAGCGCCTCGGCGAAGCCCTTGACGAGCTGGACCGGGGTTCTGAGCTCGTGAGACACATTCGCGACGAAATCGCGGCGGATGCGCTCGAGCCTGCGGATTTCGGTGACCTCGGCGAGCACGAGGACGGCTCCGGCGGCGTGTTGGTCCGTTCCGGGGATCGGTGCGGCCGTCGCGGCGAATGAACGCTCGCTCGGAAGGAAGAGCGAGATGTCGGCGCGGACGATCCGGCCCTCGGCGAGACATTCTTCGACGAGTTCCTGGATGGCGGTGGAGCGGAAGGCCTCGAGGATGCTCCTCCCCGCCGCCGCCCCCTCGCCGAAGAGATCGAGGGCTGCGCGGTTAGCGGACACGATGCGTGCGGCCGAGTCGACCGCGGTCACCGCCTCGGGTATCGCGTCGAGCACCGCGGCGAGGCGGTGACCCTGCTCCTCGGCGATGCGCGCGCGTTCGGCGATCTCGGCGATCATCGAATCGATGGCGTCCGAAAGCACGAGTACGTCCTCGGTCTTGTCCCCGACTGTCCGGATCCCGTGGGCCTTGGCCTTCGCGGCGAGTCGTGAGATGGGCAGTGAGAGGCTCCTCCCGACGAGGGCCGCAGCCGCGATCTGTGCGGCGAGGAGCAGAAAAGCCGCTGCGGCGAGGGCGACGCGGGCTCCGGACATCGCGGCCTTGAGCGTCGGGACCTCCATCGCGAGTCTGAGCACCCCCGATCTTCCGCCCGCGATCGGAGAGGCGGCGTAGGTGAAGTATCTGCCGAGTGTCGCCGATTTCCGCCGGTCGATTCCGACGTTTCCGCGAAGGGCCGCGGCCACCTCGGGCCGCGAGGCGTGATTTTCCATGACGACATGCTCGGTGTCGCTGTCCGCGACGACGGATCCGTCGGGGGCGATGATCGTCGCCCGATAACCGCCCGATGCGGCGACCGCCGAGCACCAGGCCGAGGCCGCTTCACCGCGCCTTCGCGCCTCTTCGGGTATGACGGCGGCGAGGGCAGAGACCGCCTGGGCGAGGGAGGCGCCCCCGGCCCGCGTATACGCGGCTTCGAGCGCCGCGAGGCCGACCACGAAGAAGGCGCTCACCGCGACGATGGACACGAGTGAAAGCGCCGCGAACACACGCTTGAAGACAGTCGTCGTCATCTCAGTCCTTCATACGATAGCCGAAGCCCCGCACGGTTTCTATAAGGTCGCCCGCCGCGCCGAGCTTGCGCCTGAGGGCGAGAATCTGGACATCAACGGCCCGGTCCGTCACCGGATAGTCCTTGCCCTTGATCGCGTCGATGATCTGGCTGCGCGAGAAAACCCAGCCCGGATTGCGCATGAGGAACTCGAGGATCGAGAACTCGGTCGCCGACAGGGAGACCGTCTGGGAATCGACCCTCACCTCGTGCCTGCCCGAGTCGAGCCTGAGGAGTCCGATCTCGAGGATGGAATCCTGACGCCGGCGCAGATCCGCGGCCTCGGCCCTGCGCCTGAGCGCCGCGCGGATTCTCGCAGCGAGCACCCGGGGGCTGTAGGGCTTTACGACGTAATCGTCGGCGCCGAGCTCTAGGCCGCTGACGACGTCGGCGTCCTCGCCCTTTGCCGTCGTCATGATGACGGGGATCCGCTTCAAGTCGGGATCTGCCTTGATTCGGCGTAACAATTCTATACCATCGATGCCCGGCAGCATGATATCGAGGACGATGCAGTCGAATTTCGAGCCGTTCAGTTTTTTCTGGCCTTCCTCGCCGTCGCAGGCGAAGCCGATGGACCAGCCCTCTTTCGCGAGGGAGAATTCCAAAAGCTCGCGGATCTCGGGATCGTCTTCGATCACCAGAATTGCGGCCGCAGACATGGGACTCCTCGAATCAATCGTTCAGTTCGACGTGACTGCCGTCGACCATGAAGACGACGGCCTCGCAGATATTGGTCATGTGATCCCCCAGGCGTTCGAGATACCCTGCCGTTTTGAGGATCTTCGTGGCCCGTTCGATCGTGTCGGGGTTTTCGCGCATGAGTTCGAGCAGATCCTTGACGAGCCCCTTGTATTCGTGATCGACCTCGTCGTCCATGGCGGCGGTGTTCCGGGCCTTGTCGATGTCGCGGCTGAGGTACACGTCAATGGCGCCGCGTATCATGAGACATTCGGTTTCGGCCATGCGCACGAGGGACTCGATCTGGCGGAAGGACGGTTCGCCCGAGAGTTTGATCGCCGTCTTCGCGAGGTGCACCACATAGTCTCCGGCCCTCTCGAGATTGTTGGTTACCTTGAAGACCGTCACGAGTTCGCGCAGGTCCCGGGCCACGGGCTGCTGCGTCGCGATGAGAACGGCGGCCTGGTCCTCGATTTTGAGCTGGAGGGCGTTGATGAGTTCGTCCGAGGCCTTGACCTCCCGCGCGAGCTCGACGTTCTGGGTCCGTAAAGCCTCGACGGCCTTGCGAAGAGATTCCTCGACCCTCGTGCCCATCGTGAGCACGTCGTGGCCAAGCCTGGTGAGTTCTTCCATGAAATGCAATCGAGTCTGCATGCCCTGCCCTCCGCTCAGCCGAATCGTCCTGAGATATAGTTTTCCGTGCGTGAGTCCTTCGGATTCGTGAACATCTCTCTGGTGGAGGCGTACTCGACAAGCTCGCCGTGCAGGAAAAATCCCGTCGAATCCGACACTCGACCCGCCTGCTGCATGTTGTGCGTGACGATGACGATAGTATAGCGCTTCTTGAGTTCTTCGAGCAGCGTTTCGATCCTCGAGGTCGAGATGGGATCGAGGGCGCTCGTCGGCTCGTCCATAAGAAGGACATCGGGCTCGACCGCGAGTACGCGCGCGATGCAGAGCCGCTGCTGCTGGCCGCCCGAAAGCCCCAGAGCCGGCTTTCGAAGCCTGTCCTTGACTTCATCGAAGAGGGCAGCGCCGACGAGACTCCGCTCGACGATCTCGTCGAGTCTGCGTTTGTCCTTTATCCCATGGACGCGCGGACCGTAGGCTATATTGTCGTAGACGCTCATCGGAAAGGGATTCGGCTTCTGGAACACCATGCCTACTTTCTTGCGCAGCTCGATGACGTCGATGTCTCCGAATATGTCGGTGCCGTCGTAGAGGACCTGGCCCTCGATACGGACGGAATCTATGAGATCGTTCATCCGGTTGAGGACGCGGAGAAACGTCGATTTTCCGCAGCCCGAAGGCCCTATGAGGGCGGTGACCGCGTTCGGCTTTATGTCGATGGTTACATTTTTTAAAGCCTGAGTCTGTCCGTACCAGAGATTGAGTCCTCGGACAACGTATTTCGCGCCGCTTTGCAAGGCCGACTCCTTTTCGCTCATTGCATTCCACCCCGCGCGCGGCCGATGAGGAGCTTGGCCGCGGCGTTGAAGGCGAGCACGATGACTATAAGAACCGTCGCCGTGGAAAAGGCGCGGTCGAAGGAAATACCTTCGGCGAACAGAAGATAGACGTGGGCGGACAGAGACCGGGCCGACGAAAAAAGCCCCTTGGCGAGTTTATAGTCCGAGCCCATCGTAAAGAGGAGGGCCGCCGTTTCGCCCACCGCGCGGCCGATCGCGAGGATGAGGCCGGTCAGGATGCCCGGCGAGGCCGCCGGCACGACGACGCGGACTATCGTCTGAAGTTTCGTCGCGCCGAGTGCCAGGGAGCCTTCGCGAAGCGATTTGGGAACGGATTTCATGGCCTCTTCCGAGGTGCGTACGATCGTCGGCAGGATCATGAGCGTCAGCGTCAGACAGCCCGAGAGAAGCCCGAAGCCGAAGCCGAGGATGTCGACGAAAAAGAGAAATCCGAAGAGACCGAAGATGATCGAGGGTATGCCCGCGAGCGTCTCGGTCCCGAGTCTGATCACTCGGACCAGGGCTCCCTGCTTCGCGTATTCGACGAGGTAGACGGCGGCCGCAACGCCCAGGGGTGCTGCGAATACGACCGTGAGCAGGAGCATCATAAAGGTGTTTGCGATGATACTCGAAATTCCGCCGACCTTTCCCGACAGGCCGGGCGCCTCGACGAGGTAGCGGAGCGTGAGATTCCAACCGCTCTCGCGGCCTTTTCTCATGAGCATGGAGAGGCCATGCTCTTCGGCGTCGGCGGCGAAGGCGAGTCCGACCGCGCCTTCGGTGTCGCGTATCGCGTCAAAGTAGGAGGCGGCCTCGGATGCCGCGCTCGACGCGACATGGTAACCCGCAGCCTTCGCGACCGCCTCCAAGGCAGAGCCGGCGGGAGGGGCGAAGAGGGTGACAGGAAGATGAGGCCCCTCGAGTTCTGACCATTGTTTAATCCTGCCGCTCAACAGAGATGATATCAAAGTATCGCTGAGGTCTTCGATCGAGCGATTTTCGAGCAGGGCGGTGACTTCCGCGTTGGCGGCGAGGACGAGACGGCGAAGGGGCACGACCTTGATGCGGCGACCGATCTCGTCTGCGGCGAGCGAGTCGAGGAGCTTCGCCGGGAGTATGGCCGCCGAGCCTTGGACCGTCTGGACCGCGCGGAGCGCGGCATCGGCGTCCGGGACGGTCTTGACCAGCCCGCCCAGCATGGCGGCGCTCTCGGCGTCCGCTGTGGATCCGAAAAGCAGACGGGCGGCGGCGAGCCCCTGCGGCGATGAAAGATCGGACATGACCGGCACCAGATCGAACTCCTGGCCTGAGATTTTCGACCAGTTTATGTATTCGTCGGTGAACATCCCGTACAGGACGGGGAAATCGATCGATTCGAGCCTGACCGAGGCGTTGACCACGAGCGCCATGCCCTCGGGCGTTCTTTCGGCGTAGGGAAGGACGACTGTGCGGGTGTTGTTCGAGTACCGAAGACCCCGGTACAGGATAAAACCGATGATGAGGACAAGAAGGACGACGGTCAGGGCGGATAATGTTTTGATAACCGCGAAAGCTATGCTTTGACCCGTCATTTTCGCGCGGTGGACGGGGTCGTAGCTACGTTTCCTAGGCAAGGGCTGCTCCCTCTGTTCCGGCGAGACTGCGCTTCAAGGCCGCCTGGACGATGATATTGAGGACGAGGATGAACACGAAGAGGGCGATTCCCGTGGTGAATAGACTTGTCAGATGGTCGTCACGCGCGTAGCTCATATCGGTGATGATGTTCATGGTCAGCGTTCGTATCATGCCGTCAAGCCCCTTGGGCATGATGGGCGCATTGCCGCCCACCATGAGGACAGCCATGGTTTCGCCTATCGCGCGCCCCATGCCGAGCACCGCCCCGGCGATGATGCCCGAACGGGCCGCCGGAACCTGTACCTTGACGATCGTCTGCCACTCGGTCGCGCCGAGCGCCAAGGAGCCTTCCTTGAGTTCCCGTGGAACCGCGCGGAGCGAAACCTCGGTCACATTGACGATGGTAGGAAGGGTCATGATGGCCAGGACGATCGCGGCCGAGCCGAGACCGTAGCCCGTGCCTCCAAAGACGGCGCGCGAAAGCGTCGAAATGATCGCGATACCGAAAAGCCCGTAGATAACCGATGGTATTCCGGCCAAAAGCTCGATCGCGGACCTGATCACCGTCGAGGTTCGTTTTTTCGAAAGCTCGGCGAGATAGATCCCGACCGCCAAGCCTGTGGGCACCGCGATGACGAGGGCCAGGCCCGTGACGAAGATCGACCCGACGATGAAGGAGAAGATTCCATAGCCGGGATGCTCGGCGGTCGGCTCCCATCTCGTCGAGAACAGAAACTCCGCGAGCGAGACCTTCCTGAACAGCGGCAGCCCCCGCGCGAAGAGAAAAACGGTTATGAGGAGGACCGCCAAGACAGAAAGAAGGGCGCAGGCGAGGAGAATCCCCTCCGCGCCCTTCTCGAAAATCCTTCTTCGCTTCAACAGTACGATCCTAGTTCTTCGGAAGTGGGATGAAGTCGGCCGACTTGACGATCGCCTGACCCTTGGGGGAGAGCACGAAATCTATGAAAGCCTTCTCGACACTGCCTGCGGCGGGAGTCCCCTTGGTGACAAGATACAGCTTGCGCGAGATGGGCCAGGTCTTGTTGAGAACATTCGGGATAGTGTCCTTCACGCCGTTGACCAGAAGCGAACGGCCGCCCGCCTTAATGACCTCTTCCGCGAAGGCCATGCCCACATAGCCGATGGCTCCGGGCGTGGCAGCCACCTTGGCCGCGACTTCGCCGTTCTCCTTGGCGACGATGGCGTCCTTCGTGTACGCAATGGTCTTACCATAGATTTTCTGGCAGACGATCTCCCAGAACGCGATGTAGGTGCCCGAGGACTCGTCGCGGTTGACGACGACGATCTTCATGTCCTGCCCGCCGACATCCTTCCAGTTGGTGATCTTGCCTGCGAAGATCGCGGCGAGATTCTCCATGCTGATGTTGCTCAGCTTGACATTTTTGTTGACGACGGGGGTGAGACCGTCGAGCGCGATCACCGTGGGAACGAGCGTCTTGAGCTGTTCTTCGCTCAACTCGGCCGAAGAGCCTGCGAGCGTGATCTGCCCGGCCTCGAGGGCCTTGAGCCCCGCTCCCGATCCCGTCGCCTCGTAGGAGATCTTCACGCCGGGGTTTTCTTTCTGGAACTGCTCGATGGCCGCATAGGCGATCGGCGCAACCGTCGTCGATCCGGCGAAGGTATAGCTCCCCTTGAGCTGGGCGAAGGCCGAGGCCGCGACGGCCAGGGCGAGAACCGAAATCACGAACTTCTTCATGTATTTCCCTCCATAGAGATTGGTCACGCCGACCATACGCGGATGAAATGAGCCGATTGTTAGCCTTATGTTAGAATACGGTTAATCCCGAACTTTACAAGGGCCTAAGGGCGAAGCCCCTCGAGCAGTTCGAGTATCCGTGTATGACAGCGGGTATACTCGTCGTCATCGATTGAAAATGTACGCTTGTTCGGGATTATCGTCGCAGTATCGAGAAGGATGCGGAGATCCTCAGGAGCCTCGGTTGTATCCTTATATGCGCTTTCGAGCAAGGTCAGGAGATCGTAGTCCTCGAATGCGTCGCGCATGAGATGGGCGCGGATCGAGGGGTAGGGCATAGATTTTCGGTCGAGGGCCGGATAGAACAGAACGCCGTCGCCGTTGGTCCAGTCGAAGGTCTCGGTCGTCTCCCAGGGGTTGCGGCGCCACAGATCGGCCGCCCAGTACAGATACCCCTGGACTTTATACTTGAACAACCACCAGCCGAGGGCGCGGTGGGCCGTTCCGTACCAGTCGATCCGGAAGTTGTCGGGGTAGCTTCTAAAAACATTGCCGATGCAGGCGTAGACCCAGACCTCCTCGCCCGCCTGCCTCCTCGTGGAGGCGAAGACTGGATCGTACTGGTGAAGATTGGGCACCCAGATGCCGATTTTGCCGAGTAACCTGCGCTGGCCCGCTGTCGTGATACCGTAGGTGAGGATGTTCGGTATATGGGGCGCCGACTCGCGTATCGCATCGAGTCTGGCGGCCATTTCGTCCATCTCGTGATAAAAAGGCTCATCGTAAAAGTAGAAATAAAAAAGTCTAGTCCAGTCCTTTTCGACGAGGTGGGCGTCGATGGCCGCGAGCGCTTGTCCCCAGGATGAGCGAATCGTCTCGGGGGTCGTGGAAAAATCTATCGGAAGCTTGAGTTCGAAGCAGGTTATCCCGAGCTCGATCCAGTACTGGACTCGCGCGTCGAAGGCGGACCAGTCGGGGCTGAGCTTTCCTTCCGAGTCGCGCGAAAGCGCCTGGAGAAGGGGCAGCTCGACACGGTGCGTGAAACGGAACTCGAGACCGAGCTTGCCCAGTGCCTCGTCGAGATTCGCAGGCCCGTCGTCGCCGTAATAGAGCCCGTTTCTGGCACTTTCTTTCCGGAAGTTGATCGATGTTTTCAGAAAACTCGTTACGGGTAGTTCGACATCGAAAACGCGGAGCTTGACGGGCAGCGAAAGCGTACCGCCTTCGGCATTCTGAATCGATACCGAACCTTCGTATACGCCCGGTACGGCGTCCCGTGGAACCTTGACTGTATACCAAAGCGACTGCCCCTGTCGCGCTTTGACCGAAAACACCTTCGTCGGGATGATGGGATCGGGGTAATCTCCTTTCCTGTGAAAACCCTTGAGACTCGGTTTTTTTAGCGGTACATAGCCAACGACACCGAGTTCGGGAACGATCATGGCCCCGTCCGGTCCCGAAAGATCAGAAGCTTCAATACTATTGCCGACTTCGTCGCGATCGCCCGCATAATAGACGAGTTGCGCGGACTCGGCCTCGCCGCGCGCCGCCGAAAGATCGATGGATAAAGCATACGACTGCGTGACCTGTTGATCCTGCAGAAGTTTGAGCGTCGCAGGAACGACAATCAAACGACTCTCTGTTGTATTTCTTTTGTTGATACTATTGATTCCATAAGGCCCGCCCAAGCCAGTAGCGCAGGAAAGAAAAAAAGCCACGAAACCGCAGAGAAATAAAAGCGGGGAGTGTAGACGCGGCCACATCGGAACTACCATGGGAGTAAAGATACAAGCAGTCTACTCTGACTGCAACGGTATGATAACATGATTTTTGGCGAGTACCAATTGAAGTCGACCGAAGGTAGTACCACTTTATGAAACCGCATTCGAAACAGTATCTGGGGACCTCGACCTTATGAACGGAACCTTAAAAAACCAACCGGGTTTTAGAGGTTCCCATCTACTATTTCCGACTTGCCCGCTGCCACAGACCGAACTAGAATAATTCAGCGGGTCTCACCCGAGGCCCTTAGCAGAGTTCTTTGACAACAGCCATGCACGAGTTTCCTCGAACAGCATGGAACGGCACTGTGTAATATGAAGTATAAGCAGTATTACGGACTAATGCAGGTCTTACATTCGACATAGTTTGGCTAGACAGTCCTGTACTACTACGGCTCGCGGTACTTAAGCCCGACGACAGGCCTGTGGCTCTCGACCGATCCTGCACTGGCTGAGTACCTGCCGGTAGCCCCGGTGGACGACGAGGCCAAGAAGCACAACGAGAAGCTTCCGGGCATGGGCGGGGCGTACAACCTCGTGAACCTCGCGCTGTATCACTATGCGGGGAATAATCCGGTGAGGTATACGGATCCGGATGGGAGGATTGATTGGGATGCACTTGACGCGGCTTCGAATAACGACTATGGCGCTGATCATCTTCGTTGGGCTGCTGATGATTTAAGTAAAGGGAAAATAGGTGATGCATTGATCAGGGGGTTCATGGCATTAATTGAATGTGCAATTGGTGAAATGAATTCTATTATAAAGACAGAGACTGGATTAGATTTTGTCGGATTAGTAAATGAAGCGGTTAAATTAAAAAAAGTCATCATGTCCACCTGGTAACGGTGGAAATGCAAATCTCACGGTGGTCCTAAACACGATGCTGCTGTTGAAGTAAAAGTCAAAGAACTTCTTGAAAAAGGCTATTTAGATGTTCGATATAATCAAGCACAAGTTAAATGTAAAAGGACAAAAGGTTGGTAATAACAGACCTGATGTTCAAGGCACAAATTCATTTAGTAAACAAAGGGAGTATTATGAGTCCGATAATGATCCTAAGGCTAGTGAAGTGTATTTTAAGGTATTAAAATTAAATTATCCTGACGGCAAAAGTTATACCAATTATTTTGGAGTAAACACTATGGGCAGTATACCGTTTTCTTGTTTTACAGTATTTCTCAGTAGTGTCCAAAATAATCATATGAGTTCCAACTGTCCGAAAGCTTCTAT
>CAZXXZ010000041.1:0-20933 GCA_964644505.1 uncultured Treponemataceae bacterium | reverse complement strand
GCCGCGGTGGCGTCAGTCACGGTAAGCGCGGTTACGGTCGATCTCGATACTGCCGGACGCTTGGCTCTGGAAAGGTCTACAGCCTTACGCTCTCTGAACGGTCAATATGCTTCAGCCGCCTTAACACTCAAGCTTGGTATCAGGGATTGGTTGCCTCAAGTCAGCCTTGGATATATGGATTCCTCGAATGTTGTCATTGGAGGTCCGGATTCAGCGAATATACAATGGACGATGACGCTGAGCCAGCCGATATTCGACGGTGGCCGATCGATGAGGAATCGTAAGCTGCAAGAAGCCGATCTTGCACTGAGTGCAAGAGGAATTAAGGACAAAGAACGGGAGATCTTGGAGTCTGTGGACTCCGCCTATCATACGATACTCATGCTGAGACGTAAGATTGCTATCCAGAGAGAGGTTTTGTCAGTAACCGATCAGGAACTCGAGATCGCAAGGACTCTGCGATTGCAGGGTGCCCTGAGGCAGATCGACTTGATCGAGTCGGAACTCGAGCGGAACTCCCTGGCGATATCGATCGAGTCAAGCGAGTCCGACCTGGAAAAGGCTATTTTTGACTTCAGGCAGCTCATTGGGATGTCTTCCGATGCTCCAGTCGAGTTAGTGGACGACTTTGATGCTGAATACGCCGGATTGGATCTGCCTCAGGACGACACATTTTTCCAGCGTCTGCTCGAGGAGGGGAATCTCGAGATGCGTCAACGGCAGTCGGAACGCAGGAAGAAACTTTCAGCGCTCATCGAGGCCAGGGAGTGGTACTTGCCGAATGTATCTTTCGAGGGGACTCTCTCGATCAGCGGAGAGCGCTATCCCCTCCAAAGCGCTTCATTGAGCGGCAAGCTGATTTTCGAGATTCCCACTCCGACATCACCAGTGAGTTTTTCATTGTCCGCGAGCGAGTCATTTGAGCGACAGAGATCGAGCGGATCTTCGATCGGCCTTGATCCCTTAAGCGAATACTCCGGCGTCATTGGATCGATAATCGCCCAGAAAGAATACGCACTCTTGCTGGAGAGCATAGAGGCGATGGACGAGGCACTCGCTTTCGAGCTCCGCCGGAGCGTTATGACCTATGAGAGGGACCGCCGGTCTTTGGCCCTCTTGCGGCAGGATCTTGAGCTGAAGCGGAAGAAGTCCGAGATACTCAAGAAGCAAGTTGATATCGGAGATGTCACCCGCCTCGAGTACATAAAGGCTCTCATCGAAGCGTCCGAGAGTGAGTCGTCGATACTCGAAGCCGTTCTTGGGTTGCGGAAATCGGAGCGTACGCTGGAGCGAATCCTGGGTATCCCGAGCGGAGCCCTGGCGGCTATCGTCGCGTCCAGGAAGCTCGAGGAGGCAGGAACATGAAAATGGCTTGGAGGGTGATTTCCGCCGCCTGTCTCTTCTCAACTCTCGTGGCGGCCTCTTGTGGAAAGAATGACGCGAGAGTCGAGTCATCGACACTATATAAGGCGAAGACCTTTATCGCGAGGCAGGAGAAGTACAGTCAGGAGATTTCCAGTTTTGGGACGATCGCGTATAAGTCGAAGAATGACGTGACGACTACGGTCGAGGGAACTATCGTGGAATTGCCCGTCGTCGAAGGTGCTTTTGTCAAATCGGGAACGGTATTGGCTAGGCTGCGGAACGTGCAGCTCGAGATGAGCGAACAGCAGGCCGTTCAGGCAGTGGCGACGGCTCGCTCCGCGGTCGAGCTGGCACAGGCGAAACTGTGGGAGGGTTGCCAGCAGGTAGAGGCTAGGATTCTATCAATCGAGAAGTCGTTGATACTGATCGGTCAAAAGGAATACGAGGTCGCGGAGCTTGAATCTTCGTACGCGAAAAAGAAGGCGCTGCTTGAGATCGGAGGGACGACCGAAGAAGACGTGAACTCGCTGTTAATCTCGTTAAGCGCACAGAAGAGTGCATTGGCGGCCCAGAAGAAGGACGTTGAGATATCTCGGATCGGTCTCAGAGACGAGGATTTGGTCGCGAGGGGCGTTAAGGTGCCGACATCAGAGAAGGAGAGGATAGAGGCTTTGGTCGTAATAAACACCCTTACGCTGAGGGCCGAGGTCGAAGCCGCCAAGTCTCAGCTCGATTCCGCCGAGACCCAGCTCTCCTCGATCAGGGAGATGCTCGATAAACTGTGGCTCCGTGCTCCATCGGACGGTGTCGTCGGGGCGCTGTACGTCGAGAGGGGCGAGCACCTGACGCAGAACGCGAAGGTTATGACACTCATGGATACCAAGGAAGTCTACGCGGTATTCCCGGTTCAGGAATCCGACTCGAACCGGATTAGAGAGGGAATGCACGTAGATATCACGGTAGACGCGTTCAGGGACCGGTTTTTTTCGTCCGCAATTTCACAGATAGCTCCTATAATCGATTCACAAACGGGCTCCGTCACCGTAAAGGCGATCATGCCGAATAAGGCTAATCAACTGCGCCCCGGCTTATTCATTAGGGCGAGGATAAATCTTGGGACGTCCAGAGATATCGTAAAGTTGCCGGATAGTGCGATCATTCAGAAGCGGGGCTCGCTCGCCAAGGTATTTACTGTTGTCAATGGCAAGGCGTTCATGAAAGAAGTGCATCTCGGCGAAGAGCTTGAAGGCGCTCATATCGTAGAAAAGGGCATAAGGCCGGGCGAGATCATCATCGACTCGCCCTCTCCATTATTGAGGGAAGGCGAAGATGTGGAGATCAAGGAGTAGGGCTGTACTCACCGGCTGTATCGCGGCGTTCCTTATGTGCGCCTGCGGTTTGGTCGACCTAGGGATTATGGAAGTCGATACAGTGCCTTCGGTTGACGGCGAGGTGATTCCTGCAAACGGCCCGATACAGGTGACATTTTCCATTGAACCCGAGAGAATAACAGCTGAGCGTATATTCAAACTTAGTTCTCCAGCGGGATCGCAGGCTGGTGATTTCACATGGTCGGGCAACGTTATGTCCTTCCATCCCGTTCCTCCCCTGAAGAGCGGGTATAGGTGGACGCTCTCGCTCGAGGGGACGGTCAAGGCTGCCGACGGACGCCGCTTCAACCTGTCCGAGTCCGTTGAGTTCTTCGCCGGTACCGACGCTCCGCTTATTGTGCTCGAATCATGCGCACCGGCGTCGGGTTCGACGGTATCGACCGAGGAACCTCTTGTCCTGACATTTTCCCGCGCCGTAAATGCGAACCTGTTTCGTCGCTGTTTCACGCTGAACCCTTCGACCGAGTATGATGTGGATTGGTCTCCCGATTCCAGGACGGTAAGCATCGTGCCGAGGAAGGAGTGGTCGACGATGACCGTCTATACATGGCGGGTGAATGAGGAACTGGCCGACGCCGAGGGGGTATGTCTTGAGCAAGCCTATGACGGCTGCTTTACCGTCCAGGATGATGCGGTACCCCCCTTTGTGAACTCTGTCAGTCCTGCAATCTTCGAGGACGGAGTATTCTCGCCCATAACCGCGGGTCTTGATGAGCTTCGCTGGAAAGACGCGATATATGTCGTCTTCAGTGAGCCGATGAGACCTGAGAGCGTATCGTCCGCTATCAAACTCACTCCTGCCGTTAAGGGAAGAATTATCCAGGACGGGCCGGCGGTTTTCGCCTTCGTTCCGGACGGAGAATTCGCGGCACGAACCACGTACAGGCTGATGATCGGGTCTGAGTCGGCCGATCTGGCCGGCAATACGATGTTGGAAGACTATACGGTCTGGTTCGATCCCGATATAGCAGATATCAATGTTCTGGGAATCTCGATCAATGGCGGCGCCATGATCATCGATTTCGGCAGCGCCTTCGCGTACGGATTCGAGCCGCAGCTTCCAGATTATTCTGCTGTGATAGCGGTCGAATTCAACGAGCCTATACAGGATGCGTCACAGCGGGACAAGGTCGTCACGATCGTGACATGCTCGAGCCTGTTTCCCCCAACGTTGTCGCCCGCACTGAAATCGGCCCAATGGATCGACGACCGGCGTCTTGAACTGACATACGCCGGATTCAAGCCCAGCACTGCATCAATCACATATTATTATAAGTTGCTTGTTCCCGGTGGGGCGTCGGGCGTATCAGACGGCGCCGGGGGGACGATGAAGGACGATGTATGGATCGCGCTATTTTCGGACTAGCCCGCATGCTCGTCACGACGGCATGTGTGATCGTTTCGGTTTTATCCTGTACACTGTTCGCTCCGAAATTTTCGATTATCTCGTGGAGTCCGAATTCAGCACGTGTCATAGACCCCGCATCCACCTATATCTGGATCGAATTCTCAGACGAACCCGACAAGGATTCCGCTGAGCGCGCTTTTTCTCTGACCGAGGACGGAGCCTCGGTGCAAGGCCGCTTCTCGTGGAGTGGAAATACTATGCATTTCGAACCGATTGGAGGAATCAAAGAAAACCGCACTTACGCTATGACTGTGACCACGGTCGCCGAGAGGAGCGACGCGATTTCGCTTATGGATGAGTTCTATTTTGAATTCTCGACAAAAGACGAAGAGGACCGTCCTGCCATCGTATCTGTCACACCCGCGGATGGAGCGGTCATAACAGACAGATATGCGAGTATCGTGGTCACTCTTTCGGAGCCTGTAGATCGAGCAAGCTTTTATAAGGCGTTTAGCCTCAGCCCTTCTGTGAAGGGGGCCTTCGAGTGGTCAGACGGTGATTCGGTCTGTGCCTTCGTCCCCCGGCAGCCTTATGAGTGGCAGGTTGAGTACAGTTTGACGATACAGAATACCTTAGCCGATCTGTCGGGCAATCTCGTCACTGAGCCATGGAAGGCGAGATTCCGTATCGGAGACGATACAATTCATCCCACCGTGGTCCGCGTGTCGAACGCCGTCGACGGGATCGAAGGCGCCGTGATCCTCGTCCCCGCGGATCCGGATGATGATCCTCAGGTTTTCGTGCAAGGATGGGAATCGACGTGGGGAATCATCATAGCGTTCTCAGAGCCCGTTCTGCGTGAAGGTATGGAAGGGAATATCAGCTTTGAGCCTGCATGGAGCTACACAATCGATAATGCAGATTCGCTCGACGATACCTTCTTGCTCCATCCATCGGAAAGGCTGGCGCGAGACACCTTGTACACCTTGACGATACGGGATGGAATCGAGGACGGTCAGGGCAATAGTATGGAAGCAGTCACGACCTATAAGTTCCTTGTCAATGGCCCCATGACGGTCTCTCCCTCAGTAACGAGGTTGCGATTCCGCACCAATCCATCCGCGGCGCCATCCGGCGCGGTCTACGACGACAAGACTTGCGATCACAGCGAAGATTACACGAATATTTCAATAACAAGCGTTGAATTCGGCGTCGGATCAGCTGTCGAGACGTATGTGGATGTATACTTTTCTTTAGCACAGGGCGCTGCGATTGATAGGTTCTCCCTGATGGATAATTTCTCGGTATCAGGAACCAACTCCTGCGCCTCGTTTTCGTTGAAGAGGATCGAGATCGCATCCTTCTCCGAACCTCAGCCCCTCGATATTCCGGGGACCGCCTGTGCGAGGATATATTTCGACATCGAGAACGAGAACGAATCTGGCATCGTGACATTCGAATTGGACGACGGATTCGTCGACAGCGCCGGCAATCCCATCGACGGATCATGGCGCCTACCGCTCCTAAAATAAGGCGGAAGCGCGAGTGAACGCACTTATTGCCCTCGCCGTCAGGCGTCCAATCAGCACCTTAATGTTTTTTCTCGGCCTGATCGTCGTCGCAGTGACAGCCGCAGCGGGATTCGGCGTGGAATTTCTTCCTGATGTTACCGTACCTCGCCTCATCGTCTCGTCGAGCTATCCAGGTCTCCCCGCGTCGGACGTCCGCGTCCTGATGGCGATACCCCTCGAGGACGCCCTTTCATCGGCGAAGGGTGTCAAGAGGATTTCATCCGTTTCTAGGGAGGGAATGGTCATTGTAACGCTTGACTACCATTGGGGCACTGACATGAAGATGGCTGGCGTCGAAGCACGGGAGATTATCGATATAGCCTACGCATCGTTGCCCTCTGACGTCAGGAAGCCCTTGGTGCTGCCGGTCGATCCGGATGACGAACCGGTTCTTATTATTGGCCTCTTCCCTAGAGATGGCGACCTTGCCCTAGCCAGGAGGCTCGCCGAGCGGGAGATAAAGACGAGACTTCAGCAGGCGTCGGGAGTCGGCACCGTCACCCTTGTAGGGGGGCAGGAAGAAGAGATCAGGGTTCTTGTCGACCAAGAAAGCCTGGCTGCGCGTGGGCTCGGGATAAGCGACGTATCGGGAGCGATCGAGTCGGCGAATTACGACTATCCATCAGGCACGATCCGTGAAGGAGACATCGAGTTTCTGGTCAAGGCGAAAGGCTCGGTCGACGCCGCCTGGAAGATCGGTGAATTCCCGATCACTGCTCAGCCGGGCTCGGCATCCTTCGCCGTGAAGGACATTGCTGTGATCCGGACCGAGCCGAAGGAACGCAAATCCATCTTCTGCCAGAACGGCCGTGAGGGTGTCGCGCTGGAGATACGGAAGAGACCGGGGTTCAGTCCCGTCGATGTCGTTCGAAGCGTCTCGAAAGAGCTGATGAGCGTCCAGGATGCTTACGGGCGCGACCTGGATCTCGTGATCGAGCGTGATACTTCCAGATTCGTTCTCGAATCGGTTGAGGATCTTTTGATGGCCGTCGCGATAGGCGTCGGTATCGCTTTCTTCCTGATTCTCATCTTCATGCGCGACGTGAGAATCTCGTTGGTAATGATCTCTTCCGTGCCCGTTTCGATGCTCGCGGCCCTCCTGCTCATGAAGATTTTCGGAAGAACCATCAATATCATGTCCTTGGGCGGCTTGGCCATGGGAATAGGCATGATGGTCGACCATAGCGTGGTCGTTGTCGAGAACCTCCAGAGGCGCTTTGGACTCGAGCGACGCAAGGTCACGCAGGAAGCGATTATCGAGTTCACCTGCGAGTTGTCGAGCTCAAATGTCGGATCGACTCTGACTTCGATCATCGTCTTCATCCCTGTGCTGTTCCTTCCCGGTGTTATTGGCGCTTTGTTCACCGATCTTTCATTAGCTGTCGTCTTCTCTCAGGTATCGTCATTCCTCGCTTCGATCACGCTCGTTCCGGTTCTCTTCCTTTTCGCCTCCTACGGAAACGGCTGCGCTCAGGAAGCGTCCTCCGGCTTCCGCCGCTTCGAGCGACGCTTCCGATCGGCTTCCAGGTATTTCTTCCGGAAACCGGCTATCCTCGTCTCCGCTATCACCGTGCTCACGCTCGTCGGAGTGGTGTGTATTCGGTTCCTCCCCTTCGAGTTCATGCCCGATGTGGATTCCGGCGAGGTTGATGCGACTATAACCCTGCCCCAAGGATCGACGATGGAGTACGCGGCTGCAGTCGCGGCCGATATAACGTCGAGGATTTCATCCATTCAGGGCGTGGAACTCGCATATGCGACATGCGGCGGGGAGGACGACGATCCGTATTACCAGGCGAGTCCGCTCGAAAGCAGGGAGATCGTCCACGTCAAGGCTGTCCTGAGCAGGCGTCCCAGGAAGAGTGCATTCTCTGCGGCTGAAGAGTTGCGCGCTGCACTTCGTTCCGAAGGCGCTCCAGTCGTCGTCTCCCTGCCGGAAAACTCCGCTTCACGGCTGCTCGGGGCGAAGAACGACAAGACTGAGTTTGTCGTCTTCGGTAAGGATCAGGCGGATGCCGAACTCAAGGCAACCGCGCTCCACGACATGATCGTCGCCATGCTGCCCGGATCGGCCCCGTCGATCGCCCCCTCGGGGGCTAAGCAGGAACTACGCTTGATTCCCGACAGGGAAGCCCTGGCGAGCGGCGGCAAGGACCTGTACTCAGTTGCACGATCGGTCAAAGAAGCGCTTGACGGCAGCTATCCCACAAGAATCAGCGCCGAGGGACGCGAGATTGACGTCCGCGTTATGCTACGCGATGAGCAACGGCTCTCAAGGGATGACGTCGGCGGGATTATCATCGGCGCGGGATCCGGAAACGCAGAGCCCTTGAGAAGTCTGGCCGCGAGTTCGGTCGTCATCGAAAGACCAGCTCTCATGCGCGTCGACAGAAGGGATGCGATCAAAGTGACTGTGCCGCGCGGCGAGGGGGCTGGCGAGGCGGCGATCGCTCGAAGTGCCGCAGAATCGGGGCTTGATTTCCGATCGCTTAGCCAATCCGCCCTTACGGAGAACGCGGGTCCGATAGCGGCGACCCTTGCCTTGGTGCTTCTCCTGCTCTACCTGACGCTCGGGGCGCAGTTCGAGTCATTCGGACTGCCGCTAGTGCTCCTCCTGTCGCTTCCGCTGTCGGTATCCGGTATCTTCGGATCGCTGTACATTACGGGGAAGTCGATCAACTTCGACTCCATACTCGGCATCATAGTTCTCTTTGGCGTGGCCGTGAACAACTCGGTTATACTCTACGCGAATTACCGTAAGCGAGGCGGAGAGGGACGGCATGGCGTGTCGCTCGTCTCCATCTATCGTGGAACGTCTGAGCGGCTCCGAGCGATTGTCATCACGATGTCGGCGACGATCCTGTCCATGCTGCCGATAGCGCTCGACCTGTCCCGAAGGACGACGCAGAGCAGCATGGCTATTGCGATAATCGGCGGTCTTTTAGTTTCGACGACATTGACGCTTTTTGTTGTGCCGATCGTCTTCTATAGAGTTTTGAGGCCGCGGCGATGACAGTGCTCGATGCGTGGCTTTCCAAGCGTGTCTTGATCGCCTGCGCGCTGATCGGATGCCTGGCGATCGCTGCATTCATCCTCGCGGGTGCCAAGCTGGGTCAGGCGACAGAGAGCGAGTTCAGCAGCTATTCGGTCACGATCGAGCATTTCGGGGTCGACAGCCGTGAAATCGAGCGCAGCATCACCATACCGCTCGAAAACGAGTTGGGCGCCATTGCCGGCTTGCGCGAGATACGTTCGACCTCTGAATACGGCAAATCCAGGGTGACGGTGAGCACCGAGGCCGGCGCCGATCTCTCGTCCGTATATCTCCAGATCAGGGACGCGGCTGACCGCGTGTATCGGGGTCTGCCAAGTTCGGCCCAGAAGCCCCAGATCAGCTCTTCAGGTTCCTCCCAGCGTCCTGTGTTCGCCGTGTCGATCAGAGCCGCAGGGATCAGCGAAGAATCACTCCGAGAACTCGTCGATAAGGAGATCAAGAGCGCCTTCGAGAAAGTGGACGGTGTAGGCGAGGTCGAGGTCGGCGGCGGGCGTACGAAGGAAGTCCATGTCCTCGTCGATCAGCGAAGAGCGGCGGTTCGCCGCACATCGGTCGCCTCTCTCGCCGAGCAGATACAGCGGCAGGACATTATCGGACCGGTCGGGACCCTGCGAGAAGGGGCGCTGGAATTTCCTGTGTCGGTGAGGGGACGGATATCCACTCTAGAAGCTCTTTCGGCCCAGCCCCTCCACGCGACTGACGGATCATTCCGCCTTTCCGATGTCGCATCCGCAGTTTATGGCTATCGAGAACCCGATTCCATCAGCCGCGTCGACGGCGAGAAGATGATGGTGCTTTATGCGCAGAGCTCGGGTTCGGCTAATCTAGTGTCTCTTTCCAGGGCCCTGCGGGCAGAGGCCAAGCGCTGGAATGGTGAAGGCGTCAATATGGATGTCATACTTGATTCCGGGCGAAGCCTGGAAAAGGCGCTGCTCGAGATCGTCGAGGCGATGGGAGAGGGTATACTCGCCGTCCTAATAGTCCTTCCGTTGATCGTACCGGGTTTTCGGCGGATAGCGTCCCTCTCGGTGGCTATCGCCCTTGTGCCTATTCTGTCGGCGGCTGTCCTCGCGGCGCTGGGCCTGGGGATCGACCAATATGTACTTTCTGGACTTGCTGTCGGACTAGGAACTGTCGTGGATAACGGTGCGGTCGTCGTCGGCCTTCAGAAGCGGCGTTCTCTATCTCCCTTGGTGCCTTCGCTCAGGACTTCCCTGGTGACGACGCTTATCGTGCTGGTCCCCCTCTTCTTTCTGGACTTCGTCGCGCCCGGTATACGGCAGATTTCTCTTTCACTGGCGGTCCTGTTTATCGTGGCCTTCATCGGCACCGTCCTCGTATTGCCCGCATTCGCGGTTCCGGCGGACGATGAAATGAATGCGACCGCAATCAGTCCGCGAAAGCGGTCGCGATTCCGTTCACTGACCCGCCCGCTGATCAAGAGGCTCATGGCGATGGTCACGACGAGCGCCGGTCATCCCGTGCCATTTCTTGTCGTGGCCGTCCTTGTCGTTGCCGCCCTTTCGACCGCGATTTTTCTGATGGGCTCGGATTTCTCCCCAGATATTGAAGAAGACTCGCTATACGCCCAGATCGAGTTCGAGAGCGGTATCTCGGTCGACGCCGTCGATGCGCGGACCGCGGCTTTCGCCGCGCAGATCAGACTCATACCCGGAGTCATCATGGTCGAGTCCATTTCCCGACCCGGATCGGCGGAACTCATGCTGAAGATTGACCCTCGAATTGTCGATCGGGCAAAGCTCGCATCCGAGGTAAA
Source organism: uncultured Treponemataceae bacterium (assembly GCA_964644505.1). GTDB lineage: Bacteria > Spirochaetota > Spirochaetia > Treponematales > Rectinemataceae > CAZXXZ01. Next base: position 10,426 of record CAZXXZ010000041.1, on the reverse strand, counting down.
GAAATACTCCGAAGGGATACCGGGAGGATTCGTCTATTTCCCAGAGGGGGGGAAGTCCGATCGCTCGTACGAGGTAGCAGTACTCGGGGAGGATGACGAGTTGCTCAGGTCTATCGCTACTGAAGCCGCGCGACGGCTTGGCGAAGAGGGATGGATCGACCAGGTCGTGCTTAATTTCAAGGAGCCCCCGCGTGCCCTGACCCTCGCGCTCGATCATAAGAAGATGGCGGTTATGGGTTTGTCCGCCGCCGAGATCGCGGGATCGCTCCGCTGGACCTTGTACGGGCCCGTCGCGGTGAAATGGATTGAACGCGATCGAGAATTCGATCTTAGGGTCTTCGACGCGGACGCAAAGATGTTGACAAGGGATGACCTGATGGCCATGCCCATCGTGTCGAGGACCGGCGGGGTCGTGCGACTTTCGGGAGTGGCCGATCTTCGCGAGGAGGCCGAAGGCGCCAAGATCTATCGGAAAAACAGGCAGAGAGCGGCCTTCTTCACTGTTCATGCGAACTCGGGATCGGTCGAAAAGACCGTGATTGGTATCAAGGACGTTCTATCGAAGATGGACCTTCCGCCCGGCTACGCCTTTGATATGGACCGCGCGGTGCTGGAGCTGAAGGAGAGCTTCTCCACGCTATGGCTCATGCTCGCTCTTGCGGTCTTCCTGATTTACGTCATTCTTGCGTCCTCTACGGAGTCTCTCCTCTGTCCCTTTCTGATTCTCTCGATCCTTCCGACCTCGCTCGCTTTCCCTATCGTCGCTTATTTCATCGCCGGTATCCCGCTCCGGATTCCCGCCCTTGTCGGGCTGATTATGCTCAGCGGCATGGCCGTCAACAATTCGATCCTCATCGCGAACGAGGTACGAACCGCCGGGGGACGGTGGGGCGTGACCGCGAGCCGTATGCGGGGGATCGTCGTCACCGCGATACGAAAGAGGCTGCAACCGCTCCTTATAAGCTCGGGCATGACCATAATCGGAACGATGCCTCTGCTTTTTGCGGGAGGGAGCGGCGGGGACTTTATGAGAACCATCTCCTTCGTCGTTTTTTGGGGCGTGTTCGGCTCCCTGGCCTCGACTTTTCTCTTCCTGCCTGCGATCGCCGTCCGATATCCCGGCGCTTTCATATCCCCATCCTTCTCGACTGCCGAAAGGAGTCCGTCATGAGTTTACGATTTTCAGTTTTTGCGGCTGTCATAACCTTATTGTTCTCTTCATGTACGCCGCGCAGCGACGTGCGCCAAGGAAGCGGAATCTCGACGGAGGGATCGCCCTCATTCGCTCCTTCTCTGCGGGAGGGGAGTTCGTGGATCATTTCTGCTGCAGTCGAGCAGGCCGTGAAGGAGAGAATCAACGGCAAGGATATCGAGATCAAGCAATCGTTCCTGACTGAATACCGTTTCTCGTTTCTCAGCCGGGGTTCAGACGGATCGATAAAACTCCGGGCTGTATACGAAAAACTGCGGCTCGATATGAAATCGCCGTCCGGCGATATTTCCTTCGATTCCTCAAAACCCGGAACCAGCGGAACAAATTTGAACGCACTGCGCGCCTTGGAAGGTGGCGGCTTCGACTTCGTTCTCGGGCCCGACCTCAAAGTCAGAGAAATTGATGGATTGTCGGCTCTCGCGGCGCGGATCGCGTCGGCTGCGAAGGATCCTGCGCTCGCAACGACCGCCAGTCAATTCATGAACGACGGTGCGATCCGGCAGAGCTTGGACTCGATGTTCGGCGTCTTTCCCGCCGCACGGCCCGAAATCGGCGGTTCATGGAGCGTCGAATCCTCGGCTATCGGGATCGTCCCCGTTACCTCGCGTCTCAAGATGAGTGCTGTCAAGGTCGAGGGAAGTCAAGTTGAGGTCAAAGTTACCGGAGATATTGCATCGGAAGGAAATGCGTCATTAAAAGGAAAGATAACCGGCAACCTGATTCTAGATGTGGACGCCTTGAGAATCCTGTCCGGCGGACTGAGCCAGGAAATTGAGGGATCAATACACGTCGGGAACGTATCGGTTCCGATCAGCATATACGGTACGACCGTATATAGATGATGTTTTTATACAAACTTGGGGCTTTTCAGGTAAAAAAAATGGTACTAGAATCCGTTTGGGCTATTTTAACAAGCAGGGGAAATAGGAGTCCTAATCGTTTCATTAGTTAAAACGGGTAGTCCAAAACTGTTGAGGAGGTAGCCATGTCGTCCACGAGGAAATCTTGCTGGATTGCTTTTTTTGCAGTATTTGCGCTCTTCCTCCATCCTTTGACTAACATATCGGGACAGGGTCTTGATCCAAGGACATCGTATCGCAAGGAGACCCTTGAAATATATCTTGATCGGGCCGATCTGCAGACCGATGTTGATGAATGGCGGCGTTACGCCGCGATGGGGCGGGATGCTGTTCTTGCAGAGTGGGAACAAAGCGCACTCCTGATAATGGAGGGTGTTGAAGTCGACGCCCTGCGCGCTTCGATTGAGTCCGCGATAGGCGAAGAATTGGGGCAGCGATTTCGCGATTGGATTGTTCGACAATTCGTCGAGGTAAATGTAATATCGGGCTTGGATGGAATCAGACAGGCAATCCAGGTTCAAAATAGTACACTGCTTTTTGAAAAAAACGAGGATGGACAGATCAGGTACCTCTCTGATGGAAGCCCGGCGCTTAAGAGCCTTGAGGGCTTGGACAGGGATGCAGCATCGTGGAAGTCGGCGATCGCCGAGTCTATAGAAAGCAGCCTGGCTTCCTGGCGGTCTGGGTTTGAGGGGGCGTTCCCCGAGCTCTTGTCGCAGGTCTCCGGTCCCGATCGGGACGCGCTGGCTGCTGCTCGCGACAGCTACGCGGATCTTTACAGCGAAATCTACCGACGCGAGCTGGCGGCGCTCGCCTTCCAAGAAGAGCAGCGCTTTGTCGCACTTCGAAGTTACGACCAATATTCCTCGCGGAAGAGGAGCGAGGAGCAGACAGCCGGTGTTGTTGTCGACCGCTTGATTGCCGAAACCCAGAAAGCGACTGAAGAGGGTATACGGAAGCTTGAGGCCTCATTGCTCGCCGGAACAGGCGCGGGTGCCCAGGAATCCGATGTGGATCCTGACGAATGGCAGGCGAGCTTCCAGCGTATTCTTGATGAGGGGCTTGCAACCTGGGACAAGGCCGGCCAGCGCCTTCTGGCCGAGCGCATCGAATGGGAGCGGCAGGCGGGTGACGACTATCTAAACGGCGAGAAGGCATGGGCGGCCGCCTACGAACGCCTGTCGAACGAGCAGGAGGCCTGGGAGACCAAGCTGCGGGCTCTACTTCGCGAGGGTCGGGAGGCTTGGTCGCAGAAGGAAGCCGAACTCGAAGCTGCCATTGAGCGGGCGAGTTCCGAGCTTGAAGCTGCTTTCCTCGATCGTACGAGCGCGAAAGCCGAAGAAGTCGAAAGTTTGGTGGATGTGTATGCGCAGTCCGCCTCCATGGTTGCGACGGCGCGCGATTCGGCGGCATACTGGTTGGACAAGCTCGGAATGGATCTCCCCGAGGGCGCATCGGGGAACCAGATTCTCCTTTCATGGGCCCAGGGGAAGTTGCGGCAATATAGGGGAAGTATGCTTCAATCCCTCCAGGATGGGGGGATACCCATCTGGAATTTCCCAATCGTCAGCGATTTCCAGGAGATTCTCGATGCGCTGCCCGGCAGGGTGAGCGGGAGTATGGAGTTCTCGGACACGAATCTTGAGACGATACTCAGCGTCGCGAATTTGTGCGGTCTCGAGGAAAGCGCGCTCTGGGAATATTACCAGCAGGCTGCTTACTGGTTCTCGGTGGAACAGGACTACCTCGATTACAGCAGGGATGCGCGCAGTCAGCTTCAGGACACCTTCGCCCGGATTATCTCCGACGATGGAGACGCGAAGGAGCTTTTGGGCATCGTTGAAGATGGCGCGGACCTTGATGCCTTATGCCTCGACGAGTACCAAATCGAGATTCTCAAGGTCGAGGCCCTGTCGAGCTACTGGGACCGGCAAGTCCAAATCGCCGAGGCTGTTTATGATTATGCGAGCACCATCAGTTCTGAGCGGCCGACCTCCGACGAAACGGCGGCCCGCTACGCGAGCGCCGTAGACGCCTACCGGAGCGCGAGGGAGGCCTACCAGGCCGCTCTCCAGGACCTTGAGAGCGCAGGTAATGGCCTCGCGGGCGTCAAAGAAGCCTTGGACGACAGCCGCGCCGCCCTTGAGGATGCGAAGCTCGCGTTGAAGCGCGCCCAGGAGAGCTATAACACGCTCCAAGCAATGACCGCAGCCTCGGGCTCCTACTACTTCGCTCAGCAGCTGACAGGATACTATAGAAGCCTTATCGAGACACGTGGGGATGAAGGGCTCGCCTCGAAGATGACCGCCTATCTGAACGCGGCCCGCGCCTACGGCTTCGAGCAGGATATCGCGATCGGAAATCAGGAGCTTAAGCGCCTCGTGAAGGGCGACGCTTCCGCGAAGATCAAATCGCTCGCCGATCTGAGAGAGTCCCTTGCCGCCCTTCTGGCACCCGATTCGGGGACCGCCACTCTGGCTTTCTCCATCCCCTCCGCAAATCCGCTCTGCGAGGCCTACGAGCAGGCAAAAACTATGTATTCGAAGGCGGTGGAGGAGCAGAGGGACGCCGATGCCCAAATGTATCTCGGGGCCTGCCGCTCGATAGCCCTCCAGTATCGACAGCAGCTTGCCGATGAGCTCGGACAGCGCGAACTCGCCCTCCGTATATTGACTTCCTCGACCCCGATCGAGGCACTCGGGGAGGATATCGTCGAGGGGACGATAACGAGTATGGATGAGGCGAGGAGGGCGATCGAGCGGAACGCCCGTGAGGCCGAAGGCTCCTACCTCGCCGCCCGGGCCGATCTCGAGGCGGCTGCATACGAGGCCGCAGCCGATATGTCCGAGACAGGCGATTCTTGGTCCTTCTCTTCCGATCGTCCTTGGGAGATGTTGGTCCGCGCGGCGGGCGGCTCCATTGTCGATGCCGAGGCGAAGGCTGCAGCCCTCTCCGCCTTATCGAAGATACTATCCGATCACGGATTTGATATCGCCGACTCGCGCGATGCGATTGCGAACCTCATCGACAGCTGCGCCGACGAGGACATCAGTTCCTTCCTCAGAGAGTTTATGCGGGGCCAGACCGAGTTCTACTCGTTGCTCGGGACGGACGGGGATGTGGCCGTGGATTTGACGGCAGGTTTTTTGACCGACGCGGCGGGGAAACGCGATCTCGCCGCGGTCATGCCTACGATCTTCGAACGCTACGCCGCCTCGTCTCCAGCCTTCGCCGTCCTCGTGGAAGCGGAGGGAACCTCCGAGCTCCGAGACGCGCTCGAAGACGCCGGACTCCTGGCTGAAGGGATCGGTTTCTCATTCGTCTCGCCGTCCCAGGTATGGGATTCGGTATCGAATATGAGCGCAAGCGCTCGCGAGACCTGGCTCGCATCGACGATAGCCTCTGTCAGGACAGCTCAGACAAAACTCGCGGACTGGCAGGCCGAGAGACTTGACGCATATCTGCGTGACCTGTCGAGGTACTTTTCGGCGCGCGAGGCCTATTCTGGGGTTACGACTGCCGGGAGCATCGATGATGCGCGCGGAGAGCTGAACGGCATCGCGGAGGAGCTCCAAGCGCTGCAGTCGCTCAAGAACGATGCGTCGTCGCCGACCGGCAAGTTCCAGAGTCTATGCGCACTGTACGCTTGGGCGGTCGAAGGCGGTGGAGTGGCTATGAGCGGGGCCGAGGCCGAGAGAGCGGCCCGCGAGCTCGACGCGGTCGGCGATGTCCTGATCGAGGCCGCCGCCGCAAAGCTGGCGAGGTACGTCCTCGCCTCCCTCGTCGATCCCGAGGTTGACCTGCGCGATGGCGAGACATGGTCCGAAGCTTTCGATGCCGTACTGGGCGAGTATGCAGACAGGTTAAGGGCCATCGAATCACGGACGATTGCACGTGCAAGAAATTTCTTCGCAATAGAGGAGGCGCTTCTCGATACCTCGTCCTCCGTCGAGGGCGAGGCCGCCCTCGCGCGGGCCTACGCTCTGTGGAAAGATCCCGGCCTTGTTGTTTCCACCAGTGATCTCGTCCTGAATGGCAAGAGCGTCCTCATCGCCGATACCTGGGACTTCCTGAACGACGCCGCCGATGGGCTGGGGGGAAGCTATACAGGCAGCGACGATGAAAATGAGAAAGTCGAGGACTTCCTCGACGAACACGCGGGCGAAGAAGGTACCGAAGAGGGCGATGCCGACCGTAACCTGGTCTATACGCTTCTCGCCGGCATACGATCAGGACTTGTCGAAAACCGTAGAGTTTTCCTCGACGCCCTCTGCGCCGGCTTATCGGAGGCCGCGGTCCAGGCCCGCCGATTTGAGGGCTCAGGCGGCGAGGTATTCGAACGCGCCCTCGCCATCGACCTCGCGTCCCTTGTCGAGGGTGATTCCGCCCGACGGATCCATTCCCTCCTCCTCGATCTCGCGGGGATAGACGCCCATGGAAGCGTCGAGGACGCATGGCTCGGCGTTGAAGGAGATTCCGTAGCATTGGCCTTGTCAACCCTGTCGGGGACGGCCTTCGACCGGGACGCCCGTATTTTCGCACTGAAGAAGGCGGCCTATGCCGGCGAGACGATCGATTATGACAGCCTGGATGCGGAGACAGCCGCCGTTCTGCGTGATTTCGTCGAGGATCTGCGTAACACGCGACGCTTCGTCGCGGGGACGGGCCAGTCGGCTCTCGACTACGCCCTGGGAGTGGAAGAGGATGCGGACGAGGCGCTCGAGCTCGCCGCCCTCGCCATGGGCGCCCTTCCGGATGATATTTTCTTCGCCGCCGAGCTCGGCGGCGGTTTCCTCGACTATATCGACGAGGCGCTTTCTGGGATGAATTACGCCGGCGACGGCGGCGTTGTGATCGAGGCCGCTTCCCTCCTTGAAAAGCGTCTCGACTCGGCAATCGCCGGCCTCACGGGAGAGTACCTGGAAGCTTCCGCCCGCGTCGAAATACGGACAGTTCGGGACGAACTTCTTGATTCCGACGATGGCGCCTATCGTGCCTATCTGAAGGTTGGGGATTACCTGGTTGCGGACAGCGACGACGAGACGCTGCCTGTCTCTTCGATAGCCGCCGACGCCTCGTCCATGGACAGTGCCGTCGACATACTGCATTCGGACGATGACTCGCTGAACATGGTCCTCGAGACTGCGGCCTCGCTCGCCGCGGACTCCGGCTATCTCGCCTCCGCCCTCGCCGAACCCTCGACCGAGGAATCGGATGCACGCGCCGCCGCCTATGCCGCCTACTGCGCCGGCGTCACAAAGTTTCTATCTGGGACCTCGGTATGGACGGACGGCGTCGACGATTACGTCGTAGAATCGGCGGAGGCCTATGGCGATGCGAGATATCATCTTATGGAATCCCTGAATAATATATCACAGTATAAAGCCGAGATTGCGCGCCTGGGGAAAGGCATCAGTCAATACTTGGAGATCGAGCAAGGTGATAAAACAGCGCTCGAGGCGGTGAAGGCCCAGATGGAAGAGAGGGAGGATGCCTTTTACGCCGCTCAAGCGGCCGTGATGGACGCCACCCGCGATTTCGGCGCCGCAGTCGATTCCTATAACAGGGCCTACGATCTCGCCCAGCTCGCCTACGACCGCGTGGAGAACGCATCCCAGGCACGCGACATCGCCGAGGCTATCGATAATTACGCCGCGAGCGCCTACCTGGTCGTCGATGAGGAGGCGAGCGGAGCCTACCAGAGCCCGGCGAAGGCGAGGGACGAAGCACGTTCTAAACGCGACAAGGCTCGACTCCTCGCCGAGGCGCTCGAAGGCCTGTATGACGAGAACGACCATAGTCGTGACGCAGAGACACCGGAGTTGGAGGTCTACCGTGAGGAGTATCGCCGTTATATTGAATTAGCAAGGCTGCAGAACCAACTGAATCGGGCGGTGGCCGCCCAGGAAATTGCGGTCGCCGAGGCGAAGCACGCCTATGAGGAGTCCGCGTACGAATTGTTCAATGCCGCGCCGACTATCGAGGAAGTTTATGTGACGAAGGACCTCGAGTCGAAGGAGCCCGGATCGACGCTGTCGATGCTCGATCTGCTGGTTTACGATTCATCCTCTGGCCTCCGCCTCAATTATGCTGCCTCGAGCTTCGTCCTTGGCCAGAACAGCGATACCGAGCATGCGGAGCTGCGTGAATACTTCGCGGGCGAAGAGGGGGGCGAGATACCGTCCTACCGCGACCAGATACTGGCCTTCGCGAACTACATGAATTCATACAAAGGCGACAAGAATCAGCTTCTGATGAAGTGGGGCCTGGCCTACGAGTACATCAAGCTCAGGCTTTACGCGGCGAATTGTGATATTAAGGAGGGTTCCTCGGGGACAAAAGACGCTCTCCAGGTGCTCTTGGAAGGAGCCGACATAAAATCTGATAATCCCGCGGCCAAATTGGAGGGATTACCAATTTTCTCTGGCGTAGCGAATGAAGCGGGCAAAGGCTGCATGGACGGTTACCGCGAACGCCTCGAGGATCGCTGTTCCGACGCCTACGCGGATATAATGGGCGGTGACGCGGAACAGAAGCGGATCTTCGAATTCCTCGTCGCGGCGCGTTTGTCCGGTCTTGGTAAAAATTTTGTCTTCCTCGACAATGTCGCATCGCTCTCGCTGGCTGAAGAGTCCAAGAACATTCTTCATGAAGAATATGACTCAAGAATGGACCAATTCAATACTCTGCAGATCACCGCATGGAGCTTATATGCATTGGGATGTGCCGTTAGTTGGCTTGGCATAGGGGGGCCCTTTTTCATGCAAGCAGCGTTCGTCGAGGCTGCGGCATGGTACGAGTACGATCAAGCACAAAAATATAAAGAAGCTGAAGACACCATGTCCAACCTCCTAGACGCTACTAATGGCTACGCATCTCTCTTCACAAATTCCGTCAAAGATATGAACTCGGCCAGCGACAAAATGGTATCCACGCACGCCGCATGGATGAAGGAAGAGGACAAGCTCGCCGCGCTAAAAAAATCATCGAAGGATGGGAAGAACGTCAGCCTCGATGACGCGATCGCGGCCTTGAACGCCGCGATACGCGCGACAGGCGGTGATCCTGAGGCAGAGCTGAACGATCAAATGCGGCGATACCTCACGGAGGCATATAGTCATGGTAAGGTTAAGGAGACTGACGCTTTGAGCGTCCTCGGAGCCTGCGTGACGGCCGCCCGGGAGATGCGGGACGATGCGGCCGCTGCCCTGGCCTCCGCAACAGCCGACGATCGCGCCCGTCAGGAAGCGGCTGAACTGGCCTACCGCGAGGCTATGTCGGCTTATATCGACGGTGTTCCCGGTACCGATATCGATGCGGTCAGGGCTGCGGCGAGAGCGGCCTTCGGATCGACCGATCACACTTCCGAAATCGCCTTCTCCGAGCTGTCCTACCAAACCGGCCTCGCGGATGTCTACGCTGATCTCAGCTCGGGCGATCTTTCGGGGAATACGTCCTACGACAGTGCGCGCGCCGAGATACTGGCTTTGTATGCGGGCACCGCGAAGGATCTGTACGACTTCCGCCTGCGGGGGCTCATGGAAGTTCGTCAAATAGAGTGGGATCAGGAGAGACAGAACCTGCGCGACAAGGAGTCCGCGTGGCAATCTATGATGGATGCCACGATCGAGCGCTCCAGCCTCGCCTGGAAGGCCGCCTCCGAGAAGCTCGAGGAGAGCTACGCTGCATGGCAGACGGCGTTTACGAAGGAATATGAGGAAAAGGACGAGTTGTGGAGCCAGAGCTACCTCGCCTTTGCGCAACGGAAGCAGGAATGGGTCGACGACCTTGCGCTGAAGGCCTCGCAGGCTTGCAGCGAGGAGCTTCTTGCTGCGGCTGGGCAGAGCGCCGAGACGATGTCTCGGGACTTGAGCGTGGTATCGGGTATTGGGGTGCAGACAGGCGATACGAATGCCCTGGTCGAAGAGCTTCTAGGGGGGATGAAGCTAAATGAGGCATTGGCGGCGGTGCAGGGGAGATCAGCGCGGATCGGCGATATCGCTATCAACCTGAGAGGCGGCGTTAGAAACTCCACCCAGGCGAGTTCAATGGCCCTGGTGGCGGCCTTCCAGGCGAATCAGGACGAGGAACTGGGTCGCAGGGCGGGGCTGATCGTGGCCGCGCAGGCCCAGGAGAGTCTTGAGAAGGCCAAGGAAGGTTATCGCGCGATGGTGGCCTCCGCCAACGAAGGCTTCGAGTCGAGCATGGACGAGATGTACCTGGCCAGCGCCTTTCTGAAGACGGGCGGGGCCTATGTGCGGGACGCGATCGTGGACGCGACGGCGGGCGGGGCCTTGAAGGAGACGCAGCGGGTTGAGTGCTACCGAGCATTTTCGATCCCGGATTTTGCGAC
>CAZXXZ010000040.1:0-21040 GCA_964644505.1 uncultured Treponemataceae bacterium | reverse complement strand
GCAGTCTCCTCACCCTTAAGGATTTCACGACCGAAGAGATACGCTATCTCCTCGACCTTTCCCATGATCTCAAGGCGAAAAAACGCGCGGGCATTCGAGGCGATCTCCTCGACCGCAAGAACATCGTTCTCATTTTCGACAAGACCTCGACACGCACGAGGTGCGCCTTCGAAACCGCGTGCTGGGACGAGGGCGGCAATGTCACCTTTCTCACCAACAGCCAGATGGGGAAGAAGGAGTCGATCGAGGATACAGCGAAGGTCCTCGGCCGCATGTATCACGGCATCCAGTATCGGGGCTTCTCGCAAAAGCTCATCGAGGACCTCGCGCGCTACTCGGGCGTTCCGGTATGGAACGGCCTGACCGACGAGGACCATCCCACCCAGGTCCTCGCCGATCTCATGACCATCGAGGAGCGCTGTCATAAGCCGCTCAACAGAGTAAAACTGGTGTACTCCGGCGACGCCCGCAACAACATGGGCAACGCCCTCATGATCGGCTGCGCCAAGATGGGCATGCACTTCGTCGCCCTCGCGCCCGAGGGGCTGAGGCCCAACGAAAACTTGACAACCGAGATGAAAGCCCTCGCCGCTCAGACCGGCGCTTCCATCGAGTTCTTCTCCATCGAGGAAGCCGATACAGCCCTTAAAGGCGCCGACGTCCTGTACACCGACGTATGGGTCTCAATGGGCGAGGAGGCGAAATTCGCCGAACGCATAGCCCAGCTTCAGAAGTACCGCGTCACCATGGACTTCGTTCGTAAGACGGGCAACCCCGAGGTCATCTTCCTCCACTGCCTGCCCGCCTTTCACGACACCGAAACGGATATCGGCAAGGAGGTCGCGGCGAAGCACGGCATTACGGAGATGGAGGTTTCGGACGAGGTCTTCCGCTCGCGCCACTCCTTTGTCTTCGACCAGGCCGAGAACCGCCTCCACACCATCAAGGCTGTCATGGTCGCGACTATCGGGAATCTGTAGGGATAGACGTTTCAAATTCGGGCTCGCCCGCTGTGAAGTCTTTATGCACTCCAGTCCTCACGTCGTAACATAGGGACTCGGGCGAAGGATCTGTCACTCGTAACCAAGACGGCTTTCAAGGAAATCGCGTGAGCCGCAATCAAGAGATCGAGGGCTCCCATGACCGCTCCTTCTTTTTCCATAGCCGCACGGAGTTTGCCGTAACAGCGTGCGGCGTTGCTGTCCCAACTCACTACATCGACGCGCTTGAGGAATTCCTTCGCGGCGAGATGAAGCCGCCTTGCGTCAGGACGCTTGGCCAAGCCAAAAAAAAGTTCGCCCTCGGTTATCGACGATATCTTGAGCGCGGACATGGGAACAGAGACGATCTTCCTCGCGTAGCCTGCATCGCCCCGCATGAGAAGGCTGACCGCACTCGTATCGAGGAGGTACAGGTTCACTCGGCGATTCCCTCGAAGGGATCCTTGTCGGGTTTAAGCTTGCCGCGCTCCGACTTGGAAAGGAAATCGACCGGCACCTCGGCGGCTTCAAGAGCTCGGAAAAAGGAAATCCAGTCTTCGGGTTTCCGGGACAGGATGACGTCTCCCGTCTTCTCATCCTTGCGAATGAAGACCTCGTCCTCTTCGAAACGGAAGGCCTTGGGCAGCCGGACCGCCTGGCTTCGGCCGTTCTTGAAGATCTTGGCGAGCTGGCTCATAAACGCCTCCCGAGTCTGTATATACCATAGTATATACCATATCGAGCGCTGAGGAAAGGAAAGGATATCGATACCTCTACGCTCCGCCTCGACCGCCATGATTGAATGCTCATGACCAGATCCGGCACACGGTGCCCCCTGTCGGGACTCCGCGCGGTCCTTCATCAATAGTTACAATTCCGGTAGTATATCCCGTACTGGAGGCGAGGCGTGGACATCTCGGATTTGATACGGCCTGCGGTGCTCGGACTGCCGCCCTATGTGCCGGGCAAGCCTATAGAAGAAGTTGAACGCGAACTGGGCATCACGGGAGCCGTGAAGATGGCCTCGAACGAAAACCCCCTGGGACCCGCTCCCGAGGTTGTCGAGGCGATCGCGGATGCGGCGCAGAAGGTCGCCTTCTACCCCGACGCGAACGCATTCTATTTGCGCCGCGCGCTCTCCGAGCATCTGGGCATCGGATCCGAATGCATTCTGACCGGAAACGGCCTCGACGACGTTCTTCGCATTATCGCCGAGACCTTCTTCAGGCCCGGCGACGAGGTGATCGTGCCCGATCCCGCTTTCAGCGTGTACGCCTCGGTCAGCCTCCTCGTCGAAGCGAAGCCGGTCCGCATACGGGGCCGAAGGGGTCTGGGCAACGATCTCGAGGCGATGCGCGAGGCGGTGAGCGACAAGACCAAGGCTATTTTCGTCTGCAATCCGAACAATCCGACGGGAACCTTTGTCGGACGTGCCGAGCTTCGGAATTTTCTGCAATCGATACCGTCCCGCGTCCTCGTCGTATTGGACGAGGCCTACGCGGATTTCGCGGACGAAGCGGATTTTCCGCGCGGCATCGACTTCGTCAAAGAGGGCGGCTTTCGGCTCATCGTGCTCAAAACCTACTCGAAGATCCACGGCATGGCCGCGCTCAGGCTCGGCTACGCTTTCGCGGACGAGGCGATCATCTCCGCGATGCACAAGGCGCGCGATCCCTTCAATGTCAATTCCATCGCCCAGGCAGCCGGCGTCGTCGCCCTGGGTTGCCGCGACCACGTCGATCGTTATAAGAAGTTGGTGCAAGACGGTCGGCGTTATTTCTACGCCGCCCTTGAAGAGCTCGGCATCGACTTTCTTCCCACGCAGGCCAACTTCATCCTCATCGATCTGAAACGGGATTCGAGGCCGATGTACGAGTTCTTGCTCCGCAAGGGACTCATCGTAAGGCCGACTCATTCCTTCGGCCTGCCCACCTGCCTGCGCATCAGTTTCGGCCTGCCCGAGCAGAACGAACGTTTCTTCACGCTCCTCAAGGAGGGGCTCGCGGCGGGATACTGATCTTACAAGGAGGCTCCATGCGCCTTGCGATCGTCTCCGATACGCACTTGGGCGACCCCGACTCGGTCCTCGTCGAAGAGCGGGGCGGCGATATTGTCCCGGGCAGGGGCTATGCGGCGTTCAGGGAGGCCGTTGGTGCCGGCAACGACGTCCTCGTTCTCGCGGGCGACATCATCGACTTCGCGATAGCCGAGTACTCCGAAGCCTACCGCTGCGCCCGGTGTTTTTTCAACGCGGTCAAGCGCGACGGGCTCGCCGATGTCGTTCTCTACCTCGCGGGGAATCACGACGCAGATCTGTGGCACATCGTCCAGCATCAAAGGCATGTCATACGCAGACTCGGGATCGAGGGAAAGCTGCCCGAGCCCTACGCCCACTCGGTTCCCGCGATCATCGACGAACGTTCCACCGGTCGCGGACGGGGCGTCGTGCTCCAGGGCGTGAGGCGCAATCCGCCTTCACTATCATCCCATCCCTACGGCCGATTGTTTCTCGACAACATAAGCGACCCGCCGACGACCTTCTACTTCGCATTTCCCAATCTGTACATAGCGAGCGAGGGCGGGACAGTTCTTGTGACGCACGGCCAATACCTCGAGGGCTACTGGTCATTTCTCGGATCGGCCGTCCCCCTCATCGCGCCGGAAGTCGTAGCGCCCGATGTCTCTCCGCCGCCGAGCCCCGAAGAGGTCCTGGACATGATCGACATCGAGAGCATGACGGCGATGAACTACCCCTTGAATCAGCTCAGCTGCACGGGCGTAGGTCAGGCGGGGGCTGTGACGAGGATGGCGCATATCGTCGAAAAGGAGGCGGTCACGAAGCGTTTCGAACGCACGGGCCGCTACCTCGACGGCGCAATCGGGTTCGGCGTCGACAGACTGCTTCGCCCTTCGCTTCTCGCATGTCTTACGAAAAGAATTCTTAAGCATGCCAAAGCCAAGGCTCTTGCACGGACGGCCTCCCGTCCCTCGACCCGATACGATGTGAACTTTTTTAAAAGAGAGTCGGTCCGCAGACGGTTTTACCGATATTACGCCTCCTGCCTCCGGGAAATCGCGAAAATCAAGTCGGAATCCGACATCGCTCTTGAGCCGCCGAACCGAATTATATTCGGCCATACGCACCAGCCCATAAGCATTGCGGATGAGCATCTCACGGTACCCTGCGCCGAAGGCGCTTCAGCTCGCAGTGTGATGCTGCACAACACAGGGGGGTGGCTCTGTACCGACGGCGTTTTCTGCGGGGCCGAGGTCTTCGTATACGAATCGGAGAAGGGCTTTTCCTCGCGCTCGGTCGCATCGCGCGACGGGACGACGTTTACAGTGAGCGAGGAAGCGCAACGCGGAAGCGCGTATAAACCGGCAAAGGGAGAGTAAAACCTCGACGGTTTTCGGTTCTCCATTCTCGAATTCTATGCTATTCTTGGAACGGAGACTTCAATGCAGGTTTTTGACACATCCGAATTCAACAACAGGTTAGCCGAACTCGCAACGATACTGCGATCGCAGGAGGTGGACGCCGTCCTGCTCAACACCTGCGCCGACCTATACTACTACACGGGCTCGCCCCTCCCTCTGTATCTTGTCGTGCAGGCCGAGGGCGGGGCCTTCATGCTCGCGCGCAAGGCCGATTCGCGCATAGCGCGCGACGTGCCGTTCATCCCCCTCGAGTACTTCCAGGGCTCGAAAGACCTCGAGAAAATATGGTCGAAGCGGCGTCTTACGGCCGCGAAGCGACTGGGTTTCACCTGCGACTCGACCTCGTACGCGACGGTGATGCGCATGCGCAAATTCTCGCCCGCAGCGGAGATCGTCGATCTTTCCCAAGAGATCAGATTCGCCCGTATGAAAAAGTCGAAGAGCGAGATCGAAATACTGCGGAGGGCCGGGAAGGTCATCGCGCGCATGCCTGAAATAATTAAATCACACTACAGCCCCGGCATGACCGAGCTCGAACTATCGGCGCACATCGAACACTACTTCAGGCTCGAGGGCAACGGCGTCATCGACAGCAAGCAGGAGGGACTCGTGCTCGGTGCGGGCGTCACGACATCGGGCATCAACAGCCTCGAAGGGAACAAATTCGACGGCATCTGCGCGGGCAAGGGCCTGTCCTGCGCCTTCCCGGCCGGAGCTTCGCGCGATGTCATCCCCCCCTCGGTACCCGTTCTCTTCGACTACGGATTCGTGCTGGAAGGATACCATATCGACATGACCCGCATGGGATCTGTCGGCAGGCCTGATCGCTCCGTGATGGATGCATATAACGCGATGGTCGATATCGAGAACGCCCTCCTCGCGTCGATCAGACCGGGCGACAGCTGGGAAAGCGCTTGGGAACTGGCCCTGAGCATGGCCCGCGGCTACGGCTACGAGGAAGTCTTCATGGGCTCGGGGAGGGACAAGGTCCGTTTCGTGGGCCACGGCGTCGGCATCCAGCTCGACGAGCCGCCCTTCCTCGCCCCGAAGATGGATAAGCTCTTCGAAGAGGGCATGATGATCGCCCTCGAGCCGAAGGTGGCGCTTCCGGGAATCGGCGTCGTCGGCATCGAGGACACGATTCTCGTGGGCGAGCGGGCCAACGAGATCATCACGCCTGCTCCCCGCGACTACATCTCGCTGTAAGGATCAGGCCCGGTAACAGAGCCGCGGATTGCGTGCCGCGTCAGCCTCGTCGAGACGGCCGATAGGGGTCGTGCGAGGGGCCGATTTGAGCGATTCGGGATTCGAACGAGATTCTTCGGCGATCGTGAGGAGGGCGGCGGCGAAGGCCTCGATCGTCTCCTTCGATTCGGTCTCGGTCGGCTCGATCATGAGGGATTCGGGCACGATGAGGGGGAAGTAGATCGTCGGGGGGTGGAAGCCGAGGTCGATGAGCCGCTTTGCGACATCGATGGCGTGAACGGACTCGGCTATGTCGCCTCGCGCCACGAACTCGTGCATACAGCGTCGTTTGTACGGCACAGTGTATACTCGTTCGACCAGCTTCTTAAGATAGTTGGCGTTGAGAACCGCCGTCTCGGACATGCGCCTCAAGCCCCTTTCGCCGAGCATGCGGATATAGGCGTAGGCGCGCACGAGGATGCCGAAGTTCCCGTAAAAGGACTTCATGCGGCCGATCGATCGAGCGGGCATCCGGAAGACATACCTCGCGCCCGAGGCATCCTCCCCCGACGCAGGGTTTTCGGCCGCGACAGGCCCGGGCAGGAAATCCGCGAGATCGGATCGGACTCCGACGAAGCCCGCCCCCGGCCCTCCTCCTCCATGCGGGGTCGAGAAGGTCTTGTGCAAGTTGAAGTGCATGACGTCGATGCCGACATCCCCCGGCCTGAGCACTCCGGCGAGCGCGTTCATGTTGGCCCCGTCGCCGTAGACGAGACCGCCCGCTTTATGAACGAGATCGGTTATCGTCTCGATATTCCGCTCGAAGAGACCCAGGGTGTTGGGATTGGTTATCATGATCCCGGCGATCCTGCGCCCGCCCTCTCCCGCCAGGGCCGCCTTGAGCTCTTCGATGTCGATCCCGCCCTCGGAATCCGAGCGGAGACTCTGCACGGCGAAGCCGGCCATGGTGCAGGTCGCGGGATTGGTGCCGTGGGCCGAGTCGGGAACGAGAATCAAACTCCTCTCGGAGTCGCCCCGGGAGCTGTGATAGGCCCTGATGATGAGGGCGCCGGCGAACTCGCCCTGGGCCCCGGCTGCGGGCTGAAGACTTCCCGCCGCGAAGCCGCCTATCTCGCAGAGGAACTTTTGTAAATTATAAATAACCTCTAGCGCGCCCTGCGACAGATCGGGACCCGCGAGCGGATGCGCATTCTCCAAGAGCGGCAACGCGGCGGCCTTGTCGTTGACCTTGGGGTTGTACTTCATCGTGCAGGAGCCCAGGGGATAGAAGTTCGTGTCGATCGAGAAGTTGAGCCGCGAAAGTCGCGTGAAGTGGCGCACCAGGGAAAGCTCGTCCAGCTCGGGCAGCTTGAGTTCGGCGCGCTCGAGTTCAGCAGGCACGGGACACGAGGGCACGCCCGACTCGGGAAGGCTGCAGCAGCGCCGGCCCGGCGATGAAAGCTCGTATACCAGAGGCTCGACCCCCGCCCCGGGAGGGGTCTGCGACGACCTGTGGCGCGGCGTCTCGGTGTCGCTCATCGCGCGATCTCCTCGAGGGCATCGACAAGCTCGTCGATCTGAGCGCGGCTGCACATCTCGGTGACGCAGACCACGAGCTCGCGATCGCGATCGGGATAGTACCGCGAGAGGGGCAGGCCCGGCACGATGCCGCGCGGAACGAGGGTCTGCGAGATGCGCTCGGCCGGGATGGGCGTGCGCACCGTGAACTCCTTGAAAAAAGCGCCGCCGGACAGCGAGTAGCCCGGAATCGACGCGATGCGCGAGGCCGCATAGTGGGCCCTGTCCCAGCACAGGCGGGCCACCTCGCGCAGCCCCGAGGGCCCCATGGCCGCGAGGTAGATGCAGGACCTGAGCATCGTGTGTCCCTGGTTCGAGCAAATGTTCGACACCGCCTTCTCGCGGCGGATGTGCTGTTCGCGTGCGGTAAGGGTCAAAACGAAACCGCGGCGCCCCTGCACGTCATGTGCCTCGCCGGCGATTCTGCCGGGGAGCCTGCGCACAAGGCGGGCTGAGCAGCCCAGCATGCCCAAAAAGGGGCCGCCGAAATTCATGGGGGAGCCCAGGCTCTGTCCCTCGGCCGCGACGATGTCGGCGCCGAGCTCCCCGGGGCTCTTCAGTAAGCCGCACATGATCGGATCCGTATGGACTACGAGAAGGGCTCCGGCCTCGTGGGCCGAATGCGCGGCCGCACCGATGTCGCCCAAGGCCCCCGAAAATCCCGGATAGGGGACAACGACACAGAAAGTCGAAGCGTCGGCCTCCCGCCCGAGGATTTCGGGGGCTTCGTCGATCTCGTCGATTTTGAGGGGGAAGGCGGTCAGATAGGTTCGTATAACTTCTTTGTATTCGGGGTGAAGATCGGCCGAGAGCACGAGTCGATCGCGCGGGCTTCCGCCCGAGCTTTGAGCCGCCGCGGCGCGCGCCATCAGGACCGCCTCGGCCAGGGCCGTCGCTCCGTCGTAGTGCGAGGCGTTGACGACCTCGACGCCGAGAAGGGCGGCGGCCATGCTCTGATACTCGTAGATCGCCTGGAGCGTCCCTTGGGAAACCTCGGGCTGATAGGGCGTGTATGAGGTGAGGAACTCGCCCCGCGATGCGAGGGCCGAAACTACGGCGGGAATAAAATGATAATACGCGCCGGCGCCGAGGAACCAGGCCTGCTTGGACGCGTCGGTGTTCTTCGCGGCCATCGAGTCGATCTCGCGCATGAGCTCGAGTTCGGAGAGCGGAGGCGGCAGATCGAGTTCGGGATAGCGCGCCGACTCGGGAAGATCGGAGAAAAGTTCCTCGACGCTCGAAAGGCCGAGGCTTTCGAGCATGGCCGCGCGGTCGCGATCGGTCGCGGGGATGTACGGCATGGCTTCAGCCCCCGCTCACTTCCTTTTCGTAGGCGGCTGCGTCCAGTAGTTCATCCCACTCGGAGATCGCCGAGGGCGCGATGCGCGCGATCCAGCCTGAGCCGTAGCAGTCTTTGTTGACAAGAGCCGGATTGCCTTGAAGCTCCGTATTGACCGCGGTTATCGTGCCCGACATGGGCGCGTACAGATCGCTAGCCGCCTTGACGGACTCGACGACGCCGAAGGCCTCGCCCTTCTTTATTTCTTTTCCGACCTCGAGCACTTCCACGAAGACGATATCGCCCAAAGACGCCTGCGCGTGATCCGAGATGCCGATTACTATTTCGTTTCCGTCCTTGCGGGCGTACTCGTGGGTGCTCCGGTACCTGCATGTTGTGTCGATCTTCATCTCGTCCCCCTCATGGATTGATATGCTTCCAATATTAGACAGCCTGGCGGCGGCGATACACGGGAACATAGAGCGGCCGCTTCACGACCCGGGCCGGTCTTGGCCTATCGCGTATCACCACGCCGAGTTCGGTGCCGACGGCGGAAAACTCGGAATCGACGAAGGCGTTGGCCGCGTAGAGGCCCAGGGTCGGACAGAACATGCCCGACACGCAGCGCCCCACGGAGCGGGGATTGCCCCCCGCGTCGTTGGTGACGACCTCATAGCCCTCGCGGGGCAGACCTTCCGACAGTGTGAGGCAGACGAGCCTTCGCCTCACAGTCCCGGCCATCGCCCGCTTGACCGCATCCCCACCCACAAATTCTTTTGAAAGATCGCAGGCCCAGCCGAGCCCCGCCTCGATCGGATTGACCTGGGCCGAGATCTCGTGGCCGTACAAGGGCATGCCCGCCTCGAAGCGGAGCGAATCCCGAGCGGCGAGGCCGATCGGCAGGGTTTCGATCGATGCGCGCGCGGCTTCGTCCAACAAGAGATTCCATACGTCGAGAGCCCGCTGTGAGTCGAAGAAAAGCTCGCCCCCGTCCTCGCCCGTATAGCCGGTCCTGCCGAACAGGACCCGTATTCCGCCCAGAGCGATCTCGGCCGATGAAAAGCGCGGCACCCGCGAGGCCGCGCCTCCGCACAGCCTGTCGGCGAGCTCGAGAGCGCGCGGCCCCTGGACCGCGATCATGTACAGTTCCTCGCTCCGATCGACGATGTCGAGGCCCGAGGGCGCGCGAGAACGCATCCACTCGAGATCGGAGTCGCGGTTCGACGCATTGACGACGACGAGCCATCGGTCGCGGAGGCGGTAGATGAATAGGTCGTCGAGGATGCCGCCCTCCTCGTTGAGGAGAAGTGCGTAGCGTGCCTGGAATTCTGTAAGGTCCCGTATCGAGGAGCTGACCAGATGCGACAGGAAGGTTTCAGCATCCCGCCCCGAGATCTCGACCCTGCCCATGTGGGCGATATCGAAGAGCCCGACCGATCGTCTGCAAGCATGATGCTCCTCGACCGCGCCCGTCGGATAAAAGATCGGCATGTCGTAACCCGCGAAGACCGCCATCCTGGCGCCGCGCACGACGTGCCACTCATGCAAAGCTGTCATTTTCACGGGCAGGGCCTCCGCGAATCGCGCATCTGTGGATGTAAAAAGTCTAGCATGCGCACAGTCGAGGAGCAAGAGAAGGGGCTTTCCGTATGTAGATTCGGTTCCCAGAGCCAATTTCAAAAAGTCGGTTACTTTTGAAATTGGCTTTGCGATTTCGCCAAATCGCGGTTTTCAAGGTAGCTTTTTCAAACCTCTCTGAGTTTTGAAAGAGCTTCTATTGAAAGGAATTTCGTCCGAGGGGCGACCCGATATAGATACCCTCGCCCAGATAATCGCGCTTCTGACCCTCTATGAGGATCTGCACGTCCTGCACGGTAGGGAAGGATGTCGCGGTATATACGATCTGCTTCAGTTGACCGGCGTAGCCCTCGATGCCGTAGTGGTTGTACATGAAGGCTTCATTGAAGTCGAGGTAGGCGGTCGAACCGCGGACGCGCGCAGAAAGCAGCTTGGTGCCCTCGGGCACCAAGGACACGAGCTTGCGTCGAAGCTCATCCTCATTCGGGCCCGTAAGAAGGGCGTTGATCGAATCGGTGAGCGGCGAGTCCGAGGCCGGCATCTGCCGTTTGACTTCCTGACGGACTATGACTCCGTCTTCGTCGATGCGGACAAAGTATAAGGATGTCGTTCTCGTCTTCTGGACGGCGGCTTGTGGCTTCGAGCCGCTCTGCGAATTTGTGCCTGCGGCGCCGCTCTGTTGACCCGAGCCGGCGGCGCCGCTCTGCGAACTCGTTCCGGCGGCCCCGCCCGAAGAGGGAGTCGGAACCTTGGTCGCAGTACTACCCGAGGGGGTAGCCGTACTCGGAGAGGTCGCCTGAGGGGGCTTTTGGCCCGACGCAGGAGTCGCGGCTGGAAGATCGGAGGGATCGGCCGAGCCGTCGCCCTTTTGGCCGGGAGATGCGGGAGGTATGGTGTTCGGCTTAGTCTGCGAGTTTGGAGAACCCTGGCCGGTAGTTGTCTCAGTTCCTTTGTGATTTTTAATGATATCCATAAACTTGGTTGCGGTGAGAGTTTCCTGTATTTTGCCCCAGTTGAGAACGAAAAGTACGAGTATGACGACGATGACCGCGAGCCAGAAAAGACAACCCGCGTTATTAGGCTGAATAGCCGACGATCGTTTTGAAGCGCTCATGATTCCTTATAACAATCGGAACGAAAGCCCCCGGGCAGAAGTCATTTTATTGGCCCTCAGACAATATCGACAATATCCCGCTCCGGATCGGGGGCCCGCCCCGGCGGAATGAAAACAGCCCTGCGGGAACCGACCTCGTGGAACTGGACATAGCGCCCGCCCGACCTGAGCGTATACCGTCCCGCGACGGGTCTGTGGCCGCCGAACCAGAGCGCCTGAGCCGAGGAGGGGCCGAGGAGGAGTTTGAGGCTCTCGGCGACGGCGTTCTCCTCGGCGTCGCCGTTCGCCGTCCAGATGAGAGCCTCGACGACATCGGGCCGGGAACGGTATTCGATGACGTCCTCGCGCGAGAGGACAAAGGCGGGCTCGGCATGACTCGCGGCGAAGAGGCGCCCGAGCGCCAGAACCGGCAGTGCTGTCTCGACCGAGCGGTAACCGTCCAGGAGTTCGTCCCCGTAGACCGCGACGAACCATGAGGCGGTCATCGCGCCCTCGGCGGCGAATTTGTAAAAAGAATGATCGCCCCGGCCGTCCTCGTCGGCGATGTTGTCGTGATTGCCCTTGATCCAGTGAAAGTGCTCGGGGAATGCGGCCTTGGCGGCGATGACCGTGCGCGCCGCGGCGAGGGCGAGTCCCATCTCCTCGTCCATGAGCGTATGTCTCGACCAGGAGGACCGGTACTCTTCGTAAGCCGCGGTCCAGCGCCGCATGCCGACCGGCCCCTCGGAATGGAGGATGTCGCCCAGACAGACGAGGTTCGCCCTGCCCTGCTCCAAAAGCCGCGCGAGCGGCCCCTCCATCCAGGGCGGCTGCCACTGGAGGGCCGCGGCGAGGAAATCGGGCCGCGCGTGGATATCCGGCAGAAGAACGGTGGGCAGGTCCGGCAGAAGCACGAGCCCGCCCGGTCGGCCCGAGGAATCGCGCGGCCGGTATTCGGGGCTCTCCGCCGCGAGTATCTCGGCGGCCGCGTCGATGAACCTCGCCATCTCATCGCGCGAAGGCGGCGTCGGATCACGGGCGACGCGGGCCGAGAAAGCCATGAGGCCCTCGGCGTTGGGGGCGCTCACGCTTCGTCTTCCTCGCTGAGTTTTTTAAGCCAGCTCTTCGCCGCCGGATCCTCGGGATCGATTTCCAAGGCTGTCCTGAAAAAACCGGCTGCCTCGGTCTTTCGTCCCTGGCGGAGCGCCAGCGCGCCGAGATTCACGATGATCTTCACGTTCTCGCTTTCGATCCTGAGGGCTTTCTCGAGCGCCGACCGCGCCTCTTTGATCCGGCCGAGCTCGGCGAGACAGATCGAGAGTTCGTTGAGGGTGTCGACATCCTCGGCGCCGAGCGAAAGCGCGCGCTCGAAGGCCGCCCTGCCCTCCTCCCAACGGCCGAGTCTGCGGTTCGCCCAGCCGACGAGAAAGTGGCCGTTCCAGACATCGGGGTGGCGTTTGAGGAATTCCTCGGCCTTCGCCAGGCCCTTCTCTTCCTCGCCCATGCGGATAAAATCGAAGGCCTCTTTGAAGAGGTTATCCAAGTATCCCTGCTCCTCGAGGCCGCGGAGCACGTCGCGCGCCCTTTGTTTTCGGTCCTCGTCGTCGCTGATCTGCAGATAGGTAGTGAGGAGGGAGGAAGCCCGGTCGAAATTGCGTCTGCGAAGAAAGAAGAAGGCCGCATTGAAAAACGCGGGTGGAAAGGGCGGCTCGAGGGACAGAAGGCGCTTGTAGGCGGCGAAGGCCCGCTCGTCCATCTCCTCGGCCAGGTTTTCGCGCTCGGACTTGGCGTAAAGTTCGGCGCGGTCCTCGCACAGCACGGCCAGGTCGAGCAGGGGCTCGGGGGCCTCGGGAAAGACTCCGGCGAGGGCCCGGAATATCTCCTCGGCGATCTCCCAGTCCTGGGACTGGGCCTTGGCGATCCCCGCCTGGGATAGTTCGGTCATGATGTCGGGCCTGACGGCTTTGACGAACTCGCGATAGTAGGCCGCATGCTCATGCTCGGGCTTCCAGGCGAAGAGTCTGAGCATGCCGGCGACCATGGCCTCGGCCGTGAGACTGCGCGGATCGAAGGACCCGCCGCCCCCGCCCGTCTCCACCGGCAGAGGTATCGCCGGATCGGGCGTGAACGAACCGATGCTGCGGGCGAGCGATGAAGGCAGTTCGATAAAAACGAGGCGGCGGAGGGCCGCCTCGCCCTCGATTCCGAGTGCGTCCATTGGTGTCACGCTCCCTGACCTGACTTGGGCGCTTCTGTTTTGGGCGCCTCGGCTTTAAGCGCCTCGGTTTTCGGCGCTGTGTTCTCGGCGGAGCCTTGTTTCTGACCAATCTCGGCCGCAGGCTCTTCGCCGCGGGCCTGGCGGATCTGGCTGAGATAGTCGTTGATGTGCATCCGGTAGGTCATCGGCACCGCCTTTTCGTCAAAGTGTATCGCAACCGCCGTCAAATCCTTGCGTCCCTCGACATCTTCGTAGCGCACGATCTCGCCCTTGATATCGAGACTTTCGCGCGGCTCGTCCATATCGATGCGGAGCGTGCACTCCTTGCCGACAAGGTACTTCGCCAGACCCACGATGATCACCTTCGCCCCGGAAAACGACAGATCGCGCAGTATGCACTTGCGGGGCACTCCCTGCACGAACATGAGGCTTTCCTTGGTCACGAGGGATATTCTTCGCATGGAATCGGGATTGAGGACGATACGTTCCTCTCGTCGACGCTGCGAATTGATATTGGCCTCGAGAAGTCTGCCCATGATCTCGATGAAGTCGTCCGGAGGCCTCTGGGTGTACTGTATCGTCGCGAATTGAAGATCCCCGGCCCCGCCCTGGTAGGGAGCGAAGCCCGCGGCCTTGCCGCTTATAAAGAAACTGACCGGATCGGGCTTGTCGGGCAGCTTGAAACTGAACCTGAGGGAAACGAGGTTGTTGGCCTTGGCGATTTTCTCGTTGAGCAGCTGCTTCGCGCTGACGATGATCTTGGCGCCCGCGAAGGAACTCGAGTAGATGACGCAGGGCCACTGTTCGCCGACGCATTTCAGGAAAATGCCTCGCGTATCCAGCCCCGTCGACTTGATGATTTCCTTCGTATAGGTGACGTCGATAGTCCTATAGAGTTCGAACCATCGCGCGATCTGCTGGCTGGTGGTGATCGACATAGCCTGTAAAGATAATAGAGTAGCCCGAGTCGAGGGTCAATCGAGGGCGTAAGCGGGCTGTCCATGCCCGCCTTCCCCGTCTTCGATAAGAGGCTCTTGTATGGGAACCTTGAAAAACCTCAGTTTTTCGAGGTCAAGCTCCAGACCCTGTACGCGCTATGCGATGTCGCATAACGCGGGCTTCGAGACAGGAGATTCGGCCCGTCAAAACGCCGGAAACTGACAAGTCGATAACACACTCGATACTTGCCATCAAGTTGCTAATCCTTCCAGGGGAAAAACATGTTCTTTATCGTGCGCGTTCCGACGAGTTCCCTGTCCTCTTGCAAAAGCTCGTCCCAGGGAATTTTCTTGCGATCGGCCTCGGGGTGGGCCTCGAGCCAGTCGTACTTGTACAGCCTGAGCCTGAGCGCCACGTCCTCGCCGAGGGCGACGCCTGCGAGACCGGGGAGGAGCCCGGCGGTGAAAATCGAGATCACGACGTTGAAAAGATTGTAGATGAACAAGAACAACGAGAAACCGGGATTGTCGAGGAGGAGGAGAAAGCATTTGCGAAGGTTTTTCTTAAGCCCCCCTCCGAGCCGGGAGCGGATGGGGATGTAGTATTGGAGTGCGAGTAAAACTACAAAACCGCACCAGAAGACGAGACCTGCGGCGAGTACGCCGAAGAAACCGCCGAATTCGAGATAAAACGGAAGGCCGGTCGTCACGACGACAAAGATGAGGGCGAGAAAGAGGCCGATTTGCAGACCGGGAACAAGGGCGCTCTTTAATGACGAGCGGATATCCGCGAAGCGGAAGCCCTTGAAATCGGCGACCACATTGAGACTGTAGACGCAGACCGACCACCATACCGCCGAGGCGGCGAGCGTCAGAGCGCCGCAGACGACGATGAGCCAGGTGGGCGCGCCGAGCGTCGAAGGCAGGGCAACGCCCAGGGCGAAGAGGGCGGTGAAGACAAGGTTCATGAGCATGAGAGAGACAAGATTGTCCCAGCCGTCGAAAAAGGCCTTCTTGATGAAAAAACCGATCATGACAGGGGTATAGCCTATTCTTGACACATTCGCAAGCTCGCCGTTATGGTTGAATCGGGCGGCCGAGGCCTCGGCAGCCAATCCGTCATTCGGAGGCGCGCCGGTGGAAGAAAAGCCGTACTCCTTCCCCCTCGAAAACTTCATGAGCCGCGAGCGTTTCGAACGCATCAAGTCCTTCGCCGAGGGGAAGGACACACCCTTTCTGGTTCTCGATCTCGATGTCATCAAGTCCAACTACGAGGCCTTGAGGACGTATCTGCCCTACGCGAAACCCTATTACGCCGTCAAGGCCTGCCCCCACACCCGCGTCGTCGAGACGCTCAGGGACCTCGGCTCGTACTTCGACGTCGCCTCGCGCTGGGAACTCGATCAGCTTCTGGCCCTCGGCATCCCGCCCGAGCGGATGAGCTACGGCAATACGATCAAAAAGGAGCGGGACATCGCCTATTTCTACGAGAAGGGCGTCCGTCTCTTCTCGACCGACTCGCCCTCGGATCTCGATAAAATTTCGCGGGCCGCGCCGGGCTCGAAGGTCTCGATCAGGCTTCTCGCCGAGGGACTGGGGGCTGACTGGCCTCTTTCGAAAAAATTCGGCTGCCATCCCGACCTCGCGCGCCAACTCGTCAAACTTTCGGTCAGGCTTGGACTGGAGCCCTACGGCATCGCCTTCCACCCCGGCTCCCAGCAGCGCGACGTCGGCGCCTGGTCCTCGGCCATCACCCAGGTGGGAATGCTCTTCCGTTGGGCGCGCGAAGAAGCGAACATAAACCTCAAGATGATGAACATGGGCGGCGGCTTCCCCGCCGACTACCTCGAACCGACCGACACCCTGGCCCAGTACGCCGAGGACATCGCCCGCTTCATCGACAACAGTTTCAAGGACAACAAACCCGAGGAGATCATCATCGAGCCCGGGCGCTCGATGGCGGGCAACGCCGGCGTCATCGTCTCGGAGATCGTCAACATCGCCAAGAAGTCAGTCCATGAGCGCTATCCCTGGGTCTTCCTTGACGTCGGCAAGTTCGGCGGGCTTATCGAGACATTGGACGAGGCGATCAAGTACCCGATCTACTTCGAGGGCACGGGCAAGGCCAAGGAAATCATCATCGCCGGCCCGACCTGCGACAGCATGGACATTCTCTACGAAAAATGGACGTACACGATGCCGGAGTCGGCCAAGATCGGCGACCGCGTGTACATCCTGACGGCGGGGGCCTACACGCAGAGCTACTCCTCGGTCTGCTTCAACGGCTTCCCGCCCCTCGCCGCTTACACGTTGGAGTAAAACCGGCTCGATCCCTCAGGGTTTGATCGTGGTGATGAGGCAGCCGCGGTAGCCCAGGGCCTCGAGGCGCTGCGTCATCTCGCGCGATGCGGCCACGCTCAAATTGTCGATGATGATGCGGTAATAGGGTCCCGACCTTTCTATTTTCGAATCGATCCCGGACAGGGCGAGCCGTTGCAGCGTGGCCTTGGCGTTCGATTCCTGTGCGTACGAAGCGACCTGGATCCGCACCCGCTCTCCGGTTTCGCCGCTCTTGGCGGGAACCGGAGCTTCCGAGATCTCGCGCGGTATCGAACCGTCGGGATTCGCGCCCCTCCAGGCCAGGGCCTCGTCCTTGGGTATGACTTCGATCGAAACTCGGGCCGTCCCGCTCTGAATCATGCCGAGCATCCGCGCGGCGGCCTCGGAAAGATCGATGATCCGGCCTTCTACAAAGGGGCCGCGGTCGTTGATGCGGACCACGACGCCCGCTCCCGTGTCCAGGCTGCGCACGCGAATATAGGTTCCGAAGGGAAGGCTCTTGTGCGCAGCGGTGAAGGCTTCCTTGTCGTAGACCTCGCCGCTCGCCGTGCGCTTGCCGTGAAAACCGGGCCCGTACCAGGAGGCGAGGCCCTCCTGAGTCTGGGCCGCCGCGCTCAGGCCGAGGCTGAACAGTACGAGCGAAAGGAGAGGGATCCTCACAGCGATCTGCTTCACATAGATAACTATCGGTTTTTCTGCCGTTCTTCGAAACAGCTTCCCTCTTGTTCTTTCCGAGTCTGTAGCCGGCGAGCCGAGTTCCGGGTCAGTCCCCGCTCACTCAGCGCGAAGAGAGCTCTCGGGCGGCCTCGGCGATGGTCCGGTACAAATCCACGATCCCATCCTCGTCCACGCTCGAAAAAGCGACCCGCAGATACCGGTCCTGGATGGACACAAGGCCTATGCCCTTCTCTGCAAGCAGCTTTTTCCGCAGTTCCTCGGCGGAGAAGCCCTGACAATCGAAGCTCATAAAATACCCGGAATTGAACGGCAGGGCCTTGAGGCAGGACGGGACGGAATCCGAGGCGAGGAAGGACTTCGCGAGCGCATACCGCCTGCGGATGAGTTCGAAAAACACTTCTTTTTGACGCTTGGTTCGAGGATCGTCCAGGGACTTGAGAAAAAGGTTCTGAGCCGGCGTCGATGAATTCGACACCGAGGAGCGGATGACGCCAAAGAGCTTCTTGACCAGGGCTTCGAGCTGAACCTCGTTCAAGCCCGCAGAGGCGAAGGTGAGAAAACCGATTCTGAAGCCCCAGACATAGTCTTCCTTGGTCGGGCCGTCGGCCTTGACCGCTAGAATGTTCGGATGAGCGTCCGCAAGACGCGCGAAGATCGACTCGCGGAGAACGCCGTCTTCGTACTGAAGTCCGAAGTAGGCGTCGTCGACGATCGCCAAAACCGCGATCCCCTCCGAGGCGAGCCGGACGAGGGCGTCCACGATTCGATCCGCCTCGGCGAGTGTCGGAGTATAGCCTGTGGGGTTGTTGGGAAAATTGAGAATACAAGCCGCCTTGGCCTTCCCGCAGCGGGATTTCGCGCGTCCGGCGCTCGCGCGCATCGCGTCCTCGAGTCCCTCGACGTTCATACCCAAGCCCGTCGGCGTTTCGGCGAAAGACGGGAAGGTGATGCCCTCCGCGGCCTTGCGCTCGACCAAGACGAGGCGGTAGTTAGGCCAGTACATGTCCGGCATGACGACCTCGTCGCCCTCATCCACAAAGAGATCGGCGGTGAACGAAATCGCCGCAGTGAGCCCCGGTACGACGACGGGTACCGAGGTACGCTTTCCGCGCAGGGAGGGGTTTTTACTATCGAGTTCGACGCGCCAGCGCTTGCGCAGGCCCGCGTTTCCTCCGGTCGAGGAATAGGCGACGGCTTCCGCTGCGCTCAAGGTCGGTAGACCCTCGCGTATCGAATCGAGGATGAGCGGCGCGCCCTTGTCGCAGGCCATGCCGATCGTGGCGTTGTACTTGTACGCTTTTTCGTCCGCCTCGGCGCTCTGAGAGATGATGCCCTTTGGAAAGTGCATGCGCTCCCCCATGCGGGACAGAAGTGTTTCGGCAACCGTTCCTTTGAGAATCTCGTTGAGCTCGACAGCCAGCGGGTTCATGGGCGCCTCCGGGTTGCTCTCTTCTATAGTGCCGAAGCCCGAGATGTCAAGGCGGCGCCGCGGTCATGTCGCAGTCATCGAAAGCTGTTACAACTGTGGGCGCTTGTTTTTATAGACGGACGAGCTCCGCCTAAAGTGCCCTTGTGCCGGGCCGATACTAAGAATGTGGACCATGTTCGACTTCGATCGTCCACAGGAACGGCGTAAGGAGATTGTCATGAAACAGTTCGCCATCAAATCGGAAGGTCCGGATCCTTCTCTCCTCGAGCTCGTCGACGAGACCGAGGGCGGCTACTACGTCCGCATCGTGCACAGGCACGTCGACTGGGACGACGTTAAGGAGGACTTCCTTCCGCGGGAACTCTTCGACACCTGTCTTCGGACCGGATACATCACCGAACTTTCCGCATAATAAGCGGCCCGACGGAGGTCGCCGACCTTCGTCGGGCCCCATCGACCTATGCGTTCAAGTCGCTGCTCGACGCGAGATCGGGCATGTCCGGCCTCCCGTTCGATACCGCAAGTCTGTTCTGAGCCCGGGCGATAGCGAGCTTCGATGACTCGATGCGCCAGGGCAGGGTTTCCGTCGACAAGCGTTTCATAGCTCTCCCCAAGGCCTGTTCGGCGCGCTCGCGATCGATCTCCTCGGGCCACTCGGCCGCTCCGACGAATATATCCATCTTGCCCTGTTTGACACGGACGAAGCCCTCGGTCACAGCGGCCCTTCGCTCTTTACCGCCTATGACCAATCTGAGCTGGCCGATCTTGACCGGAGCGACGAGACTTTCGTGGTGGGCGAGAATCTCGATTCTACCGTCGTAAGTCGTAAACGTCGCGGATTCGACCCTGCCCGAGAAGAAGCGCCTGTACGGCGTCAGTATCTCGCACGCGAAATCAACAGCCATACTCGACCACCGCTCCAACCACGTTACATGTTTTTAGCACGTTCGTGGACCTCGTCGATAGTGCCCGCCATGAAGAAGGCCTGCTCGGGTATATCGTCGCATCGGCCCTCGACGATTTCCTTGAATCCCCTGATCGTATCGGGCAGCTTCACATAGACGCCCCGGATCCCGCTGAACTGCTCGGCGACATGGAAGGGCTGGGAGAAAAATCTTTCGATTTTGCGCGCCCGATAGACGGTGAGTTTGTCCTCCGGCCCCAGCTCGTCCATGCCCAGGATGGCGATGATATCCTGTAGCTCCTGATACCGCTGAAGTATCTCCTGAACCTTGGTGGCGACATGGTAGTGCTCGTCGCCGACGATCCGCGGGTCCAGTATGCGCGAACTCGATGCGAGGGGATCCACCGCGGGGTAGATGCCCTTTTCCACGATGCGCCTTGAAAGGACGGTGGTCGCGTCGAGGTGGGTGAAGGTCGTCGCGGGCGCCGGGTCGGTGAGATCGTCGGCCGGAACGTAGACCGCCTGAACTGAAGTTATAGATCCTTTACGCGTGCTGGTTATGCGCTCCTCGAGGGCGCCGATCTCGTTGGCGAGGGTCGGCTGGTAGCCGACCGCGCTGGGGATGCGACCCAAAAGCGCCGAAACCTCGGACCCGGCCTGGACAAAGCGGAAAATGTTGTCGATAAAGAGCAGAACATCCTGCCCCAGGACATCGCGGAAGTGCTCGGCCATGGTCAGCCCCGAGAGCGCGACGCGCATGCGCGCCCCCGGCGGCTCGTTCATCTGCCCGAAGACGAGCGCCGTATTCTTTATGACGCCCGAGGCGTTCATGTCCGTCCACAGATCGTTGCCCTCGCGGCTACGCTCGCCCACGCCGGTGAAAACGGAATACCCGGAATGCTCTGCCGCGATATTGCGGATGAGCTCCTGGATTATGACCGTCTTGCCGACTCCGGCTCCGCCGAAGAGCCCTATCTTCCCGCCCTTGGCATAGGGCGCGATCAAGTCGATGACCTTGATGCCGGTCTCGAGTATCGTCGCGGTCGGATTCTGTTCTTCGAGCGAGGGGGCCTCGCGGTGGATGGGCGAGCGCTGAGCCTGAATCGGAGCTCCGCCGTCTATCGGCCTTCCGGCGAGGTCGAACATGCGTCCGAGCACTTCCTTGCCCACCGGGACCGAAAGGGGCGCTCCCGTCCCCCTCGCCCGAAGCCCGCGGGAAAGACCCTCGGTCGCCTCCATCGCGACGCAGCGGGCGACGCCGTCTCCCATGTGAAGCACGCACTCGGCGAGCACCGAGCCCCCGTCCTTCTTATCGACAAGGACGGCGTCGAGTATCGCGGGCAACTCTCCTCCCTCGAAACTCAGGTCGAGGATCGGCCCCGTGACGCGGACCACTGTTCCT
>CAZXXZ010000039.1:0-22664 GCA_964644505.1 uncultured Treponemataceae bacterium | reverse complement strand
ATACCCTGATAAAAACGTTCGTCCCGCTTCATCGCTTTTCATACCAACCCTCCCTATCCACCTGAGTACTCGAGCCAGTCCGGCGTTGCGATTCCCCGTTCGCGCAAGGCTGCGTCGCAATGCCCGGCATGGTATTGCACGTGCCGTATCTGCCCCTGGATGACATCGAAGTTTGTTACTTTTTTATCAATATGGCAGGGGGCGAAAAGCCATTCGTCGCTCTTTCCCTCGAACAGGGATTCCACTTGCTCAGCGACCGACGCGCCGTACGCGCGAAGCTCTTCTTTCGAAACCGAGCCCTCCGGAATCCCGTCCAGTTCGGGATAAAGTCTGCGCTCGGAAAAGGGCTCGTCGAAACCGAGGTCTTCTGGACGAGCCCAGAACCGAAGCCCCGTAAGTGCATGCAGCACCTGCTGGAAAAACACAAAGCCCCCGACCTTTGCCGTCCACAATTCGTCGGGGCAGGCCTCGATCTCGCTCATCAGCATACGGAAGGATAGGTCTAGATGTATCTTCAGACGCGAGACTGTCGAGTTCATGTGACAGGAGAATAAACAACGATATGCCGCGGGAAAAGGTCCCGAAACAGGTAAAAACGAAGACGGACCTCGTTCCTTGACAAAAGAGAGATTCATACCGACGAGAGGTGACTGGCATAGTTTTTGCTTTATAGTTTCTATGGATGTTGCAATTATCAAGAACACCCTCCGGGAGGGTCCTGGTTTATTTGAATCGATGTTGGCAGCCCATGGTCTGTCGTATGGCGTTTTTGACCTTGATGCGGGAGATGGTTTGCCCGAACCAGGGACGTTCCACGGACTCGTTGTTCTGGGAGGACCGGACAGCGCCAACGACAGGACGCCGAAAATCCTTGCAGAACTGGAGTTTATCCAGCACGTACTTTCCCGAGGGATCCCTTATGTAGGAATCTGTCTTGGTCTCCAGCTCATGGTAAAGGCTCTGGGGGGGCAGGTACTTCGTTCGTCCCACAAAGAAGTAGGATTTCGGGGCCCTGATGGAGATTTCTTTCGGATCTACCTTACTTCTCACGCAAGAGGATATCCCCTTCTCGAGAACTTCCCCGATGAATTCCCGGTACTCCAGCTTCATGGGGAGATGGTCTCGTTTGAAAAGGATTTTATGCTTCTCGGGACCGGCCGATGGTGTCGTCCCCAGATTGTAGGGTATCAAACTCATGCGATCGGTTTTCAGGGGCATCTGGAAGTGGATCCTCCTATGTTCGAGCACCTTATCCGGGAAGATGAGGATCTGCGTTGTTTAAACAGAGAAGAACTCCGGCGGGATTATCGCTCGCTTCAAAACGAATATCTCCATCTGGGGCGGCTTCTCGTGACTAATTTCGTTCGATTGATCGAGGAGAAAACCTCCTAAAAATACACTGACGTAACTTTTGTTCGTGGATGAGCAACGCCATTGTGGATTTGAGGTAACTATGCCCGGCGCCGATGTATCCTGCGGTTCCACCGAAAAGCTTTTGCAGCTTGTTCAGCTCTGCGACACCGCACAACACCTGGATGAACAGGTTGATTCACTGGAAAAGACCGCGGAGGAACAGGTCTATACCGTACAAACCCTCCGGGAGCGACTGGAGAGGAATTTGAACACCCTCGATGAGACAGTCGCTTCTCAGCGAACAGGAGCCGAAAAGCTCGTACAAAACAGCCAGACCGTGATGGAGTGGCTCGGGCAAGAACAGGAACTTTCACGTTCTTTTGAACAAAGCAGCAGGGAACTCCAGGCGGTATGGAACGAAATCAAAGAACTAGGTCCCTCTCTTTCCACTATGCTGAAATCTCTTGCTTCGATCACGGATATATTCGAATCACTCCAAATTCTTTCGATAAACACCGCCATAGAAGCTTCGCGGTATGGAGAAAAAGGACGCTCCTTTTCGATCATCGCACGGGAGATGCGGAGTCTGGCGGATCGTTCCCGTTCCTTCACCGATACTATCCAGGAACAAGGGGCCTCTGCACACAGCCGAGTCCAGGATTTGATGAAAAAACTGACCGCCGCCGTGCAGGTTTATTCGAGCTTGGAAAAAACGATTCGTACGTTTCTGGAAGACAGTCGCGGCGTCCGGGACAATACACAGGCGGTGCTTGCTCTCATTCGAAAATACAGAGAGCTTTCGGAATGTCAGATTTCTGAATGGAAGGATTCCATGGACCGGCTTCAGCGTCTCAGACAGTCCGCGATAGAGCTGCTTGATCGCTCCCGGCACATAGACACAATCGCAGACAAGCTTTTCGGGATGATCCAGGAGGAGACAAAGGCGGCCAGTCATGAAAAGACAGACCTTCACCGTCAGGCTTTCGAAGAAGCCCGAGAGATCACCCGGGAGATGACGCCGCCGCTTCTCTCTGAGCGCTCCCGACTTGATGAACTCCTCTGCCGGTACAGCGAAACATTTCCGCTTTTTGAGCTTCTCTATGTTCTGGATTCGAGCGGTCGACAAGTTTCCTGTAATGCGTACGCGCCCCGCCATCGATCGGATCACGATCCTTGTGAGGGATATGGGGTATCACGAACCGATAAAGAGTACTATCAAATTCCGCGTGCCACCGGGGAAGCTTACCTGTCGCCGGTTTATCTTTCCAGCGCCACCCGGGCGCTGTGCCTTACCGTGGCAATTCCTCTCTTTGAAGAAGGGAAGCTCTACGGCATCCTCTGCGCAGACGTGGATCTTCGGTACCTGGCGGAGAAACAATGAAATCGCTCAATGGGGTCCGTCAGAAGCGTACGCCGGGCGCGCCGACGGGAAAGCCTCCCGCGAGGAGTCGGCGGAAGGCCTGCCTCGCTACATCGCCACCTCCGCCTTGATCTTCTCCGATCGCTCGGCGCACTTGAGCATCAATGCCGCGAGATAGTCGGCCGCGCTCTGGTCGTCGACGATCACGTATCCTTCGGCCACGAGCTCGTCGTTCGCGCTCACGATGTCGCTATCCCGCAGATTGAAGTATTCTCGTATCGCCTCGTAATCCTTGCCCTTGGCGAGGTAGATCTGATCCTGCAGGCCGACGACCGCTTCTTCCTTGGCTTTCTTCGCGGTGACCGTCAATACAACTCCGACGACGGCGACGACGACGAGGGCGCCCACGACCACGATCGACAGTATCTCCGAGGTCCCGTCGCTATTCGCGC
This sequence comes from uncultured Treponemataceae bacterium, assembly GCA_964644505.1. Lineage (GTDB taxonomy): Bacteria > Spirochaetota > Spirochaetia > Treponematales > Rectinemataceae > CAZXXZ01. The sequence continues at coordinate 19,499 of CAZXXZ010000039.1, read as the reverse complement.
TGCTGTCGGAGGAATTTTCCGTACTCTGTTGCGACGAGGATCGGGACGACTCGGCGAAGGAATCCGAATTCGAGGAGTTTTCGGACGATTGAGCCGTGCTGTTCTGCGAAGATTGTTGGAGCGAGTCCTTCGACGAATCCTGGCTGATATTCGATGTTGTTTCCTGAGCGAAGCCGGACAGACAAGTGCAGGCGAGATACAGGACGGCCGTGACGATTCCTATACATTTTCTCACGATATGCCTCCCGGATTTTCTATTTACCTATGAAGTATAACCCGTTTTTAAGGTTTTAGGACCAGAGAAACATTCACTTCGGTATTCTTCACGACAATCGGCTTTGAGAATTTGCCAAAATCGAAGGCCAGAGAAGCGCGAACACCCAGTGATGTGTTTTTCTTACTATGAAAAGAGATATCGGCATCGATGAAGGTATCGAGCCTCGAACTCGGCTCCTCATCGAAGGGGAATCGTACTGTCCAGATCGATTTTATGTGGGCTGCATTGCCGGCAAGTCCGGGCAGGCCGATCCTTGTTTCCATGAAAATCGGTACTTCAATGTTCAACGAAGGTCCGCCCTCGTCGATGCTCCGCTTAAGGCCCGAACCCGTTCCTATGGTGAGATAGTGCCGGAAATCCTGGGCCTCGAAAATGTTCAAAAGTATACGCGCCTCGAGAAAGCTCAGTTCCGAGTCCCGGTCGGGGAATAGTTGTTCGCCGTCCCACAGTGTTCCGGAACTTTTGAGCAACGTGAGACCAAATCCGGGATTCAGAAAACCATCGTAGTCGATGTTCTCTCCGGTGATGATTTTTTCGAAATCGGCCGCGACCGCGCGGCTTCGAATCGAAACGCGCCCTGTATCAAAGAAATCCGCGCCGGCTGAAAAGTCATAATACAGGCCGAGACCTGCATCGAGGAGCACCAGCCGCATATCCCGTTTCAAGGCGCACAGGCTCTGGTCGCCGATTTCGCCGCGGTACAGGGCGCTCGTGTATTCGACGCCGACCTCCTTCGAGGTATCGGAAAACCGCCAAGACAGGCCGAGGCCTTTGTCGTAGTACCCATGCGCAAAAACCACATTCCGGCGGGAGGCGGCGGTTTGACGCTCGCGTTCTTCGCTCATGGTCCGTCCGAGCGTATAGAAATCATCGACCGCGCCGAACTCGGCGATTGACTTCCTCAGTATCGAAATGGAATTGTATACAGCCTGCAGCTCGGGCGAGTTTTCCTGCCGCGAGCGCACCTTATAAAGCTTCCGCTCGATCACATACTCAGGAGTATCCACGAAGGCGATATCGCTTTTGCGGTGTTCTCTTTTCAGATCCGGCGGCACCGCGATATACAACTCACGTTCGACGGCGCCGAACAGAAAACGCAGGGTCAATTCAGCGAATGACATGTATTCGTCGTCGCTCATGCATTCCGGCGGTCCGCGACGCACGGAGTCAAGCTCGATGCACAGCTCGGCGAGGCGGCGGTAGGCCGCGCTTCTATCAGGACCAGTCGCAACAATATACGGACTACGGAAAAGCGGGTCTTCGGCGATACGGCCCTTGCCTTGATCGAAAAGAACGTCGATGGTTTTTTTCACCTCATCGTAGATCGACCCGATGTATCGTGACACTCCCGCCCTTTTTTCACGAGCCTTTGCGGTTTCAAGAGCATCCAGGATCCGGCGTGCCGTCTCTCGATTGCGGCTGGAAGCGTATCGCGCCGTCTTCAAGATGCTCCATCGCTCGGGATAGGAAAAGTCTTCGATTCTGCCGGCGAACGCGAGTCTCGAGACGGCGTACATGGGCGCGACGATGCCGTCTTTGATTTCGACCTTGCCGTCTTCCGGGAAGACCGTGTTGAGAAGATCGAGCAGCATGCTCACGCAGTTGCCGGAGAAGAAGTAGTACCGGTACGTGAACGTGCGATCGAGCACCCAAAGACGGCGGATCAGCGCGTCGATCTCCGAGCGACTCAGCTTAAGTTTCATTCGCACGACATCGCGGTTTTCGAGCAAGGTCGCGCGGCGTACCAAGCTGCTGAGCGTCTCGATTTGGATGAGCGAGCGATAGTAGCCGGTGAGGCCGCGGTACACATAGGTCAAACCCTTTATTCCGTTCGCGCTGTCCCGGGATATTTCGCCCACAAAACCGAAGACGAGCGAATCGCTGCAATCCTCGTAATCGCTCTTCCGTTTGATGAGAAGCAGGGCGTGTCCCGCGATCGACTCGATCGCTGTGGTGGTCGGTGTCGTCACGACCAGTTCGACACGTTCGACATCGTCGGGATCGATCCAGTCGCGATATGACTCGATCAGCAAACCTGCGTTCGGCGCGGAGAAAGAGGGTTTAGCCGGAAGCGTGGGGAAAAGACGGCGGAAAAACTCGTAGCGGTCGGGGAGCCTGAACCTGACAAAACTCAGCGGATCCTTCCCCGAGGGGGACAGAAACACATCCTCGGCGAAGGCGGCGAAGTCCTCTTCCGGCGAAAGCCGTCCGACACTGTCAGCGAAGCCCTCGTCATTCTGATTACGCGGTTTCTTTTTCGAAAAGAACTCCGTTTCCCACTTGTTGAACGACTCCCATTCGCGCTTCAGTTTGGGGTCGAGCCGCTTATAGAACAGTCGGGCGTAACAGCGTCCGAGCAGCCGTTCAAGGTACTTTGTATGTGTTCTCGCCGGATCGGCCGGGTATCCTTCGGCGAGGGCGAAGCGCTTGATCCTGATCTCGCGCCGCTCTGTCGAGAGCTCGGCCAAGGCGCCTTGATCGGCCCCTCCGCCCATCACGAAAAGTCCCTCGTCGCGAACGATCGACACATCCGGTCCCGTAAAAAAACTTGTCGGAAGAACTGAATACACTGAGTTGAATGCCTCTTTTTCTTCCGGCGTCCACTGTCCTTTGTCCGGCTCGGGCTGGTTCAATGTTCGGTCACATGTTGAGACAACACCGTCAAAAGGAGCTTTCTTATTAAACCGCGCAATTACGGACACTTGCCCGGAACGGCGTGATGCGATTCGGCCGAGCGTAAAACTCCCCTCGCCTTTCGATTCGAGCACTTCGAACTTCTCTTCCCGCCCTGTTTCGAAATCGGTAAACACGATTAAACACGCGCCGCCGTCTCCGTCGAATGTAATAAAGCCGTACTCGTCGCCTTTAAAAAAACCCCTGTGCCGGGTGGCGTACCCGCCGTTTATTTGTTCGACAGTCTCGATACTGAAAATGCGGCGGCTGCCGAGCGATACCGCCGTCGGAGCGATACGAACGAGGGCTGTCAATTCAGCCGTCGTCTCCGGCCACAGGACGACCTCGTATATACCTACGGACGGAATGAAATCGAGGACCTCGCCGACGATCGCCTCGGTTCCGGCGATTTTCCTGAAGCGCGTATCTTCGATGTATTTCAATTCCCCCTGTTCCAGGCCGATTCCGATATCGCCGTTCTCATACCGGCAGACGATACGGTTACGCCTTACAACTTTCGACCTTTGAGGATTCTGCCAAACGAGGTAATAATCGCCGCCCTCCTTCTCCATGCCGACAAGCGTGAACTCGTCGAGAGGTCGGGATCCTCCGTACAAGCCTTCGCGCTCGACCGCGAAACGGGAAGCGCCGAAATCGCGGACGATCCTCACCTCGTAGGCATCGATGGCAGGTTTGGTTTTTCTCTGGATTTTCTCCGCGCTCTTCGTGAAGGCCACAAGAACGCGGCCGGTCGCGGCGTGATAGTAGTCGTACACGCCGGTCAAGTCTAAAGGCCCGTGCGCCTCGGATATAGAATCGGGTCCGCCGATGCGTTTCAGTGTATAGTGTTCGCCGGTCGAACCATTCTCCGAACCACCCAGTTCGATATCACCGCCCTCGGTGATAGTCATTATTTCATTCCAACGTTCATTTTCGTTTTTACGCTCCGCGTCCGGGCTGTGCCAGACGATATACAAACCCGCTCCCCGTCGTTGGATCGAAGCCTTGGTATAGCAATCGAACAAACCGTCGCGGATCTTCCGCGGAACGCCCTCGGAATACCGCCAGAGTGAAACATCCCAGACCGCCCGGGCGGCGCCGCGCGGATCGGAGGCGGCTTCGGACGGTGCAAATCGAATCAGTACCTCGCCGGTCTTTTCGTCGGGATGGACTGTTTGATAGACGCCGGCTATATCGGGAGTGTCATCGAATGCAAAGAGATCATGGATCGGGGCAAGAAGCAAAACAATAAAGAGAGAAAGCAAAGAAAAGCGTCTTGTGTTTTCCACCCCGGGTTCGAGGGAACTTTTATGCGCGATAAGGCTTCTATGACCCGACCGCAACACCCGCATCGACGGCATCTGTTCGCTGACCTGATTCAAAAGCCCGGAACAATATCGAACACGAGACACCTCCGGAAGACTCGAACCGCACATCACCGTTTATCTGCGAAGCAATAGACCGAATCAGTTTGAGTCCCAACGTATCCCCGTTGTAGAAATCGAAACCCGGAGGAACTCCCACGCCATTATCCTCATAGCGCAGGCGACTGACTCCATGGCTGTCACTTTCAAGCTTGATTTTAATATATCCCTTTCGTTTGTTCGGAAAAGCGTGTTTCAGGGAATTCGTCATGAGCTCGTTCAGGATGAGCCCGATAGGAACCGCCGTATCGAGGGCGATACTTTGATTGTCGACGCAGAGATCGAGCGAAACACGTTCCTCGGATACCCCGAAACTGCGATACACCAGTACCGCCAATTCCGCAACATACTCTTTTATAGGAATCCGAGACAGATCGCGGCTCTCGTAGAGCATCTGATGGACGAGCGCTATCGCCTGAATCCTGTCCTCGGCGTCCCTGACCAAACGGCGCGCGAAATCGTTGGATGGGCATTCTTCGACCTGAAGCTCGAGCATGCTTCGAATGACTTGGAGCGTGTTCTTTGTCCTGTGATACAGCTCGCGTATCAAGGCCTCCTTCTCCCGCAGGGACTGCAGGGCCCGTTCCTCGGCTTTCTTTTGCTCGGTGATGTCGATAGTGAATCCGGCGAGATAGGCCGGCCGACCGTTCCGTAGTATCGGGAACTCGAACGTTCTATACACCCTGCCGTTCGACTCATTGATGACCTCGACGGGCTCGCCTTCACGAAGGACTTTCTTGTCTGCCTCGTCGAGTCTCGCGGCTTCTTCGGCCGGGAATAACGCTTCCGTCCCCTTGCCGATCAACTGTTCAAGGTTTTTTCCGAGGAGAGTTTCATAATTTCTACTGAGTAAAAGATGCCTCAGTTTGTCATCTTTGAAGAAAATATAAACCGGACTGTGTTCGACGAAGAGTCGACAGAGTTCCGCAGCCTGTCGGTGTCCTATCGCGCCTATGAACTTCGATCGATCCGAAAAAAAATACAAAATGATGCCGACAATCGCCGTAAGAGATCCGACAAGGGCAGCCCATAGCATATACTCAATAGAAAAAACTATCGAAAAAAGCACTGCGAGAGTAGACAGAACCGCAGCTGCAAGCGCTACTGCCACGACCTTTGGTGCTATGTTGAAACGCGCAACATTTTTCGATCCGCCCATCCGTGGGCCTCCCTTGTTGCAAGCACAGTCGCCAGATAATTGAGTAAATCACTCGTATTTTAACATCGATCAAAAAACCAGGCCAGCGAAAAAATCAGAGCCCGATCTCGGCTTCCACACCGACTAGGCGCGAGACGAGATTCCACAAGGCACGCCGTCTGCAAGGATCGGTGATCCGTCCGGGCAGTTTCGTCTCTCTGAAACGCGAGAAATAACGGCCGCTCGAGCCTTCACACCGCTCAGAAACGGCACGGTAGATGAGGGGGGCGGCCCCGGATTCGGCGCTGCGTACGAGCGGTCTGAATAAAGCATCCGCCAAGGGATCGAACCATCGATGCATGGTCAAGATACGCGTATTGACAACCCCGGGATGCACGGCGTTTACAGAAATCCTACCGCGAAGCCGCTCGGCGTATTCGATGCTCAATGCGGTGATTGCATACTTGGACCGAGCGTAGGCTTTTAATGGACGGTAGCGGTCGCGCATTTCGAGATCGTCTTCGTCGAAGCCGCCGAACAATCCGGCGACTGATGACACATTCACGATGCGACCGCCCGGCTTTATTCGTGGAAGCAGAAGCCGCGTCAGAAGAAAGGGACCGAGGACGTTTACGCCGAAGCTGCGCTCGAATCCATCGACGGTCTCCTCCCTGGAAGAGCAGAGGACGCCGGCGTTGTTGATGAGAACGTCCAGGTTAAGCCCGTCCCTCAGCATCTCCTCGACGAAGCGGCGCACGGAATCGAGCGACCCGAGATCGAGTACCGGCGCGAGCCCGGCGTCACCGTCGAACGAGACAACAAGAGGATCGGATGCAATCACGTCGCGTGCTTGCATGGCGGCCGTCAGGTCACGGCATGCCAGTAATACACAATGCCCCCTGCGTGCAAGGCCGAGAGCCGTCGCGAATCCGATACCCCGGTTCGCGCCTGTGATGAGAATTGTCTTTTTCGACGTCACAGCGATCCTGCCGACAAAGAATTGTATAGTTCGAGATCCTTCTCGATTTTTAAGAGCCTGGGCGCGAGGAGCCGCCGATAGTCTTCGAAGACTGCTTGTGTCCCGGTACAACCAAGCCCCGCAGCCGACAAGCCCGACTCTGATATAACTTCTGCGAGCGCGGCCGCACTTTCGAAGGCTCCGCCGAATCCCTCCCCCGACGAGGGAAGGACGAGACCCGCGGCCTCGCCGATTAAAAAAGCGCCGGGGCAACCGAGCGCGATATCGTCCATCTTGTTGACCTTGGTATAGAAGCCTCTCTCCTCGGCGATCGCCGATGCGGGCGTGAATTCGGTGACCGAGGCTGAAAGAACTCGAACGGCGCGGCCCGGGAAGTCCACCGGATCCGCAGCGCCGATGAGAATACCGCCCCGCTTGGGAACCGCCCAGCAGTAATAAAGACACCCGGCATCGCGCCGGAGCACAAGATAGGCGCTATCGATACTTCCTTCGAGTATACATTGCCGAGCCATGACGAATTGAGGATCGGCGAAACCTAGTGACCGCCGTATCAGAGAGGCGGCGCCGTCGGCGCCTATCACAACCTTTGCGAGAACAAGCTTTTCTTCATCAAAGGCGAGATTCCACGCATGTTTCGCGGCGCCGATCGAACGAAGCGTGGATCGCGCGATCACGGCGCCGGCGGACTCGGCCTTCTTAGCCATCCATGCCTGCAAAGCTCCGCGATCGACATTCCAAAACGCTTGTGCGGGGAATTCTCTTTCCTCGACGATCGCATGTAAATCGATCCGGGCCGGTTCTTCGTAAAAATCGCCGTCTTCGCCGATCCTTCGTAAAAGCCTGTGCGCCTCCTCGGACATAAGCCCGGCACAGCTCTTGCCCGAGCCGATCGGCCGGCGGTCGACGACAAGAACAGAAAAACGCCTCGCGAGCAGGGCCGCCGCATACAGCCCGGCGGGGCCGGCTCCTACGATGACAATGTCCCATTCCGAGATCGAACCTTTCAATCTTCAGCCCCCGCGGTCCTCATGTTCACTTTTGACGGAGCCCCGCCGTCCCCTTAAAGAACAAGCGCCGATCCACTATACTACGACTATCTTGTTTGAAACGAGCGTACATGAAATTCACCGAACTATCCTTGCACCCAGACCTTCAACGCGGTATCGATGAAGCCGGCTTCATAGACTGCATGCCTGTCCAGGAAATGGTCTTCGCACATTCTCTCAAGGGCGAGGACATCTACGCCCAATCCCAGACCGGCACCGGGAAGACCGCGGCTTTTCTCATCTCGATTTTTCAACGAATGATGAGCGATTCGGAGCTGAGAACGAAAAAGGCCCTGATCCTCGCACCCACGCGCGAACTGGCCGTTCAAATAAAAACCGAGGCCGAGAAAATCGGCCTATACCTGGGCATCAAGACAGGGGCTTTTTACGGCGGCGTGAGCTACGGACCTCAGTTCGATATGCTGCGTTCGGGCGTCCAGATCATCGTCGGAACTCCCGGTCGTATCATCGATCTGTTAACACAGGGGAAAATGATACTGAAAGATGTCGGCTTTCTTGTTATCGACGAAGCGGACCGGATGTTCGACATGGGTTTCGTGGACGACATACGCCGGCTTCTCCGCTATCTCCCGGCCGCGGACAAACGACAGACCTTTCTCTTCTCGGCGACACTGGGCCTTCGGGTCAAGGACCTCGCCTGGGAATACATGAAAAATCCGCGGGAAATCGCCATCGAACCCGAAAAAGTCACGGCCGAGATGGTGACCCAGGAACTCTACCATGTAGGATCGCACGAAAAGCTCTCCCTCCTCCTCGGACTCTTAAAACGAGAACAACCGAAGAGCTGTCTTATCTTTTGCAACCAGAAATTCATGGTCGAGGAACTCGCCCGCAGGCTCAGAGTCAACGGCGTCCACTGCGAGTTCATCATGGGCGATTTGCCGCAGAGCCGGAGACTCGAGGTGATCCAGAAGCTTAAATCCGGCTCGATTTCGACTCTTGTGGCGACCGATGTGGCGGCCCGCGGACTCGACATCGAAGCGCTCGATCTTGTCGTGAACTATGACGTCCCCGAGGACGCGGAGTCGTACGTGCATCGAATCGGCCGTACCGCCAGGGCGGGTAAGGCGGGGAAGGCGATCACGCTCGCCTGCGAGAAGTTCGTATTCGGCCTCCATGCAATCGAAAAATTCCTCGGAACGAAAATTCCCGTGATGAAGATTACGGACGAACTGTTCCAGGAAGACCGCAGCGCCGGTATCCATTTCTCAAGGGAACGGGGAGGCGAAGGACGCGGCAGGGCCGGTGGCAGACAAAAAAGATCCGGGTCAAGCAGCCACGGCGCAGGAAGCCGAAGAAGCCAACGTACGCCCGGCGGCCGCCGGACCCCCGCACCGCGACCAAAAGCAACACCGAAGCAAGCACAGCGGGAACAAAATAACGTCGCGAAAGAGCGGATCGACCCCTATGCGCTCACACAGGACGAACGGATGCAGGGGTATAAAAAACGCTACGGCGGCGGGAAAAAGCAGCCCCAGGGCTCATACCCTCATCGGCCCCCTGCTCGCGGACAGGACTCCAGGCAAGCCGTCCGGCACGCAATGTCCAAAAAGACCGAGAAAAGCGTCGTTGAAGCGCCGCCGAAAGGGCTTTTCGCGCGGATAAAAGAATTGTTCAAGGGGAAAAAGTAAAATCCGGGAACCTCGAAAAACTGAAGTTTTTCGAGGTCTCCATCAGTCTATTCCAACGGCGCTCTTGGCTTCGTCGCTGAGCCCGAGATATCGTCCGGCGTCGTGCAGGGCATACCAATACGCGACCGTTCCGCCACGGGCCTGGAGGCCGAGGCTCCAGTTGCCGGGCTCTTTAGGTAATTCTTTGCGGATTTCATGAACTCCACTACCCTTGACAGGGAGCGTCTCGGAGGTCCTGCCATCGGGATGATCGATGGTGACTAAAGCCGACCCGCCCTCGACCCGGAGAAGAAGCTCCAGTTTGATAGAGCGTCCATTCAGCGGAAAACTGAGGCTCGCACGATCCTCGGCCCCGTCATTGAGCACGCCGCTCGATTCGGTATAGCGATATCCGCCTCCACATGCGCTTATGACAAAGCACAGTACTGCGGCTGCGGAAAGACGAGCGACACGAAGCGCTGTCTTCATACCTGTTCCTCGTTTTTTATTCGGTGGGTAGATGGTATCACAATAATCGGGAATGCGCGAGTTTTTCTTTATTTAAAGTTTCTTTTAGGGTTTTTTAACGCCGTTTCGAAACGTTTTTGCCGATAACCTCGTGGACGTTATGAACAGTTATGAAGGCGTCCTTGTCGATATCCCGTACAGCTTCCTTGATTTTCGATATTTCAAGGCGCCTGACGATAACATAAATTATCTCTTTATCGACCCTCGAATAGCCTCCCATGCCTTTGAAGATCGTGACCCCGGCCTTGAGCCTTTCGAAAAGATAGGCAGAAATCGCTTCGGGTTTGTCTGAGACAATGAAAAGCGCCTTCGATTCGTCAAGACCCTCGACGACGACGTCGATAGCCTTGTAGGCGAGCAGGTATGTCGCGGCCGAGTAAAGTGCCCGTTCGACTCCGAAGACGAGGCCGGCAGCCGCGAAAATGAGCACATTGAAGCCCATGACGATCTCGCCGACAGTGAAGGGGATACGCCGGGTCAGGAGCAGCGATACGACCTCGGTGCCGTCCAGACATCCCCCGTTACGGAGTATAAGCCCGACGCCGATACCCAGAAGAATGCCTCCGAAAACCGTGTCGAGGAACAAGTCGCTGGTTATTATCCGCCCTTCGCCCAAGGCCTCGACCCATATCGAAAGAGAGCCGACGGCGTAAACCGTAAAAAGGAGGAATCGACGGCCGATCAACTTGAGCCCGAGGAGCATGAACGGCACATTGAAGGCGAAGGTCAGCACCCCGAGGGGGATCGAAGCGAGATAGCTGACGATGATCGAGATACCGACGATGCCCCCGTCGAGGATTCTGTTCGGTACCAGGAACCGGTCGAGCGAAAAAGCCGCCAAAAATGCACCGGCCTGAATGAACAGCACATTCCCCAGGTAGTCGATTAGCTTTTTCCGGCCCATATCAGCGCACCCCCGTCGACGCCGCCTCGCCGAGTGCATACCGCCCCAGATCGCAGACCCCGACAAAACCGAGACTTTCATACACCGGTTCTCCGAGCGCGCTCGCGTGGAGAATACATGTCTCAACACCGCGGGCGGCCAACTCTTCGAGGGTTGCGCTCACGACTGCGGCCCCGTAGCCTTTGCGCCGGTGCTTCTTCTCGGTTGCGACAAAGTAGATCCCGCCGACACCCTCGCTGTCGATAAAGCCGAAACAGGTCGAGACAAGGACATTATTCGTAAAAAGCCCCGTAGAAAAAGCGCGCGGGCCTTCGATCGCGGCGATCAGCTCGGCGAAGGCGGCCCCGCCGGAATCCCTCGGGACCTCAAAAAGGTTCTCGGCAACCACGGCCGCCCACTCTGTAAGGCCAACCTCCGGACCCAAGAAACGAAGGACAGCGCCCTCGGGCGCGCAGATACTCCGGCGCTTTGCTATATCGAGCATCATACCGCGAGCGCTCGGACGTGGAACGAAGCCGGCTGAAGCAAGCAGCGACCCGATGTTCGCCGGTCGTGAGGTAGGCCCCAACATGACACGATTGGGGAGCGTGCCCGAGGCTATGAGCCGAGCCAGTTCCTTGGCTCCGCCGAGACCTTCGAGATTCAGCGCAAACACAGCATTGATCCACGGAGACGGGGCGAAGGATGCATAGCTGTAGCTCTGTCCCTCGTGACAGTGCCGCCCGGTTTTGGCCGCAGTGTAGCCGATCAGTTCAAACAAGTTCGTATCGACTCGTTCGATACTTGCGGTGGTTTCCTTCATGTATGTCCTTACTTTATCGATTCAAACGCATACTATGAAGTTCCTCGAAAATTGTTGCAATTCCTCTCGGTCAATGTGGCAGCGGACGCATCAAGGTTCGATGGAGCTAGGATGGGTCGGTGCTGTTCACACCGGTTGACAAGTAAAAGAGGAAGGCATATTTTTAAGTATACGTTTTCTACTATTTTCGTTTACTTTGTATATTACAAGGAATGTCAGATGCCAAACGAAACCGAACGAAAAAAAACTCTCTTGGAACGTATTCTTCAGCTTTTTTTCAACGAGGGCCTGTCCTCGCAAACCATGGAAGGTGTCGCCGACAAGATCGGGGTCAGCAAACGAACCTTGTACAAGTATTTCCCGAATAAAGACCAGCTCATCGATTCGGTCATCCTGTACAAACTCGAGTCGGTCGAGTCCCAGATGCTCGAGCTTATGAATAGCGGTCTTCCCTTCACAGATCGAATCATCGGTTTTTTCAATATCATTGAAACGGCGATCAAGCCCATGGCCAATAAGCTCATACGAGATGTCATGACCAACGCCCCCTGGGTCTGGGCCAAGATCGACAAGTTCCGTCACGACCGTCTGCTGATCCATCTCAAAAGCCTGCTTGAGGAAGGCAAAGAAAAAGGACTGCTCCGCAATAACCTGAATCTGGAACTTGTATTACCCATGTATATCGCGATCGTCGAGCAGATCGGACGGCCTGAGTTTTTTCTGCAGCACGATGTGCAGCCGTCGATGGTCATTAAGACGCTGATCTCGATCCTTCTCGGCGGAATACTCAGCGACGAGGGAAGAAAGGAGTTCTCAAAATCCGGGAAGGGAGGGTTCGGCTTATGACTATCGCCGTCGCAGATCATGGAAAAAGGAGAAGCTTCGATACGTCATCGCTGCGAATTCTTTCATTGCTTGCAGTATCGATCCTGGCCGCTCTCTCCTGCGTCAATAAAAAAGACCTCATCGAAGCCTCGGGCACCATCGAGGCGACTGAAATCCGCGTCTCTTCTTCAGTCTCCGGAAAGCTCGTATCGATGAAGGCGAGGGAGGGCGACCTCGTGCGCGCCGGAGACAGCATCGCGTCGATCGATCATGCTGCGCTCGATATCAAATTGGGCGAGGCCCAGGCGGGGGTCGAACTGGCCCGCGCCCAGCTCGATCTTCTTCTTGTCGGCGCCCGCTCCGAGGACCTGGCCCAGGCCGAAGCCGCCCTCGTCTCGGCCCGCGAGACGGCGAAAATCGCACGAGCCGATGCACAAAGGACCGCCGAGCTTTTTGCAGGCGGCTCCGCGACACAGAAACAGAAGGACGAGGCCGAAAGCCGCGCGGCCCAGGCGGAGGCCCAGGAGAAAGCCGCCGAGCAAGCCCTGCGGAAACTGACATCGGGAGCCAGGCCCGAGGAACTGCGCGCGGCGAAGGCCAGGCTCGATCAGGCCGAGTGGGCGCTCCGGGCGGTCCGCAAGCAAATCGAAGACTGTTCGGTGACGGCGCCAATATCGGGGATCGTGTCGAAGCGCCTGGCCGAGCCGGGCGAACTCGTAACGACGGGTTCGGGCCTGATCACGCTTATCGATCCCGAGTCGCTGTCGCTGACCATCTACGTCCCCGAAACCGTTCTGGGATCCATCTCGCTCGGCATGAAGGCCGAGATCAGGATCGACTCGGCCCCGCATCGTTCGTTTTACGGACAAGTGTCGCACATCGCGTCGAAAGCGGAGTTCACGCCGAAGAACGTTCAAACCAAGGACGAGCGGGTCAAACAGGTTTTCGCGGTGAAACTAGAGCTGGGTTCGGGCGAAGGCATTCTGAAACCAGGCATGCCGGCGGACGCCTTCCTGAGCTTACGGTAAGGGATGATGCCATGATCTCGGCGGCGATCGCGGCGAGCTCGCTCACCAAGCGCTTTGGGAAAACCGTAGCGTTACAAGATATCGACTTCACCGTCGAATCGGGGACGAGCATGGCCCTGGTCGGTCCGGACGGGGCCGGAAAGACCACGACGCTTCGGATTGCCTGCGGCCTGCTTGGACCTGATTCGGGCGGCGTAACAATCTTCGGCGACAGACCCGAGCACCCGAACGCTAAAGCGAAAATCGGTTATTTGTCGCAACGATTCAGCCTCTACGCCGACCTTTCGATCGACGAGAACATCGCCTTCTTCGCGGAGATCCATGGACTGAAAAACTATAGCGAACGCCGGAACAGACTCCTGGAATTCACCCGTCTCGCGGCATTCCGTTCACGACAGGCGGGCAGACTCTCGGGCGGCATGAAACAAAAGCTGGCCCTGGCCTGCGCGCTCGTCCACGAGCCGCGCATCCTCATCATGGACGAGCCGACCACCGGCGTCGATCCAGTGTCACGCCGCGAATTCTGGGAGATCATCGCCGAACTCGGACGCGATGGCGTAACCGTGCTCGCGGCGACGCCCTACCTGGACGAGGCCGAGCGCTTCGATCTGGTCGGCCTTATGGATCATGGACGGTTTCTCGCTCTCGACTCCCCCTCCTCCCTCAAAAAAACCTTCCCCTGGGAAATAATCGAGCTTGTCTCTCCGCAAGCCCGTCGCGGTGCGGCCCTGCTCGAATCCGAGGACTTCCGCAGCCGCGCCGATTCGGGCGGATTTTCCTCGGCACAAGCATTCGGCGACCGCGTCGCCCTCCTCGCTCACGACGCCGAACCCGTCGCACAAGTAGCGATTTCTTTTTTGCGGGCGAAGGGAATCACGATCGAGTCCACACGGAAGACAAAACCGAGCCTCGAGCATGTCTTCATGAACCTCCTGGGAGGTAGTGCATGAGCCGAATTGTTTCTATACCCCCGCGACCGGCGCTTGTCTTCGCGGCCCTCGTTATCGCGAGCTCGATGCTCGTCGACACGACGTCTGCCGACACGGCGCCCGCAACGCCCGCAGCGTCCGCAGTACCAGCCGACACGGCGCTCGGCATATCTCAGTGCGTCGAGATGGCATTGGCCGCAAGCCCCCAGGCGTCCCAGGCGGCGGCGAAAACTGCGGCAGCGGCCGCGCGGCTCGACTTTGCGCGGGCGCAGTATATGCCGAGTCTGAGTTTCTCCGGCTCCTTCGTGTATTCGAGCGAACTGGAGCCGGGCTCGATTTCGATCGGGCCGTCAACGGTGCTTCTTCCGGAAACGAGGCGCGATTCCTGGCTATTTCGCCTAACGCTTCAGCAGCCGATGTTCACAGGCTTTCGCATCGAAAGCGGTATCGCCCAGGCCGGGGCCGCGCTGGACGCCGCACGGGCAGAGGAGCGGCGAACCAGGCTTTCCGCCGCTTTGGCGGCCGAAAAGGCATGGTGGGCTCTGTATTTGGCGGAACGTTCGACTGCGGTCGTCGAGGAGAATGCGGCCGCTCAGCGCATCCACGTCGCGGAGGCTCAGAAACGGCTCGAGAGCGGCACGGGTCTTTCCGTCGAAGTATTAAGCGCCAGGATGCGAGCGGCCGATCTCGAGGCCCTAGCGGGCGAGTCTCGTTCCGAGCTTGCCCTCGCCCGAGCGCGCCTGAACAGTCTCATCGGTCTTCCCTGGGACAGTCCCACCGCGACGGCCGAAGTCCCGGATTCCCGGATCGCGAGACCTTCGGACGAGCCCTCGGCCCTCGTCGCGAGGGCGAAGGCGGCCCGTCCCGAGCTCAAGGCCGCGGCCGCGCGAGTATCGATGCAGAAAGTCCTGGCCGACTCGGCGCGCTCGCCCCTTCTCCCGGGGGTTTTCATCACCGGCAGCTACTCGCTCGCCGATCCCAATCCGAAGGTCTTCCCTCAGCGGGACGGCTTCGAATCGTTCTGGGACATCGGACTGCTCGTGAGTTTCGACATCGGAAAGATACCCGCGACGCTGGCCCAGACGGCCGAGGCGCGGGCGGGTGTCGAAGAAGCGGCTTTCGCTCTCTCACAACTCGAGAAGAGCGTCGAAATCGATGTCATCTCGGCGTTCCTGCAGCTCTCGAAATGCGCCGACCGCCTGATCGCGAGCGAGAGTTCGGTCGCCCTCGCCGAGGAGGCGCTCAAATCGCAGAAGGACCTACGCGCCGCAGGTCTTTCGATCGAGTCGGCGCTCGTGGACGCCGAGAACGACCTGCTCCGGGCGAAACTCGAGCGGACACGCTCGCGGGTCTCGTGGGAACTCGCCAAGATAGCCCTTCGCGAAGCGCTCGGCGAATGAGGAAGGCGATATGACGGCCATAGAAGCCCGGTCCCTGACAAAACGTTTCGGAGATTTCGTCGCCGTCGACACTATCTCGTTCGCGGTTCCCGAAGGACAGGTATTCGGTCTTTTGGGCGCGAATGGGGCGGGCAAGTCGACGGCAATCCGCATGCTCTGCGGTCTTCTCGAACCAAGCTCGGGCAGTGCTCTGGTCGCGGGCATCGACGCCTCGAAGGATCCCGAGGCGGTCAAGCGCAGTATCGGCTATATGTCCCAGCGCTTCTCGCTGTACGAGGACCTGACTGTTTTACAGAACATATCCTTTTTCGCCGGGTTGTATGGTCTTTCCTCCGCCAAGGCCAGGGCCGAGACCGAGCGTGTGCTTTCCCTGACGGGGCTCTCGGGCCGGGAGAATGAACTCGCGCTTTTCCTCTCGGCCGGCTATCGGCAGCGTCTGGCCCTGGCCTGCGCCATCATGCACTCTCCCCGGGTACTCTTCCTCGACGAACCCACGGCCGGCGTCGATCCTCTGGCGCGACGTCGTTTCTGGGACATTATCTACGCGATCGCGGAATCGGGTTCGACGGTTCTCGTAACCACGCATTATCTGGACGAGGCCGAGTACTGCGCCGTCGTCACGCTCATGCACGCAGGCAGGATCGTCGCCTCGGGAAGCCCTGCCGAACTCAAAGCCGAGCACTTCCCCGGAACGATGCTTGAGATTGAATGCCGGGAAAGCGAGACCATGCTCGACCTGCTTCGCCGAATCGACGGAGTCGAGGAGGCCGTTCTTTTCGGGTCGAAGATCCACACGGCCCTCGCTCCCGGCTTGGACGAAGCGGCCCTCGCCGCCTCGCTGGGCAATGCAGCGCGGACCTGTACCTCCGTCGAATGTATTCCGCCGAGCCTGGAAGACGTCTTCATCAGAGTCATCTCGTCGAATTTGGCCGAGGAAGGGACTCCATGAATTCGAGGATACGCGCCGTCGTCCGTAAAGAGTTCCGCCATATACTGCGCGATCCGGGGACCCTGGGCGCGCTGATCTTCGTGCCGCTCTTTCTCCTGGCGATGTTCGGGTGGGCGATCAGCCTCGATGTCAACGATCTGCCGCTTCTCGTCCGCGATCACGACATGAGTCGCGAAAGCCGTGCCCTGGCTGAATACTTTATCTCCTCGGGAAAGTTCGTTCCGGTATCCGCAGAGGATGCGCGGAAAGCCCTCGATTCGGGGCGGGCGGCCGTTTCCCTGGAGATTCCCCACGGCTTCGGCCGTTCCCTGGCGCGTCACGAAACCGCGGTTGTCCAGGTCATCGTCGACGGCGGCGACGCCGTCAGGGCTTCCACCGCCGTCGGCTACCTCGAAGGAATCATCCTGCGCTTCGGCGCCGACCGCCTCGAGTTCGAGGCTGCCCGAGCCGGAGCTGGCGGGACAAGGGTCTCGGACATACGGCCGCGCATTTTATTCAATCAAGAACTGCGCTCGATCAATTTCCTCGTACCCGGACTTGTTGCCCTCATCCTTGTCATCAGCTGCGTCGTCTCGACCTCGCTCGCCATCGTCCGCGAGAAGGAACTGGGTTCGATGGAGCAGCTTGTCGTCTCCCCCCTGCGCCCTGCGGAACTCATTATAGGGAAAACACTGCCGTATGCGACGATCGCCATAGTCGCGTCTACGCTCGTCCTCGCGGCGAGCGCCCTGCTTTTCGGCGTAAAAGTAAAAGGCTCAATCGTCGAGCTCGCCCTCATGACCCTTGTCTTCATTTTAGCCTGCCTCGCGCTCGGCATACTCATCTCGTCCGTCACTCCCTCGCAGCAGCTCGCCTTCATGCTCAGCGTCATGCTGACCCTCCTCCCGACGTTCCTCCTCTCGGGCTTTGTCTTTCCGTTCCGAAACATGCCGGGGATTGTGCAGGCTGTCGCGCATCTATTTCCGACGAAGTACTACCTCGAAATACTAAAGGCTCTTCTTATAAAGGGAGCGGGTCTCGAAGCGTATTGGAAGGACGCGGCCGCGCTCCTCTTCTACGGACTTGCGGCGGGAGGTCTCGCAACCCTTCGTTTCGCCACATCGAGGGGGAGATGACATGGGCAGGGTGGGGCATGTTGTCAGAAAAGAGTTTCAACAACTCAGGCGCGATAAAAAAATGCGCGGCATGGTCATCCTCGCTCCAATCTTCCAGATTCTTATCCTCGGCTACGCGGCCGACATGGACGTGCGAGACGTACCGACGGTCGTCTGTGACCAGGATCGCAGCACCGAAAGCCGCGCCCTCGTACAGGCGTTCGTCTCCTCGGGATCCTTCCGCTTGATCGCTTACGCAGACGACGCGCGCGAGGCCGAAGCTCGGTTGGAGAATGGGGGCGCCGAAATCGGCGTCATACTTCCACCTGACTTCGGAGCGGAACTACTCAAAGGCGGGACTCCCGCCGTCCAAATCCTCGTCGACGGCTCTCGTTCAAACACCGCAGCGGTCGCCATGGCCTACGCCCAGTCGATCACCGAGGACTTCTCGCGCGACTACTTTCCCGGAGCGGCGAGACTGAGTCCGCCTGTCGAGGCGCGGACGCGCGTCTGGTACAACCCAGAGCTCAAAAGCCGTCCCTTCATGATCCCCGGCGTCTTCGCCCTTCTCGTCATGGTGTTCACGATCATCCTCACCTCGCTCGCCATCGTGAAGGAAAAGGAGATCGGCACGCTCGAACAGCTTATCGTCAGCCCCCTGAGCAAGGCGGAATTGATTCTGGGCAAGCTCATACCCTTCGTCCTGATCGGATTGATTCTTGTGACATTCACGCTCGGAGCCTGCGCTCTTGTTTTCGGGATTGTGCCGAAAGGGAGCATCGCGCTTCTGTATTTACTAACCTTACTTCTCATCGTATCGACCCTCGGTATCGGCCTTTTCGTATCGACTCTCGCGCGGACCCAGCAGCAGGCCATGATGTACGCGATTTTCTTCTTCATGCTCCCCATGATGATGCTTTCGGGCTTCGCCTTTCCGATATCCAACATGCCCGCCGCCGTACGCGCCCTGACCTACCTCATGCCCCTGCGCTACTACATAGTCATCGTGCGCACTATCTTCCTAAAAGGCTCGGGTCTCGATATCCTCTGGCCCCAGGTGTTACCGTTGGCCGCCCTGGGCGCCGTTTTTATCGGAATCAGCGTCATGAGATTCAAAAAAACAATCTGAATAATTGTATGCTTTCTTGTGAACTGTATTCTTCCGGGCTTTCTTGACTACCTGTATAATCAGCACCTGTATACAGATTCAGTAGATTTTACTGAACATTGAAAAAGTTAAAAAACATCATCCTACACAAGGAGTTATGCTTATGAAGAGCCGAATCACTCCGTTCGTACAGTTTTTCTTGACTGCTCTCCTGCTTTTTGCAGGAGCGGCGGTGAACATCTCCGCGGACGCGGCAACGGTCGCGTATTCCCTGGCCGCAGACACGGATATTCAAGGTAAAGCTGTCGGCAGTGTTTTCGAGAGCACCACATGGTTCATACGATCGGGCGATCCGAACCTGACCATCGTCGATATCGACGGCGGCAAAAAAGGCATCCGTATCGTCGGACGGGACGTGGATTGGGACTGCATCGACCTGAGGAACCTGGCCTCGCTGCCCGACGGTTTCACCTACACAATCAAAGTAAGCGGCCACGCCGTCGCCGGTGAAAAGGTCAAATTGTCCCAGGGAAAGGGCCCGTGGAAGACCCACGTCTCTCAGCCGGCCGCCGCGGACGGGGCATTCACGCTGGAGAAGACCTTCACCTATGCGGAGCTCCAGTCCGAGAAGGCCGTGCGTATCCAGACCGAGGGGACGACCGGCGTCTTCACCATCGAAAGCATCGTCGTCACTCAGACACCGGCAGCTGCGGTTCTTGAAACCGTGTATTCCATGGCGACAGACAAGGAAGTACAGGATAAGG
>CAZXXZ010000038.1:0-23303 GCA_964644505.1 uncultured Treponemataceae bacterium | reverse complement strand
CCACGGACTACCACGAACGATCGAGCCTCAACGGCTATCGCTTCGGCTTCGCGGTTTTCGGCACCATGTTCGGAGCGGCCGCCGTACTGCCCTTCGCCGACATGTTCTCAACCCGGAGCCTCGGCTTCTCGATGGTCGGGGCATTCATGGGCTTACTCATGATGGTGACCGCCCTCATCACCTTCGCCTCGGTGCGCGAACGGAATCGCGGGGATGAGTCGCCTCAGAAGGACGGGTTTTTCGCCACCTTCATGGTCGTCTTCAAGAACACGCACTACGTCAAGGTCCTTCTGACATACGCGCTCAATCTCACCGCGCTCAATTTCATCCAGAACATTCTCGCCTATTATTTCAAGTATTTGTATCGCGACGAGTCGAAAACCTCGATCGCGATGGGGCTGCTCCTCCTCGTCGCCATGATCTGCATCCCCATTTCGGTCCTCGTCTCGAAACGCATCGGAAAAAAGCGCACCTATCAATTCGCCCTTCTTGTGCTGACGATCTCCTGCATGACGATTTTCTTCCTCGGTCATGTGCTCGGCCCGACATTCTTCCTCGCGATGATGCTCTTCGCGGGCGTCGGACTTGGCTTCGGCTATGTCGCGCCTTTCGCCATGGTCCCCGACGCCGTCGAGTACGAGGCGGTGACCTCGGGCCGGCGGCGGGAAGGCGCGTACTACGGCATGTGGACCTTCACCTCGAAGATCGGGACCTCGCTCGCGGTGGCGCTCTCGGGTTTCATCCTCGACCTTGCGAAGTATATAGAACCGGATGCTGCCACGGCGCTTCCCGTCCAGCCCGAGTCCACGCTCTTCGCGATACGACTTCTGATCGGACCGATTCCCGCCTGCGTGTTCATCGCGGCGATACTTCTCATCGAGACCTACAAGCTGGACGAGAAGGCCTATAAAGAAGTTTTGGACAGGTCGCGCGGACCTTGATCAGGTCGCGCGGGCGTATGAATCTCGCCGCGCGGTTCTTCATACGCCCGCGCGCTTTCTTGGCTTACAGTTTTTCTTTACGCCGCGACTGCCTTGACCAGGGCTATGAAGAGCCCGACAAGGCCGCCGACCACGGCTCCGTTCACGCGGATGTACTGAAGGTCGTTCCACACCGCGTCCTCGACACGGCGAACGAACATGCGCTCATCGGTCGATCTGAGCAGTCCCGCGAGATACTCGGTCAGTCCCTCGACAATGCGGCCCTGTTCGATGACCGCACCGAGGATCGAGGCGACGAGGGCGTTGAGCTCTGCGTGCAAGGCCCGATCGTCCCTGATACGCGAGATGAGGACGCGCTCGATACGATCCATCGCGTCCGCGGCGATGCTGTCCGCTGACAAAAGGTCCTCGCCGAGCGAAGCGAGCAATTTGCCGAAGAGCCGCCCGAGCGCATCGCGCAACCCCTCGTCGGCCAAGACGGCGGTGAACGCTGCTTTCAGTTTTGCGCGGTCGTTTGCGGGGTCGGGGGCCTCGCCTGCGAGCCTGGCGGCGGCCTCAGTGACCGCCTGGAGAATGAAGCGGCGCGCCTCATTGGTCTTGTCGTTCTTGATTTCGGTCAACGCGTTTTGAACACCGGCGAGCACCCGTTCCACGGTGCCTGCGCCCATGAAGAGCCCCTGCCAACCGGCGTTCTCCTTGAGAATCGGCGTGAGTATTCGTACGAGCTTGACGCGGTTGCGGCCTATACCCTCGCGTAAAGACTCGGCGATCGAGTCGAGGAGGGTTTCATCGTACCGTTCATTCCGAGCCCAGCGCAGAAGTGCCGCGGCCGTCTTGGGCGCATCGATCTTCTGCGCGAGGAAGTCGAGAAGTCCGGATGCGAAGCTCCTGAGCGATTCCCGACGCCGGTCTTCGCTCCCGCCGTAGGATTGTATCAATTCGGAAACGCGGCGTCTGACGGTCCCGCCGATCTCCCCGTTGCAGATCGCGGCCTCGAGAAATTGAGCGATCTTGGCGGCGAAATCCACTCGGCCGAGTTCTGTCTCGATCGCGTCGCGGCTCACGAAGCCCGACAAAAAGCGCGGCACCGCGTCGGCGATAGCGTTCTTGTTTTTGGCGAGGATATCGGTGTGAGGAAGCCGTATGCCGAGGGGGTTTTTGAACAGGGCGGTGACCGCGAACCAATCGGCCAGGGCGCCGACCGTGGACGCCTCGAAAAAAGCTGCCAAAAGGCCTTTCATTGTCAGGCCGCCGAAAACGACCAAGGCTTCGAGATTGATCCAGGGCTGGAACTGAACAATGATAAATCCAGATACCGCAAGGGCCAGCGAAATGCCGCCGATCTTCTTTCGGGGCTTTACCGCGCCCGCGGGGCCGCTCTCGATGCTCATTATCGGAAAAAGATATCGGCGCCGCCGAAACAAGGCAAGGCGGAAATACGACTTCCTGCCCCTCGACACCCTTGCCGCCGCACCCGAGACGCGGCATAGTCTATTTGCGGGGGCACGATGCCGGACGAACTACAGCCGAAGCACTCCATGGACGACCTCATACGTCTTTCCGTCTTCTCCTCGATCGGGAAGAGCATTGTCGCCGAGAAAAGCATTCGGGGCGTCCTCGACCGCGTCATGGAGCACATCGGCGCGTTTTTCGGACCGCTCAACTGGTCCGTTCTCCTGGTGGACGGCGTACACGACGAGCTCGTCTTCGCGCGGGTGGTCGGCAGGGCCGCCGACGCTTTGACCGGCCAGCGTCTGCCCATCAACGAAGGAGTGGCGGGCTGGGTCGCGACGCACGGGGTCAGCGCGGTCATCGAGCATCCTTCGGAGGATTCGCGCTGGTCGGACCGCATCGACAAGCTCACCGGCTTCAAGACCGAATCGATCATTGCGGTGCCGCTCCGCTCGGGCGATCGGATATTCGGCGTGCTCGAGCTCTTGAATCGCCTGGACGGCGGCTTCTTCTCGGCCTACGACATGCGGGTCCTGTCGACCATCGCGGACTTCGCCGCCCTCGCTATCGAGAAAGCCTACTATCTCGCCGAGGCGAAGCGCATGTCCGAGCGCGATCCGCTGACCGGGGCGCTCAATCGAAGGGGCCTCGCCAAGGCGGTCGAGCGCGAGCGGGCTCGTCGCGAACGCTACGGGGGCGATCTGTCCGTCATCGTCGCGGATGTGGACAAGTTCAAGGCCATCAACGACAAGTACGGTCATTCCACGGGCGACGAGGTGCTCAAGGCCGTCGCATCAGCCCTTTCCTCCGCCGTCCGCGCCGTCGATTCGGTCGCCCGTTACGGCGGCGACGAGTTCCTCGTCCTCATGCCGGCGACCGGCTTCGAAGACGCCGAGATAGCGCGCGAGCGGCTGCAATCGGTCCTGGAAGAAACGGGCTCGGCCCACAACCCGCCCTTCAGCGTGTCCCTCGGCGTGCACACCTCGCGCGATGCCGACTTCGACGAACTGTTCCGCGAATCCGACAAGGATCTGTACCGACGCAAGCTCGGGCCGCTGGTCATCGGCGAAAATCTCCTGGCCGCGCTCGACGACGAGGTGAAAGACTGATATGCATGTGGACATCTTCACGCTCTGCGACTTCGCGCAGGAAAGCGCCGGGAAACTGACCGTCGTCGGCGCATTCGACACCGTCTATGCGAGATCCTTCCCCGCGGTTCACCCCTTCATGTCGCTCGCCATGCGGCTCCGATTCTATATCCACGAGGGCGGAATCCATCCGATAAAGATCGAGTTCTTCGGCCCCGACGGCAACGAGCTTGTCAAACCTATAGAAGGCGAACTCACGGTCGGAGATTTCTCGGGCTCCTCGCGCGTCGTGCACAGCGTCTTCAACTTCGTCAACACATCGATCGAGCGCGAGGGCGCGATCGGCATAACCCTCTCGGTCGACGGCAAGGAAGTCTGCACCTCGCCCTTGTATATCAAAAAAACCTGAACACGGCCGCTTCCGCCGGTCCTATTCGTCTTCGGGACCGGCCATGACCACGCGATTACGCCCCGCGCGCTTTCCGCGGTACATCGCCATGTCGGCCGAGGCCATGGCCCGTGTCAGAGGACGGCCGCCGAGAGCGGCCACGCCTATGGTGACCGTCACACCGAACTCTTCCTCGTCCAAAGCGAAACGCAAGCCGGCGATGTCCTCGCGCAGGCGCTCCGCCGAGGCGAGCATCCCATCGTCGGACATGCCGTACATCACCAAAACGAACTCCTCCCCGCCCCACCTCGAGCAGATATCCTGCTGTCGTATTCCTCCGGCGAGAGAACCTGCGACGGCCGCGAGAATAGTATCGCCCTCCGGATGACCGTACTTGTCGTTGATGGCCTTGAAATGATCGATGTCGACAAACGCGACATGAGAAGGCCTGGATCCGCGGTACACTGCGTCGGCGACCGCCTCTTCGAGACCGCGGCGGTTCAACAGTCCGGTCAGCGGATCCTTTTTCGTCATGTTCGCGAGAATCTCGCTGCGTTTTTCCGCAAGCTCGCGTGCCTCGGCTATGACATCGATCGGCTTGGAGAGCCGAAGAAGGAAAAACGAAAGCAATGCGATCAATACGGCCGCACCCAGAGCCGCCGAGAACAAAAACAACACAGCGGCGCGGGCCTCATTCGTCTTCCCGGCCGAATCGTTACTTTTTACTAATATCCATCCGACGGAACGGCCCTCGTCGTCGCGTATTCCTATCCCGGCCCCGTCGCTCAGCGTAAATGGTGTTTGAGGCCTTTCGAAACGGGGCCCGAGTTCATACACCGCTTCAGGGAAGGGAGGAGTACCGATTCCGAATTCGATGAGCGTGTCGGGGACGAGGTATTCTGAAAGAGCGTTGCGGATGCGGTATTCCTGAACCAGGAGTTCCTCCGTCCCTTTATAGAGACGTCCATCCCTCGCCTGCCAGTCGCCGGGTATCTTGAGTTCGATGTACAGTTTCACCAATTGGGCGATCGATATATCCCTTTGCCTGCGCGAGTTTTCGTATGATCTTCGAAGGCTTTCGGTTTGAAGAATAATGAAAGTAATCGCGCCGAGGGCCGCGGTCGTGATAAACAGGATGAGAAGTCTGGATCTCAGCGCTGAAACGCGGCGTCTCATATACAAAGCGTAGTTTCCATGCGAAGCGACTGCAAGACGGATCGCGCCACTAGCCGGAACATGGATCGCGGCGAAAAAACAGGATGAGCTGCTCGTACACTCCCGGGTATTCGGATCTCAGAAGATCGGGACGCTCGAAAAAATACTCGCAACATACGGCGAAGAACTCATCCGGCGATTCGGCGGCGTAGGGATCGATGCGCGTCCTCCTGCGCGAAAAGCCCGAGCGTGATTTGAGACCGCGGGGGCGACGCGGCGCGGGGCGTTCCAACTTCGAGCGCAGATCTTCGAAGGCGGCCGAAAAGGTCTCGCGCCATAGCTTGTAATCCATGCCTCGATGCAGGGGCGGGCAGCCGTCGAAAATCCCGTCGCGTCCGTCGAGCTTGTGCGCCATCTCGTGAATGATGACATTATAGCCATCACCCCATCCCGAAGATTCGATGTCCACTCGAGAAAGGGCAACCGGACCGAGGTCGAAGGCCTCGCCTGCGAACTCGTCATCGTATTCATACACGACTCCGGTCTCGTCGCGTTCCTGCATGCGTACATCGTATTCCTTCGGCGTGACGATGATCGTCGACCAGTCGGAGTACCAGTCGAGTCCCAGCTCGAGGATCGGCAGACAGGCCTGGACCGCCACCGAAAGTCTCAGCTTGTCGTCCAGTTCGACCCCTCCGACTGGATCGAAAACCTTCTCGGCGAGAAACAGGGTCGAAAGCTCGCGCAATCTGGCCAGCTCGCTTTTTCCGTCTCTCGTAGTTTCAGTTTTCAAGCCGTGAAGAATGACATGCTCCCGGACCGCCCACTCCCACAGCTCGTCTGCGATCGGGAAAAGCTCGAGCAAACGGCGGCGCCTGGCCTCCCTGAATCGGCCGAAAAGATTCATACCACAAGACTAATCGGATTTTCCGGTCTTGTCTTCCGGTGACAGAACGAGAGGCGCGACGTGTTCAAGTACTGTGGAGTATGGGCATGAAGAAAGGCCATTGCGCTATGTTTTCACCCATCATCGAGGTATCTTATCGGTACATGCGCCCCGGTATGGGGGCATTGCCCCACTATGGGGCATCGTAAATTTCTCGCCTATACGGGAGAAGGACATGAAAAGAATGCTTTTGCTCGCGGCGGCACTGCTTTTCGCTCAGGCCGCTATCGCTCAGGACATGGACGAACCATCCGAGGAATCGGTTCTTGACAAAGCCCGCGCGAAGTATTGGCAGGATCAGCAGCCTTCGGATTCGAATCGGGATGCCGATGTCTCTGTCAATATCACGGTCGACGTGCGAAATGAAGAAACAGGCAGCGCGGACGCGGGGGAAAAATCTGATCAGGCCCCCTACACGCTCTTTCTCATTTCGTTCGTGCCCGGATTGTCATCCCCCCTCGGATACTACGATGTATCTTTCGCCGCAGGGGCAATCGGTACCATGACCCGGGATGTAAACGGCGTCGAAGGTTCCGGAGTCTTCAATCTCTCTAGAAATGTCAGAGGTCTACAGGGCGCCGGAGTATTCAATATTGCCCAGAAGGTGAAGGGGTTTCAGGCGGCGGGCGTTTTTGATTTGGCAAAGGATGTGCGCGGCGCCCAGGGCTCAGGCGTTTTCAACATCGCCAAAAACATACGCGGGTTTCAAGCCGGCGGAGTCTTCAACATCGCCGAAGAAGTCTCCGGCGCTCAGGTCGCAGGGGTCTTCAACATCGCCGACAAGATGAAAGGAATTCAGATCGGACTGATCAACATAGCCGACGAGATAGACGGTGTTCAGCTCGGGCTGGTCAACATCGCCGGCAACGGCGTCAACAATCTGGGAATCCTCTACGAACCTGATACGGATTGGTTCTTCGTGCAATGGCAGTCGGGTTCTCCGCGCTTTTTCTCGACACTCGGACTTGCAGCTCGGCAAGAAGACTGGTTTGTCGACCTAAGAGGCTTTTCTCTTTACGCGGGCTTGGGGACCCGTGCGCATGTACTCGGCATGAACATCGATGCCGAAGTGTACGCGGTACAACCCGTCCTCGATCTTCCCTTGGACGAATCCGCATGGGAGTATGAAGGCTCCTGGAGAAACCTTCGGCCCTATCCCGCGCTCAGGTTGACCGCCGGGCTTCCCCTTTTCGGCTCGCGCAGCCAACTGGTCGGCGGAGTGTATCTCGATGTCGAAATCGACTCCCTCGGCGAGCGGGTTCCGGAGGCGAGAAAATCGGGCGAATCGTGGAGCGACAGCTGGTTCGGCGAACGCTTCACGGTTTGGCCGAAATGGTTCTTCGGGGTCAAGTTTTGAGTTTTTAGAATCCTCGACCTTGTTGGAGGCGACAAGGGCTGTGTAACGATGTAAAAATCTCTTTTATGTAAAATGGCCGCGGCGCTCGCTTGATCGCCGCGGCTGCGTTATACTATTCACATACCCGCGATGCGCTCTGCGCGTTGTCTGGAAAAAACATTGGTTAAAACCCTCGACGGGCGGTTTTTGCACGCCGAATGAAAAGGGAGCCTTTTCTATGAAACGTCTTTCTTTTTCACTGTTCCTCGCCGCATGCACCGCGACGATATGGGCGCTCGCGACACCGGAAATCGGCACTATCGATTATATCGAAGGCAGCGCTTCGATAAACCGGATGGGAAAGACCATCGCCTATCCCAACATAGGAGACCCGATCCTCTCGGGCGATCTCATCAAAACGACGAGCGACGGCCTTCTCGTCATCGCCATGGGCAAGGGAAGCGGAATGAGCGGCACGATCACTGTGCGCGCTCGATCGACGCTGTATATCGACCTCGAGAAGATCAAGGGCCAACCCAGGACCAAGATCGATATCATCACCGGTTCGATAGGCTCGAAGGTTTCAAAAATCGCCGGGGCAAACGGAACAATGACCGTCGCATCGAGCAGCGCCGTCATGGCCGTCCGCGGGACCGAATTCGAGATTTACATTTCCATCAACATGAACGACAGCCAAGCCGACGGGGGTCAGGCCGTGCTCGTCACCTGCACCGAGGGCGCCGTCGCGCTCAACGACGGCACGTCCGAGCTCTCGGTCCCCGCGGGCAAGGTCGCAGAAAAGCGCCCCGGCAAGAGTCCGAGCTATATTCCGGTGGCCCTCTCGTCCATCCGCGAATACGGCAAACGATGGATCGCCGACGAGATAGCCGCCTTCAGAGCCGACGCGGTCAGGGCGCTTTCCGCGTACGCGCAGCGCTACGAAGACCTTTCGGCGCGGTTCGCGAAGGCCTACGCCCGTTTCAAAGCCTCCCCCATCCCCAAAAAATGGGCCGAGGAGGACCGGACAGGCGCTCAAATCCGACCGCTCGACGCCGCGACGATCCGGGAGAAAAAAGAGATCGCGGCAATCTTGTTGGACATCCGCAAGGTTCTTTTCATGTTCGAACGCGTGTACTACCGCGCCGACGAAATCTCTTCGATAATAGCCGGTACGAACCTCGAAAACAGTCTCATCCGCAAGGGGCTCACGGCCGGCGACTTTATCAAAAAGGTGCAGGCCCAGCGAGCAGAGCTCGAGGATCAGGTCGCCCGGTACCGGTACATCGTGGCTCTGTACGCTCAAAGGTCTCCCGACGGGGGCGTATTCGAAGAGGACGACGATTTCTTTGACTCTGGTGATGGTTTCTAAACGCCGTCCGCAATGCCGCCTACAGGCCGGGCCAGCGTGAAATCGTCGAGACGTCCGCGTACCTATCCTCATCTCCGCCTGACGGCGAGCCTCGCAGCCGTCGCCCTCGTCGTGCTCGGCGTCTTCGTGTTCGACATTATCGATTCTCGAAGACTCATTCTCGAACGATCGAGGACATCCTCGGAAGACCTCTGCCGCCTCCTCACCGAACGCCTCGATATCGCGTTGAAGGAATCCGGACGTTCGGACGCGGTACAGGCCGAGGCCTCGATTTTCATCCGCGAACTCGACGCGTTGACGCTCGGCGGCTACAGATTCGTCGCCGTGCTCGGGAAAAACGGCGATCTCATCATGAGGCGTCCGGGACCTGCGGCCAGCCTGGGCCACGGAGAAAAAGACGAGGAGTTACGCCGACTTATCACCACAATAGCCCGTTCGGGGATGATCGCCGGAGTTCTTCGGTCGGGCTATGGAGAATATGTGTATTCGGCCCTCGAGGGACAGCGCGGTTTTGTAGTCGTCGTCGGTGAATCGCGATCGGACATTATGGCCGAGTGGCGGCGGAAAATCGTAACGTATTCAATCGCTTTCTCCGTCATCACCGCACTCATGGTGATGCTCTCGCTGAACATATTGAAGGACCTGCGCCACAGCGCCGAACTCGCGGCCCGCCTGGTCGCCATGGAGTCGGCATCCGACATGATCGTCATCGCCGATCTCCAGGGCCGCACCGAATATGTAAACCCCTCGTTCGAAAGAATCACGGGCCTGAGCCGAACCGAGGTCCTGGGTTCGAGGACGACGATTTTCGGCTCCGCGTCTCATGAGGCCGAGGCGGCGCTGCAATCGGCCGCCGAGGGGAGGCATTGGAGGGGGGAGATCTCGCTGCCCGGTGCGGACGGATCCATCCGCATCGAGGAAGTCTCCCTATCGCCGGTTCCCGGACCGGGCGGCGCGCCCTTGGGTGTCGTGGCGATCAAGCGCGACGTCACCGAGCGCCGCCGCCTGCAGGAACGGCTCGAACGACTCGCCCATTACGACTCGCTCACCGGACTTCCGAACCGCGCGCTTTTCTTCGACCGCTTGAACGGCGCGGTGGCTCGGGGTAGGCGAGAGAGCCGCAAGTTCGCTCTTCTCTTCATCGACCTCGACGGATTCAAGGCGATCAACGACCGGTACGGGCACTTGGCCGGTGATGTACTGCTCGTCGAAACCGCCCGTCGGCTCAAAGACGCCATACGCGATTCCGATACGGCCGGGAGGATGGGCGGCGACGAGTTCATAGTCCTCCTGGACAACATCGCAAGAAGCGAGGACGCATCGACATTCGCCGACAAAATCCGGGTGACCTTGTCCGAGCCGATTACGCTTGATTCCGGAGATACCGTGTCGATCCGCGCGAGCATCGGCGTATCGGTCTATCCGGACGACGGCGAAAGCGGGGACGCCGTGCTCAAGGCGGCGGACGCGGCCATGTACGAGCGAAAAATAAAAAAAAACGGTCGTCGTTGAAGCACGTCGAAGGCAGACCCGACACGACACTGCTTTACCCTCGGAGCTTGCGGCGGTTATGATCGGGGGCGGAGGCCGAAGATGACGACAGTACTTTCGCTCGGCGGCTCGATCGTCGCACCCGAATCCCCGGACAGCGCCTACCTCGCGTCTTTTTCCTCGTTGATCAGGGAATATCTCGCGGCCGATGCCGACCGCAGACTCGTCATCGTCGTCGGCGGGGGCGGCCCCGCCCGTTCATGGCAGCGCGCCTACCTCGAGGCCGGAGGCGTTGCGGAGGATCATGCGGCCCTGGACTGGATCGGCATCAAGGCGACCCACCTCAACGCCCAGCTTGTAAAGGCGCTTATGGGCCGCGACTGTCCTCAGGATGTGGTCACCGACCCTACTGCAGTGACGATCTTCATGGGTCGCGTTCTCGTGGCTGCAGGCTGGAAGCCCGGGTTTTCCACCGACTTCGACGCGGTTCTGCTCGCGGAGCGGTTCGGCGCCTCCCGGCTGGTCAATCTCTCGAACATCGCCAAAGTCTACGACGACGACCCGCGCAGCAATCCCGCCGCGAAACCGATCGACTCGATCTCGTGGAAGGACTTCAGGGCGATCGTCGGCGACGAATGGGTCCCGGGCAAGAACAGCCCCTTCGATCCGATCGCGGCGAAGAAAGCATCGGAGCTCGGGCTGGAGGTGATCTGCGCCGACGGCAGGAACCTCCCCAACCTTCGATCGATCCTCGAATGCGGGTCCTTCGTCGGGACGATCATCGGCCCGAACTAGACAACTTCTCGAGAAGGGCCGCATACCTTCCCTGTTCGCTCGTCTTTCCGAGTTTTCCGGCGAGTTCGACGAGGGACGTGAGGGCGGTGCGTACGGCCTCTGGATCGTTTATCGCGAGGGCCGAATCGAAGGACCTCCTCCAATAGCCCCAGGCATCGGCATCGCGCCCGAGTCTCGTCGAGAGCCTCGCGCAGGCGGCGAGGTCCTGCGGTATGCTGCGGGCGTTCTCGCCCCGCTTGTCCGCATCGAGGGCGTCCAAGGCCGACTTCAAGGCCTCCTCGAGCCTCCCCTCGCCTGCAAGAATCGAAGCGAGGACATAGCGGTTCGAGGCCAACTCGGACCAGCGCTTGGCCTTGCGGTTCAGCGACTCGGCTTCGGCGAGATCGTTCTTCGCTCCTGCTGTCTCGCCCAAGGCGGCTTTGGCGACGGCGCGGTCGTGAAGCGCGACCGCCTTGGCCTTGTCCGCCCCGCTCTCGGTGCTTGCAAAGGCCGATGCGACCGCCTTCTCGAAAAGTTCAAGCGCCGCCTGATACCGCCCTGCGGCGTATTCGAGTTCCCCGAGCCCCGCCTGAGCGGCCGAGCGGGCTGCAGCCGATCCTCCCATGAGCGCATACTCGAGCGCCGTCTCGTACTCCCGCCGCGCATCCTCGTTCTGTCCGGCCGCCGCGTAGGCCCGCCCCATCGACACGCGGGAGGCTGCGACACCGGGAAGATCGTCGACCGACGATCCCGCGTTCAGTGCCTCCTCGTAGTACCCAAGCGCGGTCGCATAACGTCCCTCGGCCATAGACAGATCGCCGAGCTTCGCGTATTCAGCCGCCTTGTTCTTCGTCTCGTACACGGCGTCGGGGGGCTTGGGGGCCGTGGAGCAGGCGCACATCAACACCGCGGCGGAAACAATACAACACAGAAGCGGAGAGGTACGGAGCATCAGAATCCTCCTTCCCGCATACTCTGGCTCAGAGGCTGGCGCTCCTGACGCTCGGGGATGCCGCCCTTGAGCAGGGGATTGTTCTTGAGGCCGGTCAGAACGTCCTGCGCCTGCTTTATGGCCGTCCTGCCCTCCTCGATCGTCAGCGACAGCGAGGGCATCTCGCGGTTGAGCGATGCCGTTATATCTTGTATGTTTTTTATGGCTTTTTGCAGTTCCGAGAAACTCGCGTTGATTTTGTCGTAGAGCGCATTCTTGTCGTCGAGCAGCGTCTTCAAGGAGCCCTTCGCGTCGAGCAGCCTGGGCACAAGGCCGGTCGGGTTTTCAATCTCCGCGCTGAAGGTCTCGAGATTGTCCGCGATCGCATTGACGCTGGCAAGAAGCTTGTCGGCCTCCGAGGAAACCTCGGCCACCATGTCGTCGATACGGCTCGCCGCGCTCGAAAGCTCCGAGACGATCCTGCCCGCCGGACCCGAGCTCTGCCCCGCGAGAGCGCGGTTGATCTCGGTCAAGGTCCGGTTGATGGTGACGATCGTCTTGTTCGCGTTCTCGATGAAGGGATTGATGCCCGCGATCAGGCGGGTGATCGTGTCGTCCTTGAGCGGCAGCTCGACAAGCCCCTGATCGATGAGATCGAGGCCCTCCGGGCTGTCGGCGAGCGGCACGAAGCCTCCTTCAGGGATGAGATTCTCGCCCTTGCCCGGATGGAAAAGCAGCTGTGGGGCGAGCCCGATCGGGGAAGTTACCAGTTCGAGAACCGAGTACTCTTTCGCCTTGGAATAGTAGGTGTCGAAGATGACGAACTCGCCGTCCACTTCGTTTTTTTCATTGAGTTTGACCTTGACGACCTTCCCTATCTGGAAACCTCTCATCATGATGGCGGTGCCCTCCTGGGCTCCGGCGGCGGATGAAAATTTCGTAACAAAGCGGACATCCTTCGCGAACCAGCGCTGGTTGGCGCCGAGGACGATGATGCCCGCGACCAGAACGAGGGCCGCGAGAACAACAAAGAGCCCGACGAGCTTGTCGGCGTACTTGATTCTGAATTTCATTCATCCTCCTCGGGAATGACGAAGGAATCATCGGACAAGGCGCGGGCCCATTCCCCCGCGAGCGTCGATGTCCAAGCAGGAGCCTCGGAGCGACGCGCTTTGAGCCTTCCGACGATCGCGCGAAGCTCGGGGGCGGTCCACGCAGTCGCTTCTTCGTAATTTCCGCACGCGATGACCCGCCCCTCCTTGAGGGCGACGACCCTGTCCGCAAGGCGCGAAACGCAGTCCGAGCTCGAACTGACCGCGATAATACTGCGTTTCCGCTCCTTCAACGCGATCATGAGTTCGAGAACCCGTTCGGCCGCGGCCTCGTCGAGATTGGCGGCGGGATCGTCCATGAAGACGAGGGGCGGGTCCAGAACGAGGGCCCGCGCAAGCCCGATAAGCCTCCGCTCGCCCGAGGAGAGTTCCGCGGGCCTGACGCCGAGACTGTCGGAAAAACCAACGAGCTCGGCCGCCCGCCTGACCGCCCGATCGATCTCGGCCTTGTTCCATTCAGGCTTATGCACGCGTACGGGCAGACTGATATTCTCGTACAAACTCTGATTCGCCCATAACGCAGCGTCCTGGAACACAAAGCCGGAACAATGCCGGAACTCTGCCTCCTCTCGGGCCGAAAGACGATCCAGGGACTTGCCCTTGTACAGGACATCGCCCTCGGAGGGAAGACGGATGCCGGCCGCGGTCTTAATAAGAACGGACTTGCCCGATCCTGCGCCGCCCATTATGAAGGCGGCCTCCCCCTCGAAAAACGACAGAGAGACGGAAGTGAGCATCTCGATTTCGCCGCTGCGTACGCTCACCTCGCGCAGTTCGATGATCGGAGCTGTTTCCATGTTTTATCTCAGGTACTGCGCGGCGAGCATCACGAATTCCGCGACGATGCACAGCATAAAACCGGTGCTGACGGCGCGTATGCCCGCGACCGGGACCTCGGTGATCGCGCGCTCGACCGAAAACCCGCGGTTGAGCGCCACGACGGAAATAATCGATCCGTAGACGAAGCATTTTAGAAGACCGAGAAACACGTCACCGGGGGTGAGCGCCGCGAAGAGGCTCGTGAAATACTCGCTCACCCCGATGTCGAGGAAGAGCCGCACGACCACGAACGAACCGAGAAGCCCGAACACATTAAAATACACATAGAGTGTGATCATCGAAACGACCACGCCCAGAAAACGGGGGGCCGCGAGATACTCGATCGGATCGACGCCGACGGCCACATAGGCCTCGATCTCGTGCGAAACGACCATACCCCCGAGTTCGGTGGCGATCGCCGTGCCCGAGCGTGCGATGATGATAAAGGCGGTAAGCAGGGGCCCCAGCTCTTTCGCGATGACGATAATGAGAATCGAGTACATGAGCTGACTTTTCACGAAATCGACAGGCAGGGAGTGGCCGATGCCGATGATGGCCGCGCCGATGGCGAGGGCCATGACGGCGGTTATGCCCAGGGCTTCGATTCCGGTGAACAGGATCTGATAGACGAGGACGCGCCGACCGACCTTCCTTCGAAAGGACAGGCGCAGGGCCTCGGCGAAGACGCGCGCGAAAAACCCGAGTCCGTAGAGGAACTCGTCAAAAGAACGCAGAACTGCGCGGCCGATTCTCGCGAGCATGGGTCCTCCGACCTCGAATACTAAGCCCTGAGGAAACCAAGGTCAACGCCGAGGGAAACTCCACTATATCTTGTCGATGAGCATCGAACACTTGCCCGAGGGAATCGGCAGGGTTTTTTTCTTTTTGCCCAAAACATTGATCGTAAAGTAGTACAATTTCTCGCTCTCCATGTGGATCTCCCAGCCGCGGCCGGATTTGTTGGAGAGTATGGTCACGAGGTTGCGCTTCAGACTCAAATTCTCGATGCCCATGATCTCGAGATTGGGGATGATCCAATCGACGGTTTTGCGCGGGAGGGAGATCGACAGGCCTATTATGTTTTCGATCATGAGGGCTACCGTCGATAGACCGGCGTAGGCCAGAAGCTGAGGCCGGGGCCAGTCCTTCCGCTCGGGCCAGACGGCCTTGCCCTCGCCCTGCGGCAGATAGGCCTCCCATACCGTCGGCTTGCGGTCATGGCGGGTGGTGGAACCCTCGCCGAACTCGTCCCGGTCCTTGTCCTCGCCGTTCTGGTGCATCGAGTCGAGGACGAAATACAGATGACGGATGGCGCAGTCGCGGGCGAGTTCGTACTGGTGGTACTTTTCGAGGCCCTTGATGACCATATAGGTGAAGGGCGGCACCACCGAACCGCGGTATCCCATCCCGCGCTTGTCGTAGGCCTTCTGGTCGGCGGCCAGGGTCGGGAAGGGATGCTCGGTGCCGAAGACCTCGGGATCCCGCAGGTGGGCGATGAGGCGCTCCGAGCGCTCCTCGTTGGGGATCTCGGCGAGGAGGGGCCAGTAGCCGCCTATGGTCTTGACCGGAATCTGCGAACCGTTTTTATCGAGATCGTAGTAAAACCCGTCGGCCGCGTTCCACATGAGGGAATTGATTCTCGTCTTGAGCGAGAAATACGCCCGCTTGTACTGGAACGAGGCTTCCTTGTCGTTGAGAATATCTCCCAGGGCCGAAAGGTAGAGGGCGTTCATCGCCATCGCGGCGTTGAAATCCGACAGGTACACCGCATTGCCTCGCGGCGAGTTCTCCATGCCCGTTGCTGCCACCGGAACACCGTACAAGCCGTTGTCTCGCCGGAAGGTGGACTCGGCCCAGTTCCAATACGCTTGAAGAATGGGCATGACATCCTTGACGCGCTTTTTATTGGCGGTTTTGTGGTAGAGGTTGAACTCGGCCCAGGCGAAGAGCGGAAGGCCGAGACCCTCGGGATTGTCTTTCGTCAGAATAGGTTTACCAGTCAACGCGTCATACCGTGACCTGATGGCGCCCGAAGGCTCTTGAAGCGCGTATAAGGCGTCGAGTCCGGCCGATGCCGGATAGATGCGGTTCGAGTATACGAGAAAAAAGGAAGCGAAAACCTGCTCCATCATGTCGAGCACGTCGCACTCGTCGTACCGCAGGTATTTGTGCTTCTCGATTGGCGTTCCCTGGCCGCCCTGCGCCCAGCAATCAGCCGTCCACGCCCAGGTCCGGTCGTATACTTCGACAAAATCCTGATCGTAGAAATGAACCCGAGGGAAATCCCGTTTATTCAAGACCGAACCCCTTATATCGAACGCCGCTGCTGCCCCGAAGCGCGCGAGAGAGCGTAGGCTTTTCTATATTTTTCTTCGATATAGCACTTTACGGATAGTTACTGAATATAGTGTTCTTTCGATGCTTTGTCAAATTGAATACGGATGAGGCAACATCTATGCCGTGTACACAGTTCGCTTTCCAAAAAAAAAGTTCGACTCGTTTTTTTTGCTCTTGAAAAAAGCGCAGAGGATAATAGCTTTAATATAGAGGAGGCCAGCGATGGATACTCCGCCTGACAGGATTGGGCCGGCTTCGGCAAACTGAGATACGCCGAGGGTGCCGGCCGCGTTAGGAACACTTCAGAGAGTGCGGCGGAACTGCGCCGCGTGAATACAGGTTCGGCGTTAAACACAATTTCGCCGAATAGCAGAGGACGCTTAGAATACCGACTAGCGAACTGAAAAAACCGGGCAGGATGGCCCGAGAATGCTTTTTTCAAGGCATTGCCCGCCGCGGGAGAATCGCCGATCAACAAGGGCACTTTGGATGCCAAAACGATCGCGACGCGGCACAGGCAAGGCGGGGGCCGGGGATGTAAACCGGCCCCCTTTTTTGTTCCGCATCAAGGCCGTCGGCTGCGCGGCCGATAATCCTGACAGATGATCATTACTTTGTATAAAACCGGCACCGAGGGCAGGATCCACTACTATACGATCCACGACCGACAGCCGGTGTTCGACGCCCCCTTCTCGCTCTGCACCTCATGGCGGATAGGGACTGGACGCGAACGCGAGCGCCTTCTCCGTTTCGAGACATCGACCGACCGCGACAAGGCGGTCAGAAGCCTCGTCGCGCGCCGTATCAAAGACGGCTATAGAATACTGTACTTCTTCTCCAGATCGAAGTTCTCCATCGATCTCACTGCATCGTCCACAAGCCCGGCATCCGAAGCGAAAAAAGACGCGAAGTCCGCCACTTAAGAATGCGTTCCGGCGATCTGCCTGAGCCTCTCGCGCATCCTGAGTACACAATCGAACTCGTCCGCCTTCCCCCGCGCAATATCCTCAGCGAGGGCCCGGCAGCTCGGCGCGCCGCAGGCCCCGCAATCGAGACTCGGCAGACGGGCGACGGTTTCTTCGATCTCCTCCATCATTTTCAAGGCCCGCTGCGGATCGGCATCGAGGGCGAAGGATGTCGTTATTCTGATGTCTTCCGTCCATAGAAGTTCCTCGAGCTTGGGCGGCGTGTACGATCGATGCGCGCCCGCAGCCGGAGCCTCGGCCTCGAGAACCCGGAGCCGCGCCTTGGCGACATAGGGATTCTCCACGGTGAGCGGTCCGCCGAGACACCCAGCCGGACAGGCGAGTGCCTCGACATACTCGAGGTCCCCGAGTTTTCCGTTTTCAAGTTCCTCGAGCAACGCGATCACGTTCCCGATCCCGTCCACCGAGATCGAGTTTGACTCGCCGAGAGACTCGGCCTCGCCTTCTATCCTCGCCCATTCCAGCCCCCTGCGGCCCGCCCGCGCCAGGGAACGCGGCGGGGACTCCGCTATCGCCGAGCGCAATCGAAGATAGATGTCCTTGAGGCCGATGACGCCGTCGAGGGCCGAACGGGCGTATCCGAGGGGCGATCGCGTGACCGTCACCTTACCCGCACAGGGTGTTATAAAAAAAACACCTACTCGTTTTTTTCTTCCGGCGGAGCGTCCCGTTTCTTCGACGTACAAGCGTTCTTTGACGATGCGCGCGGCGGCCTCCATGGGAGGCAGAAGGGGAGCGAGATGGGGGATGAGGCTGGGGAAACGTAATCGTACGAGGCGTACGACCGCGGGACAGGCGCTCGAGATCACCGGCCGCGGCAATCTTCTCACATCCCCTGCAAGGAGTTCCCTGGTCGCCGCCGTAATGATCTCCGCGGCCTCGGCTACCTCGAACACCTCGTCGAAGCCCATCGTGAGAAGCCCCGAAAGGGTCCGATCGACACTCGTATGGTCGAACTGGCTCACGAGGGTCGGCGCGGGAACGGCGACCTTTTTGTCGAAGCCATCGATGATCGATATCGGATCCGACACGGCGCGTTTGGCCCCGTGCGGGCAGACGCGGATGCATTCGCCGCAGTCGATGCAGCGTTCTTCGATTATATGGGCTTTCCCGCCGCGTACGCGTATCGCCTCGGTAGGACAGTGCTTGATGCAGGTCGTACACCCGACACACTTGTCGGAATCGAGACGGACGGAATGAAACAACTCTGAACTCACTTTGTCTCGTCTCCCTCTTGTCGAAGAACCGCGAAACGGACCGTCATCGAAATACAAGTCCCCTTGCCCACCTCGGTGTCGATAGTCATTTCATCGACATTGCGCTTTATATTCGGCAGCCCCATGCCGGCGCCGAAACCGAGTTCGCGGTAATGCTCGGAGGCGGTCGACCAGCCCTCGGTCATAGCCAGATCGAGATCGGGTATACCCGGACCCTTGTCCGTCAGTCTCATGCAGACCCGATCCGCTCCGATCTCGGCTTCGGCGATCCCGCCTCCCGCATGGATGACCATGTTGATCTCGGCCTCGTACATCGCGACGGCGGCGCGCCGAACATGCTCGGGGCTGACACCGAGTCTGCCGAGCGCGCGCTTAAGCTCGGTTGAAGCTCTGCCGGCGAGCGAGAAATCCTCGCCGCCTACCTCGAAACGCAGCTTGAGCGTACGGGCACCGCCTAATCGATGTTACGCACTCCACCGCCGCGGAGACCGGCCTCGTAGAGCCGGCCGCAGGCGAGGAACATCGAATACCTGGTCGAAAGCAGGGCCATGCCGCTTTCCCGCGCCATCTTCACAAGGTCCTCGCTCGGGCATTTGCCCCGGACCAAAACGACGACCTTAATATCCAAAAGGTCGGCGGTCCGTATGGCCTGAGGGTTGGCAAGTCCTGTCAGCAAAACGACCTTCTCCTTGACGAAGGCCATGACGTCGCTCATGAGATCGGCGCCGCAGGCCGCGCTCACCTCAAGATCCAAAAGCTCTTCTCCCGAGATCAGCCTGGCCTCGAGAACTTCCATTATTCGCCGTACTGTCATGCTTGATTCCGGCGGAAGTGTAGCATCCTCGGCCGCATCGCGCCTACGGATATCCGGTCACGGATACAGTTTGAACAAAGAACTCTTTTTTCTAAAGCGCGGCTCTTCCATGACGATACTCGAAGTGAAGGAACGCCCGTACCCTGCGGCGACGCCGAAGTGTCCGGGCTCTTCCCCAGCGTCGACGCCGCGTGAGGAATCGCGGAGGACGCGAGCGGAACCGGCGCGCAATCAGCCGGCACGGACGCCGGGCGGCCCCGGAAGGCCGCCTTTTGCCATGAAAGGAGTAAGGCATGATCATTAATCACAATCTGAGCGCTATGTTCGCGGACCGTTCTCTCAGAGTCGTCAACGACGACGTGACAAAGGGGATGGAGAAACTGTCATCGGGGATGAGGATCAACCGCGCGGGAGACGACGCCTCCGGGCTCGCCGTCTCGGAGAAAATGCGCAGTCAGATCCGAGGTCTCCAGCGCGCATCGAAGAACGCACAGGACGGCATTTCATTCATCCAGGCGACGGAAGGCTACCTCCAGGAGTCGCAGGACATCATCCAGCGGCTCCGCGAGCTCGCGGTGCAGGCCTCCAACGGCATCTACAGCGCGGAAGACCGGATGCAGATCCAGGTCGAGGTCAGCCAGCTCGTCGACGAGATCGACCGGATCGCCAGCCATGCGCAGTTCAACGGCATGAATCTCCTCACCGGGCGCTTCGCCCGGGACAATGGGGAGAACATGGTCACCGGCTCCATGTGGTTCCATATCGGCGCCAACATGGATCAGCGGGTGCAGGTATACATCGGCACGATGACCTCCAAGGCCCTCGGCGTGAAGAACGTCGGTGATAATTCGATCATTTCGTTCGAAACGCCCGACGGATCGAACCGCGCCATCGGAACCCTGGACCAGGCCCTCAAGATCGTCAACAAGCAGCGCGCCGATCTCGGCGCCTACCAGAATCGTCTTGAGCACGCAGTCCGCGGCATCGACGTGGGGGCCGAAAACCTCCAGGCCGCAGAGAGCCGCATTAGGGACGCCGATATGGCCAACGAGATGGTCGGCTACACCAAGAACCGCATCCTGGCCCAGGCCGGAACCGCGATGCTCGCCCAGGCCAACCAGAAAACCCAGCAGGTGCTGCAGCTCCTCCAGTGATCCCCCAGGCGCGCGGCGCGGCGGGGCCGTCCGAAAGGGCGGTCCCGTTTTTTTTGTAGCGGCGATCCTACAACTTGGTCCTGCCCCGGAATGAGCGCGCGAGGGTGAGGCGGTCGGCATACTCGAGGTCGCCGCCGACGGGAATGCCAGTCGCGAGTCGCGTTACGCTGACCGCGGTCGATTCGAGCTCTCGCTTCAAATACAAAGCCGTCGCGTCCCCTTCGACCGTGGGATTGGTCGCGACGACTACTTCGGATATACCGCCGGCTTTGACGCGTTCGACGAGCTCCCGTATGCGGAGATTCTCGGGTCCGACGCCGTCGAGGGGCGATATGAGTCCGCCGAGCACGTGATAAACGCCGCGATACTCGCGCGACGCCTCGATGGAGAGGACATCCTGCGGTTGCTCAACGACGCAGACCAGACTGTGATCGCGCAGGCTCGAGGAACAGACATCGCAGGGATCCGTCTCGGTATACGAGCCGCAGACCGTGCAAAACCCGATCGAAGTTTTCAGATTCCGGATTTTGTCGGCGAGGGACTCGGAAAAGCCAGGATCGGCTTTGAGTAAGTGATAGGCGACGCGAAGCGCGCTTTTTCGGCCGATGCCCGGAAGACGCGTCAAAAGTCCGACGAGCTCTTCAAGGGCCCGCACTACAAGCCTCCGAACAGTCCCGGGGGCAAACCCATTCCGCCGCCTGCTGAAAGCTCCGCCTGCACCGCCTCTTTCACTTTTACCGACGCGTCGTTGTACGCGGCACGGACAAGGTCTTGCAACAACTCGACATCCGAGGCCGCCTCGGGGGCGATCTCGCATCGGATCATTTCGAGAGTGCCGTTCAGCGTTATTTTTACCATACCGCCGCCCGCACTGCCCTCGGCCTGAATGCGCTCGGTCTTTTCTTTCAACTCCGCGAGCCGCGCCTGGACGGCCTGGGGGTTGCGAAGCATCTCCATGATCTCGCCGAAGTTCATCTCATTCTCCTCGTCCCGCCTGATCGACGCGCGTTCCGCGGAAAACCCGTTCGACGATCGCGATCGGATCCGGCGCCTTTGCAGACTGCGCAAGCGAGGCTTCGTCCTCCTGTCGGCACCCCGAAGCGGATTCGACACGAAGCTCGACCCTGACAGGCCTTCCCGCCAGCTCGGAGGCTTTGGCCGCGATGTCGGCGACGCTGGGCCGGACCACACTTTCTTCCATCCCGGACTTGAAGACTATGATGAGCTTGCCATTTTCCTCTCTCCAGGGAAGCGAGGAGGCGAGTCCCGTTTTGAGCAAAGGACTCGAACGACCGAGCTCCTCGATGACCGGGCCTCGCAAATGCTCCGCGGAGCCGTTCGACGCGCCGGGCGACTCGCACTTGTCTCGCCTGTCGCTCTTGGTGGGTATGTGTTCCGCCTCAGTACCTGTCAGCGGCTTTTTTTTTTCGAGATCGAGGTTTTGCGACGAAAGTCGCCCGATCGATGCGGCGACCGCACCGCCGCCGATACACCGCCTCAACTCACCGACGGCCTTCGCCACCTCCTGCGGCGAAACATAGTCCCGAAGCCTGCAGAGCCGCGAAAAGGCGAGTTCGAGTTCAAAGCGCTGATCGACCGTGTAGCGGAGATCCCGGTACAAGGCGAGAATCAAAGCCAGGGAACGCTCGATCTGCTCTGCATTCAACTGTTCCACGACGAACGAATCGAAGGCCGAAACAGGGGCACCCAGAAGATCCACTTTATCGATCCCGTTTTTGATGAGAAGCAGGGATCTGCAGTAATCGGCGGCCTCGGAGACAAGCTGCTCAGCCGAAACGCCGCGCTCGAGAATGTTGTTGATCGCCGAAAGCGCAGCTCCGGTATCGCCCGCGGCGCAGGCGCGAAAAAGTTCTCCGAGCGCCTCGAGCCCCGTGAGCCCGAGCTTGTCCCTGATGAGCTCGGCGCTGATCCTGCCCTCGGCGAACGAGACCACCTGATCGAACAAGGTGTATGCGTCGCGCAGCGAACCGCGCGCCTCCTTCGCGATCCACAGCAGGGCCTCGTCCTCAGCCTCGATGCCGTTTTCCGCCGCGGCCTCTGCAAGAAGGGATTTGATGAGGTCGATCTTGAAAAGCCTGAACGCGAACTGCTGGCAGCGGCTCTTGATGGTCGCGGGAACCTTGTGCAATTCGGTGGTCGCGAAAATAAACACGATGTAGGGCGGAGGCTCCTCGATCGTTTTGAGCAGCGCGTTGAAGGCGCTGTTCGAGAGCATGTGGACTTCGTCGATTATATAGACCTTGTACCGTCCCCCGTTGGGCGGGAAGAGAACCTCGTCCTTGATCTGCCGTACATTGTCGACCGAGGTGTTGGACGCACCGTCGATCTCGATGACATCGAGACTCGCACCGCGCGCTATTTCCACACAGGAGCGGCAAACACCGCAGGGCTTCGCGGAAGGGCCCTTTTCGCAATTCAAGGATTTCGCGAGTATCCGCGCGGCGCTCGTCTTCCCGCAGCCGCGCGGACCGGAGAAAAGGTAGGCGTGCGCGATCCGCCCGCTTTCGAGACTGGATACGAGGGTCGCGGAAACAAATTCCTGTCCCTTGAATTCATTAAAATCTTTAGGGCGCTTTCGAGTCGCGGTGACCTCGTATGGCATGGAAGGAAAATAACACAAGGAAGGGGGCGGGTAAAGAGTTCGAGCGCTCGAAGCCAGGCGCTCTGCGTCACCGCGCCAACCGCTTACCGTTGCTTCCTTCCGGACCTGGCGGGGTTAGGCGGCGGTCACGAGCGCAGTGCCTGGCTTCGAACGCTCGAAACAAAACGGGAGACAGGGTCTGCATTCGCCCTGTCGCAACGTAATGAAAAACGGAGAGAGAGGGATTTGAACCCTCGGTACCCTTACGAGTACACACGACTTCCAATCGTGCGCCTTAGACCGCTCGGCCATCTCTCCATAATATTCGGAGAGAGAGGGATTCGGTCCTCCTCGCCGTCATCCTGACAGCTTCGTCGGACCCGCTTCGTCC
>CAZXXZ010000037.1:0-23866 GCA_964644505.1 uncultured Treponemataceae bacterium | reverse complement strand
TCACCCCTCGAGCGTGTAAATCTTTCATGATTATGGGGTGATGGAAGCGGTTACTATTCCGGGACAGAGCTTGTTGTTTGTTTCGCGGGGACAGAGCTTGTTGTTTGTTGTT
Organism: uncultured Treponemataceae bacterium; assembly: GCA_964644505.1. Taxonomy (GTDB): domain Bacteria; phylum Spirochaetota; class Spirochaetia; order Treponematales; family Rectinemataceae; genus CAZXXZ01. Next base: position 23,754 of record CAZXXZ010000037.1, on the reverse strand, counting down.
TGTTGTTGTTTGTTGTTGTTGTTGGGGGCAGTGCTTGTTGTATTATGTGTGTGTTTGTTTTTTATGGTGGTGGTGGTTGTGTATGTGTTAGTGTTGTATGTGCACTACAATTTTGGTTAATAAAAATACAAGATAAACAGACAATGCACTATCTATTACAAAACGTCGCTTTATAAACTGAACAATTGACGCTTTCAATCAATAAACATATCGATAAGCGTATCTAGGGCATGCGCCATCCTCGTGAACTAAAAGATGGAGCTCGCTATCACGTTACATCACGTGCAAACCGAAAAGAGATGATTCTTGATACGTGTGCAATGAAGGAACTCTTCTTATTGGTAGTGAAACGTGCGAAGATAAAATACGATTTTAAACTCGAAAATTTCTGCATTATGGGTAATCACTTTCATTTCGTGATTCAACCCGGAAAGGGCGAGAACCTATCGGCGATTATGCAGTGGATACTGAGTGTGTTTGCGATGAAATTTAATAAAATCATGGGCTATACAGGACATGTCTGGGGATGCCGGTTTTTTTCACGGATCATTGCGAGTCTTCAGGAACTTTTACAAATCTTCGAGTATATCGATAACAACCCGGTAAAAGCAGGCCAGGTAAAAGATGGACTGAGATGGCGCTGGGGAGGGTTATGGCACAATCGAACAGGTCGTTGTGATATTGTTGAAAAAGCGCCAGTATGGTTGATACCATTTTTCCCAGAGCATGAGCAGATACTCCTTACATAAGCCAGCCCTTCACAAAGGAAAACCGATCATACAGAGAAACTTATAAATTAATAATCAGGGGACCTCGAAAAAATTCAGCTTTTCGAGGTCAACCTAAAAAACAATTCCCGTAAGGGAATTAATTCCCTTGCGGGAATTGCAAGGAACCTCTAAAACCAACCGGGTTTTTAGAGGTTCCCATCATTTAGTCATTGTCGAATCACGATTCCCCGCTATCGCCACTACCGATATAGCCACAATTAGGAAGGCGGTAGCTTGAAGGATGACAAAGGGCGATCCGAATACAAAATACGAAGCTATAGCCGGCCAGAGTACCTGCATACCATAAAGAGCAGGCGCGACCCTGGCCATCTCACCATCCTTGTAGGCCAGTTGTACAATCGAGAAACCTCCAAAACCACATAAGATAAATGCATAAAGGTAGGGTGAAGAAAACCATTCAATGGAAATGTTAGCTCCGGCGTCAATTTGGAGGGCTCGCATTGTAATAACCATATAGCCACCGAAACACCCCGATATTCCTGCGAAAAACGGAGCTAAATGTTTGTTCTGAGCTCTGTCCCTCTCGGTTCTCTCGGCTCCATTAGCTCTGTCCCCCTGCTGTGCTCCTTTGTCCCCCTTGTCTCGTTGTGCTCTGTCCCCGTTGCAGTCCCCCTTGCACCTAAAAATCAAAAGCCCCAGCGTCGCCAGAAGGGGCAGCCCAATGAAAATGAAGAGTGCGGTCGGGGAAAAACCGGCTTCGTCCGCAAAACTCTTTCCCAAGAGTCCTGCTCCCGCTATGGCCGCGAACAGGACGAGGGTCCAGAGCGTTCGACGCAGACCGATACGTTCTCCTAAAAGAAAACGGGCGAAAATCGCGGTGAAGGCCACGCTCGATCCGGCAAAGGCGGCGACGACATTGGCCGGCAGTCCCAGTAGTGCGATGAACTGGAACACAGGCACCGAGTTCATCATGAGAAAGCCGATGAACCAGCCCATAAAAAGAACCGCTCGGGACCGGTCGGTTTTCGGTGCAGCGATCGCATCGAGCGAGGCTGTTTTTTTCATCCAGCCGATGTTCAGTTTCTGCAGGCTGTTACCGAGCGAGAGGACGGCATTACCGGCGAGGATGACGAGGGCCGCAACATAAACCGGAACGTTCACGATCGCCGTCCCGTGCGCCGCATTTCGTCAAAAAGCCGGGCAAAAGGCGAGGCCGCCCGGTAAAAAACAGCCGGATAACCCAGAGGGCTTTCGATCGATACTTCTCCGCCCCTGAAACAGCGCGAGGTCCAGAGGTGTATCCATTCATCCTCGGGCAGATACAGCTCCGTCAGAACAGTGCCTCTCGAAAGGTTCGGTGCAATCATGAGGTCCCGACCATAGAGGAATTGCCCTGACAATTGCAAGACCCTCCGATCGTCGGGATAGTGCAACCAGGGATGACGTAGATAGGGCAGGCCTAGTTCGGCGGCTTCTTCGGCGACGGCAAGATGATAGGGTTTCAAAGTCCTATATGTCTGCGACATACGTGCGAACACAGTGAGTGCAGTCTGATCGGACCAGAGCCGAGCGCCTCTGAGTTTTCCTGACCGTGCAGATTTTTCACGGTCTGCGCTCGTTCGGAAAAGAGGCGTAAAGGCAGCCATTTCCATCCATCGCGAAAGACATTCGGGATCGAGCCGTCCGACACAGGCCTCACTTCCTCCGCCGACCTCGCAGTGCCACGGCACTGCCCCCCAGAATGAGCTTGAAAGCGCCGAGCAAATTGCGCCTTGAAGCCCCAGTTCTCCCTCGAGTGTCGACAGTTGTTCCCCGCACACAAATGATGTCGCATAACGCGCAGATCCGAGCCAGGCCGATCGGACGAAGAAGGCAAGCTCGGAGGCTCGCCCCGATTCCTCGATCGCCTCGCGGTTCGCCCTCGCCCAGAGCACCGACCAGCGGTTATGCGCCTCCATGCCGGATTCGCCGGACGCGAGAACGGCGTCCGCAGGTAGAAGCTCGCCGCCGTCCGCGGCCCAGGCCGACATACCTATGTCGATGAGACTCTGTGTAATTCGGCTTTTGATCCAGGCGAAGGCGTCGGTATTCGTGAGATCGACCATGACGACCGGGGTAATGTGAGCGGGCAGGAGGTAATCGTCACCGTCTTTGTTTTTAACCAAGAAACCACGTTCCGAGGCCTCTAAGCCGAGCTCTCCCTCGGGAGAAAGGTAGGGATCGATGCGTCCCACAAAGCGGATGCCCTTCGCGCGCAGAGATGCGATCTCCTGCGCCAACTGTGGATACAGGGACGAGTCCGCCTTCCATTCCGAAGCTGCACGGGGTCTTCCCGAGGTCGACGGGATGCCGCACCAGTCTGGCACCCAGACTGCGCCGATCGCGGCGCCCGCTTCTTTGACCGTAGCCAAACTGCCTGCCAAAGATACGAGCCCTCCCGACACACCTAACCAGGCGCCGTCGAAAATCCACTCGGGAGGAAGAGGCGCCTTTCCGATATGGCTGTTCATCGCCGCCGTCGATCGGGTGGAATCGGCCTCGTATCCGATCAGAATCTCGCGGGGTACGGACCAAGACTCGATGATCGTCGAGGCGCGGTGGAATTCAAACACCGAGTATGAAACCGCGTCCACGATGCACCAGTAGCCGTCGGTGGAAACATAGGCGGGTAGCTCCTTCGCCGACGCGTCCATGCCGCCGCCCGAACCGTGTCGGCGGGCCGATACAGAAGCGAGGCCGAGTCCCGATCCTGGGCCTCGTTCTCGCACCCACAGATCGATCGTGCGCCGCTTCAGGTCGAGGCGGGAGAAACGCTCCCCACAACCGAAAAGCCGTTCATCCGGTCTGGCCACGATTCTGAGCCTGAAGCGGTTGATCGAGGCGTCGTACCGGGAGAACGACAATTTGATGCGGCGATCCCGTTCGCGGACCGCCATGCTCAGCCTTCCCTCGAATTCGATCACCACGAAGTCATCGGAACACTCGACGATCTTAAACGATTTGAGATGTGAAAAGTGTGTATGCCGCGAGCGGATCGAAAACCGACCTTTCGACTGTTTGACGAAATTTTCGCCGCTGCCGAGTTCGAGACAGGGGCTGCGCCGCGTATGAGTCAGGATCTTTCTGCCGTCGACCGTTAAGACAAAGCCATCCGGCAGGGTCTCGATCGCGATCATTTCATAGGACGATACCCTAGGCACGCGTTGCCTGCAACAAAAAACCGCTGTCGAGAGCCTGATAACGGCAGTCGTAGGTTGTTCGATTATGTGAACCTCTAAAAAAACCCGGTTGGTTTTTAGAGGTTCCGTTTGACGGGGGCGAATGACTCGATCATCGAGATGATCTCAGCGTTTTTGAAAAGGGCCGCGTATTTGCGGGCCGAGAGTCCCAGCTTGTCGATGATGTCGGGATCGGCTCCGTGTTCGAGCAAAAGCCGCGAAAGAGCCGTGTCGTTCCGCCCGACGGCGACGATAAGAGCGGTTTGCGCATCCTTGCTTGCCAGATTCGGATCGGCGCCCCGTTCCAAAAAGAGTCTGGCAAGCTCGACCGCTCCAGCCTGTGCTGCGTCCATGAGCGGCGAGTAGCCCCTATCCTCGCTCTGCAGATCGATCGAGGCTCCTCGGTCCAGAAGAAGCTCGGCGACCGCGAGGTGCTTCGCCCGCGTCGCAAGGCAGAGCATGGGCACTCCGTGTTTATCGCGCGTATCGGGATTGAAACCGGCGTCGATAAAAAGAGCGACGGCCTTCGTGTCTCCGTCCGAAACACACTGAGCCAGGGCATCTGCGTGACAGGAAATACCCATTTCGAGCAGGCGGGCGCGGGCCTGGCGCCTCCATTCGAGAGCCTGCCACTCGTCTTTCTCGATTCTGTAGAAAGCCCCGAGTTCGTCCAGGCTGTCGAGTACGGGAAGATTACCGAGTATTTTCGGAAGAGCCAGGTCGGGGTCGAGCCGAAACAGTGCGATACCTGAACCTCGGGCGTATCCGAAACCGGCGGCGAAGGGAAGCCAGCCCGAAACAAGACTCGAAGTCGAAGCGATAACCAGAAAATGTGTGGCCTTTTCGAGACGGGCTACAATTTTATCCGGCGGGAGCGTGGACCAGCCTTCATGTATTTTTAGGGCATAGGCGTCGATACCTGTGGCGTCGAGGGCCTCGAGTATGCCCAGGAGCCTATGTCCGTCATCGGAGGATGCGAGCACCGCAACTGTCAAACCGGACCGTCCTATTCGATTCTAATGTCGGCAGTCCAAAAGGATGTGCTTGAGAGAAAGTTCACTCCTCTCTGAGCCAGCGGCCGGCATCGTCGACGAGCTTCGAAAGGATGACGATGTGCACTTCGCTCTTGGCTCGCTCGACTTCTTTTTGCCAGCGCCGTTCGTCGAAGCGCTTCCGGAGCCGAACCCGCTCCTCCTCGGCTCGTGCGCGGGCGGATTGGCGGTTCTCCTCGACAGTCTCGGTGTTGACATAGAGGCCGCCGAGCAGGTAAGCCGCAATAGCGCGAAGAACCGCGTCCGAGGAAGCAAGGGCTCCCTCGAGATAGGGACGAGACTCGAGGACTCGTCTCTGCATGATGAGACTGAAGCCGTAGTCGAATCGAAGCCAATCGGCGGAGTACGCGTCCTTTGCGTCAAGGTACTTCTTGAAAAAAGCCTCCGCATCCTCGTTTCGGCCGGTCAAAAGCCTCGTCACGCCGAAAAGAAGGGCGTTTTTTCGGAGAAGATCGGGGCGTTGCGCGGCGAGCGTCTCCTCGAGGCGGGCGATACCCTCGGCGTCGGATTGTAGGAGATAGGCGTTGATGAGCAGTCGAACCCTCGAGGATCGGAACCGCCCCGGCCGGGAAGGATTCGAACCGAACATGGTTCTGACAAGATAGGCGATGAGGCCGTTCCAATCCTCACGCTCCACGAGAACAAAAACCTTTCTATTCGCGAGAAAGAAGGCATTCAGGCCTGTGATGAGAAGGATGAAAAAGAGGGCGAGATACCAATTATCCTTCCAAAAACCGAGGAAGGAGCCCGAATCGAGAACCAAAAGAGGCATCAGAAAGACGAACACGAATGACGTTAGTATGACGACATTAAAAAGAATGAAAATTGTTCTAAATTTCATCGATTAAGGCTCCTATAATATAGAAAGGGGATCTCGAAAACTTCGGTTCTTCAAGATTGCCTCGAGAAGAAAGTCGATCGGATGCCGATACGAGCGTCGATGGGTTCTTCATCAGCTTGCGCAGCCTGATATTTGAGACTAGCATCCGGACATATCAGGGTCAATGGGCGGGACATGAATATCATAGCGCTGAAAGACTTAAAGCCGCAGACATATTTCTCCAAACCCCTCTTTTTGGACGACGGCTATGTGCTCCTGGCTCCTGAAACCCCGGTGGACGAAGCCCTCGTGCGAAGATTGACGGTCTGGGAATTCCGCGAGGTGCGCACCGAGGGCAATGTGCTCGACGCGGCGCAGGAGGAGGAGGAGAGCGAACACAAAGAGTCTGCGAGCGCCAAGGCGGCCCAAAGCGCCCTGAGCGATGGAGCCGGGGAACGGGAGAAGGTCGATGAAGTGCTCGCCTTCTATACCGAGTTTTCGCACTATATGGAAGGTTTATACACGAAGTTCGTCACAAAGAACGAACTCGACTATAAAGAACTCGGCGAGCGTATGAGGTCGCTGGTCCAGGTCGTCGCCCAGAACCGCCGATTTCTCCTCCGCGCCCAGTCCCTCGCTCCTCAGCACAAGAACTATCTCGTTTCGCACGCCGTCCGCAGCGCCGTTTACTCGATAATCCTCGGCTCGGCCCTCAAGCTCCCCTCCTTCAAACTCATCGAGCTCGGTTCTGCCGCGGCGCTTCACGAAATCGGCATGGTGAGACTCCCGCCCCTGTTGTATATGTCCGGCCGGAGTCTCACCCCTCAGGAGAAAAAATCGATCACCGCGCATCCCCTCCTCGGCTACAATCTGCTTAAAGAACGGCAGATTCCTTTAGCCGTATGTCTCGCCGCCCTCGAACATCACGAGCGCATGAACGGTTCGGGCTATCCCCGGGGGCTCACGGGCGACAAAATCTCGCTGTACTCGAGGATCATCATGGTCGCCTGCTCCTTCGACGCGGTCACGGCCGAACGTCCCTACAAGGAGGCGAAGGACGGCTACTCGGGCATGGTCGATATTTTGAAGAACGAGGGCAAGCAGTACGACGACATCGTCATCCGCGCCCTGGTGTACAGTCTCTCGATTTATCCGATCGGCACAAAAGTTTTGCTCACGAACAACAAAAGCGCGGTCGTGGTCGACGTCAATCCGGAGAACCCGCGCTATCCGATCGTACAGGTCATCGGCGCCAGGACCCCCGACGGCAAGGATGTCGTCATCAAAACAACCGAGACCGGCATCCGGGTCCTCCGACCCTTGAGCAAAGAAGAGATCGAGGCTCAGACCGCGCAGGGATGAAAGGCCCGCCCGGACGGGGCCCTCACTACTTACTCGAAAAGGGCGTTTTTCGATACAATCTCTCAGAAACCCGAACACCGCAAGGAGACTGACATCATGGACTTTTCCCCTCTCCAGAGCGCCCGCTTCGCCTATGCGCCAAAACTTCCCTCTATCCTGCGCGCGAGCGTGGACAAGATCGCCGCAGTCAAAGGACAGGCTGCCGAACCAGCCGTCGACAAAGACCGTCTTCGCGCCATATTCCCGAAAACCTACGGCCTTCCCAGGGTGGAATTCCGACCGGGCGACAATCCGCAGGCGAAACGGCCTCTGCGGATCGGCGTCATCCTCTCGGGCGGACCCGCGCCGGGCGGCCATAACGTGATCGCCGGCCTCTTCGACGGGCTTAAGGCGGGCAATCCCCAGTCCGAGCTTTTCGGCTTCCGCGGCGGCCCCGGAGGACTGGTCGAAGACAAGTGCATGGAAATCACCGCCGAGCTTGTCGACCGCTACCGCAATACCGGCGGCTTCGACCTGGTGGGCTCGGGTCGCACGAAGATTGAGACGCCCGAGCAGTTCGAGAAGGCCTTCGAGACCGCCACGCGCCGCAGACTCGACGCGATCGTGGTCGTGGGCGGCGACGACTCGAACACCAACGCGGCCCTCCTGGCGGAGTACTTCGTCAAGGCGGCGGGGGCTGAGGGGAAGCCCATCTCCGTGATCGGCGTACCCAAGACAATCGACGGCGACCTCAAGAACGAGTGGATCGAGACCTCCTTCGGCTTCGATTCGGCGACAAAAACCTATTCCGAGCTGATCGGCAACATCTGCCGCGACGCCGCCTCGAGCCGCAAGTACTGGCACTTTATAAAGCTCATGGGAAGATCAGCCTCGCACATCGCGCTCGAGTGCGCCTTCCAGACGCGGCCCAATGTCTGCCTCATCTCCGAGGAGATCGAACAGCGCAAGATGAGTCTGAGTCAGGTCGTCGATCAGATCGTGAAGTCGGTGACGGCCCGGGCCGAGAAGGGCGAGAATTTCGGTGTCGTCCTCGTTCCGGAGGGGCTCATCGAATTCGTGCCCGAGGTGAAATCGCTCATCGGCGAGATCAATGATCTTCTGGCCGCGTCGGCAGCCGAATTCAAATCACTCGCGTCCTTCGCCGACCAGAAGGCCTTCATTCTCAAGCGTCTCGGCTCAGGCTCGGCCGCCCTCTTCGAAAGCCTGCCTCAGGGGATTCAGGAGCAGCTTTTGTGGGATCGCGACCCCCACGGCAACGTCCAGGTCTCCCGCATCGAGACCGAGAAGCTCCTGGTCGAAATGACGCGAGCAAAGCTCAAAGAGCTTTCGGCGAAGGGGACCTACACGGGCAAGTTCGACTACCAGACCCATTTCTTCGGCTACGAGGGGCGATGCGGCTTCCCGTCGAATTTCGACGCCGATTACTGCTATTCGCTCGGATACACCGCCTTCATTCTCGCGGCCTCGGGCCTGACCGGCTACCTTTCGTCGGTGCGCAATCTGACCGCAGCCGCCGACACATGGGTCGCCGGAGGCATCCCCCTTGTCTCGATGATGAACATCGAGCGGCGGCACGGGGCCGACAAGCCGGTCATCAAGAAAGCCCTCGTCGAACTCGACGGAGCTCCGTTCAAGGAGTTCGCCGCGAAACGCGAGTCCTGGTCGCTCAGCTCGGACTACCGTCTGCCTGGCGGGATTCAGTACTTCGGTCCGCCCGAGATCACCGACCGCCCCACCATCACGCTCATGCTGGAAAAAAGCGCGCGCTAGTGGAGCGGTCGAGGCATGATCGGTTTTTTACGGCGACTCTTCGGACGCAGACCGGCCGAACCCGAGCCGGGCTCGATCGTCGAGGAACTCTGGATCGCGGAGCTCGACGGCCAAAGGCGCGGGCGATTTCTCGAACGAGATGAAGAATCGTATCGTGCGGCCTATGTCGAGCCGGCGAAAGGCGGGGATGATTCCAGTCCCCGCCTTCAGCTGAGCCTCGAGCGCCGCAATCTCTTCGCCTGGGTCGAGGCGCCGCTCTATCGTTATTCCGATTTCGTCCTCGAAGGCGTGCTCGAGTTCCTCCCGGGGTCGCCCTACTCGGCCTGCGGTTTTCTTTTCAGGTACCAGGACGATTCGAACTTCTACTCGGTCCTCGTATCCAACCGGAATTTTTTCCGCCTCGACTGTGTCTTCAACGGCAGTCCCCGTCCGCTCATCGCCTGGACCGAGCTTTCGGGAGCGACCGAGGGCTCCGAGCGCCATCGAGAGCTCGCCGTTATAGCCCGCGGCGGTCATTTCACCGTGCTGGTCGACGGGAGCTGGGCGGGGGAGGCCGTGGACGACACTTTCCGAACGGGCTATGCCGCCTTCGCCGCGCAGAATTACGCGGAGTCTGACAAGGCGGCCTTCGCCCTCCATTCCTGCGTCATCGATTCGCGGCCCCTCGAAGTCGAGGCCCGCTATTACCGCGAAAACTACTACTTGCAGCCTCCGAATGAGGCCAGGCGGAATCTCGCGCGCACCTTCTTCGCCATGGGCGAGTGGCTGCCTGCCGCCGTGCAGCTGCGCAAGATAGAGCGCCGCCGCGAACTCGACGCGGACGAACAGTTTCTCAAGGCCGAGGTTTCGCTGCGTCTGGGCCTGCAGGACGAGGCCGAAGCAGCCCTCGAGGCCTGCCTGAAGCTCGATCCGAATAGATCCGAGGCCTTCGAGGAAAAAATAAATCTTCTGTACCTGCGCGGACGCTACCTCGAACTGCGCGACACCTTGGAGGGTCTCAAACAGAAGGGCTCCTTGAGCGCGCGCCTTTCCGACTTGTCGGGGCACGCGCGTTTTTCGCTCGGCGACTACGAGGCCGCGGCCCGCGAATACCATGCGGCCGCCGAACTCGAACCGGAACAGCCCATCTTCCGCATGAACGAGGCGCGGGCCTGGGACCAGGCGGGACAAAACGAAAAGGCGGCCGATGCCTATCTCGAAGCCGCCAGGCTTTTCTCGGCCCAGGAGGCAGACGACGACCTCGAACTCGCGCTCCACAGGCTCGAGAAATTGAGGCCCCGCTCACCCGAGGTCAAGGCGATCAGGGCCAAGGCCCTCTTCCGCGCCGGGAAAAAACAAGAAGCCGCGAAGCTCATGGCCGGCCTCATCGAGAAGGGGACAGAGGACTCGGCCCTCCACTACCTCTACGGGCTGTGTCTCGCCGAGCGGGGGGATTCGGAGGCGGCCCTCGAACAGTTCGAGGAGGCCCTCCGCCTCGAGCCCGAGTATCCGCTCTACGCATTCCGCTACGCCGAGCGGCTCTTTCTTTCGGGCCGCGACGCCGGCGAGGCGATAGCCCGCGCGGTCGAACTGGCCCCGGCCGAAGGCGAGGTCCGCGGCTGGATCATGAATCTGGCAGGCCAGGAGGCTCTCGCGCGGGATGATCTTTCCTCGGCGGAGCTTTACTTGAACAAGGCCCGCGAGGCCCTCCCCTCATCCCCGGATATCGCGGTCAACCTCTCGGAACTCGCCTCACGAGAGGGAAGACTCGAGGACGCCCTCGCCTGTCTCGAGGCCTTTCCCGACACGGCATCCTGCCGCAATCAGGCGGGCAATGTTCTCGCTCGTGCCGCCGGGACTGAAACTCTCGAAACCAAAGAAGAACTCCTCGAAAAAGCCGCCCGGGAGTACCTGCGCGCCGTGAACGCGGATCCTTCGAACGCCGAGTACCAGGCGAATCTCGCCGCCGTCTATCTCGAACTCGAACGCTACTCCGATGCTGAAGACAGGATACGGAAATCCCTCGATCTGGGCCCCACGCCCCGCGCCCTCCTTTTGGCGGGGAATCTGGCCATGGTGTACGGCGATTTTCCGCGCGCCGAAGCCGCCTACAGGCTTGGTCTCGAGTCGAGCCCGGGCGAAGCCGCGTTGACCGTCGGACTCGCCCGCTGTTACCTCGCCCTCCAGAAAAGCGACAAGGCTCTCGAACTTGCGCGTTCACTCGAACAGTCCGATCCCGGCCGCTCGGCCAAACTTCTCGCCGAGATCGAAGAAGCGACCACGGAGAGCCTGTCCTGCGCGTCCTGCGGCCGCATCTGGCGCGTTCCCCGCGAGCTGCCGCCCCAGAGTTCGTCGAGCATCAGAGCGATGCCGCCCGACGATTCGCCGGCGGGGGCCTGTCCGAACTGCGGCAAGATTTTCTGTATCGCCTGCCGAAAGGAACATCTCGTCGATAGCCGTTTCACCTGCCCTGATTGCGGTTCCGCGCTCAAGCTCCTCGACGACAGACTCCGCTATCTCGTCCGCGAAAGCCTGAGGCGGGATAAATCATCGTAGAGTTTCCAGTTCCGCATACAAGGCGGGATTGTCTTTTTACGGCCGTAGGGGTAGTATTCCACAATCACCCGACAGTCGTCGGACGGGGACGTCATGTGAAATATATCGCCATCGTGCTTGCCCTCGCGGCTGCGCCCTTTGCGGCCGCGCAGGATATCATCACAGCCGCGCAGTTCTTCGACCAGGTGGCCGAGCGCTACGCGCAGGTCGAGGATTACCAAGCCTCGCTCGAAATACTCTCCGGCAAGGAGACGATGCGGGGCACCGTGTACTTCAAATCGCCGACCTATCTCCGCGTCGACTTCACCGAGCCCGCCGATCAGGTCATCGCGTACGACGGGCAGACCCTCACCGTCTACATACCAAGCTACCGCGCCATCCTCTCGCAGAGCACCGGAGGCAAAGCCGGCGCAGGATCGGCTGGTCTCGCTTCGCGCGAGGGCCTTAAGATGATGAAACGAAGCTACGGCCTCGCGTTCGAAAAAGATCCGACTCCGGTCCCCCTGGAGCGAGGCGCGCCGGGAGAAACCGCGGTCGTTCTCGTACTGACGCGGACGACGGTGGCCGAGGGATTCAAGACCATCAAACTCTACGTCAACCCGACGACGAAACTCATACGACGCATGGAAGGCTGGACGCTCTCGGGCGAGATGCTGAGCTTCGATTACAAGAATATCAAGATCAACTCGGGTATTCCGAGTTCGCGCTTCCAGTACGACTCGCCGGCATCGGCCAACGTCTATAACAACTTCCTGTTTAAGTCCGAATAAGGGGTGGAAGGGGCGAAGGGCCATGACAGCAATCGGAGAGCAGCTGCGTTCGGCACGCGAACGAAAGGGACTCACGCTCGATCGAGTCTGCGACGAAACCAACATCGCGAAACGCTATCTCGCCGCCCTCGAGGATGAGGATTTTTCCGTATTCCCCGGCGACCCCTACGCGATCGGCTTTTTGAGGAATTACGCCGATTACCTGGGTCTTAACTCGAACGAACTCGTCGCCTCGTTCAAAAGCATGAGAATCCAGGAACAACCTGTTCCTCTCGAGGATCTTCTGCCCCGCCGCGGGCCCTCGCACTTCGCCGTTATCGGAATCGCGGGAGCGGCCCTCGTCGTCGTCGCCGCGGTTCTCGCCGTCGTTTTTTCCCAAGGCCGCGGCAAGGCTCAGGGGACGGCCGCCGTCGAACACAAACCGGTTGAATACAGCATCACGGGAGGATCGCTCGAAAAACGGCTCTATGTCGGCGATTCGATACTGGTCCGTTCAGAAAAAGATAATTATAAAATAGTAATTAGCCGCATCGACGACGCCGTCACCTTGGAAACCCCGGTCGGGGCGTCCCGTCTCATGCTCGGGGAGGAAGGCAGCCTCGATTTCGACCGAGACAATCAACCCGATCTCACTGTTCTTGTGAGCGATCTCGCGAAACGGAGTCCCGAGAAGGGCGCACTTGTAAAAATGTCGCTTAGTTCCGCTCTGGCAGCATCGGCGGCCCAGGCGGCGGTCGAGGGAGGAGACAACCCGGCCCAGGGCACGGCCGCGGGCGCTTCGGCGGCGGCCGCAGGCACTTCGGCAACGGCTTCTGCACTTCCGACGTCAGGAACGGCGCCTGCAACGACGCCTCCGGCCGCCGGAGGTAAAAGCGTCCTCATCTTCGAAGCGACGAAGAGTCCTCATCCCTTCGTCGTATCGGTCAGCTTCCGCGGTTCCTGCCTGTTCAGGTATGAGGTCGACAAGCGCGACCGCGACGAGCGCTACTACCGCAAGGGCGAGACTGTCACCGTGAACGCGAACAATTCGGTGAAGATTTGGGCGTCGAACGCCCAGTCGGCCAAGCTCACGATCATGGCCTCGGGGGGAAAAAGCGCCGACCTCGATCTCGGCTCCGCGGGAGCGGTATCGGTGAAACGCATCGCCTGGGCACAGACCGAAACCGGGACCTGGGCGCTCAGCGCATCCGATGTCGACTAACGCGCGCGCGTACGCGCAGGGACGATGACGTTTTTTATCGATAATCACGGCTGCGCGAAGAACCAGGTCGATGCCGAGGAGATCTCCGAGCGCCTGGAGGCAGCCGGCCATACTTATGTCGAAACCGCGGACAAGGCCGACCTCGTAATTGTCAACACCTGCGGTTTCATCAAGGACGCGAAACAAGAATCCATCGACGCCGTGCTTGAACTTCGCGCGCGGCACCCCGAGGTCCGCATTCTCGTCGCAGGCTGCCTTTCGCAGCGGTATGCGGCCGATCTCGATACTGAGTTGACCGAGGCCGACGGTTTCGTCGGCAACGCGGATCTCTCCATCCTGCCCGAAGCGGCCGAGGCGACGCTCGCGGGACAACATCCCGTCCTGGTCCCCCCCGCGCCTTCTTCTTCCGCGGCCGTGCTCAGGCGGCGGCTCTTCGACTTTCCCGGCACCGCCCACGTCAAGGCCGCCGAGGGCTGTTCCAACAACTGCAGCTACTGCGCCATACCCTTGATACGCGGTCCGCTCCGCTCGCGGCCGCTCGACGAGGTCGCAAGTGAATGCCGGACCTTGGTCGAGCGCGGTATCAGCGAGCTTGTGCTCATAGGACAGGACCTCGGCTCCTTCGGACGGGATTCCGCATCATCGTGCTCTTCATCCCTTCTTCCCGATCTCATACGGGCGATTTCGCGTATCGAGGGCGATTTCAGAGTACGCATCTTGTACCTCCATCCCGACAATTTCCCCGAAGAACTGCTCGATTCCATGGCGGCCGACGAACGCATCCTCCCCTACTTCGATCTTCCGTTTCAGCATGCCTCGGCGAGGATTCTCCGTGCCATGAACCGCCGCGGAAACGCCGAAGCATACCTCGACCTTCTCGCCCGCATACGTTCCGTCTTCCCCGAGGCCGCGATTCGATCGACCTTCCTTATCGGATTTCCCGGCGAAAGCGAGGAGGACTTCGGGGAACTGCGCCAATTCCAGGAGGCTGCGAAACTGGACTGGCTGGGAAGTTTCGCCTACTCGCGCGAGGAGGGGACAGCCGCCTATTCCATGAAGGGCAGAGTCCCCGCTTCCCTTGTCGCGGCGCGGCGCAGGGCCGTCGAGGAGGCGCAAGAGCGCATAACGCGCGAGAGGCTTGAGCGTTTCGTCGGCGGGGAACTGGATGTCCTGGCCGAGGAAGTCTTCGAAGCTCCGGACAGCGATCCCGAGGCCGAGGTCCTGACGCTGGGCCGGGCCTGGAATCAGGCTCCCGAGGTGGACGGCCTTACCGTCATCCGGGGCCGCGTGGAGCCGGGAACGGTCGCTCGCGTGCGTGTTCTCCGTCTCGCCGGCGTGGATTTCGACGCCGTCCCCTCCGGGGCGGGAGACTAAGTAATGAGCGAAGCTCTTCCGCCCTACCTTGCCTGCCTCAATCCGGAGCAGCTCGCCGCGGTCCGGCACGAGGGGAGGGGGCTGCTCATCCTCGCGGGCGCGGGCTCGGGCAAGACGCGAGTCATCACGACCAAGATCGCCTACCTTGTGCGCGAACGCGGCGTGGACAGCGAGTCGATCCTGGCCGTGACCTTCACCAACAAGGCGGCGCGCGAGATGCGCGACCGCGCAGCCTCGATCGAGGCTCTATGCTCGCGCACGATGATACGGACCTTCCATTCATTCGGCGCCTGGCTCTTGCGGCGCAATGCGGCGGCCGCCGGCCTCGATCCGAACTTCACGATCTACGACGACGATGACGCCACGACGTTGTTGCACGGCGCCTTGCCGCAGAACACGCGCCAGGAATGCGCCCGCATGGTTCAGGCTATCGCGCGAGCCAAGGATTACGGCCTCGATCCCGACTCGCCCGAACTCGATGCCTTTTTTTCCTCGCCTGAGATGCGCCGCGTCTACGCGCTCTACGAAGAGCGGCTCCGAAAGACCGGCAACGTCGATTTCGGCGATCTTATCAGACTGCCGACACGGCTTCTGCGCGACGACGAGCTCGTCCGCAGACGGCTGCGCTCGCGCTTCCGCGTCATTCTGGTCGACGAGTACCAGGACTCGAACGTCGCCCAGTTCGAACTTCTGCGCCTCCTCGCCGGAAGCGGCGGCGACACGGCCTACCTCTGCGCAGTCGGCGACGACGACCAGTCCATCTACCGTTTCCGCGGGGCCGAGGTCCGCAACATCCTGCGCTTCACCGAAGCCTTCCCCGGCACCGACATCATCAGGCTGGAGCGGAACTACCGGTCCTATCAAAGCATCCTCGACCTCGCGGGCGATGTGGTGTCGCACAACGCGGGCAGGCTGGGCAAGACGCTCAGGGCCGAGCGCCCGGGCGGGGCGAGACCGGTGCTCGCCCTTCTCGACGACCAGGACGCCGAGGTCGCCTTCTGCGCGAAAATCTGCGCCGAGCGCGTCGCCTCGGGCGGCCGCTGGAACGACATCGCCATCCTCTACCGCACCAACGCCCAATCCTTGGCCTTCGAGAAAGAGTTCGCACGCTCCTCGGTGCCCTACCGAATCGTCGGCTCGACCCGCTTCTACGAACGCGAAGAAATCAAGGACGCCCTCGCCTATCTCGCGCTCGTCGCCAACGGCCGCGACGAAGTCGCCTTCAAGCGCGTCGTCAACAAGCCGGCGCGGGGAATCGGCGAGGCGAGCGTCGAACTTCTGCTCGAAGCGGCGGCCGAAGCGGCCGCATCTGGAGCTTCGAACGACATCCTCGAAGCCGCGGCATCCCGGGCCGATACGCTCCGCGGGAAGGCGCGTTCGGGCCTGAACTCATTCCTATCGATAATCAAAGAAACACGATCGGCCCTCGCCGCTCAGGCGGGAGAGGGGACGAGCCTCGCCCAGGTCATCGAACGGCTCATCATTTCGTCGGGTCTCGCCGACTACCACCGCGGCCAGGACGAGGTCGCGGGCACGCAGAAGGCGGCGAACCTCGAGGAGCTCGTCAACGCCGCCTCCTTGTATCCGCGCAGCCCCGAGGGTCTCGCCGAATTCCTCGAAACGATCGAACTCGACCGGAGTCTTTCCGCGCAGGACGAAGGGGCGGCCGATGCGGTCACGCTGATCACGATGCACAATACCAAGGGGCTCGAGTTCCCAATCGTCATAGTCACAGGACTCGAGCAGGGACTTTTCCCTCGGAACGACGATGAGGGCGAGGAACTCGAGGAACAGCGCCGCCTTTTTTACGTCGCGATTACGCGGGCCAAGGACGAACTCTACCTTACCTCCTGCCGATGGCGCACGCTCCATGGGCGGCTCCTCGAGTCCGAGCCCTCGCGCTTCCTCACCGAGATCGACGGCTCGCTCATCATGACAGTTCCGGGGCGAGGCGCTCGAATGCTTCCAAGCGGACTCCGGTCTGGATCCCAGTCCGGATGCCGACCCGGGGCCGCGACGGGTATCTGGCGCGCGGGCCAGACCGTGTACCACGAGGATTACGGTTCAGGCGTGATCGTAAAAGTCACGCCGACGCCGAGTTCGGGCCCCCTGGTCGTGGTACGTTTCGAAACAGGGAAACAGGCGCAGTTCTTCCCCAAGTTCACGAAGAAACTCGAGGTCGCTCATGACTGACGAGAAGCTCATCCGCGAACGACTCTCGCTTCTGCCGCCCATACGCCGGGCGCGGCTGTGGCGTCTGTACGCCGAAGCTCGGATCTCGGGTCAGCCCTGGCGGTACCTCGACCTGTGGATGGACGGGGGCCGAGCCCTCCTCGGCGCCAAGGGGACGGGCATCGGCAGTGCCGCCAAGGCCGCGATCGATACGGGTCTCCTGCGGCCTGTGCCCTCGATTTGGGAGCGGCGGCTCAAACAGGAACTCAGACGCGTCTATCCCGATTATGCCGAGGCCCGTGTCTTTCTCTCCGACGATCGCGCCCTCGCCGCCGTGGGCAAAACGACTTTTTACGATCCGGCCAGGCGCGGCGCCGAACCGAGTGGAAACGCTGTAGCAATCATCCGGCCCTTCGGCGAGCATCTCGGCCCTGAGCCTAAAGAGTCCGCTCCCATCGCTCTGCCGCTTCTGCCCTGCCCCTCCGCCCTGGCCCCCTCGGTCCTACTTTTCCGCGACAGCAAACTGGCATCCTCGGTCGCGGGCGACATTCTGCCTCCACTGCGGCTTTCGGCCGCTCATCGCGCGTTGTGCGAACTTATCCGCATGCGGGAATGGTACGGCGAGGAGCTTTGGAAGAAGGTGGACCGCCGCCTTGGGGCTTTTTTCGAGCGCCGCGGGCCCTATCTTTTCCTTCGCGACAATTCAGCCGATTACGACGCTGTTTTCAAAGCCGCCCTAGAGGCCGGCGTTTTGCTCCCGCCCGACCCCGAGCTTCCTTCGATCATCCCCGGCGACTTCGACGACGGGGAACTCGCCGCGCTTGCGCGAGCGCTTGCAGGCGCAAACGCACATGTAGATGCGCATAATGAGGGCGTATAGTATATTTTATTAACTACGAGCCGAACCTGATCTCGAAGCCCCGCTTCGACGAACCGTCGAAACCGATCGCCTCGTAGAATCGATGAGCCTCGGTGCGCTTCGCGCTGCTCAAGAGGACCACTTTGTAGCAGCCGCGCGATCTGGCGTGCTCAACCGCCTCATGGACGACGCGCCCGCGATCCGGTATTCCATCATGTTGTCGTTACACTCGCGAGTCCGAATCGAAGCTCACCGTGCCCAGATCATAGTCGGCCGGATTTATGCGCGAACGGACTTTCTCGGCCTCGGCCTTGATGCGGGCTATCTCCGCGAAGGAGTATGAGCCGTCGGCGCGGGGTTCGCCGCCCGACCATGCGGCGAGTTCGCGAAGCGCGCGCTCGGCCGCCCGGCTGTCGCGGGGCCGGGCCGCGTCGTCGGCCACGATGATCGACTCGGGCCGCAGGGACTCGGGCGAATCGAGGGCTGCGCGGTAGGCGATTCTTCGGAGGTTCTCGATTCGGGCGCGCTCGTTGCGGGCCGCAAGTCGCCGGGAGCGAAGCGCAGGTATGAGATAGAAGAAGAGGGAAAAAGCGAGGGGCACCGCGCCCAGGGCGATGCCGATCAAGGACGCGGGATCGGCGACCTCGCCCAGCTTGCCCAAGAGCTGATGCACGAAGAGGTAGAAGCCGTCGAAGCCCGGAGCCATGACGATCCGGTCGGCGAAACGCCCGTAGACGGCCGCCAGGTTCGCATGGGGAGCGATCGACTGGAAAAGGAAGTAGGCGCCGAAGAGCACGTTGACGCCGTTGATGACGCAGAAGGTCGCGTTCGCCTTCTTGGGATTGGACGAGAAGGGGGCGATACGCCGCATGGGGATCGAAAAGCCGAATGTCCTGTCCACCGTATCCTTGCGCCGCAGAAGTCCCGGGAAGAAAAAATATATAACGCCGCCCTCGGTGACCTCGGGGCTGCCCTCGAACTCGTACAGGTAGCGGTTGATCCTCTCCTCGGCCTCGAGGGGAGGAAGACCGCTAAGGGCGAGGAACTCGGGCATGGTGATGACGCCGCGGTTCGCCTGCACAAATGCGACGAAGGCCTTCTTCTCGACGCTGTCCCAGCCCGCATCCGGGTCCCCGTCGCCGAAAACGAAGGAGAAAATCGCCTTGTGGAGCGGCCGCCGTTCGCGCCGCTTCGCCTCGCGCCGGGCCCTCTGCTCGGGCGTCATGAAGAGCTCGGAGTAAAGCCAGATGTTGACGATCGAGTTTATAAGGCGGCCCGTCAGATAGGCGCCGGCGAAACCTCCGCCGCGCGAACTGCCAGAATCGCGCGAATTGCCCGAGGCCGAGACCGCGACCGAGGCGAGCATAGCGAGGAGCGCCAGGGCCAGGAAGAGGACGAAATAGCCGACGAGCATGAGGACGATCCAGAGCTTGAAGAGGAAGGACGCGACCGCGGCTGCGCCCTTCTTGAAGGCCTTCCATGCTCGTTTGAGGGCGGGGCCCAGGCCCCGGTATCGGCTGTGCATGCCCCGCGGAAACGAATACAGGATCTCGCCCGAGTCGGTGACGCGGAGGCGCGCCCCGTATTCGTCCGAAACCGCCTTGACCTCGGCCTCGACCTGGGCCTTGGGCAGACCGGTCAGCGCGACGAGATCGGCCGCCGTCGCCTCGCCCTTGCGTTTGCGGAATATGTCGACTAACGCGTCCCTGACGCGGCCTTTGTCGTACTCGTACACTTTCCTGGTGTCAACGGCCATCACGCCCCCTCGACGGCCGCCTTCGTGCGGGCACGAGCGTAGAGCTTCTCGTACTCGCGTCCGGCCTCCGTCCATGTGAAGCGGCGCTCCATGGCGCGCCGCCTCATCAGATCGATATGCTCTTTTCGATTGTACCAGGCCCATACCGCCCAGCCCACCGTGTCGTACACGGCCCTCGGCGTGAGGTCGTCGAACATAAAGCCCGTGCCCTCGCCCCTGTCCTGGTTGTAGTTCTCGACCGTATCGGCGAGGCCTCCCGTCCTGTGAACGATGGGCAGAGTTCCGTAGCGGAGACTGTACATCTGGTTGAGGCCGCAGGGCTCGTACCTGCTGGGCATGAGGAAGAAGTCGGCCCCCGCCTCGACCATGTGGGCGAGATTCTCGTCGAAGCCTATCCTCGCCTTGAAATTCGACAGCTTCGAGGAAAGAGAGCGCAGCTCGTTCTCGCACCATGTCTCGCCCGTGCCGACGACCGCGAATTGCACATTCATGTCGAGACAGATGCGCAGAGCGCTGCCGTACTGGGCCCCGAAAAGTTCCTTTGATCCTTTTTGATCCGTCAGGCGCCCGACCATACCGATGAGCGGCACCTCCGGATCGACGGCTAGGCCGAATTCTTTCTGAAGCGCCGCCTTGCAGACCGCCTTGCCCTCCATCTTGTCGGCGCCGTAGCGGGCTGCGATGCGCAGATCGGTCTCGGGATTCCACTCGTCGAGATCGACGCCGTTGAGGATGCCGACGAGATCGGCCGAGCGGTGGCGCAGAAGAGCGTCGAGGCCGAAGCCGAAATGAGGCGTCTGTATCTCGCGCGCGTATGTCGGCGAAACCGTGGTGAGGCAGTCGGCGCATTTGATGCCGGCCTGAAGAAGGTTGATCTTACCGTAGTATTCGAGGCCCGAACCGTGATATTCGTCCCAGGGCAAGCCGAGCGTCTCGAAGCTATCTTTTGGATAGACGCCCTGGTATCCGAGGTTGTGAATCGAGAGCACCGAGGCCGAGGAGGCGAATCTCCCCGCCCTCCGCTCGAGACCGAGCATGACGGGGACTAGAGAAGTCTGCCAGTCATGCGCGTGAAAAATGTCAGGAATCCAGCCGAGTTCGTCGCATAACGCGAAAGCGGCGCGGCACAAGAACGAAAAGCGCGCGGGATTGTCGGCGTAGTCGGGCTCGGCCTTGTCGCCGTACAGGCCCTGCCTGCCGTAGAATTGTTCGCAGTCGAGGAAAAACACCTCGGCCGTCGAGCCCGGTACGAAGGCGCGGTACAGGACAGCTTCCGTTGTTGTGCCCCGTCCATCGGGCAGCGTGAGGGTATGGCCCGTCGATTCAAGCCGCTTTTTGCTGACGCAGGAATAGCGCGGCACTAAAAGCCGCACATCGTGCCCCAGCCGCGAAAGAGCGGCGGAGAGGGCCGAGACGGCGTCGCCCAGCCCCCCCGACTTGGCGAAAGGCGTCGCCTCGCTCGAAATCATAAGTATCTTCATGCGGGGCCAGTATAGGGCCTAAGGCTCGGCCGAGGCAATGGATGCGCCCCTCCGAGCCCCAGGAACTACCTGCGGACGACGAGGACCTTGCGGATCTCGTCGATGCCGGGCGCCACGACCCTGACGAAGTACACCCCGCGCGCGACGGCGTCGCCCGCGAGATTGCGGCCGTCCCAGCTCGTCGCGTAATCGCCGGCCGTAAGCCGCTGGTTCACGAGTCTCCGCACCACGTCGCCGTCGAGCGTGAAGACCGTGATCGTCACCGCCCCCTCGCTTGCGAGCTGGTAGGAGATCCTGACCGTATCGCCCCTCGTGGGATCGATGACATTGTTGAGGACGCTCACCCCGCCCTTCTGGAGCGTGACATCGTGGATATCCAAGCTGAAGGGACGCACGCGGCGGAACCAGTCCGCGGGGATGGCCGGCGCGTCGGCTTCGATGGCGAGGCGGCCGGCGTAGAGGTTTGCGGGGGCGCCTGCGATGCGGAACCAGAAATCGAAATGCGCAACGCTGAACACTTTTGGATCCGAGGCCGAGAAGTTCCACTGGTACAAGTTCGCAGCGACCGGCGTCCCCGCGGTCGGCCCGGAGGGATCGCCGCCGTAGGCAGGGGCGTTCGGGAAGCCGTCGATCCCCGAGAACGCAGTCTCGGAATGATCAGGCAACCAGAGGCCGCTCGCCGCCCCGATGAAGGCCGCCTCGACATTCGAGTCATAAATGATCGAGGGCGTGCCGACACCGGCGTTCGTCCTCGCCTGCATGCGCCAATCCTGGTCGCGCAGCCACTGCGTGCCGTCAAAAGCCCGTATGAGCCCGATACCCTGGGCAGCAGTCTGTGCCGGCGTGAGGTTTTCTATCTGGGCGTCGGTGAGGGTCGTCCTCACCTGGTCGATGGCGAAGATCGGCCACACGAAATAACTGTCGGGATTGGCCTGACTCCACGCGCCTGCGACGCTGGAGGGCTGTACCGAGATGAGGACATCGGAGACGCGGTGGGTGGTGGAAACAAGAGCGTTCGGCGGCGTCGATATGGGATACGATGGAGGAACCGCCCAGAACGCGGACAAATCGGCAGGAGGTAATGCACCATCGTTGATGGTATTGGAAACAGTTCGTGTTACGCCGCTATAGATATCACCTCGCGGTACAACCACCGCCCCTTCGGTACTCAGTACACCAAAATTCTGCCCTGAACTTCCAATAACTGTTATTGCAGATGCGGAGGGGAACAATGCGGGAGTGAGCGCCGCGCCACCGGCTCCGCACACAGGCTCGGAAAACCCGTAGAAAACCTGATTAAATGATGGTATTGCAAGCGTATACGAAATGACAGGCCGTACCGTATCCGTCGGAACCATCGGGGTATACAGCGTACTGAGCAGATACTGAGGGGCGATCGTGCGCCTGAGGACCGTGTTCGTCGTTATGCGCCATGACGGACGAACCTCCCCGTCCGTATACGGTTTCTCGACAAGATAAATAAAGAACTCATTCGTTCCATTCATTTGAAAACCACGGGTGCCTTGGGTTACATCGATCGTATACCCGGCCACTTCCACTGCAAATTCGGACGGACTTGCACCGAAATTGCCGTTGAGATTTGTACTGGCCGTCGCACGAATCCTGTCTATCTTGCCGTCATTGTCTGTGTCTTCGGTATAACTATAGAGGACTCTGACGCCGCCCTGCCATGCATAACAGGTATCCGCTACTTCAGGGCTCACGACTCCGCTTGTTGCGAGACCGAGTTCAACCATATCTGGATCGAAGGCGGTCGGAGTGGCACGAAGATCGGAATAATACAATGTAACGTATGCAAAATCGGTCGTAAATGGATTTGTCGGAGGCTGTAGATTAAGCTGCCACATCAATGCCGCGTTCGGCGTATAGGGAGGATTTGTCGGCACCCAATCGAGATCCTGTCCAAAATCTCCTTGATTATCGCGGGTAAGCGTAATTGTGTTTGGCCATGAAGTGGCCTGTATACTGAAACTACCCCCTGAAGCGATGGTCTGAGTTCGGTTCCTTTGAAACTCAATTCTGATCCCGGCAGTAGTTACATGGCAATAGAAAATATACCAGGTGGTACTGCCGTTGACATGGAAGACCCCGCCGGTGGCGGGTGTTATATCAAATGTCACCCGGCCGTTTCGAGGCACGAAGACACCGTTGTTGGTCCAAGTTCTTCCAATCGATATTTCACAATTTGCATTTGTGACGTCGAGTGTCGTTCCTGATTCGATCGTGAGGTCGCGAACAACCGTAATATCCGTAGCGAGGCTGAATGAATTGCCGGAACTATTAACTTCAAGATTGTAAAAATCATGAAAGCCTAGGGTACCGACATACGGCCCGCCGGAGGCACCCTTGAAGCGGACGATGCCGCTATCTGTATCGGGATGAGTTACCGTTTGCGAGCTCTGAGTTCCATCGAGGGCAAGGATGCTATTGTTTGCGAGAGTATCTATCGTGAAATTCTGTCCTGCAAGATCCATAATACCAGAATTGATTGTCAGTGTGTTTGACACTGACAACGTCGTACCTGCAGTTGTCGTCGTTCCCGCCCCGCTCTTCGTCAGATTGTTGAACGTCGTCCCCGAATAGATCGTCCCATTACCCGTAAACGCAACCGTACCGCCGTTCGCGGTAAAAC
>CAZXXZ010000036.1:0-25074 GCA_964644505.1 uncultured Treponemataceae bacterium | reverse complement strand
AAAAAGCTTTATTACCGCCGCGGAAAGAAGTGTTTTACCGGTACCGGTGGCCATCTCGAACAAAAACCTGTCCTTGCCCGCATCAACCGCTTGTTGGATAGCCTGGATAGCTTTGAGTTGGTAGGGCCTCAGAAAGCACAATTTATGTTGTTCTATGTAATGTTGACGGGTAGTTTCGTTTTGGTATGCGGGATCATTTGCGTAATCATGTTGTTGCGTCTTTACGATGTAGTCTTCATTTACGATTTCAGCCACGAGCCGTTTTCTGTCCGGCTTGAAATTCGCGTAACCTTGGACTGTATCAGGAGAAGGAAAGCGGATAATGGTATTCGGATTGCCCCGTTCAAGGTCCCAGAAATAATGGATATTTCCGTTGGAAAGAATAATGAACCGGCAGTGCTGTGATTGGGCATATTTGCGGGCTTGTTCTTTTCCGAACAGGGGGTTTTTATTTTCCGCTTTGGCTTCGAGCACGATAAAGGGATAGCCCTGCTCGTCGAGAAGTAAAAAATCCACGTACCCGTGCGTAGTTTTCTCGAAATCATCGCCCCAGGCGTCCATCGCGTGGGTGGTGATTTTCACATGATTTTCGAGGAGGATATTCGCCTTGCCTTCGGGGCCGTCAAAAAAACGCCACCCGGCTTCTTCTAGCAGTTTGTTGATTTTTATTCGTGCTTTTGCTTCTTTTTCTGCCATATATTTTTACATAGTATGGCCCAAAAGTCAGCTCCTGGCAAGGACTTGCGGGTGCGCGCCGGCTCGCTGAACCTCGGTGTGCCGTTAGGATGATTTTCAGTGCCGAACAGCCATCAGCCGGGGGCGTTGCGGGGCCATGCCCCGCAGAGGGGGTAGCGGAGGCCACCGCAGGCCGCGTTACGCGGCCGAGGAGGCCGGAGCGAGGGGGAGACTTCCCCCTTTGATTGTAAAAAAAAGATGTTCGAGATGGCTGTGCGACTGTCTGTCTTTACCGATCTTGTTCCAGGGCTCGGTATTCGAAATACGAAAAATCCGCGGGTGTTCTTTGCCCGAGCATATCGCTCGCGGCGATTCCGACAAAGGCTCCCGTGAATCCGATGGGATAGGCGTTCTCGTCGCTCAAAAAGCGTAGGTCTTTCTGGATTCCGCAATCCTGGAAGGCCCTGTTCAACTGGGAAAACGAAAACCCGAGTCTGCATTCTTTCGATTCGAGCTTCAATACCACGGGACTGTTGGCGAGCGTAGCGAGGCGATGGATATACGAATAGTCGCCTCGAAGCGTCTCTATGTAACTCAGAACAAGATCGTCCGTCTCGTCGTCATGCGTGACAATAAGATAATAAAACGAGTTTTCGTCATAGCGTGCCATGAGTCCTGCGAATTGAAGATGGCTGCGCGGATAAAACTCGAGTTCTGTTTCGACTGAAAAACTGAGATGCCTTACTCTCCGCGCAAGGAGACTTTGGTCAAAGCGCGAGGCGGGCGAGTCCCGTCCGTAAAGGCGGAGGAAAAGCGGTCTGTCCTTCGACAAGGAGCACCATGATTCATCGATCGGTACGCGCAGGCTTTGAAGCTCGAGGGGAAGCCGCTTTAGCTGTCCGAACTCGTATCGTTCCGCGATCGGCCTGTTCGAGGCCTTCGCTCCGGGGATTTCGAAACAGTCAGGCGGGATATTCCCTTCCGATGCTCCTGAGAGGTAGGGCCAATCGTTTCGCCATTCGACGGGGGCGATGCCGGTCTCACGGCCGAGAGGGGACAGTTCCTTGCCTTCTTCTTCCGGCGAGCGTAGCGGACGCGCGCACAGAAAGGTTATGTAGTCGCGGCCATCGGGTCCCGTAAAAATGTTTCCGTGTCCCGCGCGCTTCAAACGGCCGTTCGATCCTAAGGCCGTCAGAAAGGGCTTGCGCTCTGGATGCATTTCATACGGCCCCCGGATATCCTTCGACCGCGAAATGCAGGTCGCATGCGTCGAACCGACGCCGCCTTCGGCTGTTATCAAGTAATAATATCCGTTTCGCTTGTAGATATGGGGGCCTTCGTAGATTTGCTGCTTGATGAAGTAATCGATAGGTATATGCGCTCCGTGATAAATCGCCCTCGCCTCCCCTATCAGTTTTTTTTCAGAGACCGAGTACTCTTGAAGCATGATGCCTTCGAAAAGCCGTTCGGTTGGGAAGCGGTGATCACGACGGATATAGAGGAAGTATTTTCGTCCGTCGTCGTCGTGGAAGAGCGAAGGATCGTAGCCGCCGCCCGTCAAGAAAACGGGCTCAGACCACTCGCCGTCGACGCGTTCTGCCGTGCTCAGGTAATTATACTGGTCGCGCAATGGCGTTCCGATTTTAGGCTCCCCGTGCCAGCTCTTTGTGTCGGTGTACAAAAGCCAGTATTTCCCGTCGGCCCAGCTCAGGGCCGGGGCCCACACGCCTGCCGAGGCTTGTTCGCCCCGAAGATCGAGGAGCGAAAGCCTGTCGAGGGGAGTGGCGACGAGGTCCCAGTTCGCGAGGTCGTTCGATCGGTAAATATGCACTCCCGGGTACCACTCGAAGGTGGATACTGCGATATACCACGCTCCATCGTGTCCACGGCACGCGCAGGGATCGGGGGCGAAGCCTCGAATTACGGGGTTTTCTACGATACCCATTATCAGCCCGTCATTCCGCTCATCGTCACGCCCTGGACGAACTGGCGTTGGAGGGCGACAAACACGATGAGGACCGGAAGAACCGTCAGAACAGCACCCGCCATGACGGCCCCGTAGTCGGCGGTGAACTCGGTGAAGAGGCTCCGTAGTCCAAGCTGTATTGTCCATTTCGCCGAACCGTTCAGGTAGATGAGGGGTGTTAAAAAATCGTTCCATACCGTGACCGAGGTGAAGATCGTCAAGGACGCGATAGCGGGTTTCGAAAGCGGCAGGATGATACGCGAATATATGCCGAACTCGCGCAAGCCGTCTATGCGGGCGGCGTCCGAGAGCTCCATCGGAATCGTTTTGAAGAACTGGCGCATCATAAAGACCCCGAATGGGCTGAATGCCAGAATGAGGACGATTCCCCAGAGCTTATTCGTAAGCCCCATGGTTCTGATCAAGGTGAATTGCGGGATCATGACAACCTGGTAGGGGACCATGAGAGTCGCGAGATAGCAGAGAAAGACTATCCGGTTGCCTCGAAAGTTGATTTTCGCGAAGGCGTAACCTGCCAGAGTCGACGTCACGAGCTGGAACAACGTCGCGAAAAAAGTCACAAAGACTGTGTTTCCGAACAATCGCAGGTAGTGGAGCCTGTCCCAGACCGTGGCGTAGTTTTTCGGATAGAACTTCTTCGGAATGACGCTGAACGGAAACTCGAAGATCTGGGCGTCGGGCTTGAACGAGGAGGAAATCATCCAGACGATCGGGAACGAAATCGCGAGGCATATAAAGACGAGAAAGAAGTAAAGAAAACCGTGGCTGATCCGCCGCGTCGCGGTCGAGCCGAGAAGAGCGCCCATCGATCTCGATTTTCCGTAGTGCATGTCCTTCATGTTAGGCGATGTAGACGACATGGCGCTCCCTCGACCTGAATTGGAATACGGTGAAAACCAGGACAATCAAAAACAGGATCGTCGCTTGGGCTGAGGCGTAGCCGAAGTTGGTGTTGACGAAGGCCTCCTCGTATATCCTGAACACGAGAACCTGCGTCGCCTCGCCCGGGCCGCCCCCCGTCATGACATAGATCGAGGTGAAGGCCTGGAACGAGTTGATGATACTGATGATCAGAACGAAAAAGGTCGTGGGGCTCAACATGGGTCGCGTAATGTGCCAAAAGCGCTGAACGGTATTCGCCCCGTCGAGCTGCCCCGCGTCGTATAAGGACGTCGGGATAGACTGAAGCCCTGCAATAAAGAGGACCATGTAATAGCCGACACTTCTCCATATATTCATGATCGCGACCGCGATGATCGCCGTGTCCTTCGATGCCGTCCACCGAGGAGGATTGTCGACTCCAAGCCACATGAGTGTTTGATTTATCGGTCCTGTCTCCGGGCTGTACAAAAACTGCCACACGATCGATACAGCCACGATCGAGGCGACATAGGGGAAGAAAATCACCGCCCTGAACAAGGTCGTTCCCCGTATGTCCCGCGTAAGCAGGACTGCGAAGAAAAGCGAAAGAATGATCGTGGCCGGAACAGTCAGGCCGGTATAGACGAATGTTGTTCCGAGCGAGTGCAAAAAACCTGAATCGCGGAGAAGACGTACAAAGTTTTTTATACCGATGAAAACGGGAGGATTCGCACCGTCCCACCGGAAAAAACTCAATACGATTCCCGATACGATGGGTATGAGCATAAAGGCCAGGAAGCCCGCGAGATTCGGCGCGAGAAATGCCAAAGCGGAAAGCGTGTTTCGTATCTCTTTTTTGGACACGCGTCGTACCTTCGTCGGGCTCCCCATAGTTCAGCCTCTCCTACTTATTCTGTTCGATGATCTCTTTCCGCAGGCGCGTCATCTCGGCGATCGTCTTGTCGAGGTCCTGGTTCTTCGTGAACAAAAGTTCTAGCTGTTTGTTGACCATTGTCGACAAGGCGCCCGCGAGCGGATTGGCGCCGCTCATCATAGGATACGCCGGTCCGGAGGTGTTGATCGCCTCTTTCGCCGAGGGATCGAAGCCCTTGACGCTCGCCATGACATCGACGACCGAGGGGACGTTATACCCGGGTACGATGAGGTAGGAGGCCAGTATCTTCGCCGCCTTCTCGGACGAAAGGAACTTGACGAGTCTCCAAGCGGCCTCGGGGTTTTTCGTTCGCTTCAACATCGCGACGGGCGTTATGCCGGCATGGGATCCATTCTTCCCGGCCGCTTTCATGGCTGTGCTGACCGGAGCCCTCACGGCTCCCCAGCGGATGTTCGATCTGCCTGCATTGATTTCGGTCACCATCAAGTTCATGAACCAGGTGCCGTTCATCATCATCGCCGAATTACCGCGGAGGAAGTATGTCTGATCGGCGCTGATCGACTTCAAGGTGGCCCAATCCTGAGCGGTCTTGTCCTCGAACATCATGGCGTAGAAATTGCTCCAGCCGTCGCGGAAGAGATTGAAATCCATGTCGAGATAGCCGCCCTTGCCCTCCTGAAGGCCGGGGGTCAAGAAGCAGAAATTCGCGGGCGCGAAAAAGGCACCCCAGATCTTGTCTTTGCCTTCGCCCTTTGTGAGTTTCTTAGCCAGCTCGCGCATGTCCGACCAGGTCATGTTCGAGCTCGGGTACGGGATCTTCGCGGCGTCGAAAATGTCCTTGTTGTAGTAGAGCAGATACCTGTCGGCCCGATAGGGCAGACCGAGAATCGCGTCGCCTTTCGTTACGTAATAGTCGATCGCAGCTCCATAGGGCTTGAGGTCGAGCTTGTCGCGCTGGATGAAAGGTTTCAGATCAGCCAGCAGGTTCTTTGAAGAAAGATTTCCGAACAGGGCGACGCTCTTGACATAGAGCACGTCGAGGTCCTCGCCGCCCGATGTCATTATGTTCACTTTACTGTCGTAGTCGGCGTTCGGAATCGAGATCACCTCGACTTTTATGTCGGGGTTGTCCTTTTGAAACTCCTGGATCAGCGCCTTGTCGTGCGGGTACAGATCGTAATCCCAACATGCGAACTTCAGTGTAACCTGCTGGGCTGTGAGAGCCGCAGGCAGCAGGAAGATCGCTGCAAGAAGCGCGAGGATCCAGCGAATGCTAGAATGTCTGTTCATAGACACCTCCTAAAAAAACTCAATACGCCGTCAGCCCCCCGTCGACCGGCAAGGCTGCGCCATTTATAAATGCCGATTCCGGAGAAACGAGAAACACGACCGCCTCGGCGACGTCTTCGGCCGACGCGAGGCGTCCGAGCGGAACCTCGTCGAGTCTCTCTTTCTTGCGCTCGGGATCCTTGAAGAGGCTCTGCACCAAAGGGGTTTCGACCGTGCTCGGGTGCACGGAATTGCATCGGATATTGTCCTTTGCATATCTGACCGCGACCGATTTTGTCAGAAGTGTCAGCGCCCCCTTGGTCGTCGTGTAGGCCTCGTTCGTGTACTTGTGTCCGACAAGTCCGCATACCGATGATATGTTGACGATGCAGCCTCCGCCGCGCCGTCGCATAAGCGGTATCGCGTGCTTGATACCGATGAAGGGTCCGCGTACATTGACCGCCAGCATTTCATCCAGTTCGGCGGTTTCCATTTCTTCGATAGTCTTGCGGATGTTGATTCCGGCGTTGTTCACAAGGATGTCAAGCCCATCGGCGCGTTTTAAGACTTCAGAATAAACGTTTTTCCAATCTTCCTCTGATTTCACGTCCAGTTTTATAAATGTAACTTCTTTATGTAGCGTATCGGTGATGCTTCTTTGAATCCGGGCGCCCTCGGTTTCGTTTATATCGCAGATAAACACCCTGGCCCCTTCGCCTGCAAGCCGTTTCGAGATGGCCAGACCGAGACCCTGGGCCCCGCCCGTCACAACAGCCGTCTTACCGTTCAAGCGCATGCCAACTTCCTTTTTTCAGCCTCTGACCTGGACCTTCGCAAGATTTTCATAGAACTGGATGATGCCGCTGTGGTCCTGCAGTTCCTTGCCCTCGACTTTAAGCGCCTGGAGTATCTCCATAACCTGGCTCGTCAAGGGGATCGGGGTTCCGATTGCGTGAGCCGTATCGAGCGCGTTCTGCAGGTCTTTTATATGAAGATCGATGCGGAAGCCGGGTTTGTAATTGCCCGCGAGGACCATCGGAGCCTTGGCATTGAGCACGGCGCTTCCGGCGAGGCCTCCCTTTATCGCATCGACGACTTTCGCGGGATCGACCCCGGCCTTTGTCGCAAGTACAAGGGCCTCCGACATCGCCGCTATGTTGAGGGCGACGATGATCTGATTGGCGAGCTTGGTCACATTGCCCGCACCGATGTCGCCGCAGAGCACCGCCGAGGAGCCCATGCACAGCAGAATGTTCTTCACTCGTTCGAAAACCGACTCCTTGCCGCCGACCATGATGGCCAAGGTTCCGTCTATCGCCTTGGGTTCGCCGCCCGACACGGGCGCGTCGAGCATGTCGATACCGCGTTTTTCCAGTTCAGCGCAAATCTCCCGGGAGGCCGCGGGAGCGATGGAACTCATGTCGATCAGGATGTCACCGGCCTTCGCCCCTTCGATCACTCCATCTTTTCCGAGTACGGCAGTTTTTACATGCGGCGAATTCGGAAGCATGGTTATAACAAGATTGCAGCGGGAGGCAACATTCTTTGGGGAAGTACCAGCATCCGCACCGGCTGCAACAAGGTCTTCGATTGCAATTTGATTGATATCGTAGACGACGAGGCTGTGCCCTGCCTTCATGAGATTCTTCGCCATTGGCCTGCCCATGATTCCCAGGCCGATGAATCCGATTACCATGATCAACTCCTTTTCCTGTTCAGAAGCCTTTCGACCGCTTCTTCAAGGGCCGAGGCGGTAAGTCCGAAATACCGAAGTATCTCCTCATAACTACGGGCAGAGATTCCGAAGCGGTCCTCGATTCCGATAAACTCGATCGGCGCGTGGTTTTCGGCGCGGAGGGCTTCGGCGACGGCCGATCCAAGACCGCCGATAATCGTATGTTCTTCTGCCGTGACGATCGCCCGCATCCCGCGCGACTCCTCGATGATGCGTTCACGATCCAAAGGCTTTAGCGTGCTCACGTTGACCACTTTGACCGAAATGCCGCGTGACTCGAGCGAGCTCGCCGCCTCGAGGGCGCGGCCGACCATGACGCCGCAGGCGAAGATGACGGCATCGCCCCCGTCCTTCAGTTTCTGCGGAACTCCGATCCTATAGTCCGAGTTCAAAGGGCACACGACAGGCACATCGTTGCGGTTCACGCGTATATACGCGGGACCCTCCACATCGCCGAGGGCGGCGACCATCAGAGCCGTCTCCTCGGCGTCGGCGGGGCACAGGACCGTCATGTTCGGCAGTGCGCGCAGTATCGCCATGTCCTCGACGGCCTGATGCGTCTTGCCGTCGCCGAAATCAGAAAGCCCCGCGCTCGAACCGCAAATCCGTACGGGGAGATTCGGTATGCAGATCGAGTTCCGCACTTGATCGTAGACCCTGCCCGAGGCGAAGACCGCGAAACTGTGAATAAATGGTAACTTGCCGGCCAGGGCCAAGCCCGCCGCCGCGGCGGCCATGTTCTGCTCGGATATGCCCATCTGGAAGTAGCGGCTCGGGAAGGCTTCCTTGAAGAGCTCCGACCTCGTCGATTTGCCCAGGTCGGCCTCGAGGGCGACGACCTCGGGCCTTTTCCTGCCCAGCTCGACGAGGGCCTGGCCGTAGGCCTCCCTCGGATTCGTGCTTTTCGCGGTCATTTACCGTCCGCCTTTCAGACCGAGCTCGAGCTCGCGGCGATCGAGTTCCGCATAGCCTTGAGCGAGCAGCTCTTCGGTGAGGATGCCGTTGTGAAAGGCCGCCGTGTTTTCCGCGAATGAGAAGCCCTTTCCTTTTACGGTCTTCGCGATGACGATCGAGGGGCTTCCTTTATGTTCCGAGGCCTCGTCGAAGGCTTCGACGATAGCCTTCGGATCGTGGCCGTCGATCGACAGGACATTCCAGCCGAAGGATTTCCACTTCCCTTCTATATTCGGTATGTCGAAGACCTCCGAGATCGGGCCGGTCGCCTGTATGCCGTTATTGTCGAGTATGCCGATGAGTCTGTCCGTTTCAAATCTCGCAGCGGCCATCGCCGCCTCCCAGAGCTGCCCTTCCGCGAGCTCGCCGTCGCCCATGACGACGAAGACCCTGGACTTCCTCCCGTCCATGCGCAGGGCCAGAGCCATGCCGAGTCCTATGGACAAGCCCTGGCCCAGCGAGCCGGTGACCGCTTCGATGCCGGGCGTCATCGACATGTCGGGATGGCCTTGAAGAAGGCCGTCTATGGTCTTTGTTTTTTTAAGCTCCTCGCGCGGAATGAGCCCCAGTTCGGCCAGGGCCGCATACTGGATGAGCACCGCGTGCCCCTTGCTGAGAATGAAGCGGTCACGGTCGGGGTCCCGGGGATTGCGAGGATCGAAGCGCATGGTGTGAAAGTACAGAGCGGCGACGATTTCGGCCAACGAGGCCGAGCCTCCGAGATGCCCCGCCTTGCCCGTTCCGATCATCTCAAGCAGGTCGCGGCGCAGCTTTAGCGCCATTCCGTCTATCAATGTGACAAGTTCAGACGATGTCATCTTTGTTCTTCCTCCCGGATGCCTTTGCTGTCGACTTCACGGATGCCGTATCCACCCGGTCGGCGGAGGCTGCATCGAGTTCTGCTCGGATGCGTTCGATCGTCCTCTGGACATGCTCTTCCATAAGACTTTCGGCGAGGGCTGAATCGTGCGAGCGCACAGCGTCGATTATTTTTTTATGATAAGTGAGACCATCCTTGACGCCGAGAGCGCTTACTATGTTTTCCATCGAAACCGTCAGCACGCTCCGTATGATGTCGTTGACTTTGATTATCAGGGGGTTCCCGGTCGCCTTGGCCAGGTGAAGATGGAAGTCGAGGTCGGCGATCGCGAACGCCGTGATATCGTTTTTACACTCTTCCATAGCGGCGTAGCATGCTTCGAGACCGCGTATGGCTTCTTCGTCCGCCTTCTCCGCTGCGATGGCCGCCGTCCCCTTCTCCATGACAAGGCG
This sequence comes from uncultured Treponemataceae bacterium, assembly GCA_964644505.1. Lineage (GTDB taxonomy): Bacteria > Spirochaetota > Spirochaetia > Treponematales > Rectinemataceae > CAZXXZ01. The sequence continues at coordinate 15,426 of CAZXXZ010000036.1, read as the reverse complement.
GTACTCGAGCACGTGGAGAAGCCCGGTCTTTCCCAGGGCGAGGACCGGAAACAAACCGTTGAGGTAGACGTCTCCGGTAAACTCTTTGACAAAAGTTCCTTCGCCGTGTCGGGTTTCGAGAAGGCCGAGAGTCACGAGCATCTGCAGTCCCTCGCGTATCGAAACGCGGCTCACTCCCATGGACTCGGCCAGTTCGTTCTCGGAGGGTATGCGGCTGCCGGGCGTCCAGACTCCCCGGACTATCTGTTCGCGCAGCTGGGTGAATACCTGCTCTTTGACACTCTGGCGTCGTATGGTTTTCAGAGTCTCCTCCTCGGGCATTCAACAGGTTTTAAGTTCCTCGAAGCTTGTTGAAACTGTATCAGGATCAATGTTAGGTTGTATGATATCTGACATATTATGAGCTGTCAACCAAGAGTTTCGCTTTTTTACCGGGAGCCGTCTGCTACACTTACACACGGCTGCCCGTAAGGAGGATCTCATGACGAGAAGCGAGCGTATGCGAACCGCCGAAAGGATCTTCAGGGCGGGACTGGCCAGGGTTGACCCTTCTGCGATGCTGCACGAGCGGCTCAGGCTCGAGGGCGGTGCCTCTGGCGGCGCCTCTGACGGCGCCAGTGGTCTCGTCACCGGCGGCGAAAGGAACGGCGCACTATGTATTGAGCTCGAAGAAGGGATACGAAGGATCGACCTCGAAGGTTTCGACCGCATTGTGGTGTTCGGAGCGGGCAAGGCGAGCGCCCGTATGGCCCTCGGCCTGGAGTCCGTGCTCGGCAATCGTATCGACGGCGGTCTCGTCGTCGTCAAGGACGGCTACTCGGAGAAGCTCCATCGCATCGATCTCGTCGAAGCCTCCCATCCTGTGCCCGACCACCGGAGCATGGCTGCGGCGGAGAGGATCCTCGATCTCGCCCGCTCGGGAGACGAGAAGACGCTTTTCATCGGACTACTATCAGGCGGCGGCTCGTCCCTACTGTGTCTGCCATCTCCGGGCCTCAGCCTCGAGGACAAGGCCGAGGCGACGGGTCTTTTGGTTTCCTGCGGGGCCGATATCGGCGAGATCAACTGCGTCCGCAAACATTTGTCTTCTATTAAAGGAGGGCGTCTCGCCGCCGCCCTCGGAAAGGCGACATCCCTGGTCCTGGTACTTTCGGATGTCGTCGGGGACGATCCGGCCGTCATCGCATCGGGGCTGACCGCGCCCGATCCCACAAGCTTCGCCGACGCGCAGGCCGTGATCGAGCGCTACGGCCTTGCGTCGCGCATGCCGCCCGCCGTCATGCGCCATATCTGCGCTGGACTGCGCGGCGAGATCGAAGAAACGCCGAAGGCGGGGGACCCGGCCTTCGATCGCATCGAGACCATAGTGATCGGTTCGAACCGACAGGCCCTCGCCGCGGCATCCAGCGAAGCCCGACGCCTCGGATACAACACCCTTGTCCTCGGTTCGCGCTTCGAAGGCGAGGCGCGCGAACTTGGCCGGTTTTTCTTTTCACTCGCCGATGGCATTTCTTCAGAAAACAGCCCCCTCGCCCCGCCTGCCTGCATCATCTCGGGCGGAGAGTCGACCGTCACGGTCAAGGGTCCTGGCAGGGGGGGACGAAACCAGGAGATGGCGCTCGCTTTTTTGGCTGCCGCGGAAAAAAAACCGCAGGTACTCGCAGAGTGCTGTTTCCTGTCGGCGGGGAGCGACGGGAGCGACGGCCCGACCGAGGCCGCAGGAGCCTTCGCCTGTTCCGAGGTTTTTGCCTCGGCACGCGCACAAGGCTTGAGCTGCCGCGCATATTTGGCGCAGAATGATTCATACGGCTTTTTTTCCCGGGCCGAGGGGCTCTTGGTCACGGGACCAACGAACACCAATGTCTGCGACCTGCAGATACTGCTCGTCGGCGGGCATGGAGCCTGATACAAAGGAGAGCGCAGCATGGACTGCAAAGTCGAAGCGAACAAAAAATCCTGTATCTGCAGCTACCCTTGTTCGCGCAAAGGGATCTGTTGCGAATGCATAGCCTACCACAGACGTTCCGGGGAACTTCCCGCCTGCTATTTCACAAAAGAAGCCGAGCGGAGCTACGACCGTTCGATCGAAAACTACCTTAAAACGAGGGGACGATGAGAAAAACCGGCGCAGCGGCTTGCGCGCGGACGGCCAGGGCCTGCGCGCTGAGACTCGCCTCTTTGACTATCGCGGTCTGCGCTGTAGCCGCGCTCGGAGGCTGCGCGACAAAACCGGCCGCCGCGCGCGGTCCCGAGCCGCGCGTCCAGCTCACGTCGGCCCCTATCAGACTCGTCGACCGAAGTCACGCCGTCCTATGTCTCGAGGCCCGCATAGACAATCCCCGGGACGAGGAGCTGAGGCTCATCACCGCCGAGTGCGTTCTTGTTACAGAAGGATCACTCTCGAAGGCCGGATCCCTCCGCCCCCTCGAGCCTCTTCCTCTCTCCATCCCCGCGCGCGGTTCTTCGTCGGTTTCCTTCACCGCCTCGATCGATCTCGGCTCCCTCGATGCGACCGTGATCGGTCCGAAGGGCCCGGCCGAAGCGCAGTGGAGCGCAGCCGCGGCCTTCCGCCTGCGCTCGGTCTCCGGCGGGGAGTTCGAGGAGCTCGCGGCCGCGACCGGAACCGTACCCATCATACGCGAGCCCGAGATCAGCATACGCTCGCTCAGGATCCTGCGCGACGTCCTAGTGACGACGAGGCTCGCCCTCGGCATAGAGATCCGCAATCCCAACGCCTTTCCGATCGACCTTGCCTCCTTGTCCTACGATTTCTACGGGGAGTCCAAGAAATGGGCAAAGGGAGCGGAGGGGCAGGCCATACGTGTCGCGGCGCGGGATCGGAGAGAGTACGAGCTCGAATTCGAAATGAACTTCGCGGATGTCGATCGCAGGCTCTTCGATCTTGTGGCCAAACTCGGAACGGTCGACTACCGTCTTTCGGGATCGGCCGCGGTGAGCACGGGGCTTGAAGTTCTCCCCTCGTTCTCGCTGGGTTTCAATCTCGAAGGCTCCTGCCTCGTCGAGCGCTGATCCGTCCTACAGCTTGAACACATGGACGAGCTTCTTCTCGGTCTCGCCCTCGATCGCCGCCTCGACCTCGACATAGGTTTCGAGTCCCGAACCGCGGAGCTTCTCCTTGAGCAGTTCGTCGATCTGGAAGATGCCGGCGGAGTTGTTCATTCTGACGTGGATATGAATGGGCTTTTCCGATCCGGCCTGAATGTCGACCTGCTCCACCGAGGCCGCGGAAATCGAATGAATATTGACCGATCCCGCCTCGAAGCCGATGCGCGATCTTCCCTTGGTCATGTCGAGGGCGTCGGCGACGCGGACTATGCCGGCCTCGACCGTCATGGGCCTGCCGTCTGAGCGGTGCGATATGATGGCGTGCAGAATTTCGGAACGCAGTATCGCGCGCGGTCCCGGTCCGTATGCGGAGCCGATGAGGCGGTCGACTATGGGAGCGGCGATGAAGAGGCTCAAGACCTCGTGGTCCGCTCGCTGGATCGACATGCCCAAATCGTGCAGAAGAGCCGCCAGCACGACGACGATCTCGGCATCCTCCAATCTCATGCCGTGATCCTTGACGATGCTGGGTTCGACGCCGCGGTCGATGAGGAGGCGCAGCATCTTGAGGGCCATGTTCGCGACGATCTGGAAGTGCACGGGTCCGTGGTCGGTCATGCCGAGCCGCGAAACCGCGTTGACATTCATCGCCGTCCATAGCGCGTAGAGTTCTTCGTCCCTATTGACCGTGTCGATGATCGCCTGGAGGGCCGGATTATGCCGAAGGGGCAGTCTGATCTCGATGCGCTGGCCCGTTCCGGGATCGCCGGTTTCAGGTTGTTCCATGATATCGATTGTAGCCCGCGACAAGCGGCTTGACGAGTACCGCGTGATGGAGAGTGTATCGCATTCTCTTCCTATTCGGTCCGCATCGCGGCGTAGAGCTTGTAATATTCGCCGCCGAGGGAGCACAGCTCTTCGTGCGTTCCCGACTCGACTATCCTCCCCTTGTCGATGAAGAAAATCCGGTCCGCGTCGCGGATGGTCGACAGCCGGTGGGCGATGACGAAGGATGTTCTTCCGCGCAACAAGGTATCAAGGCCTTTTTGAATTGCACGTTCGGTCTCGGTGTCCACCGAACTCGTCGCCTCGTCGAGGATGAGGATAGCCGGATTGGACAAAAGGACGCGCGCGAAACTGATGAGCTGGCGCTGCCCCATGGACAATCGGACACCTCGCTCGTTGACCGCCGTGTTGTATCCGTCGCGGAGACCGGCGATGAAATCGTGCGCGTGAACGGCCTTAGCCGCCGCGACGACCTCCTCGTCGGAGGCGTCGAGTCTTCCGTACCTGATATTGTCGAGTATCGTTCCCGAGAAGAGCACCGTATCCTGCAGCATGACGCCGACCTGGGTTCTGAGCGACGCGAGGGTTATTCCCTGGATGTCCAGACCGTCGATGAGGATGGTTCCGGCGTCCGGCGTGTAAAACCGCGACAGAAGATTGACGATCGTCGTCTTGCCCGCTCCGGTTGGGCCCACCACGGCGATCCGCATGCCGGGCTCGACCGCGAAAGAAAGATTGTCGATGACAAGCCGACCGCTTTCGTACGAGAACTTGACGTCGCGGAACTCGACATGGCCGCGGATGGGCGGAAGGGGGACGGCCCCGGGCGCATCCTTGATCGCGACGGGCTCGTCGATCGTCTCGAAGATGCGCTCGAGGTAGGCGGCCGCCTGAACGAGGGATGTGTAGAAATTACCGATGGTCGAAATCGGCGCCCAGAAACGCCAGACATAGCCGACGAAGGCGACGAGGACTCCTACGGTCATGCCCTCGGCGAGCCATGAGATTCCGCTGAAGTATACCATACAGACCCCGAGCACCGAGATGATCTCGATGGTCGGCCACACGAGAAACATCGTGCCGACCGCTCGAAGCCACGACGAGCGCCATTCGTCGCCGAGGCGGGCGAAGATGCGTTCGTTCTCCGCTGCACGCGCGAGGGACTGCGTGACTTTGACGCCCGACAGGGCCTCGTGCAGGTAGGCGTTGAGATTCGACTGCTTGCGGCTCAGGTCCTGCCACGACAGCCGCTGTCGCTTTTTCAGGGCGAGAACGGCGACCGCGAGCAGGGGGAGGCCCGCGAGACAGACGAGCGTCAGCCTGACGTCGATGACGAACATGAACACGATGATGAAGACTAGACTGAAGAGGTCGGTGATGAGGTTGATGATTCCGTTCGACAGAAGATCCGAAAGCGAATTGACGTAATTGACGACGCGGATGAGGATTTTCCCGTGGGGACGCGAATCGAAGTAGGTGAAGGGAAGCTCCTGGAGCCTTTTGAATATGTCCGTGCGAATCGAGTGGACGACGCCCTGACCGATGTCGTTCATCACCTTGATCCTGATCCACAGGCAGAGCGCGGCGATCAAGTTCGCGATCACGAGGACGGCGGAAAGAAGAGCGAGAGCACGAAGATCTCCCCGCGGGATGTAGTCGTCGATCGCGATTTTGATTGCGTAGGGTCCGAGAAGAGAAACGAGGGCGGCGACGATCATCAACACGACGGCAAGGGCGACTCGCCGCTTGTGCGGCCCGAGATAGCGGAGCATTCGAAGGACGCTCGCCGCGTCGAATTCGCGCGACAGGTCCTCGTCGACGTCGTACTTGTTCCTAGCCACGGGAGAAGTCCTTCCTCGACACAGGCTCCGCGTCGGAGATCACCAGGGCTCCATCGCCGCTCTGGTGCCGGTAGACTTCGTCGTAGTACCCGCCCAGGGCGACAAGCTCGTCGTGCGTGCCGCATTCCGCGACGCGGCCGTCTTTTATAACGAGAATCTGGTCCGCGTTCATGATGGTCGAAACACGGTGCGCGATGATGAAGAGCGTCTTTTGTCCGGCGAGAGAACGCAGCGAGGCGTGAATCCGCTCCTCGGTTTCGATATCCACCGAGGAGGTGGTGTCGTCGAGGATCATGACAGGGGGCGAGGCCAAAAGAAGTCTCGCGAGCGCGACGCGCTGGCGCTGGCCTCCCGACAGACCGACACCTCGCTCTCCGATGATCGTATCGTAGCCTTCCTCGAGATCCTCGACGAATTCGTGGGCGTTGGCCATGCAGGCGGCCCGTACCACGTCCTCGAACGAGGCATCCGGTCTGCCGAAGGCGATATTGCCCTCGATGGTGTCGGAGAAAAGAAAGACGTCCTGCATCGCGAGTCCCACGTTCGAGCGCAGAAAATCCAGATCGTAGTCGCGGACGTCCACGCCGTCGAGGAGGACTCTGCCGGATGTTACATCGTAATAACGGCACATGAGACGCGCGATGGTAGACTTTCCCGATCCCGTCGGTCCCAGAACGCCGACCGTCATGCCGCTTTCGACGGTGAAACTGATATCGTCGAGCACTTTTTCGTCGCCGTACGAGAACGAGACGTGTTCGAACTCGATCCTGCCGGCGACTGCCGCGGGCTTATACCTGCGGCCGCCCTCTGGAAGGGCGCTTTCAAGCGCGAAAAGCTTGTCCAGGCGGTCGGCGGCCGCGGCGAAGCGCTGGACGTCGTTGACGAGCCAGCCGGCCATGCGCAGGGGCTGGTTGATCGCCCATACAAGGCCGGTGAAGACGACGAGTTCGCCGAGGCTGAGGCTTCCCCCGATGATCATCGCGCCGCCCGCCATGATGAGCGCGACAGGCAGAAGGCCGGAGAAAAACTCGATCGGCGGTATGTAGCGCGCCCAGACCGCGGCGGATTCGACATTTCGGTCGCGGAAGGCGTCGTTCTCGGCCTCGAACTTCTCTATCTCGTAGTTTTCGCGGGTCAATGCCCGCACGACGCGGTTCGCCGCGATATTTTCCTGGACCACCGAGTTGAGGCGCGAAAACTGGGCTCGAATCGCGGCGAAGGTAGGTTTCACCTTCCGAGACAGACCGACCGTGAACACGGCGATAAGCGGCGCGAGCGCCAACAGGGCGATCGTCAGGCGCCAATCGACGAACAAAAGTGCGACGATGGCGACGACGAACATTACGAGGTTCTCGACGATCTGATAGACGACCCAGGCGATAAAATGACGGACAGCGTCGAGATCGCCGGTCATGTGCGCCATGAGGTCGCCTGTCTTGGTTCGATCGAAATAACCGAAATCCATGCGTTGAAGCTTGACGAAGAGTTCTTGACGGCAGGAGCGGAGGACATCCTGCGACACATGCTCGAAGATCATCTGGTAAGTGTAGCGGACAACTGACTTCACGATGACGGCGAGGATCATGCATCCCAGCACCTTCCACAGGAGGCCCCGCTCGCCGGCGACGATAACACGGTCGACGAGCACGCCCGACAAGAGCGGATTGATAAGGTTGATAGCCGGTACAATCAGCGTCATCAAAAGCGCGAGTGAATAGACGAGCGCATGTCTTTTTAGATGAGCACGAAGCCAGGGATGCATACAAAAGCTCCTGCCGCAGCCGGGAATGGTACAGCGACGAGAATGCTAATTCTCTCTTCTTGAAATAGTCAATGAGGCGTCAGTGTTGCAGGGCCGCGGTCCGACCCGGCAGTCAACAACGCGTCACGCGAAAAGCTTGAGGGGGAGACGGCCGCGGATACCCATGCGTTCGTTCTTTATAACACATGCCGAAAGGAGTCCCTCGGCGCCGCTTACGAGGTCGAGGGCGGTTTCGATGTCCGCCTCGGTCGATACCGCGTTGCCCAGGGCCGTGGCCCATGCGTCCGCGGATGCCGCGGACAAGCCCGAGGAAATGCGACACGCGATCATGGCTGCGTCGGCTCGGCCCAGGCTCAGCGAAGGGCCCACGGTTCCGCTCGAGGTGCACAGGCCGAGCGGGGAGAATTCGGCGCCTATCGAAACCCCGACCTTGCCCGAGAGAGGCGAGGGCCCCGCGAAGATGGAGACATCGATCGCGTCCTCGAACTTGAGCCACAAGTCGCCGCCGTTCTCGACCGCAATCTCGCGGCAGTGGAAGGCTTCTTCGAGATCGCGGCCCACGAACTCCGCCACTGCGCCCGCGACAGCGGCCATCGGACCTACGCCTGCAGCCTCGGCCGCCGCCATCATGGCGGCCGCGATCGGCGGGGCCGCGACATCGCGGGGCAGCGGCCTCAGACTCGGGATGAACTCTGTATTCCGCTCGGCATAGGACTCGAGTTCGAGCCGGTAATGTCTCGCCCGTGATGCGGCGAAGTCCTCCATGCGCGGGTCGTAGGAGTCGGGATCGACCCCGATCCAGAGATCAGTTTCTTTATATGAAGCGACAAATCCGCGAAAGCGCGGACCGAGGACGCCTCTATAGTGCCGCACAAGGTATTCGGCGCCCATCGATACGTATTCCGGAACGTTCAATCCCCGAAGGTCAAGCTGAAAAGCCCGAAGGGACAGGCCTTGACGCAGAGTCCGCAGGCGATGCATTTCTCGCGGTCGACGACTAGCTCCCATTTTTCGCGATCCATGCTGAGGCAGCCCGAATAGCAGACCCCGGTACAGGCGCCGCAGTCGACGCAGAGTTCCTCGCGGAAGGACAGGGACTGGGCGATGGTCATCACCCTGATGTCGCGGCTCGCGAGGTAGTCCATGCATTCCGAGACGTTTGTCTCTTCGCCTTCGATCTCGACGAGCATCCTTCCCTCGTGCCCCGGCGACACCTCGGCGCGAAGTATATTTATTTTTACATCGAAGCGCTTTATCAGCGTGTAGATGATAGGTTCGTCGACCATCGCGCTCGAGTATTCGAGAATATAGCGGTGTCTCATCGCGACCTCCCTCGCTCGAAAAGCCCCGTTTGGCTCGAATGAGCGGGCAGGGCCTGGACGGGCGGAGCGATCGGGAAGGAGCCGGACATGACCCTCACCTTGAGAAGTGCCGCGATCGCGCGGGCTCGTGCGAGGCTCGAGAGCGGCGCCGTCTTGACCTTCTTGCCCTCGATTTCGATCGTTCCCGACCTGAGCACCTCGTAGTTCGTTCTGACGATGGGAGGATGGCCGTCGATGCCGTAATCGCAGACCAGGGCCGGAATATCTCGGTTCGATATCGAAACCGATGCCGCCAAATCCTCGTCGAGGACCGGTATAGGAATGCCCACGCCGAGATAGATCGTGACGCCGTACTTCTCGAAGTACGCCGCGCGCAGAAAATCCGCTGACATTTCCTTTACATCCGCCGTGAGCATGAGCGTCGCTGCGTTGCTCTCGGGTATGCCGCGTTCCGAGCGGGGCTTCTCGGTATTATACTGAGTTCCCCTCCAGGACACGAACCCCTGGGCTCCGCCGAGGAAGACACGAGTTCCGATGCCGATCGTGCGGAGATAGGGATCGTTGAGCAGCGGCGAGAGCTCGCCCGCAGTCGAGTAATTCACGTTTCCGAAGCGCGGCAGGAGGCTGCCCATATAGGTGTAGAGGATGCGTTCCGTCGAGTTCGTCGCCGCAGGGTAATTCTGGTAGGCGTTGCGCGGATTGACCATGGTGATCTCGTTGACCCGATCCTTCCTGATCCAGGTCTCGGTCATCTTTTTGGGGTAGCAGTCCGTCCCCTTCCCCTTGGCGACAAGATGAACCTCTTCGCCGCGGACCAGGGCCTCGATGACATGGGCTCCGCCGTACGAAGGCTCGTCAGGAGACACTTCCGTTGCGCCGATATACGCGTCGACCGCGGCGATGCCGCTGAAAACCGGCACGCCGTTCAGCGCGATCGACTCCATGCGCATGGGCGGGCTCGTGTGCCCGAAGTTTATGAAACAACCCGAGGAGCACATCGCTCCGAAAGTCGCCGTGGTGACCACATCGACTTTTTTCGCGATCTCCGCCGGCGACGCCTCCCGGGCCATGCGCGACACTTCTTCGGCCGTCAGCACGACGGCCTCGCCTTTCGCGATCCTGGCGTTTATCTCTTCGTAGCTCTTGGCCATCGCGGACCTCCGCCTGACTGCGAGTGTAGCGACAGGCGCCGTCCCGTGGCAAGACAGGACTCGCAGCCTCGGTATTATTGACCTGTATGCGGCAGCCCCACTACTATCGCAGTACCATGAAGATCGCGAAATTCGGAGGCACTTCGGTCGGCTCGACCGATGCGATCCACGCCCTCATCGAGATCGTCCGTTCGCGCGGGAACGAGGTTGTCGTCGTCTCGGCGTTTTCCGGCGTCACGGACGAGCTCATAAAGACGGCCGGTGCGGCCTCGCGACGCGAACACTCATGGGAAGACAGGCTTAACTCGCTTGCGGAGCGACATCGATCCGCCCTTGGCGAATTGAGTTCGGGAGAGAACCACGATAAAGCTCTCCTCCGCCTCGATGCCATGCTCGTGGATCTCCGCGACGTGCTCACCGGGGTCAAAGCCCTGAGGGAGCTGTCGAAGCGCGTCCTCGACCACGTCATGAGTTTCGGGGAGCGGATGTCCGCCCTCATCGTCGCGGCGGCGTTCCGCGAGTCGGGCATCGAAGCCCTCGATGTCGACGCGCGCGAGCTCATCGTCGCCACCGACACATTCGGCAACGCGCGGCCCCTGTGGGAGCCGACGAAGGCCGCGATCGCCTCCCGCCTCGTGCCCCGCTCCGACAGCGCCCCCCTTCCGATAGTCACCGGCTTCATAGCCGCTACGATCGATGGAGAGACCGCGACCCTGGGCCGCGGCGGCTCGGACTTCACTGCGGCGATTCTCGGTGCGGCCATCGGCGTTGACGAAGTCGAAATATGGACCGATGTCGACGGCATCCTCTCGGCCGATCCGCGCAAGGTGCCCGAGGCCTTCAGCCTCGAATGCCTGAGTTATGAAGAAGCGATGGAACTCTCGCACTTCGGCGCCAAGGTCATCTACCCTCCGACCATCCAACCGGCTCTCGAGCGCGGAATACCCATCCGCATCCTCAACACCTTCAATCCGAATTTCCCCGGCACCCTCATTTCATCGAAGGCCTCGCCATCCCCCTACCCCGTCCGCGGCATCTCGTCGATTTCTTCGGCCGCCATGATCCGCGTCCAGGGCCCGGGAATGATGGGCGTCACGGGCATCGCCATGCGGCTCTTCGGCTGTCTTGCGCGCAGAGGCATAAACATAATTTTAATATCACAGGCTTCGAGCGAGCGTTCGATATGCTTCTGCGTATCCCCTGCCGACTGCCAGGAAGCGCTTTCGGCCGTCGCCGAGGAATTCGGCCCGGAGATCGCCGACGGCCGGATCGGGGACCCGATCGTCGAGTCCGACAAAGCGATCGTCGCGGTCGTCGGCGAAGGCATGAAGCACACGCCGGGCATCTCGGGCAAGGTCTTTCATTCGCTCGGACGCAACGGCGTCAACGTCTCTGCCATCGCCCAGGGCTCGAGCGAGCTCAATATCTCGCTTGTCGTCGATTCCAAAGACGAGGCCAAGGCGCTCAACGCCGTGCACGAAGCCTTCTTCCTCTCCGGAACGAGATCGGTCAACGTCTTTCTCGCAGGCACCGGGGTCGTCGGCGGCACGCTTCTCAAGCAGATCGCGCATCAAAAAACCGTACTGGCCGAAGACTATTCGGTGCATGTCAAGGTCATCGGCATCGCCCGGTCGAAGAAAATGTTGATCAGAGAGGGAGGCATCCCCCTCGAAAACTGGATGAATCTGATCGAAACCGAGGGCGTCCCCACCGATCTCGCCCTCTTCGTCGACGCGGCGGGGGATTTGGCCCTGCCCAACGCCGTCTTCGTCGACTGCACCGCCTCCGACGAGGTGCCGCGCCTGTACACGAGAGCTTTCCGCGAGGCGACTGCCGTTGTGACGCCCAACAAGCGGGGCAACACCGGCCCCATGCGCTTCTACACCGAGCTCATGCGTACAGCCCGAGAAACTGGATCGCCCTATCTGTACGAGACGACCGCGGGCGCCGGACTCCCCGTCATCTCGACCCTCCACGACCTGCTTGTCTCGGGCGACAGGATCATCCGCATCGAGGCCATGCTTTCGGGGACTATCGGCTACGTTCTTTCCAACTACGACGGCTCACAGAGCTTCGCGAGCCTCGTCCGCGAGGCCAAGGAACTCGGCTATACCGAGCCCGACCCCCGCGACGACCTGTCCGCCGCCGACGCTGCGCGCAAGGCCCTCATCCTCGCACGCGAGTGCGGCCGCGAACTCGAGTTTTCGGATATCGTCATCGACCCTCTCCTGCCCCGCTCCTGCATCGAGGCTCCCGACGTGAATGCTTTTTTCGAGGTGCTTGAACGTGAAGAACCCTACTTCCGTTCCCTGGTCGAGGACGCGCAGGGCGCGAGTCTGGTCTACGCAGCGACCATAGACGATCGGGGTATCAGGCTTAAACTCAGGAAAGCCGCTCCGGGCGATCCGCTCTTCGGCCTTCGAGGACCAGAAAATGTCGTCGCTTTTACCACGGAACGCTACTCGACCTTGCCGCTCATCGTGCGGGGGCCCGGCGCCGGGGGCGAGGTGACTGCCGGCGGGCTTTTCGCGGACATCATCCGCGTCGCCAAAGCGCTCGTGTAACAAGCCGCGATTCTCATCGGCGCACGAGAGACTCGATGGTCAAGGCCGCCGAGGCGGCACGATCAGGCGCGATGTGTTATTTTTTTATACTTTTCGATGACGTACTCGATGTCGGGATCGTCCGGCTGCATGCCGCAGATTTTCTCGAGCACAGCGCGGGGGCCTTGGACCCTGATCATCTCTCCGACGACGGCTGAAGCCGGATCATTGAAGCAGAGCGCAGCCGCGAGGCCGTCGAGTATCGCAAGCCTCGGAAGAGCATGATGGCGGCAGAGGGAAAGGGCGCCGAGGATTCTGTCGCCGGGCGCGAGTTTCCGCGGCAGGTCGCGTCCCACCCGCTCGACCGTATCTCCCAAAGCCCGGTTCGAGAACCGCTCAAGAAGCTCGTCGGCGTGATCGAGGAGTGGAACGAGATCGACATCGTGTTCGAGGGCGATGGCTGCGGCGGATTCCGCCATTGCCCGCCGCGATGCAGTACGGATCACCTTGTCGCCCATGGCCTCCCAGATATAGCGCAGGCCGGCCAGGGCGCCGTGATACGCGGCTACCGCATGCCCCAGGTTATGGATATAGAGCTTGCGCCGGACAAAGATCTCGAAAGGAGCGACAGGCTCCATATTCACGATCGGAGGCACCGGTCCGACAAAGGCATCGGCGTCTACAGGCAGACGGTCATAGGCTTCGACCCATACCCTCAGAATATTCCCCTCGCGCATCTCCTCGGTCATGACCGGCACCATACGCCCGACCGAAGCCCGCACAAAGCCGACTCGTCCGTTCATACGCGCCGCGCCCTCGGCTCCGAGATGAGAGGCGACCATGCCGCGGAATACCTCGTCGGCGTTGGCAAGATTCTCGCATAGAATGATGTTCAAGGGCGCTGAAACGCCTGCGGCCCATCGTCGTTCGAGGCCGGCCGCGAAAGCCTGAGCTACGGAAGAGAGGGCAGCCGCTCCTACGGCGGTCGCTGCGATATCGGCGCTCACTAATTCGGAGGACACGGCGATCCGATCCGAGGCGTCGACGGCACGGACATTCTCGACGTAGGACTCGACGGCAGCGCGCTCGGATACAACTCGGACAGGATAGCGTCGAGCCGTATTCAACTCCTCGACGATGCGTCTGTCTATGTCGATGAAGACAATCTCATAACCCGATCGATATATTAGTTGTCCGATAAATCCTCGTCCGATGCTCCCCGCTCCGAAGAGAATCGCTTTTTTCATCTCACGCCGTTTTTTTACTTTCTCGCCTTGATACTGACGCCGAGCGAGGCCGCGGAGACTTCGGCCGTCTTGGTCCAGATCGTCTTTCGATCCGGAACCTTGAGCCTTGCCGCATCCCTGACACTCTCGAACATCTCATGGTGCTTATCGAGCGTCCGGTAATTGTTCCGGTCGTTTTGGTTGAGGAATATCGCTTCGAGATGCTCGTCGATCTCGCGGTCGAGTGATTTCAGAAAAGCATCGAGAAGTCTGCGGTAGTTGCGTCGCACTATCCGTAGATATTCGATTACAATAAGATCACGTTCGCGGGCCTTCGAGTAGTCGGACACCAGGCCGTTGAAATCCGCAATCGCCTGTTCGAATCGATCCGCGGAAAAAAGACTCTGAATTTTCTTGATTCTCTGCATCGCGGAAATCGAATCGGTCGCTTGGATCGGGGCGCCCGTCTCTTCGTCGGTGAATCCGCCCGGGAAGGCCGAGAAAATCCGCGCCAGGAGATTCAAGGCGTCGGAGAAAATTTTAGAGCCCCAGAGCCCCTGCCTTACCGATTCGTACAACGAACCCATCCTATCGCGGTACTCGAGGCGGCTCGATTCCTCCGGAAGGAAAATAGTATCGACGACCGATACATTGACGCCTTTGAATTCCACTATGCCGGTGTCGAAAAAATCTACGGACGAGAGGTATTCGTAATGCGCGGCGGGTTTCACCTGGCCTTTGAGCTTTTGATACGTGACGCCTGCGAGAAGTATCTTTGTTCGATCTGGCGAGAGTTTGTTCGCCCGCGACTGCAGTCTGGCCGCGGTGTTCACGATCGATCCGGAAAGATCGCCGTCGCGGGTGATTACGAGCTGGGCGTATTTGGCACCACCGGAAATACCCGCCGATATTTCAAAAGCCGGCAGAGAAGCGTCGGAACCGGCTGTAGGCGTTGTTTCGACTTTCGTAGAAGACAATTTCTTCGCCAGTCTCTTTTTTATGAGAAAGACAACCTCGAACAGCTCTGCCGCCGATCCTGCCAATAGAAGGATCTCGTCACCACGGGCGCGCCGCGATACTACACCGTATTTTACGGCGATTTCGGGAATATCCTGCTGAAGAACGCGATCGAGCAAATCGAGCATAGACATGTTGTGGCGGTATTTCTGGCAGAAACGGGTATATCCGTGGATGTCGATTATGGCCATGTAGACATCCGGAATCGCGGCCAAGCGTTTGATATCGCCAGCAAAACGATACTTCTGATTGGGAACAACGACCTTGTTCCATACTTTGGGGTGAGTGGTTGGAGAAATATCTTTGAAGAAGCCCCAATAGAGCTTCTTTTGAAGATCGAAAGCCCTGCGAAGGATAGCCTCCGTCTTCGGGGAATCCGGAAGACGTGCGCAGTAATCGTGAAGCGCCTTGAAGGTTTTAAGATCGCCTCTGACGATTTTCTCTGTCAGAAGCGCCAGAACTTCATAGGGTGATGTCGTTGAACTATACTCGGAAATATCCTTCATACACTTCTTACCCTGGAATCTAGCATACACGGGTTATGGCCGGAGGGCAATAGAAATGAGGTCATGTGGAAAAAACTTTTTTACCTGTTAAAGACTTACAAAAAACGATCTCGTATTACAAATTTATGATATTCGTCATAAAAAAACAGGTTCGCCTTCCGCTCGTCCACCTCCTGTCTCCTCGCTCCAGGCCGGGGACTTCACTC
>CAZXXZ010000035.1:0-27407 GCA_964644505.1 uncultured Treponemataceae bacterium | reverse complement strand
ATAGGGGATTCGAACGGGAGCGCCGACCCGGAGCGCGCGAGACTCGCAGCGCGCGAAGGGGCGAGCCGACAGGATGTCGGCGAGAGGCGCGGACGCGGCCCGGAGAGGCTGAGGCAGGAGGCCGAAGCCTGGAGGGCGAATCCCCTATTCTCCACATCTATGACGGCCACCCTCAACGGGTGGCTGTTTCATATTCGTAAGCCAAGTGAGAATAGGGGATTCGAACGGGAGCGCCGACCCGGAGCGCGCGAGACTCGCAGCGCGCGAAGGGGCGAGCCGACAGGATGTCGGCGAGAGGCGCGGACGCGGCCCGGAGAGGCTGAGGCAGGAGGCCGAAGCCTGGAGGGCGAATCCCCTATTCTCCACATCTATGACGGCCACCCTCAACGGGTGGCTGTTTCATATTCGTAAGCCAAGTGAGAATAGGGGATTCGAACGGGAGCGCCGACCCGGAGCGCGCGAGACTCGCAGCGCGCGGAGGGGCGAGCCGACAGGATGTCGGCGAGAGGCGCGGACGCGGCCCGGAGAGGCGAGACAGGACGTCGAGCCTCGGAGGGGCGCGCTTAGGCACCGACACGGCTTGGGACTCAGAAGCTAATACTTAAATAGAACTTGGGAATCTCAAAAACCCGGTTGGTTTTTCGAGGTCCGTGTTTGCTATACCACCATACCTATATTATACTTTTACTATATTATGGTGGTTATATGAAAAAAAGTCTTGCATTGCTCTTTTCAGTTGCGTTCCTCGATCTTCTGTCGTTCAGCCTGATACTTCCACTATTACCGTATTTCGCGGAGACATTCGGGGCGACACCGTTCATGGTAGGCGCGTTGACGGCGGCGTATGCGCTGGGCCAGTTCGTAGGCGCTCCGGTCATCGGGCGTCTTTCCGATCGTTTCGGCAGAAAGCCCTTGCTTGTGCTCAGTGTAGCGGGCTCGGTGTTGAGCTTCGTTTTATTGGGAATAGCCGGTTCTTTACCCCTTATCTTCGCGGCACGACTGGTCGGTGGCTTATTCGGCGGCAACATCACGGTGGTTCAAGCCTACATAGCTGATGTCACAGAGGAATCGGACCGCGCCAAGCGTTTCGGTCTCATCGGCGCGGCCTTCGGTCTTGGTTTCATCTTCGGTCCTCCCGTCGGCGGTCTTCTCTCGGCCTCGGGCTATGCTCTTCCAGCATTGACCGCAGCAGGGCTCGAGGCGATCACCCTCGTCCTGATCATCATCCTTCTTCCGGAATCCCTGACTGATGAACGAAAGGCAGAGTTGCGAGTCTCGCCGCGCTCGCGCTTTTCCATAAAACTACTCGTGGAAGCGGTGATGGATCCAAAAATCGGCAAGTTCCTGCACTTGCGTCTTATTACCGCCCTCGCATTCCTTATATTCCAGACGAATTACGCACTCTTCGTACAGCAAAGGCTGGGCTACGACGCACAGTCCACGGGCCTGTCGCTCGCGTTCGTAGGGTTGCTCGTCGCGGTCTTCCAAGGAGGGCTCATCGGCCCCCTGGTCAAACGTTTCGACGAACACAAGCTCTTCGCACTCGGCGCCCTCATCTCAGGAATCGGCCTCGCTGTATGGGCCTTCACACCGAGTACCGCATGGCTTCTGCTTTCCCTTGTCCCGATGTCTCTCGGTCAGGGGCTCGTGACGACCCTGAACAGAAGCCTCATAACCAAAGTCGTCGATAAAGAGGAGATTGGAGGAACGCTGGGGCTTATGTCCTCGATCGAGAGCGGGATCAATATACTGGCTCCTCTCATCGGAGGCGTGTTGATCGGATCCATCAGTACATGGGCTCCGGGAATACTCGCATCGGTCCTCATGTTTTGGTCGACCTTGTTCATTGTCCGTCGTTTCCCGGCTGTACCGAAACTCTCGCCGGCGGTGGTCTAACGTATGGAGTCCAAGACCGATTTCTATACTATGCGTACCGGAAGATTCATGGGTGTCGCGATCATGATCTTGGCCAACCTTCCGCTTGCGGCCTTGGAGACCACACTCGAATGGCGCGTGGGCAAGGAAATCGTAATTCTCTACGAGTCGCTTCGCCCCCGCAGCTCGGGATACGAGGCGTTTATCTCGACGAGCAAAGGAGAGCAAGACATCTTGATTCTCGATGGACGACGATCGACCTTAGAGTGGCGTCGAAAATTCGACAGCGAGGGCACCGATCTCGCCGCGATCAGGGTCGGGAAAGAAGTACGGATACGTGGAACATATAAGGGCAAGCCCTACGAGAAGAAGTACGACTTCGGCGACATACCCTGGTATCAATTCCAGGAGATTTCTTACGAGGAGCTTTACGCCAGTGGCGCCGCTACGGGCGCCGCCACTGGACCCGCCACGGGCGTAAACTCGGCAAGCTTCTGGACCATCGATCGCTCATCGCTCAAGCCGTCCTTGTTCGTCGCGCACAAAAAAGGGAACACCGTGATCGATGTCATGGGCAAGCCTATCGAGGCCATAGAATACCATCTTACCATCAGCGGGGTTCCTGCCTTCGTCTTCACAGCGGTTTTTTGGCTGCGCAAGAGCGATGGACGGTTTTTGCGGCTCGATGTTCCGCCGATTCTGGGTCTTCCCCGGAGTCGAGTCGATCTGACAAGCGAATCCGAATAAAGGAGATACTATGAGAAAGACAATAGTGGCGTTCCTGACTCTGATGGCATCCTCTACGGCGGTGCTGGCCGAGGGAGGAAGGCAGCCTTTTCAAAAGGTTGTGGAGAGGATGGACCTGCAGAAATTCCTCGGCTCGTGGTACGTAGTCGCTTTCCTGCCGACAGCGTTCGAAAAGGGCGCCGAAAACGGGATCGAGACCTACTCGCTCGACGCGAAAGGAAACATTCGCGTGGAATACGTCTTCTATAAAAACGGGAAGAAGAAGGTAATGCATCAGAAAGGCTGGATAGTGGACAAGGAACGAAACACGGAATGGAAGGTCCAGCCTCTGTGGCCCCTCAAGCTGCCCTACCTCATCATCGATCTCGCGGACGATTACCGCTACACGGTCATCGGAACGAACAACTACAAGTATGTCTGGATCATGTCGAGGACTCCGGCCATATCCGAGGAAGATTACGCCGGAATACTCTCCCGGCTCGCGGAGCGCGGTTATAAAATTGAAACTATACAGAGAATGAGGCAAGTCTGGTAGCATTTCGTCCTGACTTGGTTCGAGCGGCTCCTTTTTTGAGGGAGCCGCTCTTCTATGTCCTATTCCTTCATGAGAACGACCGCAAGGGTGTTCTTCCCCGCGTTGAGGGCGATGATCGAGGAGATCTCCTGGATAAACAGCGGCTTCTTTCCGACAGCCTGGGTGAGGCGATCGGCGAAGGCTCCGGCGGCAGCAACATTCCCCGTATGCACGACCGCATAGCAACGAAGTTCATCGCCTCCGATAAACTCCCGCGTCAGTGCGATAATCCGCTTCAGGGTACCGCCCACCGAAAAGGCCTTACCGTAGAGCTTCGAGCCGCCCTCTTCGTCGAGGGAAACGACGGGCTTGAGGTTAAGAAGCCCCGCAACGGCGCCCTTGAGCGGACTCACCCTTCCGCCCTTGACCATGTACTTGAGAGTAGGGACAGCCACGAAAATTCTGGCCTTGGGTATGAAAAGCCTCACCTCTTGCACGACCTCTTCGTGGCTCTTTCCTGCCGCGATGAGTTCGGCTGCGCGGAGCACGATCAGCGCCTGAGATCCCGAGTTGTTCCTGGAGTCGATGACGGTGATGCGCTTGTCCGGGAATCGCGCGGCCTCCTTGGCGGAGAGAGCGAAGGTGCCCGAGAGCTTGCTCGAGACGTGGATGGCGATAACCGATTCATAGTACGTGGTCAGGAAGGAATACAATAACCTGAAAGCGGCGGGACTCGGCTGCGAGGATGTCGGATAGGGCCCCGCGGCCTCCATGCCACGATAGATATCCTCGTTCGAGACGGTGAGCCCGTCCAGATACTGAGAACCGCCCATGAGGATGCTCAACGGTACCACATGGATCTGGTACCTATCGATGATTGCCTTCGGCAGGTCGCAGACTGAGTCGGTGACGAGGGCGATAGGGTACTTCCTCGCATGGGTGACCTCGTACTCGCGGAGCATGTCGTCGACCTTCTGCTCCTGAACGATTCCGTACGCCGAGAGCTTCCTGACAGCACCGGCAGGGTCGTCGGTGTGCACATGGACACGGGCCTTCTGGGGACTGCCTGCGACGATACCGCTGTCCCCCATCGAGCCGAGTTCTTGCCGAATATCATCGAGACGCATATTGTCGCCCCGCAGAAACACCTCGACGCAATACCTGAATACCGGGTACTCGCCCCCGTGGACCGCGGGCGGAAGATCGACGAGACCGACCTCCGGCTCGCTCGCGATCGCTGCGGCGGCCTCCCGAGATTCCGAGGAGAGGTACTTCGTGGCACCGCTTATGAAGCGGAAGAAACCCTCCGCCCCCGCGTCCACGACATGTTCCGTCTTCAAGACGGGAAGAAGGTTCGGAGTGTTGTCCACCGAACGCTTGGTGCCTGCAAGGGTGCGCTGGAAGATAAGGCCGAAATCTCCCAGGTGCTTATGGCTCTCGAATTCCTTCACCCAGTTATGGATCACCGTCAGCATCGTTCCTTCGATCGGGACGAGGACCGCTTCCCGGGCTCGTTTCGCTGCGTTTTTGACAGCATGGGCGAAGGCTTCGATCGTTACGGTCGCGATCTCTCCGATGGCCTCGCTCAGGCCCACGAAGAACTGGGCGAATATAATACCCGAGTTCCCCCGGGCCCCCGATAGAGCAGCTTCAGCCATGGATCGCATAGTCTCGCCTTCGGTCGTCATCGGAGAGCTGCGCTCGATGAGAGAACTCATGGTCATAGCCAGGTTGGTCCCGGTATCGCCGTCGGCTACCGGAAACACGTTGATTTTGTTTATTTCCTCGCGTTTCGCTATCAATTCTTTGCCGCCTGACACGAATGCGTTATACAGAGATATCGAATCGAGCTCGAGTGTCCTCATAGAAAGCTCCTTTCCTTCGTCATGATAACATATAATATAATTTATATTAGACTATTTTTATATTGATTTCCACAGCTTTTATAGCTCATATTTGTTCATAGAAAAATCGGAGTTCGACAGTAACTACCAAGGAGGTTGCACGATGATCTTTGCATTCGATCACTACAACATACTGACTACTTTGATCGCGAGTTTTGCGATCCAAGCCTTTTTCTTCGCCTTCGCAGCCTCTTTCAAGACAGACAAGGTAACAGACCTATCATACAGCCTATCGTTCGCCATCCTGTCCGTCTTTCTGATTCTGAGCAATAAAGCCTTCGCACCGGCACAACTGATTGCAGGGGCCGCGGTAATCCTGTGGGCAGCCCGCCTCGGATCCTACCTGCTCTCGCGGATTCTCAAGATCGGAAAGGACGCGCGTTTCGACGACAAGCGCGGAGACTTCCTCAAGTTTCTGGGCTTCTGGGTGCTTCAGGCAGTGACGGTTTGGGTCGTCATGCTCCCGGTCACCGTTTTGCTCAGCACGGGTTCCCCCAAACCTTTTGACGCCCTTTCTCTGGCAGGAGCCGCCCTTTGGGCGATCGGATTTATCATAGAAGCCGTGAGCGACGCGCAGAAGTATTCGTTCCGCAACCGTCCCGAGAACAGAAACCGCTGGATCGAGTCCGGGCTGTGGAAGTACTCCAGGCATCCCAACTACTTCGGCGAGGCGGTACTCTGGTGGGGTCTCTTTGTACTTGCAGTGCCGATTCTTTCAGCCCAGACTATCTTCGTCGTGGCGGGACCGGTATTCATAACACTCCTACTCCTCTTCGTGTCGGGAGTTCCGCTGCTCGAGAAAAGCGCCGATGAGAAGTACGGAAACAATCCGGCGTATCAAAGCTACAAGCGTCGTACCAGTCTCTTCGTTCTTCTGGCTCCCCGAAGAGGTAGCGAGTGAAGGTACATATCTTCGACGTCGACTTCACGATAGTTAGGTGCTCGACGGTTCGAAATTTTCTCTTTAGGGGCATACGAGAGCATCTCATAGGTCCTTCTATAAGTGTGTATGCCCCGATGTTATACATACGTTACGCACTACTAAAGGAACGTATTGAAGCGGACGAACGAGTCTACCCGTTCCTCGAGGGCGTTTCGAGAACGAGGCTTGAAGCCTTGGCTCATAAGCTCTTCGAAGATGTGTTCAAGCCAAGGATAATTCCGCCCGTCGCCTCGAGGATTGCGAGGGCGCTTGAAGCGGGGGAGAGGACCCTCATCGCCTCTTCATCCTTCGGAATCATATTGAAGCCGATTTCGCAACATTTCGGAATCTCTGAAATAATCGCGAACGAACTCGAGTTTTCGGGCGAGGCCGCTACGGGCAGGCTAATGGGAAGGCCGATCTTCGGCGAGGGCAAACGATTGAGGGTGCTGGAATACTTAAAATCGATCGGGGCCGAGCCCCGCGACTGCAGCTTCTACAGCGACAGCAGTCGAGACCTGCCGCTCCTTCAAGAAGTCGGAACGGCGATTGCCGTGAATCCCGACCGTCGCCTTAGACGGACGGCGCGGAAACTTCGCTGGGAAATCATAGACGCACCGATTCGCGGAAAGGACACAGCCCATGCTTGATCTTATCACGATCGCTCTGGCAAGTTATCTTCTTGGTTCGATTCCCTTTGGAATAATCGCCGGCGCTGTGGCGCGGGGCCTCGACCTGCGCGAGCACGGCTCGGGAAACACGGGAGCGACCAACTCTTTCCGCGTTCTCGGCTGGAAACTCGGCTTGCTCGTGGCCGCAGCCGATATCGGGAAGGGATACGCGGCGGTGGCCCTCGTATCGCATATTCACCTTCCCTGGTCCGATGTCCCGACGAACCAGGCTGCCTTCATCGTCGCGAGCCTTGCGGCGGTCCTGGGCCATATAAAGCCGGTCTTTGCAGGCTTCAGGGGAGGTAAGGGCTTCGGCACGGCCGCGGGCGCGATCACTGCGGCCTACCCTATCGTCGCGCCATTCTGCCTCGCCGTCTTCCTGATTATACTGGTCCTGACCGGCTATGTTGCGGTTTGCGCCGCGCTCACATCACTGGCCCTGCCCTTCATCTACATGCTAAGCGCATGGGCAGCCGGCATACCCTTCGATCCGGTGATAGCGATTTTCTTCTTCTCGGCTTTCGTGCTGACGACATTCATGGTTCGGAAAAAACTCATCCTCTACTTCAAGGGCGAGGCTGAGCTTTTCACGAAGGTCATGATCTTCAAGAAAAAGAGACGACAAGGAGGCATGTAAATGCGCAAAACTGCATTATCGGTCCTGATGGGATTGGCCATTCTCGGCGCTTTCCACGGCTCGGCCCAAGGCTTCATCGAGATTGAATCCGGTGCGGCCTTCACCGGCTACAACGATGTACGAATCCCGAACGACGGCGGTTCGATGATCTCACTGGCGGACGACACAACACCGGAACCCGCCTTCGCCTTCCGAGTCAGAGGCGGTTATACCTTCGCCGGCCGACACTCGATCATGATCCTTGTTGCGCCGCTCACCATTCACGGTTCGGGCGTCCTCGATCGAACCGTGCTCTATCAAGGCACAACCTTCACTGCCGGCACCGAGGTGGAATCAAGCTACCGTTTCGACTCCTATCGGATTACCTATCGTTATTCTTTTATAAAAGGAGATCGTCTTGAACTCGCAGCAGGTGCAACGCTCAAACTGAGGAGCGCGGACATCGCCCTTATGAGCGCTACAGCCTACGCCCACCGCAGCGATCTCGGCTTCGTGCCCCTGCTCAGCGCGAAGCTCTCTTGGGATTTCGCCCCGCCCATCGGCCTCCTCGTGGACGCCGATGCCCTGGTCAGCCCTTACGGCCGAGCCGAGGACGTCCTTGTTGCCCTGCACTACCGTGCTTCAGATTCCGTGACACTGAGGCTGGGCTATCGCGTCCTGGAAGGCGGTTCCGACGGCGGCGGCAACGTCTATACCTTCGCGCTCATCCATTACGTGACGGCCGGTATGAGCGTTCGATTCTAGGAAGACACGGACAGGGCGCGATTCCGCTCTCCCGGAATCTGCGCCCGAATGCATCCCGGCACAGGTTGGCTGATATCGATGTCGCGCTGGATATACATGATCCGCCGATTCCCGTTTCGACCAAGATAAAGTCAGATTTTTTTATAATCGAAACAGTCTATGTATTCCTCTTGGCTCTGAACTGCCCCGATCTTTCAGTTTATCAATGCATCGTATAGTTATTTCAAATCCAGAAAAAGCATTTTCTGATAAGGCAATATTCTCATCCACTTACTCTGAATCCAATCACATTTTATTTCCGTACCTTCTCGAAGACGATGTCTATCTCGGTACCGACATTATCACGCCCCAAAATACATGCAAGGATCTACACCAGCCGAACAACGTGTATTTAAAAACTCCACCACGGCGAAAGACTCGAATAGACTATCTTGGTATGGATACACGAAAATCTCCTAAGCGGTCCTGATACTAAGAAGCCGAGCATAGGATGAGCGAGGGAACGTGTTCCATCTTTTCATCAAGATCATTGTTTTTTTCTCCAAACATCAATCTTCTTTACGCATTCCTTGTGAGGGAGCCTTTTATTGATGCACATAAGTAATTCTAACTTCTCAATCGCATCCTTAGGATCGAGTATTCCATGCTTGACCATTTGATCCAGGATCCAGGGTGTACCATGAACCTCTATACGCATAGTCGCAGCCTCGTTCCTCAATCGTCGATCACCTGAAAGAATGATTCCTCTGCGATCAAGTGCATGAAAAATTACAGAGCAATCCGCGAGGGAGAGACGGGAATGCTCGACATAAAGAGAATGAATGGCAAGGATTTGCTGGGCAGTGGAAGCGATAACGGAAAGCTTGCCATCTTCAATGCATGCGGTTAGTGCCCGCTCTTGATAGGATGCCTGTACCTCACAGCGGACAAGGTCTGTCGTCTCCATCAAATATGGCAAGCTTAAGGCTCTGTCGAGCAGGCCTAGGTCGAGAAGATCAATAAGAATATTCGCATCATGGATGATCAGGCGCATCTTTTAGGAGCCTCTCCTGACGGATCTCCTCGATCGATTTACCAGCCAGGTAGGCCGCCTTCGACATAGAGATAAGCTCCTCCGATATAGCTCGATGAAGTAGCTGGTCGAAGTGTTGCGGGTGCTCCTCTATAGGGTAATCACCGGGTTCCTTCTTTCTCCAGCCCTTGGCGCTGATGGCACGGCTGAAGGCTTCGTATACATAGTCTGAGACGATCCCATGCTGACGGGCCCGGTACATGATCGCCTGCATGGAGATGCCGTATTGGAGCTTGAGGTTCCGAAGTTCGAAAAATGAGATGTCCGATCTTTTAATTCCAAGTTCCTTGATCAGGATCTCGCGGGGAAGAAGGAAAGCGCCTCCGAACGAGTGGCAGAGCTTCTCGATTTCGGACTCCGAAAGAGATGGATCAAAGGTTAGGCAGAGGTGGGCGAATTCGTGAAGGGAGGTAAGGCGCTTACGATCCGATGGCGAGTCTCTGTTGAGCACGATCATGGGGGCTCCTTCAGCTCTGCCCGAGAGCCCGTCGAAGCCTTCAGGTGCCTCCAATTCGATTACCTTGACGCCATGTTCTTCTAAAAGATCGACCACGAAGGCTACGGGGCTCTCCCTCCCCAGCTTCCAGCGATCCCTGAGTTCGAGGGCGGCAGCTTCAACATCTTCCAAGGAGGCGATTACCCTGACACCAAGTTCGACCGGTTCCAGGGTTGATGGGGGGATGAGCGACTCAAGCTCGACATAACGCTCAACCTTGTCCTTAACCCTGGCCTTGAGGGATTCGAGTTCCTTCTTGCCAAGGGCTGCCTTCTTGCGAAAATTGATATCAACAACAGCAACGTCAAACTCAGAAAAGAAATAATCAGGCTTGACCGAAAGAGCATCAGACAATGCGATCAATATTCCGCTATCGGGAAACATGAGGTCATTCTCATATTTGCTTATCGCCTGCTTGGACACTCGTCGCCCCATCTTGGTCACAAGCGCGTCCATGGACAATCCTGCCATGATTCGCGCAGCCTTGAGGCGTTGACCGAATGAAGTTGCCATTGCGATATCCTCTGTAGACAAATCTATACCACAAAACTTGACTTGTCTACTTTATGAGCTTATTTTTACATTAGAGAAAGGAGGCAAACATGGCCACTAATTCACCCAAAGGCGACGGGCACCGCCATGGTTCTGTCAGAAATCGCTCACAAGTTAAAAATCCCGTCAATGGTAATTGGACGAAGCGAAATACCAAGAACGGGAAATTCATGGAACAGAAGAATGATGGAAAGCCCTTCAAGGGCGTCACAAGGGAGGACTGAGTTCTACAATCGAATTACATGAGCCACGGGAGCGGCACCGGGGATATACCCAGGGTTTCCGCTGAAAATGACAAGTGATTTCCTCATCTCTCCGGCAAATAACCACATTTTGTATGTCAGTACCTCAACAATATCCTTGCCTAGTGCTTATACATTGTTTTTTTCCGATTCTTGCCGACTCAAACCTACTATGACATACTGATGATCGATTTCCGCTGTACACGTTGCGTTCCAGATTGAAGGGGAGTATCGGAAACATGGCAGAACCATGGGTATCGGTCGATGAGGTCGCGATCCACCTGGGAGTGGTCAAGGACTCGATCTATAGGTGGATCGAGAACAAGGCCTTACCGGCCCACAAAGTCGGACGGCTCTGGAAGTTCAAGCTCAGCGAAATCGACGAATGGGTCAAGGCGGGAAAAGCCGGCGGCTCGGATGTTCAGGAGAAATAAAGAATGGCTCTCAAGAAATCTGACCTCTATTCCTCCATTTGGGCTTCATGCGACGAACTGCGCGGCGGCATGGACGCGAGCCAGTACAAGGACTATGTCCTCTTCATGCTTTTCATCAAGTACATCAGCGACAAGTACGGGGACAGCGCGGACTTCGCCCCGCCGGTCGTCATCCCCAAGGGCGCGAGCTTTAGCGACATGCTCAAGCTGCGCGGCAAGAGCGACATAGGCGACAAGATCAACACCCAGGTCATCGCTCCGCTCGTGCAGGCGAACGCGCGGCTCGCCCGCAGCGACTTCCCGGACTTCAACGATTCCAACAAGCTAGGCGAGGGCCAGGCCAAGGTCGACAGGCTCACAAACCTCATCAACATCTTCGCCAGTCCCGCGCTCGACTTCTCGCAGAACCGGGCAGAGCACGACGACATCCTGGGCGACGCCTACGAGTACCTGATGAAGCACTTCGCCACCGAGAGCGGGAAGAGCAAGGGCCAGTTCTACACCCCCGCCGAGGTGAGCCGAGTTATTGCAAAGGTGATCGGCATATCGCCTGAGAACACGAAGGCTTCCACCACCGCCTACGACCCGACCTGCGGATCGGGCTCACTCCTTCTTAAGGTGGCCGCCGAAGCGGGGAAGCGTATCACCCTGGAAGGCCAGGAGATGGACGTGACCACGGCGGGCTTGGCGCGCATGAACATGATCCTGCACGACTTCCCCACGGCCACCATCCAACAGGGCAACACCCTGGCATCGCCCAAGTTCAAGGACGGGGAAAACTTGCGCACTTACGACTACGTGGTTGCCAATCCGCCCTTCTCGGTGAAAACCTGGAGCAACGGCCTCACGCCCGAGGCCGATCCCTACCAGCGCTTTTCCTGGGGAGTGCCGCCCGCCAAGCAGGGCGACTACGCCTTCCTCCTCCACATCATCCGCTCGCTCAAGAGCACGGGCAAGGGCGCCTGTATCCTGCCCCACGGCGTCCTCTTCCGCGGCGGGGCCGAGGCGGCGATACGCCAGAACCTTGTAAAGTCAGGCTACCTGAAGGGCATCATCGGACTGCCGGCCAACCTCTTCTACGGCACGGGCATACCCGCCTGCATCATCGTGCTCGACAAGGAAAACGCCCAAGCCCGCAAGGGCGTCTTCATGATCGACGCGTCCAAGGGCTTCCGCAAGGACGGCCCCAAGAACCGCCTGCGCGAGCAGGACATCCACCGTATCGTCGATACCTTCAGGCGCGAGGTCGATATCCCGCGCTACGCCCGCATGGTACCCTTGAGCGAGATAGCCGATTCCAAGAACGACTACAACCTCAACCTGCCGCGCTACATCGACTCGAGCGAGCCCGAGGACCTCCACGACATAGAGGGCCACCTGCGCGGCGGCATCCCGGCGCGCGACCTTGACGCGGATGAGTCGCCCCTGGCCGTCTACTGGAAGGTCCTGCCCGGCCTGCGGGATGAGCTCTTCGAGCCCTTCGACCCCAAGGGACGGCGCCCCGGCTACCTTCGGCTTACGGTGCCGCTTGCCGAGCTCAAGAACGCCATCTTCGGCCACGCGGAATTCAAAGCCTTTCAGGACAAGGCCAAGAAGCGCTTCTCCTCCTGGCGCAAGGATGCGACCGCGCGCATCATAGAGTTCGGCAAAGGCGGGCACCCCAAGGCCCTGATCGAGGCTCTCGCCGAGGAGCTTTTGGACGCCTTCAAACGCACTCCCCTCCTCGACGCCTACGACCTCTACCAGCACCTCATGGACTACTGGGCCGAGACCATGCAGGACGACGCCTACCTCATCGCCGCCGAGGGCTGGGTGGCAAAGACGGCGCGCGTGATCGAGACCGACAAAAAGGGCAAACAGAAAGACAAGGGCTGGACCTGCGACCTTATCCCCAAGGCCCTCATCGTGGCTCGGTATTTCCCTACACAGCAGGCCGCCCTCGAGGCTCAAGAGGCCGATCTGGAAGCGGTGAGCGCGGAGCTCGCCGAGCTCGAGGAGGAGCAGGGCGGCGAGGAGGGCTACCTGGGCGCGCTGGAAAAGATCGCCAAGGCAGAGGTGAACGCGCGGCTCAAGGAGATTGCCGAGGAGGAGAAGCTCACGCGGAGACGCGGGGAGCGCGGAGGTGAGAAATCGCGCGAGTCGGATGATGATGAAGCGGCGGTGCTTCAGCGGTGGTTGGCTCTCTCGGATCGGGAAGCGGAGCTGAAACGCGTGGTAAAGGCCCTGGACGCCGAGCTGGACGCCCTCGCCTACGATAAATACCCCGCGCTGAGCAAGGATGAGATCAAGAGCCTCGTGATCGACGACAAATGGATGGCCCATCTTTCTGACGCGGTGCAGAGCGAGCTTGACCGCGTCTCGCAGACCCTCACCACGAGGATCAAGGTGCTGGCCGAACGCTACGCCCGGACCCTGCCGGAGCTTGAGGATGATGTGGAGAAGCTTTCCGCTAAGGTCGAGGAGCACCTTAAGAAAATGGGGGCGTGGGGGAGAGAAGGGAATGGCTCGCGCGAAGACGCGAAGGGCGCGAAGAGGAGAGCAGAATGAGTAAAGATACCCATTCCATCAATTCTTCTTTTCGCGGCTTCGCGGCTTCGCGTGAACCTCTTTTGCTGGAAAATAGGAATTGTCTCACGCGAAGGCGCGAAGGGGAGAAGATGATGAAAGGCAAAAGTCATTTCATACCCTTTTCTTTTCGCGGCTTCGCGGCTTCGCGGCTTCGCGGCTTCGCGTGAACCTCTTTTGTTGGAAAATAGGAATTGTCTCGCGCGAAGACGCGAAGAGCGCGAAGGGGAGAGGATGATTAGCTCTATTCACCCTCTCCGCGGATCCGCGACTCCGCGTGACACGGTCAAGAGGGGGGCATCATGGAGGTGAAGCCCGGGTACAAGCTGACGGAGGTGGGGGTTATTCCGGAGGATTGGGAGGCGGTCAAGCTACAGGCTATCTGTTCCATGAAAAGCGGTGTGGGAATCACTTCTACGAGCATTGATAGTTTTTCGGATTATCCATGTTTTGGAGGTAACGGCCTACGTGGATACACGAAACGTTTTACACATAATGGTACTTTCGCGCTGATCGGACGCCAGGGTGCGTTATGTGGCAACGTAGTCCTTGTACAGGGTAAATTTTTTGCATCAGAGCATGCAATCGTTGTAACAGCGCGACCAGAGACTAACATTATTTTCCTAACATATGTGCTGCGACGTATGCAATTGAATCAATATTCCGAGTCGTCCGCACAACCGGGATTATCGGTTTCAAAGATTTCACAACTCACACTATCTGTTCCACCAACCGCATTCGAACAGCGCGCCATCGCGGAGGTCTTGAGCGATGTGGACGCCCTCATCTCCGCCCTGGATCGGCTCATCGCCAAGAAGCGCGACCTCAAACAGGCCGCCATGCAGGAGCTCCTGACCGGGAAGACGCGGCTCCCGGGGTTCAGCGGGGAATGGGAAGTGAAGAAGCTGGGGGAGGTGGCGCATATAATAATGGGTCAGTCACCGAGCTCTAGGAACTACAACAGAACTGGTAATGGTGTACCCTTGATTCAAGGTAATACCGATATTGAAAATCGACATTCAATAACACGTGTTTGGACAACGCAGATTACAAAAGAAGGTCGCACTGGTGATTTATTACTAACTGTCCGTGCGCCTGTTGGCTCAGTAGGTCGTATTTCGGAGAAATGTTGTCTTGGCCGTGGTGTATGTTCTATCAGGCCTTATCTTAACGTAGAGTACTTATTTCATAATTTAGTTTTTGCCGAGTCAGAATGGAAGGTTCTTGAACAAGGCAGCACCTTCACTTCGGCTAACTCGATGCAGGTTTCCACTTTTTCGGTTTTGATGCCAGTGGATCTATCCGAGCAATCCGCCATCGCCGCGGTGCTCTCCGACATGGACGCGGAGATTGCGGCACTGGAGGCCCGGAGGGAGAAGACGCGGGCGCTCAAAGAGGGGATGATGCAGGAGCTCTTGACGGGGAGGACGAGGCTGGTCTCACGCGGAGACGCGGAGGGGAAAGCTGGGAATGGCTCACGCGAAGGCGCGAAGAGCGCGAAGGGGAGAAGATGATGAAAGGCAAAAGTCATTTCATGCCCTTTTCTTTTCGCGGCTTCGCGTGAACCTCTTTTGCTGGAAAATAGGAATTGTCTCACGCGAAGGCGCGAAGAGCGCGAAGGGGAAATCTGAATGGGTAAAGCTGCTTATTCCATACGTTTTCTTTTCGCGTCTTCGCGGCTTCGTGTGAACCCCTTTGCGGGGAACTGGGAATGGCTCACGCGAAGGCGCGAAGAGCGCGAAGGGGAAATCTGAATGAGTAAAGCTGCTTATTCCATACGTTTTCTTTTCGCGTCTTCGCGTGAACCTCTTTTCTCTATTGAGGCATGTCTATGAATGTTGAAGAACTCTCCGCGATTGTCGTTGACGCCGCGTTTAATCTGCATAAGGAACTCGGACCCGGGCTCCTCGAGTCGGTATACGAGGCTGTTCTCTGCCGCATGCTAGAGCAGCGAGGTCTGCGTGCCGAACGACAACATGCAATCGCCTTCGACTTTTATGGCATGCATTTCGATGATGGCTTACGAGTCGATATCTTAGTGAATGACATCCTTGTCATAGAATTGAAATCCGTTGAAACCCTTGCGCCGGTTCATACAAAACAACTGCTCACCTACCTTCGGCTGTTGAAGCTCCCCCTTGGTCTTTTGATAAACTTTGGTGCGGCCACGTTCAAGGAAGGCTGTAAACGTATTGTCAACAATCACAAGGACTTCGTATCTTCGCGCCTTCGCGTGAACGCCTCTGAGGAGGAACCCATGCCTGACCGTACCCGCTCAGAACGACAAGGCAATAGAAAATCGAGAGGAGACAAACCATGAGCACCTTCGACAGCACTAAGCAGAGTCTCCAGGCCATGCTCAAGGACATCTGCGATGGCAAGATCCAATTGCCGGACTTCCAGCGCGGCTGGGTTTGGGATGACGATCATATCCGTTCGCTCCTCGTCAGCATTGCCCGCTCCTTTCCCGTCGGCGCGGTCATGCTCTTGGAAACCGGGGGGCCGGTCCGCTTCCAGACGAGACCCATAGAGGGCCTGGAAAAGACGCCCGCCAAGGATACTCCCCCAGAGCGCCTCATCCTAGATGGCCAACAGCGCTTGACCACCTTGACCCAGGCCCTTTCCCTTACCAGCCCCGTGAACACCCGGACCAGTACCGGGAAAAAGATACGCAGGCATTACTACTTCAATATCCGAAAGGCCCTTGAGGCCCCGAGCGATCTGGAATCGGCAGTGGTAGCCGTGGATGAAAAGAAGCAGATCCGCACCAATTTCGGCCGGGATATAGAACTCGATCTGTCTACCAGGGACAAAGAATGCCGCGAGCTGTATTTCCCCTGCGACCAGATCATGAACTCGGATCAATGGGAAGAAACCCTGCACCAGATAGCCCCTGAGCACTTTGGCCTCTATATGGAATTCCGCAAAACCATCCTCAATGCGTTCAGGACCTACCAGATCCCCGTTATCCAGCTTCATAAGGATACTACCAAGGAAGCCGTCTGCCTTGTGTTCGAAAAGGTCAACACCGGCGGCGTCCAGCTTTCGGTCTTCGAGCTCATCACCGCGAGCTACGCGGCTGACGGCTATAATCTGCGGGACGATTGGTTTGGTTCCGATGTGCGTGGCGTGGAATCCAGGCAGAAGCGGCTGGCCCAGGACCCCTTGCTCGCCGAGGTCGAGGCGACGGAATTCCTTCAGGCGATCACTCTGCTCTATACCCTGCAGAGAAAGCGGGAAGATATTCAGCACGGCAAAACCGGGAAGGATGTGCGGCCTGTCAGCGCCAAGCGCGCCGACGTGCTCGAGTTGCCGCTTTCGGCGTGGAAGGACTATGCGGACCAGCTGGAGCAGGGCTTCAAGCTTGCCGCGAAATTCCTGCGCAAGGAATCCTTCTACTCCTTACGCGAACTACCCTACAGCACCCAGATCGTCCCACTGGCCGCAGTCCTGTCCCAGATTCGGGAGCGCTGGCTCGAACCCCGGATCTACGACAAACTGGCGCGATGGTACTGGTGCGGCGTGCTGGGCGAACTGTACGGCGGCGCGGTCGAGACGCGCATCGCCAACGATTTCGAGGAACTCCTGGAGTGGTTCGAACACGAGGATCGTGTTCCCCGGACGGTATACGACGCCAACTTCCAGCCGGCTCGCTTCAATACCCTCCGCTCGCGCCTCAGCGCGGCCTACAAGGGCATCAACGTGCTGGTTTTGCGCGAAGGCGCGCGGGACTGGTTCTGGAAAGCGGGCATTCAGGAACTCGACATCAACGAGGCAGCCTTGGACATCCATCACATTTTTCCTCAGGAGTGGTGCAAGAATAACGGCATACCCAAGGATTCTTACGATTCCATCCTGAATAAGACGCCACTCTCCTATAAAGCCAACCGCAAGATCGGCGGCGACGCGCCTTCCTCGTATCTGCCTAGAATCCAGTCAGAACCTCAAGTGCGGCTGAGCGATGCTCAGATGAACGAAATTCTCTCGAGCCACGCCCTCGATCCCGCCCTCCTAAGGGGTGATGCGTATTCAGAGTTCATAGAGGACCGTAGAAGAAGGCTGAGCGTGTTGATTTCCACAGCTATGGGGAAGTCGGTCAATCTTACTCAGGAAACGGCTGATTACGAAGACGATGATGCCTCCACGGAGGCTGCATTGTGAAAAAAAGGTACATGAAAGGCTATTCGGATCAGGTAATTCAACTTAGCATGATTCATTATATCTGGTCGAATACGCCGATACTCTTACAGTGGGGGGCCTGATGATAAAAACTCTGCATATACAGGGCTTCAAGTCTATCAGCGACCAGACGCTGGAGCTCGGGCGGGTGAACTGCCTCATCGGCGCCAATGGGACGGGAAAAAGCAATATCCTCGAGGCCCTGGGAGTCCTCGGCGCGGCTGCCAATGGTGTCGTCGACGACGAAAGTCTCTTGCGGCGCGGTGTTCGGGCGGGTCTACCACGTCTTTATAAAAGCTCGTTCGCTACCGAGAGAACTCCAGCCCACATCGCCTTGAGCGCGGAAAGCGCGCCAGGAGCGCTATACAGAATAACCCTCCTTAACCCCCTAGAGTCCCCCGAACCGGCTTGGTCCTATAAAACCGAACTTCTGAGCGACGGGAATGAAGACATCGTGTCGGACGGGATACGCAACAAGAAGAACCTCAACCCCAAGGCGGGCCTTGCCGCCTTGAAGAAGGTGGAGATTCCCCGAGATAGCCCCGCGGCCGATCTCATGGAGCGACTCCAGGAATACGCAATCTATTGTCCGAATACGCCGACCCTGCGTGGTATCGCCCAAGACATGCAGTCCCGAAGCCCGGTGGGTTTGAATGGTGGCTCGCTCGCGGACGGCTTCGCCGAGCTACGCAAGCACTTCAAGAACGCTGATGAGGAAGTTCCTTTCGACCAGCTCCTTGGGCTCATAGACTGGGTAGCTGATATTCAAACCACAAGCCAGGCCCTCAATCTCCTGTCGCCCAAGGTGCCCAGATCCAAGCTCATGCTCAAATTCACCGACCGCTTTATGAACGCGAACCGTAACGAACTAACCGCCTACGACGCGAGCGAAGGAGCTCTCTACATCATTTTCTGCGCGATACTCTGCCTGCTTCCCGCTTCGCCTCGTTTTTTCGCCGTGGACAATCTCGATCAGGCGCTGAACCCTCGTCTCGTCACCGGTCTAGTATCGTACCTTTCGTCCTGGCTCAAATACAACGGTTCCGACCGCCAAATGATATTTACCGCCCACAACCCGGCAGTCCTCGACGGGCTCGATCTCTCCGATCAAGAGGTGCGCCTCTTCGCGGTGGAACGGACCAGCGAGGGCATGACGAGTATACGCCGAATCGAACTGAGTCCCGAGCTTCTTGCTAAGAACAAGGAGTACCCTCTTTCCCGTCTATGGATAATGGGATCATTGGGGGCCGTTCCGAATGTCTGAAGTGCGCATAGCCCTTGTCGCGGAAGGACCGACCGACTGCGAGGTAATCAACGCGGCGTTGCGCGCCATTCTTCGCCGTCCCTTTATCCTTACCATGATCCAGCCTGAGGCTACGAAACCTGAGTTCGGCGGTGGCTGGGGCGGAGTGCTTAAATGGTGCCATCAGGTTTCGCAATCAGGGTTCGAATCACTTGATGGTTATCCGCCACTCTCAGGTTTTGACCTTATTGTCATTCATGCCGACGCCGATGTTGCATCGAAGAGCTATACTGATTGCGGCACCGAAGTATCCGCGTTGGCATTCGCGCAAATAATTGGATCAGCTTACCCTGTGCCGTACCCTGCCCGCCCCCCTTGCCCACCGTCGAAGCTCTCGAACGTTGCATATCCGGGTGGTTGGGCGAAACGCGAACGGGACAAAAGACGGTTTTTTGTATCCCCTCGAAGTCTTCGGGAACATGGCTCGCTTCCGCCTGTTTCCCGAGCGATCACGCAATACTACAGGGCGGTGAATGCGATCTAGGGCTTGAGAATAGACTATCCACGCTCCCCCTTAGCGAACGCATCAAGAAGACAACGGCACAGTATCGGGCGAAGGCGCCGTGTGTCACGCAAAACTGGGAGAAGATTAAGACCGATTGCCCCATTGCATCGAGATTCGAAACGCTTGTCCGATCTCGTTTACCATTATCACGTAATGGAGTCGACCATGCCTGACCGCCTCCGCTCCGAACGCGCCACCCAGGACCGCGTTATCGCCCTCTTCACCGACCGCGCGCGGCCCGACTGCCTCGGCTACCGCTACCTGGGCGACTTTAGTAAGCGCGAGAGCAATAGGGCCATCGAGGCGGGTATACTTCGGGAGAACCTGAAGGCGCGGGGCTATTCCGACGCCCAAATCTCGGCCGCACTGCAAAAGCTCGAAACCGCTGCCGACGCGACGAACATCAGCCTGTACCAGGCCAACTTGCGCACCTATCAGCTCCTGCGCTACGGCGTCGCGGTGCAGACCGCGGCGGGCAAGGCCCACGAGACGGTACTGCTCATCGACTATGACCATCCCGACCTGAATGATTTTGCCCTAGCCGAGGAAGTCACCTTACGGGGCGGCTACGAGCGGCGTCCCGACCTTGTGCTCTATATAAACGGCCTTGCCGTGGCAGTGATCGAGCTCAAGCGCAGCTCGGTGGAGATATCCGACGGGGTCCGCCAGCTCATCACCAACCAGGAAGAAATCTTCAACAAGGGCTTCTTCAGCACCGTCCAGCTCCTCCTCGCGGGGAGCGACTCGCAGGGGCTCCGTTACGGGACAACGGGGACGCCGGAACAGTTCTTCGTGGCCTGGAAGGATGACAAGGCCGCGCTGGTACGCGGAGGGGCGGAGAATGGGGAGTTGCTCGACCGGCCGCTTGCCCAGCTCTGCGAAAGGCATCGCCTCCTCGACCTTATACGCTACTTCATCATCTTCGACGCGGGCCAGAAGAAGGTGCCCAGGCCGCACCAGTACTATGGGGTTCAGGCCGCGCGCGAGCGCATTTCCCGGCGGGAAGGGGGCGTCATCTGGCACACCCAGGGCTCGGGCAAGAGCATCCTCATGGTGCTCATCGCCAAATGGCTCCTCGAGCACGATAGCGAAGGGCGGATTCTGGTCGTTACCGACCGCGACGAGCTCGATAAGCAGATCGTCGGCGTCATGCGCAACGCCGGAGTGATCAGGGAAGACGCACCTTCGCCGCGCATCACCTCGCGGGCGGAACTCGTGGAAAAGCTCGGAAAACCCGCGCAACGCCTCTTGTGCGCCCTCATCCACAAGTTCGATGTCTCCGACCTAAGCGGCCCTCCGCCGCCTGTCGCGGGGAGCTTCTACGTATTCGTGGACGAATGCCACCGAACCCAGGGCGGGGACATGAACAGGCAGATGAAGCGCTGGCTCCCTAACGCGATCTTCATAGGTTTTACCGGCACGCCGCTCTTGCGCAAAGACAAGAAGATGACCCGGGACGTCTTCGGCACCTACATCCACACCTACAAGTTCTACGAGGGCGTGGCCGACGGCGTCATCCTCGACCTCAAATATGAAGCCCGCGATGTTCCCCAGCGGCTTGCGTCGCGGGCGGCGATCGACGCCTGGTTCGAGCAAAAAACGAGGGGACTGAATAATTTCCAGAAAGCCGTCCTCCGCAGTCGCTGGGCGACGATGGAAGAGCTCATGAGCTCGGGCGAGCGCAAACAGCGCATTATCGCGGATATTATCGAGGACTTCAGCCTCAAGCCCCGGCTCAACAACGACCGCGGTACGGCCATCCTCGTCGCCTCGTCCATCTACGACGCCTGCCACTACTTCAGGCTCTTCCAGGCCACGAGCTTCGGCCCCTTCTGCGGCATCATCACCTCCTACGAGCCGAACCACAACGCCATCTCGCGCGAACCGGCCGACAGCGACGAGCGCTACAAGTTCGACACCTACGTAGGCAATAAGGAGAAGAGAATCGTCGGCGTCCTCGCGGAAGGCCAAAGCACCAAGCAGTACGAGGACGAGGTGAAGCGGCGATTCATCGAAGAGCCGGCCAAGATGAAGCTCTTGATCGTCGTGAGTAAGCTCCTGACCGGCTTCGACGCGCCGAGCTGCACCTACATCTACCTGGACAACGAACTGCGCGACCACAACCTGTTCCAGGCCATCTGCCGTACAAACCGCCTGGACGGCGACGACAAGGACTACGGCCACATCGTCGACTACAAGGAACTCTTCGGCAAGGTGCAGGAGGCCATCGCGGTCTACAGCTCGGACGAGCTGGATATCGAAGGCGGGAGCGAAGCAGAAAACAACGTTCACCTCAAGAACTGGCTTGAAGAGGGCAAAAAGAAGCTCGACGAAGAACGCGAAGCCCTGCGTTACCTCTGCGAGCCGGTCCCCCCGCCGCGTGAAGTCGAGCAGTTCCTGCATTACTTCTGCGGTGACAGTGCAAACCCCAACGCGCTTACGGACACGGAAGCTCTGCGGGTGTCGTTCTATAAGGCGGTCGCGTCCTTCGTCCGCGCCTTCGCCGACATCGCCCAGGATCTGGAGCGGGCCGGGTATACCCCGGCCGAAGCGGCCGCGATCCAGCGGGACGTCGCGTTCTACGGCGAGATGCGGTCGGCCGTCAAGAAACACTCTGGCGAGGAACTCGACGTCAAGCCCTATGAAGCCGACATGCGCCATCTCCTCAACACCTACGTTCAGGCCGACTCATCCGTGCCTCTGGGCGAACTCGGCGAAATGTCCTTGACGGACTTGATCATCAAGACCGGCATCCACGACGCCATCGCGCGCCAGCTCAATGCCCGGGGGAATTTGTCTAAAAATGCCGTGGCGGAGGGTATCATCAACAATGTCCGCAAGACCATCATCCGCGAGCAACTAACGGATCCGAAGTACTACGAGCGCATGTCGCTCCTCCTCGAGGACCTGATCAAGCAGAGTAGAGAGGATGCGGCCGCCTACGAGGAATTTCTTCGCAAGGCGGAAGATTTGGTAAAAAAGATCGTTTTGAAACAACCCCTTTATGATCTTCCCATAGAATTGCGTGGAAACCGCGAAGCGACCGCAATATTCAATAACCTTCCTGATATTCTAGCGTCATGCGGGGCCGATCGAGCAGAAAGCGTCGCTGAAGATACCCCTGATTGCCAGAAAGAGAGGCTACAGCTTACTCTCGCGATTGACCAAGCGATGCGCGAGCAGGCTCCGGCAGGCTGGAAGGGGGACCAGGCCAAGGAAGCTCAAGTATTGAACGCCCTCTTTCCCTTGGTGAAACGAAATCGGGAAGCGACCATGGCGCTCTTTGAGCTCGTCAAGAATCAGCCGGGGTACTGATGGCGGAAATAATCCAGCTCGGGGACATCGAAATTTATGTCACCCGGAAAGACGTCAAGCACTCCCATCTCTCGGTATATCCTCCAGATGGCCGGGTTACGTTAATTATCCCGAAGAATACACGAATCGAAGTAGCCCATGCTTACGCCGCGACGAAACTCGGCTGGATCAGGAAGCAACAAGAAGAATTTCGCGCTCAAGCGCGGGAAAGTCCCCGACAATATGTGGAACGGGAGAGCCATTATATCTGGGGGCGGCGCTACCTTCTTTCGGTCAAGGAAGCTGATGAAAAGCCGTCAGTCTGCATGACGCATCGAGGCATTACCCTCACTGTTCGCCCCGGAACTAGCAGGGAGAGGCGCGCGGAGATCATGCATGAATGGAGTAAGTCGCTCCTCCATGAGGCGGTGCCCGACATGATCGCCGCGTGGGAGCCAAGACTGGACGTATCCGTAGCCGCATACTTCCTTCAGAGAATGAAGACAAAGTGGGGCGGCTGCAATCCCAAGGCACGTCACATACGTCTAAACACCGAGCTCGTGAAAAAGCCCAAGGACCTTCTTGAATACGTAATCGTGCACGAAATGATCCACCTGATCGAACCGACGCATAATCCGCGGTTCGAGTCGCTTCTCGACAAGCATTACCCATCCTGGCGGGAGGCTCGTGTGGAGCTAAATGAACTACCTCTCGCTACCGAAACATGGAAAACAAAATAGCATTATGGATCCATATTGAAAGCTGTAAGATCTATCATTTCTACAGCTCTAAACAAAGATAGTTTTTTTAACTGCTATAGCCGAGGAAATCACGTATAACGAGCTTATTATAAAGGTAATCATTATAAAGAATTCACCTCCCCCATCCCCCCTACTCTCTCTCCCCGGCCACTCCGTCCGGCAGTTTGTTGATGAGCTTCATGAGTTCGTCGAACACGAAGTCGATGTCGATCACGGCGCGGACGTTTCCCTCGGCGTCCTTGATCGGCAGGGCCGCGGTCATGATGAGGCGGTTCGTGTAGATCGAGAAGAAAAGGTGCGAGAAGTAGGGCTGACGCGTCCTCAATACCTCGCGGAACCATTCTTTCTCTTTGAAATCCTTGGTCAGCAGGTTGCGGAACAGGGCCTTTTCGCCGTGGTGCGCGTAGATCTGGCTGATGCGCTTGCCGTCGGTGTTCGTGACGGCCAGAAGTTGTATCGTGCCTTCGCGGCGGACTATTTCCTCGAAGTAGCTGTCCATCTCGTCCGGGTCGAGGTTGGCGACCTCCTTGGCGCCCGCGACGTCCTCGGCGATGGCCATGGCGATCTTCTTCACCTCTTCCTTGACCCGTTCCAGCTCGGACTCGAAGAGCCCCGGAAGGTAGCGCCGCGCGTGGACCATGAGTTCGTCGGAGGAGATCGCCGTGGTTCGGCCGTGCTTGTACTGCTCCTCGACCCAGACAGCGATGTGCTTGATGCCGGGGTGGCGCTTGGTCACCGGCTCGATCTTGCCCTGCTTGATGAGCGGCACGTTCTCGTTGAGCCAGCGCGCTATGCCCGCGTAGCCCGACTTGTCCGTGACCATGGTCCGTATGGGCCTGTTAAGTATTTTTTCCGTGTCGAAAATATTGTATATCTCGGGGTTCTTGAGTATGCCGTCCGCGTGGATGCCCGCCCTCGTCGTGTTGAAGTCCTCGCCGACGAAGGGGTAGTTGCGGGGGATGTCCGCCTCGATCTCGTTCCTGAAGTAGTCGGCGATCTCGGTGATGACGGTGGTGTCGATCGAGTCGTCGCCCGTCAGGGCCATATACTCGATGACCGCGGCCTCGAGCGGCGGGTTGCCCGTCCGTTCGCCGTAGCCGAGCAGGCTTGTGTTGTTCGCCGAGCAGCCGTAGAGCCAGGCGGTCGCGGCGTTGACGTGCACCTTGTGAAAGTCGTTGTGGCCGTGCCACTCGAGGAGTTCCGAGGGATAGCCGAGTTCGGAGTGAAAGGCGTGCACAAGCCGCGGCACCGAGCGCGGCAGAACCGCGCCGGAATAGGTCACGCCGTAGCCCATGGTGTCGCAGAGGCGGACCTTGACCGGAATCTTCGCCTCCTGCGAAAGCTCGAGGAGCTTTTCAGCGAAGGGGAGGCAGAAGCCGTAGATGTCCGCGCGCGTTATGTCCTCGAAGTGGCAGCGCGGCACAATCCCCTCGGCGAGGCAGTCTTTGACGATGCCGAGATAGGAATCCATAACCTTGGCGCGGTCCGACTTGAGTTTGAGGAAGATGTGGTAGTCCGAGACCGAGGTGAGGATGCCGGTCTCCTTGAGGCCGAGCGACTTCACGAGTTGGAAGTCCCCCTCGTCGGCCCTGATCCAGGAGGTGATCTCGGGGTATTCATATCCCCGCTCCTGGCAGAGCGCGAGAGCCTCGCGGTCCTTGTCGCTATAAATAAAGAACTCGGTCTGCCTGATAAGTCCCTTGGGACCGCCCAGCTTGTGCAGAAGCGAATAGATATGCGCGATCTGCTTGGGGGTGTAGGGAGGCCGGGACTGCTGGCCGTCGCGGAAGGTCGTATCGGTTATCCAGATTTTTTCGGGTATGGTCGGGAGAATGTCGACCATGTCGAAGCGTATGCGCGGCACGGCGTCGTAGGGGAACTGGTCGCGGTACAGTTCGGGAGTCTTGCGTTCCTGGAGAGGGAAGTGCCGAGGTTCGGCTTTAAGCAGCTTCATGTTGCCCCCATTCGAGTACATGAATATTGCATAGAAGCGCGTTTTTTGTCAAATCAATGTACAAAACTCAGTTTACATAAGCCTCATGGCGTGTCTGAAAGAAAAGATACATGGATGTAGCCGCCTGTGGTTTTCAATCCGTCAAATCCCTGCTACTCTAGCGATTCAGCTGCAAGGAGTATGTTTCATGCCCAGACGAAATGACATCAAGAAAGTCATGATCATCGGATCGGGCCCCATCGTCATCGGACAGGCCTGCGAATTCGACTATTCCGGCACCCAGGCCTGCAAGGCCCTGCGCTCGCTCGGGTACGAGATTGTCCTGGTCAACTCGAACCCCGCGACCATCATGACCGATCCGGGTATGGCGGACGCGACCTATATCGAGCCGCTCAACCTCAAGCGCATGATCGAGATAATAGAAAAGGAACGGCCCGACGCCCTCCTGCCGAACCTCGGCGGACAGACCGGGCTCAACCTGTCGTCCGAGCTCGCCAAGGCCGGCGTGCTCGAGAAGTACGGAGTCCGCATCATCGGCGTTCAGGCGGACGCCATCGAGCGCGGCGAGGACCGCCTCGCGTTCAAGAAAGAGATGACCCGCCTCGGCATCGACATGCCGAAAAGCGAACTTGCCTACACGGTCGAAGAGGCCGAGCGCATCGCCGGAGAACTCGGCTATCCCGTCGTGATCCGCCCCGCCTTCACCATGGGCGGAACGGGCGGCGGCCTCGTGTTCAACGTCGAGGAGCTGCGCGTGATCGCGGCGCGGGGCATCGCGGCGAGCCTCATAGGCCAGATACTGGTCGAGGAATCGGTCCTCGGCTGGGAGGAACTCGAACTCGAGGTCGTGCGCGACGAGACGGGCAGGATGATAACGGTCTGCTTCATCGAGAACATCGACGCGATGGGCGTGCACACCGGCGACTCCTTCTGCGCAGCGCCGATGCTGACCATCGACAAGAAGCTCCAGGACCGCCTTCAGGACTGGGCCTACAAGGTCGTCGAAGCCATCAAGGTTATCGGCGGCACCAACGTCCAGTTCGCCCACGATCCCAAGACCGACCGCGTCGTCATCATCGAGATCAACCCCCGCACCTCGCGGTCCTCGGCCCTCGCGTCCAAGGCCACGGGCTTCCCCATCGCCCTGGTCTCGGCCCGGCTCGCGGGCGGACTCGATCTGCGCGACATTCCCTACTGGCGTTCCGGAACCCTGGACAAGTACGAGCCCTCCGGCGACTATGTCGTTATAAAATTTGCACGCTGGGCCTTCGAAAAGTTCAAGGGCGCGGTGGACAAGCTCGGCACGCAGATGCGGGCAGTCGGCGAGGTCATGAGCATCGGCAAGACCTACAAGGAGGCTTTTCAGAAGGCGATACGCTCGCTGGAAAACGGCCGCTACGGGCTCGGATTCGCGAAGGACTTCAATAAGAAAAGCCTCCCCGAGCTGCTCGACCTTTTGCGCGAGCCCTCGAGCGAGCGACAGTTCATCATGTACGAGGCCCTGCGCAAGGGCGCGAGCGTCGAAGAGCTGCACCGCCTCACATACATCAAAGAGTACTTCATCACCCAGATGAAGGAGCTCGTCGAGCTCGAGGAGGAGATCCTCGAATACAAGGGCAAGCTCCCGCCCGACGAACTTCTCATCAGGGCCAAGAAAGACGGCTTCGCCGACAAATACCTCGCCAAAATACTCTGCGTGGAAGAGAAGACCATCCGGGAAAAACGCAAAAAACTGGGCCTCGTCGAGGGCTGGCATGCCGTGCCGGTATCCGGCGTCGAGAACGCCTCGTACTACTATTCGACCTACAACGCACCCGACCAGGTCCCCGTCAGCTCGCGCAAAAAGGTGATGATCCTCGGCGGAGGCCCGAACCGCATCGGACAGGGCATCGAGTTCGACTACTGCTGCGTCCACGCCGCCTTCGCGCTGCGCGATCTGGGTTATGAAACTATAATGGTCAACTGCAACCCCGAGACCGTTTCGACCGACTACGACACCTCGGACAAGCTGTACTTCGAACCGCTCACCGTCGAGG
>CAZXXZ010000034.1:0-28866 GCA_964644505.1 uncultured Treponemataceae bacterium | reverse complement strand
CCGCGCCTATGCGGCGCGCCTTCGCGCCCTTCGATTCCCCTTGGGGATGTTTATTTTATTATCATCCCCAAGGGGAATCGAACCCCTGTTGGCGGGATGAAAACCCGCTGTCCTAACCGCTAGACGATGGGGACACAGAAGACGCTCTATATATAGCTGGACGGCCGCCGCAGTGTCAAGGCGCGCTTAAGTCCTCACCGGCCGTATCTGCTCCAATGAATCCCTTTCAAGACTCAGAGAGTTTTGAACTTGGCTCACTTCACATTCTCATCTTGTGCATCGCCAGATCGTGAAGCCTCGAGGCGAGTTCGTTTCCCGGTTCGAGTTTCAAAGCGGCCTCCGAATCCGACAGAGCCTGAGCGTAATCTCCGATATGCCAGTAGGCCATGGCTCGGCGGTATCTCGAATAGAAATGGTACGGGTTTATCGCGAGGGCGAGATCGAAATCGGACACGGCAGCCTCGAAATCCTGAAGCACACTGTGGACGACTCCCCGGTAATACGCCGCTTTATAATCGTTCGGATCCAATTCGAGACTTCTCGTGAAATCGGCGATCGCCTCGTCATATTTCGATTGCGAAAACAACGCCATTCCCCGGTGCTTGTAGACGACGACCGCGATTTCCCGTTCCGGTTTCTGCTCGAGTATTTCTGCATAAATCCTCGTCGCGCCTTCATAATCGTCGCGATTGTGGGCGGAAAGAGCGGCAAGGAGAAGATCATCCATGCTCGCGTCTTTTCCGCGGGCGGAATCGGGGGCTCTTCGCTCTATGATCGAAGTCGGTTTCAGCTTCGAATCTACGTACGTCGATGCAAGAGGTAGATCCATGGTTTTTTCTATCTTTCCGTAAAACGACGATCTCCTGCGCTCGAGTTCAGCAGCCAGCCTTCGTTGATAATCGAGTATCTCCTGAAAAATGATATCGGAGAGTGTCAGATTCGCGCTCAGCGCTGCGAGTTTCCGCTTCATAGGCTCGTCGAATGGAGTGAATTCGGCTTTATAGACGATTTCATGCTCGACCTCGGCCCATGCCTCCTGAAGGATTGTCCGTAATTGTATTTCGACGGCCGGCAGGTCGGATGCCAGGGCATCGGATTTGAGATCCTCGGGAAGAGCGACTAAAAGATGAATCGACTCGTAACCGAATTCACGGAAAGAACGGTTCGAGCCCTTCCGTTCTA
Source organism: uncultured Treponemataceae bacterium (assembly GCA_964644505.1). Taxonomy (GTDB): domain Bacteria; phylum Spirochaetota; class Spirochaetia; order Treponematales; family Rectinemataceae; genus CAZXXZ01. Next base: position 27,684 of record CAZXXZ010000034.1, on the reverse strand, counting down.
CGTCGAGGACCGAAAAGGACGCGCAGATCGCCGATTCCGCCTTCGCCAAATCACCGAGAAAGGGACATACGGCACGGAGCGCGACAAGGTCGGTTATAAGAGGAGGGGCCGTACCTGATGCTCTCGCCTGCCTGAGCAGACGGATTCGCTTCGCGTACCAGGAATCGAAGGATTTTACACGGCCTTTGATAGTCGGCTTGAGCGATACAGTCTCGAGGGTAGAACGCAAACGATCCTCGAGGGCGAGAAGTACTCGTTCATATTCGGGATGTCGCTCGTCGTATACTCGGCGCAGTTCGCCCCTGTCAGGTATGCCTTCAGGCCCGTCTTCCTGCATTGCTGTCCCGTAATAGTAAGGCCGAGACCGCCGCCTCGCGAGGCTCTGTGGTCTCGGCCTTGATTCTTCAGCTGCGGACAAGAGCCTATGCTCTATGTCCGCGGCTGCAACGCTCAGCCTCGGCAGTATCGAACTGCCGACGCTGTTTTACTTCGTAGCGGGCTGAGTGAACTCTGTCTTCGTCTCCTGCTTCTGCTTTTCGATGAAGCGGAGGACCTGCTGCGAACCGAAGCGCCTGGACTCGATATCCTTGCGCTCGGTCTCTTTCTTCTCGACGATACCCCAGATCGCCTCGTCGTCGATATCGGTGACCGGCTCGAGGATGGCCTTGTCGTACAGGATTCTCACATCCTTGATGTAGCACACGAAATCACCGCCTTCGTGCGCGGCATCGCGTGTAATGAGGAATCCGTTGAACTTGACCATGGGGGTCGTCTTCGGATAGAGGGGGTATACCCTGAGTTCGCGGTTGCGGACATCCTGGATGTACGCGGGGTTATCCCAGCGGAGCGTCTTCCAGCCGTCGAAATTCAGGTAGCCGAGGAAGACAACCTGCTCGTTGCCGTCGGAATCGAGGAGAATTGCCGATAGGCCGTGCGGGAAATTGAGTCCCTTGACATTGACAGCCACCGATTTGATGACGCCGACATTCTTGACGACGCCGAAGGCGGTCTTGATTTTGGTGTTGGGATCGTAGGTTCCCTCGAACCGAGTCATACGGGCGTTCACCGGATCGGAACTCTGCGAAGCCTGAGCCTCGGTGATATTTCCCTGATCGTCAACATTCACCTTCTTCTCGAAGGCCGGGATTGTAAACGGCGGGACGACCTTCGCCCAGCTGTTGAATTCGGCCGTCGGGAAGTGGATGCGGATACCGAGGACCGACTGACCTGCGTATTGCTTCGCATCCGAAGAAACCACCGCTTCTTTTGTCATCGAAAGCGACTGGTTGATGTTACTCCGGGAGGAAGATGCGAGAACGACATCCCAGTTCTGGATCGCCAACGAGGTGCGCATCTGCTTCTTCTGCTCTTCGGTGTAACTTGCACCGGCTGTCCCGGAGAAGTCGACCATCGTGGCCCTGTTCTCGAGGAACTTACCCTTCTGCACGGGATCGGCGACGATATCTGCCTTGAGGAGGGAGAAGTCGATGAGGACGGCCTCGTCTGCCGAGACGGCGAACGCGCCCACAAGGAGAAGCGCCAGGGCGATGACGATTGCTTGCCTTCTCATGCAATAACTCCTTTCACATGTTCACAATAACGAACAGCGCTATTTGATAAAGAAGTATACGCTGTCAAGACCCTTTGTCAATTGATTTCCTACTTTTTTTGGCTTCATCCGGCTCTCTCGCCAGTCCGTCGACAAATGCTTCGTAACCGCCTATGGCGAGGGTTATCCGGCCGATTCCGGGTAACGCGGCACGAAGGCTCCGTTCCAGGGCCGACAGACCGGCCTTGACCGAGGCGGTACCTCGAAGATCCCCGGCACCGGCTACGGGCAGGGCCGCTTCGGGTGTAAGGTTTATGTATAGATGTCCCTTTCTATATAATACCGATGAGACCTTGGCGCCGGCGGTAAAGGCCCGTGATAAATCTGTACTGGCAGGACCGAGCAGAACTTCGGAGCTTATGAGTTCGGCCTTGTCTTCAAAGCCGTTTTTGATCGGCAGTACGCGCTTTTCACCGTGAAGGACGCCCTTCTCGTCCGGGAAATACAGCACAGCGAAAGCGAAGCGGACGGAGCAGGCCCAGGTCACGAAGGAAACGATAAAACACAAAGCCAACAGGCTCAGGCAAAGGTTGACCGGAATCGAAATCCAGGCCCTAAAGGCCCTCCATGCACGAGCCGAACCGGCTGCAAGACCAGAGGCGATTTTACTGCTCGTGTATTGCAGGGATATCATTAATGAACGCCGCCTCTCATACTCTCGAAATACCCGACAAAATCGATTATTCCATTATATATACCATCAGCCAGACGCCGCAAGTAATCGTCCCGCGCAAGAAGGGCCGCCTCTGTAGGATTCGACAGAAAACCGGCTTCGACAAGAACCGATGGCATCCGGGCATTGCGCACCACGAACCATTCGTCGGCCCGTATGCCTCGATCCGGGCTTTCGCCTCCGACACGATTGCGGAGACCGTCGGATATCCTTTTGGCGAGAATGACGCTCTCGGTCGTGAACTCCTCCTCGAGCATGACATTCAATATCGCCGAAACATCGTCGTTCTGGCCCGATGTCTTCGAAGGTCCGACAAGGGTACGTCTGTAGTCGGGATTGAGATACCATACCTCGAAGCCCGTCGCATTCTTGTTAAATGAGGAGTTCGCGTGTATCGAGACATAAATGATCGCTTCGTTCGCGGCGAGGTTGACAGAATTCGCCATCGCCACTCGTTCTTCGAGGCTCGGGTACGTGTCGGAATCCCGTGTTATCAGAATTGTTCTGTCGGGATAACGCGCCTTGAGCGATGCATACACCATCTTCCCGATACTGAGTGTAACGTCCTTTTCGAGCACCCTCAGTTTTTTCGAACCCGTGCCGTGCTCGCCTATCGCTCCGGGATCCTTGCCCCCGTGCCCCGGGTCGATGAGAATCGCGGCGACATTGAAGTGCGTCCGCCGCTCTGCTTCGGCTTCGGTGAAGGCTTTTTCGAGCAGGGAAGCTGCTCGTGCGCTTAAAGAAAGCCCGTCCTGAGAGCGCAGCGGGGGGTCCAGCTGAAGCGATGTGGTCCAGTTGAACAGGGCCCAGGGAAGATCGGCGGTAAACGCGACACGATCGGCCCCGCGTTCGACAAGACAATAACCGGTAAGGGGATCGTAGGAGAGACGGGCGCCGAGTTTCGCGGCGAACGCGGTTACTGAAACAGTTCCGGTGTCGCTCGAAGCAGGGGCGGGTTTCGACATATCCGTAGCCGTCTGCGCCCCCGCGCCCACGAGGGGCGTGATAAGCGTGATGATTATACTGGCGAGCATCGCACGATACAGATGTTTACCGCGCACAATCAAGACCTCGTCCTTTGATCGCCATGAGCGGCTTTCAGGGCGGTATCGATGACATAGAGGCCCGCCTGTGCTCCGCCCAGGACAATAGCCCGCCAGAATCGACCGGCGAGCACCGTGTCGCCGGAACTGACGATCCGAGCCCCGCCGAGGCGGAGCGCCAGTTCGACCGATTCGATGAAACTTCGACCGCTCCAGTCCCTTCCCTCGATCGATGAAGCTTCCTCGAAAGGCGCTATTGTTATACCACCTTCATCCGCCGCGGCACCGCCGTATTCGTGCATCGCGGCGAGAGCGCGGGATGCCTGCGGTCCGGGCTCAAAGGCTTTCGGGGGCCAGTGCGCGCCCTCCCCTGCCGACAGGGTATTTTCCCCGCGCAGGAAGGCCTCGGTCTGCTCGGAATCAGGCTCGAGACGGACGATCATCGCGGCGACAGCATGCTCGGCGGCCCCGACAGCCGAGCTGCGGTCGGGGGCCTGACTGATAACATTGCCGCACTTTTGGACATTGTTGGCGGGAAACACCGTCTCGTCGCCTGGGGCGATGCGTAAAAATACTTTCTTTACAAAGGGCGTACGCTCGGCATCGAGAAGACCGACAATGGAGCGGACACGTCCGGGTATGGAGACAAGGGCCCGTTCGGCGGAACACCATCCGCGATCGACCCCGACCGGCCGTGGTTTGCGACCCACACAGATCTCGAGAGCCTCGGCGGTCGGGTCTATGCCGCTCGCAAAGGGATAGGTCCAGCCCGACATGTAGCCACCCGATAGACGCGCGGCGATCTCGCCGACAAAGGCAGACCCCCGGGCAGGACAATATTTTATATCGCCCTTCGCGGCTCCGGTCGTGATACCGAGGGCGCGGATTCCCGCCTCGAACACCGCAAGCACTTCACGTTGAATCTGTTCGGAGGCCGAACTCGGCATGGTATGGCCCAGCTCGACGAAAAACGGATCGAAGAAAATATGACGATCCGCGATACCGCGTATGCGTATCCCCTCGTCCGTGACGATGGCGTCGATCGAAAACTCGGGGCCTTCGATATACTCCTCGATGACGGCCCTGCCCGAACGGCTGAACGTAAGAGCGTCCGCGAGAGCCTCGAAGAGTTCACCCCGGTTTCTGACAAGGCGGCAACCCCGGGCGCCCATATTGTCGGCGGGCTTGACGACGAGGGGAAAACCGAGCCGTTCCGCGGCCGAACGAGCGTCGTCGACAGAGCGGACCGCCGCGAAGCGCGGCGATGGCACCGCCGCGGCCTCGAAGGCGGCGCGCATCGCGAGTTTGTCCGAGGCGCGGACGGCAGTCTCAAAAGGAATGCCCGGGAGCCCGAGTTCGGCGGCGATGTACGCGACAGAAGCCGAGAAATCCGTTCCCGCGGTGAAAACCCCGTCGAGTCCGAGCTCGGCCTGTATGCCCCGCGCCGCGGCGGCCAATCCTTCCCGGTCCTTCAAATCGACATTTATAAAACGATCGGCGAGAGCCACGGCGCTCGCATGGGGATTTCCGTCAGCGACGACTACGGTCCAGCCGAAATCCTTCGCGATGCGGATGGCCGGTTCCTGCATCACCCCGGCTCCGAGAATCAATACCGTCATCCTCGTGCGTCCTTTACCCGATCGTTCAGTACGGCCCGCCCTGCCGTCTTCGATCCGTGTTTTCAGGCTGATCATCCCGGTCGGAAGACCTTCGACCGCGGTTCTTCAACTGAGCTTCGAGCGTCCTGAGCGAAAAGGCCGGCTCCCGAACTGCGTAGACTTCGAAGGTGTCGCCGAGACCGAAAAGGCGCGAAACAGTCCTGCCGAAACCGCACAGGCTCTTGTAGAACAGGCGCATCGCGGGCCCCGTCTCGTCGCTATTGAACCGAGCCAGGAATCTCAGACCGGGCAGACGTTCGGGATGATGACCGGTTATCCTGATTCTTTCAACCCGGAAGCCGTATGTTCTGAGCAGAGAACGGACACGGGAAGGCTCCCACAGGCTGTAATGGTCGCGGGGGCTTGCGGCGAAGAATTTATCACGCGCGAACAAGGCCGAGGCACCCTCGGCCGAGGGCGTGGAAAGCGCCAAAAGCCCGCCCGGTTTGACCAAAGAAGCGGCGTTTCGAAGCGCGGCGTCGAGATCGGCGAAGTGTTCGATGACATACCACATCGAAAGCGCGTCGAAGGGGCCGCCGAGAGATCTCGCTATCTCCTGATCGAGGAAATCGCCGACGAGGGCGAATACGCCCAATTCGCCGCGGACGTAGGCGACCGCCTCCTCGGACACATCGAGCCCGCGAACCTCGTGGCCTCGTTCCCGGGCGCGGGCGAGGAAGGGGCCGTAGGCGCATCCTATGTCCGCGAGCGAAAGACGCCGCGATGCACCAAGGCTCTTCGCGGCGAGGGACTCGATACGCGCCAGGCGCGAATCGGCCATCTTCGTCAGCTCGGGCCAATCCTCGAGGTAGGTTCTGCCGTACTGGCGTTTATACTCCTCGAAAAAATACGATTTCGAATACCGGACAGGAGCCTCGACAGAGCCGAAACTCGTCATGTACAAAAGGCCGCAGGAACTGCAGCGGAAGTAACTTTTGTCCAGCCCTCGCCAGACGATTCTTCGCTCGAAGCTCGAACACGCGGGGCAGTTCGTCGGACCCGCCGGTATCAGGGCCGCGATCTTGTCGGCGAGGGATTCTTTCTCCGAGGGGAGGATCGACTCGAGCGCCGAAAGCACTTCCTCGGGAGAAGACAGAAAGCGTCGAAGCGCATGCATGTCGGGCTTGAGAACGCCGATCTCGGGAAAGCCGGCTGCCACGGATAATTCGCGGTGATAGCGCGAGGGATTGAAGAGAACGACGCCGCAGCCGGCCCAGGCCGCCTCGAAGGCGGTGAGGCCGAACTGGGTCAGCACAAGGTCGTACCGGTGTAAATGCTCCTTGAGGTCCTGGACAGGCCCGAGCATGGTGACGCCGTCGAGACCTATCGGCGGAGCGCCGCGTCTGAGCGCCCCGGATACGATCGTAAGGTCGGCGGGATCCACGAGTCCTTCGGCGATAAGACGCCTGCTCACCACGAGAGACAGTCCCGCCGCATCCTCGCCTCCAAAGCTCACGAGGACGCGTTTGAACGCCGAAGGCCGCTTGCGGCGCGAAAGCGGCAGGTCGAGAAGAGCGGTGTTCGAGTAATTTGCCGCGCCTCCGAGCGCCGCGGGATGACGGGGAAGAATATCGATGAGATAGTGGGCGCTCTCCCTCGCCTGCCCGCCCTCGTCGATGGCCACGACCGGTCCGAAGCGTCCCCAAAACCTCAGCTCGTCGAGGCTCGTAGCCCTGCGGTCGAGCACGACAAGGTCCCAGGAGGAAGCCTTGAGGTCCGGATCGGGAAGACGGGAAAGTATCCGGACGCCCTGCGATTCTCGCGCGTAGGCCAGCGAAATCTCGGCGGCGCTCCACAGCGTTTCGGTCTTCGATTCGGGCGCGTATACGGCCGCCCCCGCTCCGAGCGACCTCGCGAGCGAGAGAGAGCGGACGATATGGCCCGAGCCATTGCCTTTCATAACCGAAGGTACAATGAGTACAGAATAATTCACGGCCTCTCCTCCGCGGCGCGCCGCTCCGAGCCGAATGACAGTATCACTTTATCGCTTGGTATCGGGTCTCCGTCGTACAAGGAGCCGTATATGCGCAGGACCGACTCGTAGTCATCCCGGGTATCCACAGTCACGCGAAGACCGGGCTCGCGGAACTCCTGTGGCGCCTCCCGGCGGTCTATCTCGAAAAGCTCGGGATGATTGTATAAATATGGGCAGACATGCTCCCGTTCTTCGGGGCTTCGGGCCTCCGCCTCGGCCCGGAAAAGAGCCTCGGCGGCGACGAGCTCAGTCCCCATACCCAGGGGGACTCCGCTGTGGGTCATATAGTCCGCATCCACCCTTTTTCGCCGCTCGAGGAGAAGCGAGGCCAGTTCGTACGAGACCAGGGGATTGTCGCCTGTCGCCCTCACGACGAGATCGGCGCCGCTATGTCTCGCCGCCATGCAGTACCGTGCGAGGACATCCTCGGCCGGCCCGACAAAAAGCTCGAACCCGTTGCGCTCGGCCAAGGGAGCGAACCGCTCGGCGCTCGATTCGTCCGTGGCGAGAATACGGACATCCACAGGCACGAGAGCGAGACGGGCCATGACCTGGTCGATGATCGTCCTCCCTCCCAGGGGGAGGAGGGCCTTGCCCGGTAGACGGGTCGATCCCATGCGGGCCTGAAGAATGACGGCGCTCCTCACTCCTCCTCCCAAAGATCGACGAGGCTCGGGGCGTCCACGCGGAACCGGTAGCGGTTTGTGCGGACCCACTCCCGTGCATCGCGGAATTCCGATGCCGCAGACCTCAGCCTCCAGCCCCGCCTGCGCAGGTATGTCCACAGGCGTGAGCGTGGAATGTACGCACAATCGCCGCGGAAACTCGGCGCGAGGTTCTTGAGCCAGAACCACTTGTAACACTCGTCGGGCGTCTCGTCCTCGACGGGGACCGCCGCTGTATACGCGAGCTTCAAAGCCTGCGAAACCCGAATCTCCTCGCCCCAGAGCCAGGCGCGGAATCCGAAATCGAGTTTCTGCCAGTACGGCGAGGTGAACGAAGGATCGAAGCCGCCCGTGAGGATGAATTTCTCCTTCGAATAAATACCTGCGTAATCCACAGGATACAGACTTCGCGCCCCGTCCTTGGACGGGACGAGCCTCAGGACCTTGAGACTCGACTTGTGGAGGGCCGGATTCGAGGCCGAGGGCAGTACTTCGCCCGACTTGCCCATGAGCAGGGGAGCGCGGCAGAGAATGTCCTGCTCGGCGAGCCGATCGAAAAACCGTGACGACAAGGACTGCGCCGAGAGCACCATATCGCTCCAGAGCACGAAGACATAGGGCCCCGGAGACTCGCGGATCGCCATGTTGATCTGCACGCCGATCGAAGTCGGCTGTGAAAGAATCATAAAACGCACACCGGCCGGCCGCGGCGTCAGCGACTCGAGATCCGGCGTTTCACCGCGGCTCTCGACCGAAAGAATCGAGGAAAAGCCCGCCCGGGCTATCTCGCGGAAGGCGTCCTCGCGGTAGAAACGCGAAAGCCGGTTGAGGAGGACGACCGATACGCGCGAGGAGGGCCCGCCCGAGGAGCTTCCGGCCTCGCCGACCACGGTATACGGGACGACACCCGCGTCAAGCGTTGTAGGTATAGTACTCATCACAGTCCTTGCAGGGCTCGGGGAAAACCGCTTCAGAACGGCAGGCCTTGATATGCGCCTCGTGATACGCGGAGCCAGCCTCCCAGGCGGCTGCGAGGCCCTTCGCCGATGAGAATGCGTTGCCCAGAACAATGTTTCCATGCGAAAAATCGCGACAGAGCGGCACGGTCCCGTCTAAGAGGACCGAGAGATCCCGTTTCAGATGCCAGCAGGGACGCCTCACAAGCGGAGACAGATCCGTCACCTTGCGCTCGGGCAGAAGCCCCGCCTGCCGCGAGTACTTCTGGATGATCACCTTGTCAGTCTTCTTTTTCCACGAACGCCAGAAGGTCTCGAGCTCGTCCTCGTTTTCCTGAGTCCGCACCATCTGCACATGAGCCCTGCCAGGGAAAAGCTCGATGAGAAGATCGGCGAAGCCGACCGCCTCTTCGAAGCCGGGCCCCCTGAGACGAGAGTAGAGATCACGGCTCGCGGCATCGAGCGAAACGACCCAGTCGAGCCCCTTCCCCTTCGACGCGGCGGCTGCGATCGCCTCGACCGCGCGCCTGTCCCATCCGATACCCGAAGTTTCGACGATGAGCGAGAGGGAGGGGCGCTCGAGTGTTTCCTCGACCAAACCCGCGATATCCGGATGCAGGCTCGGCTCGCCCCAGAGCGAAATATCGATGACCGCGTCCTCAGACAGATCAAGGACCTGGTCGAGCAGGGAGGCGTAGCGCGGGCGTTCCATGTATCGACGATCGGAGAGAATACTTCCGCCGCCGGACATGCCCGCATCCACGCGCGCCTCCCCGCGCGGGCCGAACAGCGGATAGGGACACAGCGCGCAGGACTGAGGACAACCTGACACGACCTGAATCTGTATGAACGCGGGCAGGGTCCGCAGCAATTCGAGATTCTTCGGAATGATCTCGAGCGCCGAGGCCGCGTCCCTGACTCCGGCCGCGGCGAGACGCTCGACGAGCAGCTTGTTCCGCTTGGTATCGCAGGCGAGATTCAGCCTGAGATCGCGAAGATCGAGCGGCGATATTTCGGTCTCGATATCGAAGGCGTTTATGTCCTTCTGAATTGCGGCGAAAATCGAGCCGCGTTCGATATCGGGAGGGAGGGAGGCTGCAAGATTCCTGACCGCCCCGATACTGCGCGGCGCGAGAATTTCGACCGCCAATCCCAGAGGATAGCCGTCCGCGAACTCGTATTCGGCCCGGTACTTGCCGAAGACCTCGAGCATCCTGCAGGCCAGACCGACATCGATAAAGGGCTGATCAGCCCAGGTGAAAACGAGGGCGTCGACGCCCACCGCCGCCTCGGCCATGGTCTCGAAGAGGGCGTCGAGGTTCCACCGATCGCGCCGGACAAGATGATACGGCCCCGAAGGAAGTGCGCAGCCGCCTCCGGCGACCAGAATCCTCTCGAGCCCCGGCAGGGATCTGACTGCCTCTATACAACGTTCGAACGCCGAAGGCCCGCCGTTCAGACTATCTACAGCATGACGGGACAGCGAGCCGGCGTATACTAGTGCGGCCGTTTTCATAGTCACTTCGATTATCGGGAACAGATCTTGCCGGCCTTAGAAGCTTCCTCGAAGCCTGTTGCACAGTCCACCCCGTCGATGTCAAGTTGATCGCCTCTAGGGTATCGAGGTAAACGCCTTCCCTCTCAACAATCTTCGAGGCACTATAAAAAAACTATGGATTGAGCTTGAAAAAACGAAAACCACAATATATAGTGGTGACTTCGAAAAACTTCAGTTTTTTGAAGTCAACCTTAAAAAAAGCAATTCCCGTAAGGGAATTAATTCCCTTGCGGGAATTGCAAGGAACCTCTAAAAACCAACCGGGTTTTTAGAGGTTCCATAGTGGTAATCCTCGAAACAAACATAGTATCTTATATATATATTATTTATGATATTCGGAGGCGGCCGTGAAAATCGAGCGAAAATTCACCCAGAGAGGCCGGGGACCCTATGTCGGCATCGAATGGGTATCGAGGACGAGCGAACTTCGGGCCGCCGACGGCCGCCTCTTGTTTAATATGGAAGATATCATCGTCCCCGCGTTCTGGAGCCAGATCGCGACGGACGTACTCGCCCAAAAGTACTTCCGAAAGGCAGGCGTGCCCGCGGACAAGGAAGGATCCTGGACAGCCTTCATTCCGGAATCGCAGAGAATCCTTTGGAAGCCCCGCGCCGACGGGAGCGAGCACGACGCGCGGCAGGTTTTCCATCGCCTCGCCTGGACCTGGACCGAGTGGGGAAGGACCTCGGGATATTTCGATTCGAAGGAGGACGCAGAAGCCTTCTACGACGAGACACTGTACATGCTCGCCCATCAGATGGCCGCCCCCAACAGTCCCCAGTGGTTCAATACAGGCTTGTTCGCGGTCTACGGCGTCGAGGGGCCCGCCCAGGGACATTACTACGTCGATCCGGACACCGGCGATGTTACAAAGAGTTCATCAGCCTATTCCCGTCCCCAGCCCCATGCCTGTTTCATCCTCGATATAAAGGACGACCTCGTGAACGAGGGCGGAATCATGGATCTCATCACCCGCGAGGCGAGGCTTTTCAAGTACGGGTCGGGGACCGGAACCAATTTTTCGAAAGTACGGGCTCAGGGGGAGTCGCTTTCGGGCGGCGGCGTGTCGAGCGGCCTTCTTTCTTTCCTAAAAGTGGCCGATCGATCGGCAGGGGCGATCAAATCCGGAGGCACCACCAGGCGCGCCGCGAAGATGGTGATTCTCGACGCCGACCACCCAGATATTGAAGCTTTTGTCCAGTGGAAGGCCGAGGAGGAATACAAGGTCGCCTGCCTGGCCGCGGGTTCGACGCTCATCAGATCCAGGGCCTCTCGTCTCGCTGCAGCGGCGCGGAACGAACGTGTGCCCGATGAGGATCGCTTCTCCTTGGAACGAAACATAGAACTCAGACGCGAGGTGATCGAGGCCCTCGAGGACGGCGTCCCCGCTCCTTTCGTGCTCCAGCTTCTCGCGGCCTTCCGCCAGGGCGACTGGTCCGCCGTCGAGGGCGACGGTTCGGGCGGGATCGAGGCCGCGCTTCCCCAGTACGACAGTTCATGGGAGGGGGCCGCCTACGGGACTGTGTCGGGGCAGTCGTCGAACAACTCCGTTCGCCTCGACAACGCTTTTATGAAGGCTGTCATCGACGACGGCGAGTGGGAGCTCAAGTCGCGGACAAATGGATCGGTCGTAAAAAAAGTCAAAGCGAGGGCGTTATGGAAACTTTTCGCGCGTACGGCATGGAAGTGCGCCGACCCCGGTCTTCAGTTCCATACGACGATCAATGAATGGCACACCTGTCCCGCAGACGGCGAGATCCGAGCCTCGAACCCCTGCTCGGAATACATGTTCCTCGACGACACGGCGTGCAACCTCGCCTCGCTCAGGCTCACCGCCTTCTACGACGAATCAAGCCGGAGTTTCGACACCGAAGCCTATCGGCACGCCATCAGGCTTTGGACGCTCATTCTCGAGCTATCGGTCGTCATGGCGCAGTTCCCCTCGGCTCAGATCGCCCGCAAAAGCTTCGACTACCGCACCCTCGGGCTCGGCTTCGCCGATCTCGGCTCCCTCCTCATGCTCATGGGCCTCGCCTACGATTCCGACGAGGGCCGAGCCCTCGCCGCCGCCCTCGGCGCCATCCTCACCGGCGAGGCCTACGCCCAATCGGCCCGCATGGCCGCCGAGTTCGGCCCCTTCGCCCGATACGAGGCGAACCGCGAGGCCATGCTGCGCGTTATTCGAAATCACAGACGCGCGGCCTATGGAGCTCCGCCCGACGAGTACGAGGGCCTGACGATAAAGCCCGCGGCGCTCGACGAGCGCGCCTGCCCCGCCTACCTCGTCTCCGCGGCGAGGGAATCCTGGGATCTCGCGCTTTCCTTGGGCGTCCGGCACGGGTTCCGGAACGCGCAGGTGACCGCGATCGCGCCCACGGGGACCATCGGCCTTCTTATGGACTGCGACACGACCGGCATCGAACCAGACTACGCCCTCGTCAAGTTCAAAAAACTCGCCGGAGGAGGTTATTTTAAAATTATAAATCGATCGGTGCCTCCTGCCCTCAGGGCCCTCGGCTATTCGGAAGAGGAGATCGGGGCCATCGAGCGGTACGCGCTCGGAAGCGGCACGCTACGCGGCTCCCCGCTCGCGCTGTCGCGTGAGAACCTCGCCCGGAGGGGGATGAGCGAGGAGGCCCTCGACAGGATCGAAGCGGCGCTCAAGAACGCGATCTCCCTCGAAGATTGCTTTTCCCGGAGCATTGTCGGAACGGACGAACTCGACAGACTGCTCGTGCCTCGGGAAGTCCGAGACGAGACCGGCTTCAGCCTTCTTTCGTTTTTAGGGTATTCCGATGCAGAGATCGAAGAGGCGGAGATCTGGGCCTGCGGCACGATGGGACTCGAGGGAGCGCCCATGCTGCGTGAAGAGCATCTCGGCGTCTTCGACACCGCAACGGTCTCCGGCAAGAACGGCACGCGCACCATCCCCTGGAAGGCTCATATCGCGATGATGGCCTCGGTCCAGAGCTTCATCTCGGGCGCTATCTCGAAAACCATCAACATGCCCAACTCGGCGCTCTACGACGACGTGGAGGGAGCCTACATGCTCGCGTGGAAGTCGATGCTCAAATCGATAGCGCTCTACCGGGACGGGTCAAAGCTCTCGCAGCCCTTGTCGGCCCTCGCGCCGGGTGCTGACCTCATCGCCGATTCGATCGCGGCCCTCCAGTCCGGTATTTCCGGTTCCGAAGTCGGTTCACGCTCCGATCGGAAAAGCGCGACCGACGGCGACACCGAACGCCCCGAACCGAAAGTGCAGGAGCTGCCCGGTATGCCGCCCTCTCCGCGCGGCATCCGCCGCGCCCTGCCCAACCGGAGAGCGGGCTACACGCAGAAAGCGAAGATCGGCGGCCACTCGGTCTTCCTGCGCACGGGTGAGTACGAAGACGGAAGTCTCGGCGAGATATTCCTCGATATGCACAAGGAGGGGGCGGCCTTCAGATCGATTCTCAACTCGTTCGCGATCGCCGTATCCTTGGGGCTGCAATACGGCGTGCCCCTCGAGGAATACGTCGACGCATTCACCTTCACCCGCTTCGAACCCAACGGAGTCGTCCAGGGTCATGACTATATAAAAATGGCCACATCGGTGCTCGATTATGTTTTCCGCGATCTCGCGATAAGCTACCTCGAGCGCCACGACCTCGGGCAGGTCAAGCCCGAGGATCTCGAGGCGACGGCGGCTCGTGGCGGGCCGTCACAGAAGACCGCGAGCAACGGGAAAGTCTTCCAGGACGAGAACAAGGGGAGTGTCCGCAAAAAGGCAGTACAGAATTCCGAAATGACCGCGAGGAGAAAGGGTTACGAGGGCGACCCCTGCCCTGTCTGCGGCCACCTCACCCTCGTACGCAACGGGACTTGCCTCAAATGCGAGACCTGCGGAAGCACGACCGGCTGCAGCTGACTGCAGCTTTGAAAGGCCGGAACGCTCGATCGTTCAGAATTCGCCGGAAGGGTATAACGAGATGCGAGGAAGGGTATCGCTGCGCCGTCGCCCCGAGTGTGACTGCCGCGCACGCTCATACCTGCTGCGCAGCTCCTGACGTAGACGCTCGAGACGCTCGATCTCGTCGCTGTCGTAGTCCGGCAAGTACCGCGATTTCGCCATGCGGAAGTACAAGGAATTCTCGACGCGGATGAGCCTGTCCTGGATATCCCCGTCCAGAGCGGGATCATCGATTTCCTTCATCATCCATCCTCCCGCCGTACATACTGCAAAGCATAATTCTATAGGGTACGGAATCAAGGACGATACAGCGTAAAAAAACCTCTCCTCTATTTCTTTTTTGGTAATAGTCATTCAAAAGACCTATACTCGAACTATAGCCTGTTCTTCTTGCTTATATTGTTTTTATTTAGAGGTACACCACAGATCCGAATAAATGCCAAAGCTGTTCAGCCTTGACATCTTCGAAGCGGCATTCCTATAGTCACGCCGAGGAGAAAAAAATGACGAAGCGAAGGGTCATCATCATCGGAGCCGCGGGGCGCGATTTTCATAATTTCAACATGTTCTTCCGCAACAACGATTCCTACGAGGTGCTCGCCTTCACGGCCGCCCAGATCCCCGACATCGACGATCGAAGGTACCCCGCCTCTTTCGCGGGGCCGCTCTATCCCGAGGGCGTCCCGATTCTTCCCGAATCCGAGCTTCCCGCTCTTATAGAACGCTTCAAAATCGACGAATGCGTGTTCGCCTATTCGGACGTATCCTACTCACACGTTATGCGCATGAGCGCGCTCGTCAACGCAGCGGGCTCGTCGTTTACCCTTCTCGGGCCGAGGGATACGCAGATCAAATCGACGAAACCGGTCATCGCCGTCTGCGCGGCCCGCACCGGCTCGGGCAAGAGCCAGACATCGCGCAAGGTGGTCCAGAACCTTATGAAGCGCGGTCTCAAGGTCGTCGCTGTCCGTCATCCCATGCCCTACGGAAATCTCGAAGCGCAGCGCGTGCAGCGCTTCGCGAGCGTCGAGGATCTCGCCCGTCATCACTGCACGATCGAGGAGATGGAGGAATACGAGCCGCACATCGCGCGCGGCAACATCGTCTACGCGGGGGTCGATTACGAGGCGATCCTGCGCGAGGCCGAAAAGGAAGCCGATGTCATTCTCTGGGACGGAGGCAACAACGATTTCCCCTTCTATGCGCCGGATCTCATGATCACCGTGACCGATCCTCTGCGCGCAGGCGACGAAGTGTCGTACTATCCCGGCGAGGCCTCGCTCAGGATGGCCGATGTGGTCATCATAAACAAAATCGACTCGGCTTCGCCTGAACGCGTACAGCTTGTGCGGGAGAACATCGCTTCCGTCAACCCGAAGGCTCTCGTTATCGAGGCTTGCAGCCCCATCAGCGTGGACAGACCCGAACTCATCAAGGGAAGGCGCTGCCTCTGCGTCGAGGACGGCCCCACCCTCACCCACGGCATGATGAAGTTCGGGGCGGGCGTCGTGGCCGCACGAAGATTCGGCGCATCCGCTCTCGTCGATCCGCGGCCCTTTGTCACCGGGAAAATCGCCGAAACCTTCGCGACCTACCCCGATATCGGGACTCTCCTGCCCGCCATGGGCTACGGCGAAGAGCAGGTGCGCGATCTCGAACTCAGCATCGAGAAGACCGAGTGCGACACCGTCGTAATCGCCACCCCCATCGACCTCGGGCGCATCATCACGATACGAAAACCATGTGTACGAGTGAGCTACGATCTTCAGGAGATCGGCAGGCCCGATCTGGATGACGTACTCAATGACTTCATCTCGAAAAACGTACAGAAAAAAGTATAAAAATCCTGGACTTTCCGTCTTTTTTCCATGGTAGTATGCCCCTCACCACATCAAAGGATAAGGAGGCCGTGTGGACTGGTATACGCTCTTCGATCCCGCGACGAGTAAATGGCTGACCTTGGGCATCTTCGCCCTCGCCTATGCCGTCATACTCTGGCGGAAGATCACGATAGCCTACGTCTCGCTCGCGGCCGCGGGACTGCTTGTTTTCCTCGGCATAAGCGATCCAGTCACCGCCCTCCTTCACAACGTCAATTGGGACGTTCTCGCCCTCTACTGGGGCTACTCCATGCTCGCCTTCGCCTTCCTGAAAAGCAATGTCCCCTCCCTCATCGTCAACAAGGTGCTCTCGAGGATCAAAAGGGAAAAATACGCCGTCCTCATGCTCTGCCTCATGGCGATGCTGCTCTCGGCCGCCATGCCCAATCCCGTGGTCGTCGTCATGCTCGCCCCCATCGCGATCGAGATGTCCGAGAAACTCAAGGGCAATCTCTTCCGCTACATGATCGCCCTGGCCGTCTGCGCCAACATGGTGACGACCGTCAGCATGATAGCCGATCCTCCGGCCCTCATCCTCGCGCTCACCACCGGCATGCAGTTCTTGGATTTCTATTGGTTCCAGGGGAGGATCGGACTGGGGACGATCTCCTTCATCGCCCTCGGAGCATCGCTCCTCGTCATACTCTTCCAGTTCCGGAAGCTTTCGTCCCCGGTGACCATCCCCCCCGAGACGATCCGCGTCGCCTGGGGACCGATGTATATTTTTATAGCGAGCATCCTCGTCCTCGCCCTCGTTCCCTGGAACTCCCTCGGCCCCTGGAACCACGTCGGCATCGTCGGGCTTTTCCTCGGCGCGCTTTGTCTGATCGTCGCGGCAAGGGACGGCTACTTCAAGGACATGCTGAAGGAATCGGACCCCGGAACGCTCGCGTTTCTGGTCGGCATCTTCATCTGCGTGGCGACAATCGAGAAGGTGGGGCTTCTCGAGGATTTCTCGGTCTGGCTCGGCTCTCTCGGACTCAAAAACACCTTCGTCTATCTCGCGGTCTTCACCTGGCTGTCCGTTCTGCTCTCGGCCTTCATCGACAATGTGCCCTTCACCGTGCTCATGATCCCGGTCTGTTCGGGCGTCGCCGAGGCCCTCGGCACAAGCCCCTGGCCCTTCTACTTCGGCATGCTGATCGGGACCGGTATCGGCGGCAATTTGACTCCCGTCGGCGCGACGGCCAACGTGCTCGCTTGCGGGATACTCGAGAAGCGGGGCTATACGATCAAACTCGGCGGTTTTGCCCGGATCGCCTATCCCCTGACGTTTTCCGCGGTTATGGCGGCCTTTCTCCTCATCGCCCTTGTCTGGCTCTAGGTTAAGGTGTTAGGCCAGGCTCTTCAGTTCTTCGATGCGCCCCGGGAGCGGAGGCCGTCCACGCGAGCGGCCGCGGCGGGGTCGTCCCTCAATTCGAGATACTTTTCGAGAGCCGCAATCGCCTTCGCCGGATCCGAGCCCGAGCGCTCGCACAGGTCGGCGAGGTAGAGCCAGAGGTAGGGAGAACGCGAATCGATCGCTGAGGCCGCCTCGAGCTTGTGGATCGCGACCGCGTAATCGCCGCGCTTTTCGGCGAGCACCCCTTCCAGGAAAAGCGAGGTCGAGCTTTTTTCCTGTATCGAGCTCGCGCGATTCAGATACTCCTCGGCCCTTCCGAGGTCCTTGGCGCCCAGGGCGCTCAGGGCCGCGTCGAGAAGCTGCCAATACCCCGAAGCCTGAATGTACAGCACCTCGGTGACATCGCTCAGCCGTATCCGCCTCTCCAGCTTCTCGTACATCGGCTTCGAGAACTGTATGTCGTAGTCTCCGATCTTGACCGCGTCGAAGGTGAAACGGCCCTGGGCGTCGGTGATCGCGCTCAGCCTCAGTCCCTCGCCGCGAAGCTCGATCAAAGCTCCGGCGACGGGCGTCTTGTCGAGGTCGAAGACCACACCCTGGAGAAGCGGGGCGGAAGGCCGCTCTTTGGGGGAGTTCTGACACGAAAGGCTCGCAAGAGCGAGAGCGGCGAATAGTACAAGGACGCGCTTGGTCCGGGATTCGAAGCGGGAGGCGCGGTCCATGGTCTCGGGGCCCATGGTCCTAACGAATGACCTTGTATTGTGCTCCATCGATTTCAAGGACGAACTCCTTATCAGTTTGCGATACTATCTTCACTCCGCCGTCGATCGCGGAGCTTGCATACACGCGGTTCGTCATCCGGTTCTTGAAGAAATACGAAACCCTTCCCTCCGCGCTCGTCATCGAGCCGAGAAAGAGCATCGTCCCCGTGTCGATCGGCGCATCGGACACGGCCGTCGGAACAGGTTCAGGGACGGGCTTTACGGGTTCTGGAGCGGGCGGAGGAGGAGGTAAAACGCCCTCGGCCCGGAAGACGATGGTGTTCCGCACGGCGGAACCGGCATCGGCGGTCTTCGCCGTCTTCGGTACTCGCACTTCGAGCCCGGGCTTTTCGAGCCGTGAAAAGGGCGCAAGAAACACTGCGAGATTCAAGACCGCGAGCGCGACGCACAGGGCCTTACTTCGTCTCATACCCCGCCTCGAGCGTCACACGGAGTCTTCCTGAGCCGTATGCAGTCGCTTCGATAGATTCGATATTCAGTTTTTTGTCCCAGCGGGCAAGGGCCGAGACAAGGCCCCAGAATCCGGCGTTCGGTCCAGTCAGTACTATGGAAAAACGTGCAAGTCCGTCTTTTCTTCCCTTGAATATCGTGGATTCCGTGCCCCAGCCTGCCGAGCGGACTATCCGATCGAAGCGCGAGAGAAAGACGTCGGGAGCGGCCTCGGAGGCCGTCCAGGGCTGACGCCGCAGCTCCCTCGACGAATCCTGTGCGAGCTTTAGCTCGAGCTGCGCTTTTTTAAGCTCGGCCTTTGTGATTCTCTCATCCATGGACCTCAGCTTTCCCGTGTAGAACTGGAAAGCCACAAGACAGATGAAGGTCGAAAGACCGGCGAGAAAAACGAGGCCGAGAACGCGCTCCCTTCTAGTCATAACGCACCTCGCCCTCGAAAATAAATATTTCATAACTCTTGTTATACTTTCGGGACGAAAGTTCGAGCGAGGAGAAGGCTGGGTCGGAGCGCAGCGAGCCCAGGAGGGCGAGGGCGTTCGGCCCCCAGCCTTCGAGCCTGAGCTTCGATCCCTTGAGTTTGAAGGCGCTGAGATACGAACGCCCATCCCACCGGGACGAGAGCTTTCTGAACACCTCCTCGGCCCTCGACTGAAGTCCTGTCTCGGCATTCGCCGCGATCGACACCGAAGATACATCGGGGATCGTGCGTCGTTCTATCAACGCGATCTCCTCTTCGAGCGCGGACAACCTCGCCTGTCGCGATGAATAGGCGCCGAGACCGAGGAAGGCAAGCTGTACGACGAGCGCAACTCCGAGCGCAAGGGCGGCCGTCTTCCAGAGAAGAGATGCGCCCGCGGTCATCTGAATGCAGGGCCCTGAGGATAAAGCGCTGCGCCGCTCCACAGGCTCATCGTCAAGGCCGCTTAAACGATCGGCATCGACTGCGCAGCTTTCGATCGACACAAGCCGGCCCCCCTCGTAGCGGACGAGGAAGGAGGCCTCGCGCGCCGTCCACAGAATCGCGCGCCTGTCTCGTGAGGCAATCCCGGTCGCGAAGGGCAGCCTGAGCTTTCGGGCATCGATTGAAGACGGGATCGGATTTTTGACAAGTGTCGCCAGATAGCGGCCGCGGGCTCCAATTCGCCGGTAAAAAAAACTGATGCCATCGAGTCCCCGCGGAAGAAGCTCTTCAAGCTTGTACCGGACAAGACCGGGGACGTCGCGCTCGTCTTTTACGACGAGTTCGAGGACGAGGAAGCGATACTCGGAGGGAGCGAGAGCCTCGTCGATTCTCCGGGATGCCGGCCTAGGCATGAGACCACCTCAGCGCAGTCATACGGAAGACCGATGCCGCTTCGCCCTTCGGCCTGACCATGAAGTCGACTTCGAGCACAAGGCCGGATTCGCCGGCAAGCTTCAAGGTCCAGGCGCTCGACTCTGTCCCCAAATGTGCCCAGATCGGATTATCCTTGGGAAGGCCCAGGATCGTGCGGAGATCGGCGTCCGAGAGGTATCGCGCATCGCGCGCTCCGAGGAGGGCCGAGGCCGCCGCGTCCGGATTGTGCAGTTTGAACTGTGTACAGCCGAGGACCGCGCGAAGCAGCGCAGGCTTGAGCGTATTCACGTTCCATTCAGGGAGGGCTGAGGTGAAAAGTGCGACCTTGTCCCAGTCGGCGCCGAACCAGGCGCGAAGCTCGAACTCGTCCTTGATAAGGCGGCCCGAAAGCCGCAAAGACCGCAGCCTGTCCCTCCACAAGGCGCCCGAGATTTCATCGCCCGTGGCCTGGCTCATGACATTCTCGAACGCGAACTCGTCGACCGTGTTGATATTCATGGGACTTTTCAGCGTGAACAGCGATGCGAGCACCCCCGGTTCGAAGAAAAAGGCGTACACATCGAGATTCGTGCCGAGCTTGTTTTTCTGTCTGAAGGCCTGAAGCTCGTCGGGCGATCCCTGTACGAAGAGCGAGCGCAGCTCGGGCGAATCGCCCAGGATGTAGCGCCTGACCCAGTTCAAGTTGATGCGCGATCCTGAGTCTTCGAGCGAGGCGCCCGCCGGCAGACCGTAGGAGAGGATTTTCTCGCTCTCTCCCCTCGTCGAATCGGAGATTCTCTCGAGGAGGGAGGCGGCCTCGGCTTCGAGGGCGCTTTTGCCCCTCCAGGCCGAGCGCAGTCGATCTTCCTCCTTGACCCGGTATACGGAGGGGCCTATCCAGGCCGCCAGGAGTCCAGTCAATAAAAGTATACCTCCCATGACGACGAGGGAGGCGAAGCCGCGGGATGAGCCTCGGTCAGTAACCCGATGCACCGAACCACCCCCTCCAGGTCCACGCCCTTCCAAGACTCGTAAACCTCGCCTCGAGGCCGACAGTCCTGCCCCCGGATTCGATCCGGAGGATCCGAGGTTCCGAAACCTCGAGCGTTATTCTCTGTTCGTAGGCTTCGACCGTCAGGAAAGCCCCGCTCGCTTCTATCGTCCATCGTTTCGATTCGAGGCCCTCGAGATAGGCGACGGTGAAACGCCCCGATTCCTCCGAGGGCGTCTTTCGCGACGAGACCCAGGGCGGCACGCGGGTTTCGGCGCAGGATCGCCGGAACAGCTCGTAGGCCAGGGCGATGCTGTGCAGCTTCCGCTCATCGTTCGACAAGAGCCCGAGAGCGCGAAGAGCCGATCGGGCGATCGGCACGGCGGCGGCCAACACAAGGGCGAGCACAAGAACGCTCACGAGGGCTTCGACGAAGGTAAAGCCGCCTCCGTATCCAATGCCCATCGTCGCGGCCACGACCGAGGGTCGTCTTCTATCGGAACTTCGTCCACACATCGTCACGATCAGCCTCGAGTGCCGAAAAAACGCGATCCTCCCGAGCCTGCACGAGAGCGCGCAGATTCGAGATCGCCGGGACCAGAAAGCCCAGAGCGACTGCGAGCAGGGCGAGCGCGACGAGGACGTCCGTGAAGACCCAGCCCGGCGTAGATCCCGTCCGATGTTTACGCATCGCTCGTGATGTCCATATTCTTGCCCTCCCCTCCCTCGAGACCGTCAGCGCCGAGCGAGACGATCTGATAGGGAAGTCCATCCGGTCCGGGGACGCGGTAGATGTAGGGACGGCCCCAGGGATCGTTCGTCACCGCCTTGCTTATGTAGGGGCCGTTCCAGGAATCGGGCGCCGAGGCCGGCTTCTTCCACAGCGCGTCCAGGCCCTCGGACTGATCGGGATAGCTGCGACAGTCCATGTAGTACGCGGTGAGCGCAAGCGTGTAGACCTCGATCTGGCTCCGCGCCGTCGCCTGCTTGGCCTGGTCGATGAAGCGGAATGCCATGAGGCCGACTATCGAGGTGAGCACGAGCACGATGCCGATGACGATGAGGGTCTCCATAAAGGTCCAGCCTGCCGCGTACACCGACTTTCCTGTCGCAGAATTAAGCAGCTTTCGCAGCGTGCGCGGCTTTCGCAGCGTGTGCAGCCTTCGCAGCGTGCGCGGCTTTCGCAGCGTTTTCATGTACCTCCCCCCAGAAGGCCGTAGATCGGGCCGATGAACTGTATGACGACGGCGAAAAGCACCGCGCCGACAAGAATGATGAGCACGGGCTCTATGAGCGTCATGATGGTCTTCGACGTTTTCTCGAACTCGCGATCGTAGTGCGAGCGCAGACGAGAGAAGGCCTTTGTGACATCATGGGCCTCCTCGCCGACCGCTATCCATGAACAGAAGACGGCGGGCAGGACCCCGGTTTCGCGCAACGCGCGCGAAAGGCGCTCGCCCTTCGTCGTCCTTGCGCGGGCCTCGGAAAGTGCTGCCGCGACGACGCTGTTGCCGCAGACCTGGACACACTCGGCGAGGGCGACGTCGGCGGTATAACCCGATTCGAGCAGGGTTTCCATGGCGAAGGAGACCGTGCGCATTTCTATGCACATGAGGAAGCGGCCCACGAAGGGAAGCCGCAGAAGAAGCCTGTCGATCGACGACGCCGAAGACTCGCGGCTGCGCAGAAACGCGAACAAAGCGACGACAAGCGGTATCGCCGCGAGGATGCCGACGAAGAGCGCCTGAAAGGCGACGAGCCGAGATCTGAGGGCCGTTCCCGCCGAGGAGCCGAGGGAGTCCGCGACACCGATAAAGACCGGAAGAACGAAAATCGTCAGCAGAGCCATTCCGACGATAAGCACGAGTATGACGAGCGAGGGGTACATGAGCGCACCGCGTATCCTGTCGCGGAGATTCCTGCGGTCTTCGAGATAGGCCGAGAGCCGGGGCAGGACCGTCTTGAGCGTGCCCGTCAACTCGCCCACGCGGACCAGCCCGATATACAAAGGCGGAAAGCCGCCGCCGAACTCGGCAAGGGCATCGGCCATCGAGCTTCCCTTCGCCAGACTGTCCTCGAGATCCGCGATCAACGACGCCAGAGCCCGCGAAGTTTTTATCGTCGAGAGAACGCGCAGGGCGTCTTTCAAGCCCAGGTTCTGGGCGAAGAGAAGCTCGAGTTCCTCGGTGAACTGAAGAACTTCCTTGAGCGAAAGCTTTCTCCTCCCCGCCGGAGCGGCGACAGGGCGGCATTCGATCGGCACATAACCTTCGCGGGCGAGTTCGCGCTTGAGGGCTTCCAGCGATGAGGACGAGCGCTCGATAAAGCGCGCCCTGCCCTCCGTATCGACGACCCTGCAGCGAAAACTCTGACTCATAGCCCGTACATCACCCGTTCGAGTTCCGAGATCGTCGTTACGCCCTCGCGGACAAGACGCAAGCCGGAATCCATGAGAAAGGGCTCCTTGCGATGCGCGTAGTGCTCCGTAAGCTCGCGCCTGCCGCCGCCGCGCAGAACAATCTCCTCGACCTC
Source organism: uncultured Treponemataceae bacterium (assembly GCA_964644505.1). Taxonomy (GTDB): domain Bacteria; phylum Spirochaetota; class Spirochaetia; order Treponematales; family Rectinemataceae; genus CAZXXZ01. Next base: position 4,305 of record CAZXXZ010000034.1, on the reverse strand, counting down.
GTCGTCGAAGGCGAATACCTCGCCGATAGCGGTCCTTCCTTTATACCCGTTGTTGCAGGACTGGCAGCCGACGGCTGCGGGCACTTCCGCCAGCTTCAGCCCCTGCGCTTCCAAAAAACACGACTCGGCGGGATCGGGCCTGCGCCTTGTTGAGCACAGGGGGCAGAGCTTGCGCACCAGACGCTGGGCCATGACGCCCCGCACGACAGCGGCGAGCAGGTAGGGTTCGAGCCCCATGTTGACGAGCCTCGTCACCGCCGAAAGGGCGTCGTTCGTGTGCAGCGTCGCCCAGACCTGATGCCCGGTGAGCGCGCTGCGAAGCGCGAGATCGGCCGTCGCCTTGTCGCGCACCTCGCCGATCATGAGAATGTCGGGGTCCTGCCTGAGAAGCCTTCGAAGAACCGAGTCGAAACTCATGCCGATCTCGTCGTTCGTCTGAATCTGACAGACTCCGGAAAGCTTGTTCTCGACCGGATCCTCGACCGTCAGAATCTTGAGTTCGGGCGAATTGAGTTCCCGCATGACCGCGTTGAGCGTCGTCGTCTTGCCCGAACCTGTGGGGCCGGTCACCAGAATGAGCCCGTGCGGATACTTCATGAGACCGCGGATTTTTTCGGTGAACTGCTGCCCGAAACCGAGTTCGTCGAGGCTCCAGAACCCGCCCTCCCGATTGAAAAGACGCAGCACGATCGACTCGCCCTCGATCGTGGGCATGATCGACACGCGGAATTCGACCGGTCTTGTGTCAACGACGGCGCTCATCTTGCCGTCCTGCGGGAGCCTGCGCTCGATGATGTTGAGATTCGACATGATCTTGATACGCGAGGACAGGCTCGGTCCGAGTTCCTTGGGCAGGATCCGCGCGACCCTCAGCATCCCGTCGACTCTGAAGCGGACACGGAGGCCCTCGACCGAGCCCTCGAGGTGAATGTCCGAGCATCCGAGGCGCAGCCCTTCGAGCAGGATACTGTTGACGAGGTTGACGACCGGAGCGTCGTTCGCGAGACGGTCGAGAAGGTTCTCGTCCGAGACGCGCTCGCTCCTGACATCCGTCCCGAGATCGGCCGCATACCGCGTCAGGAACTCTGAGAACTCACTCTTGGCTATCGCGACAAACTTCGGCTCGCGGCCCTCGGCGAAGGCCAAGGTCCGCACGAGTTCGGGTTCCGGCTCCCGGGCGGCGCCGACGAGGAACTCGCCCTTCCCGTCCCTGAGTTTCACAAGACCGTAGCGTTCCATGAATGCCAGACTGAATTGCCCGCCGCCTGAGGGAATCGGCGCGAAGTCCTGCAGGCTCGCCGATTGCATCAGCCCCTCCCCCCGGCGTCCTGCGCGAAAAGATAGCGGTAATAGCTTTCGACGATCTCGCGCTCGAGGGCCTCGCGGTTGACCTCGGGCATCTCGAGCCTGGGAATGATGCAGATCATGTAGTCGATGGTCGTGAGGGTTTTGTTACGCGAACGGAACAGAGCGCCGAGGAGGGGAATGTCGCCGAGGATCGGAACCTTCTTGGTATCGACGCTCGCCTGGCGCTGCTTGAGTCCGGTCACCACGACGGGCTTTCCGATCTCGGTCCGCGTCGTCGAGCTCATCACTTTTTCGGCGGTCTTGGGCAGGGCGGTCGAGGCATCGCTGTCAAGCGCCTCGGAGAGGGTCGTGTCGAGCTTCATCGTGATCATGCGGCCGCCCGAGATCCAGCCTTCGAGATTGAGGATGAGACCGCTCGATATTTCGCGGATGATCTGTGTTGTCGTCGTCGTGGTCGAGGTTGTCACCTCGGTATCCTTGACGCGGATAGTCTGCGTGTTTTTGAAGGTGATCTTCTCGCCCGAAAGCGAGGTGAGGGTCGTGTCGGCCAGCACCTGGGCCTTGTTATTCGCGATCTTCCACTGCAGATTGATCCCGAATTTGAGCCCGAATGAGGAAATGATGTCGAAGCCGATGCTCAGGAGATCCTTGAACTCCCCCTTCACTAAGGAATAATCAGGCGCATCGGCCGATTCCGCGACGTTCAATCCCGCCTGCCAGTCATCGGACTCGGAATCGGTCACGGCGAGAACCAGGATCTGATACTTTATCTGCGGCTTGGGATGATCGATGGCGGCGAGGTCGCGCAGGAAGGCCGAGCGCATAGCCTGCGTCCCTTTGAAGAAAACCATGCGGGGATCGGTCGTTTTTTTTACATTCTGATCAGTCACCGTGGGCGGAAGATTCGCCAGAAGCTCGTCGGCCTTGATGAAGTTGAGCGTTATCGGCACTGCCTGATCGACGCGATCGAGCATGGCGACAAGATCGCGCAACTTGTCCGCCTTGGCGGGCGGAAGCGTGATCACGAATCCGGTCTTCGAAGGGAGCGACACGGGCCCGAAGGACGAAAACTCGGCCGGCAGAAGCGGAATGATCTCGTCGCTGCGGAGATAGGACAGATCGATCCGAATAGTACTGCTGTTGGTCTTGGGCGTATCCACCAGGGCGATAAAATCGAGAAGCGGCCTGATCTCCTCCAGAGTACCGCTCAGGATGACCTTGTTGTCCTTCTCGTCCGCCTTCATCCTGCTCGCCGATCCCAAACTCGCCGGCACGAGCCTCTGAAGCTCCTGGATCGAAATGTGCTGGAGCGGCACAAGCAATGTCGTCAAGAACTTGCTTTGAAGGTCCCGCTTCTGCACCTCGAGGATGTAGTACACGCCGTTCGACACCGTAAAATCCCCTCCCGCCTTGAGGAGGAGCAGCCTGAGCATATCCTCGAAACTCTTGTCCCGGTATTTGAGGTTTTCGAGGACGAGGTCCTGGTCCATGAGAAAGACGACCTCTTTTTTCGCCTTCCCGAAGATATCCAGCGCGAGGTCGCGGAATTTCGCCTTGTCGACATCGATGGAATACAGCGAATTCTCTACCTTGAAATAGCCCTCGCTCGGACGAGAAGCGAGCTGGCCGGTCTGCGTCTTCTTTCGTATATAAAAGTAACTATCTTTGGCCTCGACGCCGAGGTCGGGATACTTCGCAGCCGCGATCGAGAGTATCTCCTGCAGACTGAGCCGTTCTGCCTGCATGGTGATGGTGTCGGCCGGTAGTTGGTCGTAGAGAATGGTCGTCCCGGCTGTATTCGCCAGTGTGCTTATAAGACTTCGAAGCGGTACGTCCGTGCACTTGACCGAGATGAGCTTCGACTGTTGATCGCGCTGGGCGAAGATGCGCGATACATAGTAGATTCCGTCTTTCTTGAACGAGTAGAGTTTGTTCGACTCGATGAAGAGCGCGAAGGCGGTGTCGAAGTCCATATTCGCGAAGTAAAACGAAGTCTTTCCCTGCACCGTCTCGTCAGGAACGATGGAAACATTATTGAGACCCGCCAGAACAAAAAGAATATCGCGAATTTCCTGATTCTTGAACTCGAGCGATTTCATCGACTGCGCCGAAGACTGTTCAAGCTGCCCGAGGCACAGGGAGATAATGAGAATAAACGCAAGGAAACAGTACTTCTTCACCATGCCGAAAAACCCCTATATATCGAAACCGCAAGAGAGCCGACAAACATGAACGGGACGAAGGGGATGCGTATGTCTCGAAGAGCAGACCGAAAACCGGCAATCCGTACTATACCTATCCAAAGCATCCCGAGAAACGCAGCAAGCAAAATCCCCAAGTCCCATGTCCAAAACCCGAAGGCCGTGCCGATCAAAGCTGAAAACCATACGTCGCCGGCGCCAAGACGGCCTCGGGAGAAGCGCATTATACCATAAAAACTCAAAACTCCAATACTTCCACCTATTACGGATTCGTAAAGCAAAGTCGTTGACAACAATAACTTGACAATCAATACGACTATTATTCCAACGCCGATATCGCATATCCTGACTTTAAAATCTCTAATGTCATCAAAAACTGAGTTCACAGAAAAAACTAAAAAAATAACGATAAAAACCAAGCCGTTCATGGTTGTTTATGGATGAGACTATCATCACCGTATCAGACTGCCAAGCGATAATTTGGAGGAAAAACCCAATAAAATCGAATGTAATACAATCGAATTAAGCTAAACCGGATAACTTCTATATTTGAAAAAGAAATACCCTGTATTCCAGCTTGTACGAGTGGCAGAAGACACAAACTACTAAATGATTATGTCCAAAATAAATAATAGTTTTATACCGGCTTGTAATATATTACTTTATTACTAAGAATTATTTTTTTAAAACACCTCTTTTACGATACCGCCGGTCATGATATAACTGGTCGGTACGTTGGTGATGTAGGGCTTCCTGAAAATCTCAAATCAGGCATATTTGAGGTGGTTTTCACCAT
>CAZXXZ010000033.1:0-29302 GCA_964644505.1 uncultured Treponemataceae bacterium | reverse complement strand
CCGAGCTACTGGATCGCCGCGAAGCGCGGATCGGAAGAGTATTGGCTCGACCCGGGGAAGGCCGCCGAGCTTGCACGCACGCTCGGGCTTGCGTCGTTCTCGTTCTCGGCTTACTAAAAGGGATTATCAGGCCCTGCCCGCCCATCCCCGCGCAAAAGGTTTGTAGATCGGAGTTTCAGCGCCTGTGATTCCATTCGCGACTGGAAAAACGCTCGCGGGCGAGGTTCGCGGCCTCCGAAGCTTCAAGGGGCGAGAGCATATCCGGTACAAGCTCCGCGTTCCAGGCCCGCGCGCAGCCCTCGCTCAGCGCTCGGGCGGCCTCCTCGTAGCTCACTTCACGGCCAAGAATATTTTTTAACGATGTGACGCGCGACCTGGGCTCGGCCGACGATCTGCCACGGCTTTTCTCCTGCGGCACCTTGAGAAAGGAGAACATGCGCTCCGCGGAAAGGCCGAGGAGCACCGTCCCGTGCTGAAGAAGGCATCCGCGGCGTCTGGTCTGGGCGTTGCCTGATATTTTTTTCCCTCCCGACGTGATGTCGTTGATCGGAGCGAACTCGGCTTCGATACCCAGAATTTCGAGCCCGGCTACGATACCCGCGCAGATGGAATTATATGATTCGAGAATGTCCTCGGGAGCGAGCTGGTGTCCCAAAGGAACGACGAGCGAATAGGTGATCTCCTCGTCGTGATAGACGGCGCCCCCTCCGGTCAGTCTGCGGACCGCGTCGACCCGCGCCGCGGCGCAGGCGGCGAGGTCGACCTCGGCCTCCATCGACTGGAAATACCCGATCGTGACGCATGGAGGGGACCAGCGGTAGAACCGCAGCGTCGGCGCGGCGCGTCCTTCGGCGACGGCGTTGAGGATAGCCTCGTCCGTGCCCATATTCAGCGCCCCCGGGAGGGCCTGGGAACTAAGCAGCCTAAGTCGCATCGACGGCCTCCACGAGGGCGCGCGCGATATCCTCGGGACGCGCGCCGATGATCGTCAAACCCGGAGAGGCGAAAAGCGCGAGTGCGGTTTCCCCGAGTCTGTCCACGGTTACGCCGGAGAGATCGGCCTCGGCCCGCTCGAACACTTCCTCGGGGTGGGCGAAAAAATCGCCGCATACCGAAGCGTGGAGAACCGAGCCCGCTTCGATTTCGACTTCGACGCGGATGAGTTTGCCGCTTTCGATCTTGAGGTCCTTCCTGTATATCACCCCGAGCCTCCGTCCAATGCCTCGCGGGCGTGGTAGCTCGTCCGCGCCATCGGGGATGACACTACGAAGGAAAAGCCGCGGGATCTCGCCTCGTCGGCGTAACGGTCGAAAATTTCGGGGGGGACATACTCGACCACGGCTGTCTCCCTCCGCGTCGGCTGCAGGTACTGGCCCAGGACCACAGAGGCGCACCCCGATCGACGCAGATCGTCCATCGTCCGCAAAACCTCGTCCTCGGTCTCGCCCAGTCCGAGCATGATGCTCGATTTCGGAAGCGGCCGTCCGCCCCGCGAGGCGATGAGCGAAATCGTCCTGAGACTCGCGCGGTAGGAAGCGCGCCGGTCACGGAGGTATTGGAGGCGCTCGACCGTTTCCACGTTGTGCGCGACGATATCAGGGCCGGCGTCGAGAATTACCTCGATCTCGTTCTCGTGGTAATCGGGGATGAGAAGCTCGACAGCGGCCTGCGGATCGGTTTTTTTGACCGCCCGGACGCAGGCGGCGAACTGGGCCGCCCCGCGGTCGGGCAGGTCGTCACGGTCGACACTGGTTATGACAACGTGTTTGATCCCCAGCTCGTGCGCGGCCCGCGCGAGGCGCTCGGGTTCTCCGGGGTCGAGCGATTCGCCGACGGGTCCGTGATCGACGGCGCAGAAACGGCAGAAGCGCGTGCATGTTCGTCCGAGGATCATGAAGGTCGCGGTTCGCGCCTTCCAGCATTCGGCCTTGTTCGGACATTTCGCGGAATCGCAGACGGTGGCGAGGCCGCTCCGCGCAAGGACCGCCGATACCTCGCGCCAGGATTCTCCGGAGGGCGACGGCGATCGGATCCAGGCCGGTTTGCGGATCGGTCTCCCGGAGGATTCGATCATCTGGAGTCCCCAGCGCTTCGTTCCCGGGCCCGGCCCTAGGAGGTGGACCGGGAGAGCGTCCTGCCCTTCGGCTTCGATTCGCCGTTCGTCAGCGAGGAAGCGAGCAGTTTCACGGCCTCTTGCAGACCGGAGGCGTCCTCGCGGCCGAGGACGGCCACCTGGAAAATCGCAGCTTCTATGAGCGCGTAAAAGAGGTTGTCGGCCGCCTTGACCGAGAAGGGCGCGAACTCGCCGCGCTTCTGCCCCTCGATGAGCACTCCGGCGAGGATGTGTCGCATACGTATGGTCCGTCTGCGCACCCGCTCGTCGGGGTCCTGATCGGCAGTTCGCAGATGGTCGAGATAGCCGAGGATGACAGTCAGGAGCCGTCGGTTCGCGGCGCAGGCCGCGACGACGATGCCGAGTATCTCGGACAGTTTTTCAGGTTGAGTCAATGCCGGATCGTTGGCGATTTTCTTGATTTCGGCCTCGATTTTCTCCGTGAACAGCTTGATGCTGAACGAGAAAATCTCGCGCTTGTTCTTGAAGTAGAGGTAAAGAATCGTTCGAGTGATACCGCAGCGCTCGGCGATCTTTTGAAACGTCGTGTCCTCGTATCCCTCATCGACAAAAACGTCGAGGGCCTTTTCCAATATCTCGCGTTTTCTTTTTTCGTGCTCGATGGTGATTGACAAGTTCACCGCCTCCGTCTTTATGTAAGTATATCAAGTTCATATCGTTCGTGGAAGTCCAAGAAATCACATGAAGCTCAAGAAACAGGACGGGCCTCTCCTTGTTGCATACCCGCCCCTCGGCTACTATCGAGCGTAGGAGGGCCGCGATGCGCGAAGACGGAAAGGTTCTTGTAATGCGACTGACCGCGATCGAGGGACCCGGACCCCTTGTCCCCTGTTTCGGCGACCGTACGATGGAGTTTCATGTCTCCCGCGGGATCCGCGAGCGCCTGGGTATCGACACTCCCTTGTTCTCGAGCTCGGGCAATGTCATTCTGCCCGATTTCAGATCCTCGCGTCTTCTCGCGCGCAGAATAAACGAGCGATTCGACGCCGCCGTCCTGCCCGAGCGGACGATACGCGCCGGCACGCTCAACGCCATGGCCCTTATCGACGAGGTCCTGCACTATGTCGCGCATCTTTTCCGCGCTCGGGTTGCGCCCGAGGCTTTTTCGCGCGCGCTCGATGATCTCGAGTCCGGGCTCGGCAAAAAGCGCTGCGACGCTCTTCTACTCGCCTTTGTCGAGAACTTTCCGCCGCTTCAGGTCTATTCGAAAGGCGAGAGCACCGAACGATGGCTTGCGTCAACCTCGCCTCAGGGAATCCCGAACCGCGAAATCGCCCTCGAGGAACTGATCCTTTTACGGCTGGCGAACGAGAACCCCGCCTTCGGGCCATTCCGCTTCCTCTTCGACGAACGGGAGCTTGCGAAAGCGGGAAGCAAGGTGGCCGAATCGTATGCGGCCGCCCTGCCCGTCCTCGAGCGCAGCTTCGCGGCCCTGCCGCCCTTCGGTCCGGACAATCAGGACCTTCTGACCATGCTGCGCGCCCCCGCGGCCGCATCGCCATACTCGCTCTCGGGCCAGCTCGACTTCATAAGGAGCCGCTGGGGCTTTCTCCTCGGCGATTTGTTACTAAAACTTCTGGGCGCCCTCGACCTCATGCGCGAGGAGGAAAAACCGCACTTCCCGGGGCCCGGGCCGACGCGGGCCTATGTCTACGCGGGCATGGAGCAGGAGTACGAGCGCTTCAGCCAGGACAGGGACTGGATGCCCAATGTCGTCATGATCGCGAAAAGCGTCCTCGTGTGGCTCTGGCAGCTCTCCCGGAGCTACGGACGGGACATCCACACGATCGACGCCATACCCGACGAGGAACTCGACACGCTCGCATCGCGCGGCATCAACGCGCTCTGGCTCATCGGGCTGTGGGAGCGCAGTCCGGCGAGCGCCGAGATCAAGCGGCGCTGCGGCAACCCCGAGGCCGCGAGCTCGGCCTATTCACTCTTCGACTACGAAATCGCGCGCGAACTCGGGGGCTGGGAGGCCCTCGAGCGGCTGCGCGGGAAATGCGCATGGCGCGGCATCCGCCTCGCGGCAGACATGGTGCCGAACCACACCGGCGTCGACTCGACCTGGGTCAGGGAACGTCCCGATCTCTTTATACAAAGCGACTACTGTCCCTTCCCGAGCTACAGTTTCAACGGAGGCGACCTCTCGGGCGACGGCCGCGTCGGCATCTGGATCGAGGACCACTACTACGACCGCACCGACGCCGCCGTCGTCTTCAAGCGGCTCGACCGCGCCACGGGCAGGGTGTCATATATTTATCACGGGAACGACGGCACGGGCCTTCCCTGGAGCGACACGGCCCAGCTCGACTTCCTGAAAAAGGAGACGCGCGAAGCCGTGGCCGAGCGCATCCTCCATGTTGCCGCGAACTTCCCCATCATCCGCTTCGACGCGGCGATGATCATGGCGAGGCGCCACTTCAGGAGACTGTGGTATCCCGAGCCCGGATCGGGAGGGGATATACCGTCGCGCGCCGAGCACGCCCTGTCGGCCGAGGACTTCGACCGGGCGATGCCGAACGAGTTCTGGAGGGAGATCGTCGATCTCTGCGCCGAGCGCGCCCCCGACACGCTGCTTCTCGCCGAGGCTTTCTGGATGATGGAGGGATACTTCGTCAGGACCCTCGGCATGCACCGAGTCTACAACTCGGCTTTCATGAACATGCTCAAGCGCGAGGAAAACGCGAAGTACCGCGAGACCATACGCAACACGCAGGAGTTCGACAAGGACATCCTCAAACGCTTCGTCAATTTCATGAACAACCCGGACGAGGAGACGGCGGTCGCCCAGTTCGGCAAGGGCGACAAGTACTTCGGCGTCTGCACCCTCATGGCGACCATGCCGGGCCTTCCCATGATCGGCCACGGTCAGATCGAGGGCTTCGAAGAGAAGTACGGTATGGAATACCGACGGGCCTATCGGGACGAAGTCCCCGATCGGGGGCTCATCGAGCGCCACGAGCGCGAAATATTCCCGCTGTTACGGCGACGACGTCTTTTCTCCGGCGTCGAGCGCTTTCTGCTCTACGATCTCGTCGCGCCCGACGGCTCGGTGAACGAGAATGTCTTCGCCTACTCGAACGGAGACGGCTCGGAGAACGCGCTCGTCCTGTACAACAACGCCTATCCCCGCGCGCAGGGGAGGATACGCGAGTCCTGCGCATACGCGGAGAAACTCCCCGGAGGTCAAAAGCGCCTCGCGCGCTCAACGCTGGCCTCGGCCCTCGGCCTCTACGGCGGCGGCCTGCGCGGACACTTCGTCGTAATGCGCGAACAGCGCTCGAATCTCTGGTTCATACGGAGATCGGACGACATCGCCCGCGAGGGGCTCGCCGTGCTCCTCGACGGCTATCAATCGCAGGTCTTCCTCGATTTTTTCGAGGTCGCCGACGACGAGCGCGGCATCTATGCGGCGGTCCACGACAAACTCGGGGGGGCCGGCACTCCCGATTTCTCCGCAGCCGTTCAGGACGAGGCCCTCAAGGAACTCTATACCGCCCTCGACGACCTCCTCTCCCCCGCCCTCTTCGCCTACATCCGCTCCCTGCCCGAGGGCAAACCTACGATGAGCAGGGCATCCGCATTGAAGTCCGCGCGACAAGCCGCCCTTGCCTTCTACGCCGCGCTCCGCGCCATCCTCAGGGAGGAAGCCGCCGAGGGAGGCCTGCCCGGCGATCCGCAGCCGCGGAAAAACCGCAAGCTCGATGCATCTTCGCAGGAGGCGGCTCGGCTCAAAGCACTTGCGCGGACCGACGCCTCGGCGGCGAAGGCCGCGGCCGCGAGATTCCTGGGCTCCCTCGCCAACCTCGCCTCGCTCGGTCTCGGATGCGCCAGCGAGAAATCTCGAACCAAGGCCCCGGTAGTGTTTGCGCGCGAACTCGCCCGACCCGGAACTGCGGAGACTGTTCTCTGCTACGCCCTGTTCGACGCCCTCGCGCCCCTCTACGGGGCTTCCTCGGTGCAATCCGAATCCGAGAGGGCAAAGGTCGCGCGGAAACTCGTCGACCGCTTCAGTCTCGACCGCAAACTCCGCGAGGCCCTCACACGATCGGGCATGCACGTCGATGAGGCGCGGAGAGCCTCATCGAGGGCCGCAGCCCTCCTCCCGCTCCTCGCTTCCGTATCGCCGCGCGACCCGAGGCCGCTGGCCTTCTTCGTATCGTGCGGGGCGGACGACGAACTCGGCTCTCTGATCGGCGCCAATTACTACAACGAGATCCTGTGGTTCAACAAGGAGTGTTTCGAGGCTGCGGTTTCCTCAGCCGCCCTCTTCGGAGCAGTCTGCGGCCCCGGATCCGAAGGCGCCCTCGATGAAGATTCGCTTCGCAAGCGCGCCGCCGTATACACGCGTTGCGCGAACCAGCTGATTGAAGCGGCCGGGGCCTCAGAATACAGGCTCGACCGGCTCGGGCTTCTGTATCCCCCGAAGCGCGGGACAAAGCGGGGACGCTGATGGACCTCGGCATCGAGGCTGTCGTCTTTCCGCTCCTTGGGGATCGGAACAGCCGCTTCGTCTTTCCAAGCGAAATGTGCGCGGAGTCGTGGATCGAGCGCTCATTGTGCGAAGGAGGCGTCGGCGCCGTGGAAACCGGCCGCTTCATGGGATGGGACCGATTCAAGGAAATCTCGGCCCACAAGGACGGACGAGCGCCCGTCGACAGCGCGATCCGCAGGATTTTCGCGGCCCGCGTCTTGCAGGACAATGCGAAAGATCCTTTTTTCACGACGATCATCCCGCCTGAATTCGCCGCGGAGTGGACACCCTTTACCTCGTACATCGCCTCACAGCTCCCATCCCTCGCGCGGCTTCCCGAACTTATGCGCGCCGTCGGAGGGGAACACGATCCCAGGGCCGCCGATTGGCTCGTCCTTCGCTCGCGCTATGTGGACTTTCTGGCTTCGATAGACCGCTTCGAGCCCTCGTTCGAGCCGCATAGGCTCTGCAGTCTCCCGGGCAGGACGTTCATCTTCTTCCCCGAACTCATCGAAGACTTCGGGGAATACGAATCGGCCGTGAACTCGAGTTCGTCGATTCATGTCGTCCGGCTGCCGCAGGGAAGGCCGAGAACAGATCTTCGACGACCAGAAACCGCGTTAGGCGAACTTCGCGACACCCTGTCGGAGATCGGCTTTCTCCTCGACGAAGGCGTCGAGACCTGCGACATCGCGATCACGATCGCCGGCCTCGAGCGCTACCTGCCCTATCTCGAACGGGAAGCCTCGCTCCTATCGGTGCCGATCCTCGTACGATCGGGGCTGAGTCTGGCGTCTACGGGGGGCGGAAGACTTTTCGCCGCGCTCGGGGCGGCAGCTTCCTCGGGCTTCTCATACGATTCGATGCGGGACCTTCTGGCAAGCCCGACCTGGCCGCTCAGGGAGCCGAAGACGGCCCATGAGCTCTTGGCAGAGGGCCGCCGATTCCATGTCCTCGCGCCCTGGAAGGAGGGCGGCCGGGGGATCGACGCCTGGGAACGCAGTCTTTCGGGCGAGCTCAAAACCTGGTATCAAAAGCTCAGAAGAAGACTCAAGGACATAGCGGACGCCGAGAGCTTCTCTGAGTTACGGAAATATTACTATGCGCTGAGGACCGAATTCTTCGTAGATGACAGATCGGCATGGAACGAGGATGTCGATCTGAGCCTCGCCCGCTGCGTCGAAGAACTCGGGAAACTCGAGAGGGCCGAGACAAGCATAGGGGTCGGAGTCGGAAAGGCCTCGTTCGCCCTGTTCATGCGCGAGCTCGAGGATACGATCTACGTGCGCGCGGGCCGCGCACCGGGCGTCGGCGTCAGTCAATGGCGGGTCTCGGCGGGCGTGTACACCCGATATCACTACATCCTCGGCGCCTCCCAGGACGGCCTTTCGGTCCCGAAACGCGGCTTCGACTTTCTCGGCGAAAGTCTCGGGGCAAAAGTCGCTTCCTGTCTCGCGCGCAAGCCCCTCGAGGCCGTAAGCGACTCGGGGCCGGATTTCATCAAGGCCTACGCTTTATCGGGCTCTTCCGTCATCTTCTCCTGCCCCAGATCCGGCTGGGACGGCGACAAGGCGGTTCATGGCTATCTTCTTTCCCTTGCCCAAAACGAAATCCGGACGCAAACGAAGAGCGTCCGCGACGATTCATACAAGCTCGAAGCCGCGTGGCTTTCAGGCCGCGGGGAGGCTCCCCGGCGTCTCCATCGCATCCAAGTCGAAGGACTCAAGGCCTCCGCAGAAGCGGGGCGACCCCCGTCGGCAGACAAGCTCGTCCTCGATGAACAAACGGCATCCCGGGCAGCCGATCGACTGAAACCGCTCCTTCCCGACGGGACGAGGGGAGCGCTTCGCAGCATCAACGCGACCGCGATAGATCTGTACCGGAGCTGTCCATACAAATTTCTTTACACGTATCTTATGGAGGCGGAGAGCGAAAGCTCCGGCATCGAGTTCATCGACAACAAGCTCCTGGGCGTGGTCTACCATGAAGCCCTTTGCCGTATTTACAATCGCATCCGCGAGACGGACGGCCGCTTCGAGCCCGAACGCCGCGATGTCTATCGCAGCTTCGTAGGCGAGTGCCTGGGCCGCGCCTTCGAGCGTCTCGCCCTTTCGTGCGGCCCCTTCGCGGCCGTCGTTCTCGAAGCCTACCGATCGAGACTCGAGGGCTACATCGAGCTCGTCATCGAGGCAGAGGCACGGCTTTTCCCCGATCTCGAAGTCGGGCCGACCGAATTCGGACTCGAGTTGCCCCTGCCCGACCTCGCGGGAGGCTTTGTTCTCGGCGGGAGAATCGATCGCATGTCGCGCTCGAAAGACGGCGCCGTCATTATCGATTATAAAAAAAGAACAATCCCGACGGCTTCGAGCGTCGCACCCGACGAGAACGGCTCGATCGCCGAAGCCCAGATACCCTGCTACCTCCGCCTCCTCGTCTCCGCGGGAGAAAAGATCGACTCGGCCTGGTACTGCTCGATCGAAGGCGACAGCACGTCGAAGCCGGCTCGCTTCGCGTGCGCGTTCGGATCGCAGGACGATGGCCGCATGAAAGCCTATGTTCCCGGCGAGGACCTCGACACCTTCCTCAAAGCCTTCGACGCGGCCCTGCGTTATACGGCCGAGGGCATCAGAGACGGCTCCTATCCGGTCGCGGACAAGGAACGGCAGAAGGATGTCTGCGAAAAATGCGATACGCGCGGTATCTGCCGCGAGCGATACGCAGTGCGTTTCGCTTCGACAGTGAACGGCGTGGAGGACGGCAGCGCATGAGCGAGAAAAGACACCGCCGGGCCGAGGACCTCGAGGGCGAACAGCGCAGAGCAGCCGAAGCGAAGGGCAACATCGTCGTGGCAGCGGGGGCGGGCTCGGGGAAGACCACGGTCCTCGCCGCGCGCTACGTCCATTTGATCGAGACGGGGAGACTCCGCTCGGGCGAGCGCGTCGGCTGCCGCAACATCCTCGTCCTCACCTTCACAAGGAAGGCGGCAGCGGAAATGTACAGCCGTATCTACGGAACCCTGGCCCAGTCCGCGGCCGAGACGAAGGATCCCAGTCTCGCTGCCCATCTATCCGCCTGCCTCTCTGATTTCGCCCAGGCGCAGATCTCGACCTTCGATTCTTTCGCCGCTCGCATAGCCCGGACGGGGGCCCCCCGTTTCGGCATAGCCCCGGATTTCGCGATCGACGACGAGCTTGCGTTCGAGAAAGCGGACGAGTTGGCGCTCGAGTTTCTCTTGGAGCACCGGAAAAGCGAGGCGGTCCGCGAGCTCGTCGCGGTCATGGGATTCGAGAATGTGCGACGAGATGTACTTGCCGCGCTCGCATTGGAGCGCATGAGCCTCTCCTCCCCGCCGAGTTTCTCCGCCTTCCACGAGGCCCAGGGACCTGCGCTCGTCGAAATGGAAAAAAAGTCGCGTACCGCACTGCTCGCGTATCGGGCCGAGGTTCTCGGGTATCTCGGCACAAAAACGACCGATACATCGAAGCGCTGGCTCGACGCGATGTCCGTCGAGTCGGGCGAGGACGAGGCTTCGTTCTCAGCCTTTGTTTCGGGTTTTGCAGGACTAGTAAAACCAAGTTCAAAAAGCAAAGACGATTTATCGCAATACCTTTCACAGAACGTCGATGCCATACGCATAGTCATCGAACGCTATCGCCTTATAACATCGATGAAGGCCGCCCACCCCGCGCGGCGCGAGCTGTACGATCTTCTCGATGAATACCGCCTCCGCTGGGACAGGCGCCGCCGGGCCGAAGGCATTCTGTCGTTCAACGATACGGCTCATCTCGCGATCGACACGCTCGAAGAGGACAGAGAGCTTCTCGATTACTACCGGAATCTCTACCGCTATGCGATGATCGACGAGTTCCAGGACGACAACGAACTACAAAAACGCCTGCTCTTTCTCATCGCCGGATCCCAGGACGGCGGCCTCGACGACGACAGACTGTTCTTCGTCGGCGACGAGAAGCAGTCGATTTATCTTTTCCGAGGAGCCGACGTATCGGTGTTCAGAAGCCTCGCCGAAGAACTCGGAACCGAGGCTCTTCCTCTGTCGCATAACTTCCGCAGCGAGCCTGGCGTCATCGATATGTTCAATAAAGTGTTCTCACGCGTCATGGAGGCCGAGAACCCCGAAAGAGGCCACGAACTATTCGAGGCGCGGTTCGAGTCCCTCCTGCCGGGCAGGTCGACGGTCGGCGTCGAGCCTCGTTTCATCTATCTCGAACTTCCGCGCAATCCCGAGCGGAAGAACCAGAGCGGACTCCGCGATACGGCAGAATGCGAAGCCTGGGAAATCGCACGCATCATACGCGATACCGTCGAATCGAGCTGCCTCATGGTCGCCGACCGCTCGAGCGGCCTCGCGCGTCCCGCCCGTTACGAGGATTTCGCGATACTGCTGCGTTCGACGGGCAATCAAGTGCATTTCGAAAAGTACCTCCGCCTCTTCGGCGTACCCTACGGCTCGGAAAATGCCTGCGGACTATTTTCCGAGGCCGTCGCCTGCGATATCTACTACGCCCTCCGCCTCGCGCTGTATCCCGAAGACCGCAACGCACTCGCCGCCTTCCTGCGATCGCCTTTCGCAGGGCTTTCGGACGAGGCCGTCGTCCGTATTCTCCTCGCCATGGACGAAGCGGAGATTCCTCCCTTCTCCGAAGAAGCACGATCCCTCATACCCGAGAACGAGCGCCGCGCCCACAGGCGCGGGGCCGCGACCATGGACTGTCTCGCAAAGCGCGCCGGGTACGAGTCCATAGCGGCGACGGTGCGCTACCTCTGGTTCGAAGCGGGCTATCGGGCGGCACTCTTGTGCGATCCGGTGTCCCTCGCCTTCGAAGAGCACTTCGAACTGGTTCATTCCCTCGCCGTCGAGGCCGACAATCGGGCGGCATCCCTGGCGGCCTTCGTCGCGAGACTTGAAGGACTTGTAGGCAAGCCGGACAAGCAGGAGATCGATCTACCCCGCGACGGCACATCCGGTGTGACGATCATGACCGTGCACAAATCGAAGGGCCTCGAGTTTCCGATCGTAGTCCTGCCCCAGGCGAACAATGTCGGGCCGGGCTCTGCGGCGGGCGGATCCTGGTTCTGGGACGATAGCGTAGGCCCCACCTTCAAACCACCTGCGGACATAGGGGAAAAAACCCGCGACATCTTTTTCGAAGAATCCCGCAAGCGCCGCGAGGCCATGGAAAACGCCGAACTCAAGCGCCTTCTCTACGTCGCCCTGACCCGCGCCGAGTCGCACATCATCGTCTCGGCGGTCGAACCCAGCAAAGATGATGCAAAAGCGCGCAGCTTCCGCACCTTGCTCGGCAGGGCCCTCGGTCTTTTCGAGCCACCCTCGCCATTGGCGCCGGTGGAAGAAGACGGCGAGCGGATCGAAGATTCGGGCACAACAATCGAGCTTCCGCCCTTCGGCAGACTCACCGCACTCGATTCGGGGGCCTTGGTCGGACTCATCCCGGAGCGCAGCGACATCGAGTACTATCAGCTCGTCGCAGGAGCGAAATCTGCGGCGCATTCTGCCGCGCCGAATAACAATATACAGAAACCCGGATCAGCACTCGAGGGCGCGCAGATCATCGAGCGCCGCTCCTGCACCGTATCTCTATCGGTCACCGAGGCCGCCGAGTCCCTCCTTGAACATAAAAACCCTCAATTTCAGGAATTTGATATAAAAATAACTTCATCCGGCGTCGAGCCTCTGACGGTCGATCAAGAACTCGAGCCCCCTGATTCGCTCGAACCTCGGCTCTGGGGCAGCCTCGTACATGAGATCCTCGAAGCTCGCCTATCTCCTGATGTCTCGGCGCCGGGGATGCGCCCGCGTCCCTCGACCCTCGCTGCATTGACGGAGGCTCTGGGCGAAGCGGCGGCGGGAAACGCGGTCGAGCGGGCTGAGCGACTGGCAGAAGTTTTTGTGCACTCCGAACTCGGCCATCGCGCGCTAACAGCCCGGGAACGCTTTGTCGAACTCGAGGTAGCTATCGCGCTTCCGCCCTCACCCCGTTCCCCGCGGTACCTTCGAGGCGTCATAGATCTCGCCTTTTTGGAAGAGGGACGGGTCGTCGTCGTCGATTATAAAACCGAAACCTTCATCAATGCGCAGAGCCATGCCTTTCAGCTGGGCGCCTATGCACGGGCCGCTTCGGTGTTGTTCAAGCTTCCAAGCGAGGCCTACCTCTTTTACCTTTATGGAGGGGGCAAGAGCGTTCGTATGGACGGAACATAGGTGAGCCTTGGCTCATCCATGTGCTATTTCTTTATTATAAATTGCTTTATTAAGTGCCTCGAAGCTTGTTGCAAGAGTCGAGGGAGGATTATGGGAGTTTTTAAGCCTGGCAGCCGGTAAAACATAAGCGACAACAAGCTTCGAGGAACTCTATATAGTGTACATAAAATAGATGCTATTGATATTTTTGATAAAATAAAGATAATTTCAAAACAAAATGTTCAATACACCGAATACCGATGGATCGAGAGACTCCAGCACCCGATCCAGACCGAAGGGAACGTATGTAATCCCGGACTCTACAGCTTGCGTTGCGCGAACACCGGCCTATACTTATAGTGAGCAGATAATGAACAATGAGAGAATACTGATCGTCGAGGACGAGAAGATCATAGCCCTCGATCTGCAGCGCCGGCTCGAGCGCTTCGGCTTCTCCGTGGTGGGCTTGGCGGCATCGGGATCAGAGGCTATCGAACTTGCCGAGAAAAGCGAACCCGATATCATCCTCATGGATATACGCCTCGAAGGCGACATGGACGGCATCGAGGCATCGAAGCACATCCGAGCCCGGTTCGCCATCCCCGTCATCTTTTTGACCGCCTACACAGACGAGAGGACCTTGGAGCGCGCCAAGGAAGTCGAACCCTTCGGGTATATTCTCAAACCCTTCAAGGAACGAGAACTGTACACGACCATCGATATCGCTCTGTATAAAAACAGAATCGACAAGAAGCTCCGCAAACAGGAACGGCTTTTTTCGGCGATGCTTCACTCGATAAACGACGGTATCATCGCCACCGATACGGACATGACGATCAGCTTCATGAATGTCGTCGCCGAGGAGATCACGGGGGTCGATGAAGTCTCCGCCAAGGGACGGCCCTTGCGATCCGTGGTCACCCTCCTCGATCCGCGGACCAACAAGGAGTTTCTTTCGGGCTCTTTGCCCAATGTCGACTCGAAGCCATTCTTCTTCAGCGACGCCCTCATCAAGAACAATCGCGGAAGATCGGTCCTGGTCGACGGTTCGATCACGAGGATTCACGAGAAGGAAAACGAGTCGGAAGGCTTTCTCTTGACCTTGCGCGACATCACCGAGATGAAGCGCATGAGCGAGACCATTAACTATCAGGCGAGTCACGACAGCCTCACCGGCTTGTCGAACCGCGAGGAGTTCTCGTTCAAACTGGGCGAGATACTCGCCTCCCTCAGGACCTCCGGAGAAAAGCACGCCCTTATGGTCATCGACATCGACCGATTCAAGGCGATAAACGACACCTGCGGTTCCATGGCCGGAGACGAACTATTAAAACAGATAGCGTCCGATATTCAGTCGAACATCTCCCGAAAGGATATTTCGGCCCGCATAGGCGGAGACGAGTTCGCGATCATACTCAAGGATTGCGATAGCGAGGACGCCGTCAACGTCGCGCGACGACTGAAGGATGCGGTCGAAGCGAGAAAATTCAGCTGGCAGAAAACAGTCTTCCCCGTGACCCTGTCCATCGGCGTCGTTCCCCTTTCCCAGGAAAGCGGAAGCACGCATGAAGTGCTCGCATCTGCCGACGACGCCTGTCACCTGGCCAAGGAGGAAGGCGGGAATCGGGTCAGTGTCTTCCACGCGAAGGACACGAAGTTCTTGAAGCGCCGCGGGGAGATGGAATGGATATCGAAGATCAACCGCGCGGCCGAGGAGAACAAGTTCGTCCTGTATCAGCAGGCGATCGCCCCGCTCAAAGACTCTCTCGACACGAGACCGAAGGCTGAGGTGCTGGTCAGGCTCGTCAACGATGACGGCAGCATAACGCGGCCCGGCGACTTCATACCGGCCGCGGAACGCTATAATCTCATGCCGATCATCGACCGCTGGGTGATCAAGAACGCCATGTCCGCGTACCGTTTGCTCTCCGAACGCGGCTCGGCCATGAAATCGAGCCTCATCTCGATCAACCTCTCGGGCCCCTCGTTTCTCGACGAGGCCCTCGTCGAGGTCATTCTGTACGAGGTGAAGCGCAACGAGCTTCAGCCCTCGAGCTTTTGTTTCGAGATAACAGAAACCGCGGCTATTCAGAATTACGCAGCCGCGACGCGTTTTATAAAACGCCTCAAGGACGAGGGCTTCACCTTCGCCCTCGACGACTTCGGCGCGGGTTTCTCGTCCTTCTCCTATCTCAAAAACCTGCCCATAGACTATCTCAAGATCGACGGTTCGCTGGTCCAGACCATCGACGAGTCGCTCGTGAGCTACACGATGGTCGAGTCCATCAACTCGATCGGTCATGTGATGGGGATTAAAACGATAGCCGAATTCGTCAAGAGCCCCGAGATAAAAAACAAGCTCGCTGAAATGGGCGTCGATTACGCCCAAGGCTATCACATAGCCGAGCCCGAGCCCCTGCTTCCCTGAAGCTTCGTCTCTACACAGATCGCGGCATCGGAGGCCGCGACGATCGCTATAGCTTTTTCAAAGGCCGCGATATCGTCGAGACTCTTGACTGGGGATAGTTCTTCTTGCAGCGCAATGGCGAGGATCCGCGCTCGGCCCTCGGCGGCGAGTTCATCGTCGACATTGTCGAGCGCGAACTCGCGGCCCTCGGGATCGTTGCCCGGGATCGCGTAGCCGCTTCCCTCGACCCAGTAGCGGCTGCGCAGAGATTCGAGCTTTTCGAGCAATGCCGAGGCCGCGTAGACCCTGACGCCCACATTCGCGTACCCCGGGCCCTGGCTATATGCACTTTTTTTGAGTTTCGCGTGTCCGAAACCCCGCGGAAGTCCCTCGTCGTCGATGCGTATCGGATACTGCGGCCTGTCGAAGCGCGCGGCCGGAACGACAAGATCTACATGCCCCTCGGAGGATCTGAGCGCATCGAGGGCTAGAAGCGATGAGGCGATCGTCACGCGCGAGTTCGCGTCTCCCCCGAAATTCGTGATGACATATTCGGCGTCCTTCCACAGAGAGCGGCACTGCCAGACGGCGTCGGCATGGCCGAGCGGAGAGCCGTAGGGTGCGGCCTGTTCGAAGAAAACACGTTCTTCGGGAGCGACAGCCAAGGGTTTGAGGATTTCGTCCTCGATCTCGCGTTCCCAGCCGCGGATGACGATAATCCGCCGGCCAAGATTTTTCGTCGCGGCGACTGCGTACGCGGCTATCGGAATGAAGTCTGCCGAAAAAGTTAATATATTTTTTACTGGATACAGGCCGCGGGGCCGCGAAGGATCGAAACGCACATTCTTTCCCCCGGCACTCCCGAGCCCTGCGAGTGATGCCTCCACTGAGCGCTTCCAGCGCGAACCCGAGCCTGCGAGCAGGGTTACGCACACCGTACGCCGCGAAACATCCTCGAGATAGGCTTCGATCGACAAGAAGGTTCGGCCATCGTCGCTATAACGATTCTTTTCTTCGAGCGCGATCGAGGCGATTTCCGATCGAAGGGCCGAGGCTTCGGACAGGCCCTTCGTCGTCAAATACCCGAGACTTATCTCCACCCTACTCGTCCCTGCAGCCTCGAAATGCCGCCTCGGCGCAGATTCTCGCTTCGTCCCGCAGGGCCTCTTCGGCGGATTTCCCCTCGCAACAGCGACAGCCGTCCTTCAGAACGCGGTACTTCACGACGAAACCTGCCGGCCTGTAGGTCATCTTCGCCTGTCTTAGACCCTCGTCGCCGAGATCCTGCTCGCGGTTAATGCACTTTATCGATGAAGGAAGACTCTGGGCGAAGGATTGATTGATGAACTGGTAGATTCCCTTGTACTCCTCTATACCCTTCTCGAAGTGCACGGCGAACATACGTCCCTTCGCGAGCGTCTCCCCAAGGCACCAGCCCGCGCTCTTTCCGTCGACATAATACACCGAACCGCGCAGACCGAGGATGTCGTAAAGCTCGAGGGCCTCGCGCGAGGCTGCATAGTCGCCGTCGATTCCCTTCGCATTCCGCCATGCGTCGAGTACGGCGATCGCGTCTGGAACGGTTTGTTTCGTGAGCGGTTTTTGTTCGTATTTATACGAATTGATAAAAGCGTTCACGAGGTTTCGCTTTTTATGGTAGGCCCGCCCCGATAGCTCCGCCAGGTCGGTTCTGCGGTAAAGATAGTCGAAATTGTCGCGGTCCTCCACGACGGAGTAGCCCCAGCGTTCGAGTTCGGCTCGATGGCGCTCGACCAGGGATTCGGGCAGGTTCTTCAGATAGTCGTGTCCCGCCATGAGTTCGTCGAACACCTTTTGATCGGGAAGAGCGCAGGGAAGAGAAAAAAAAGCTTTACCGTCACGTGAACCTTCGATAATTATCGTCCTGCCGGAGAGCCGCGACAGGCGGTATCCATACGTCCGCCGGAAAAGATACAGATTGGAGAAGGTGAACTCGGAAACGCCGTCTTCGATCATGTTGAGGGCGGGATACAACTCGCTCCGCATGTCGAGAGAGATAGGCTCAAAAACGGGATATTCGGGAATCTGCATACCGGTATGATACGAACCCGAACGCAGGCGCGGCAAGGGTGCATCAGTCGGTTGCAATGTTGCGCCCCCGCTGCTTCGCGGCGAGGAGGGCCTTCTCGGCGGCGGCGACGAGGAGAATCGGCAGTTGTCCCGGCTCGGGCTCCATCGAAGCGCAGCCTACCGAAACGGTCACCACCGAACTCGATCTCGACTCGCTCCGAGGGATACCGAGTTCCTCGACGGCCCTGCGCGCTTTCTCGCCGGCCGCTCGTGCGCCCTCGATATCGACCCCCTGCATGATTACCAGGAATTCCTCGCCGCCGTAACGGGCGATAAGATCGGTCGAACGTTCGAGACAGGAAGAGAGGGCGCGCGCGATCTTTACAAGACATTCATCGCCCGCATTTTTTCCGTGTCGGTCGTTGTACGACTGGAAATTGTCGATATCGATCATGAGGGCCGCAAGCGGCATCTTGGCGCGGAATGCCCTCGAAAAGGCTTCTTCGAGAAATTCCTCGACCCTGCGTTTGTTCGGCAATCCCGTCAGAGCGTCGACGATGGAGGCGCGGTCAAGCCGCGCGCTCGTCTCCTCGAGCCGGACACGGAGCGACTCGCGGTCGGCGATAGCTGCATCGAGCCGCGCCGTCAGCCTCCGAGTCGCGAGAACATAGCCGAGGACGCCGAAAAGGAGGGCGTAGACGACATAGGCGAGCGGATGCCGGAACGGCGCATAGCCGACTCGTACTGCGATACTGAGCCCTTCCTCGTTCCACAGACCGTCGTTATTCGAAGCCCGTACGCGGAATATGTATCTGCCGCCGGGAAGGTTGACATAGGACACCTCGCGTTCGGCCGAGGGCTCGGACCAAGATCGATCGATACCTTCGAGACGGTAAGAATAGCGGTTGCGTTTCGGATCGCGGTAATCGAGGGCCGCGAAACTGAAGCGGACCGCGTTGCTGCGCCATGGCAGAACGAGTCGGCCGCGCCTCATGACCTCGGCTGCGCTCAGATCGGGCAATGCGGGCGAGGAGATCCCGCTGAGGACGACGGAGGGTATGTGCGAATTATACTCGACCGCGGTGGGATCGAATTTGAGTATCGCGTCGGTGACCCCGAAATAAAGACTTCCTTTAGCGCTCTTGAACGCGCCCGAAAAGAACTCGCGGTTTTCGAACTCGTTATAGACCGGAAGGGATCGGAACCGTCCCGCGGACCTGTCATAGATCACGATACCGGACTGCGTAGCTATCCATAGATCGCCGCGATCGTCTTCGAGGATACGAACGACGGTGTTGCCGGGAAGCCCGTCCCGTCTCGTATATAAAACAAATGAATCGGTCTCCGGTTCGTAGCGCATGAGCCCGCCGCCCGAGGTACCGATCCACATGTTCCCCTTCGAGTCGAGAAAGAGCGTCCGCACGGAATCGGAGGAAACGCCGGAGCTGCGAGACGGATCATAGAGATACCGCTTGAAGACCCGACCGTCGAAAACATTGAGCCCCTTGTTCGTACCGACCCAGAGCCTGCCCAAGTTATCAAAGGCGAGGGCGGTGACGAGATTGTCGGAAAGAGAAGAACCGTCGTGAGGGTCGGAGACGAAGTGCTCGAAGATGCCTGTTTTCCTGTTCCATCGGTCTATGCCCGAATGGAAGGTGCCCAGTAAAAGCCTTCCCTCCCGATCCTCGGTTATGGCGAAAACGATCTCGGACGAGAGCCAGTCTTTTCTGCCCGCGACAGGCCGTATGACCGTAAAGGAATCGGACGAGGGTTCATAGCGGGCGAGTCCGTTGTTCGTCCCCACCCACAAGATCCCCGCGGAGTCTTCGAAGAGACAGTTGACGATATCGTTCGGCAAGGAACGCGGATTCCGGCTGTCGTTCCGGTAATGACGCCACTCGCCCTTCGACGGATCGTACCGAGCGAGTCCCGAATTGTAGACGCCGAACCACAGAAAGCCGCGCCGATCTTCCACGGCGGCGTACACCTTGCCCTCGGGCAGGCCCTCGTTCGACGCTATGATCGCGCCGAAACTTCCCCGGGAATGCGGAAGGCGGCAGACTCCGCCGCCGTTCGTTCCGATCCAAACATCGCCCGCGCGATCTTTAAGTATCGAATAGATCACGTTGTGCGAAATAGCACCTGGGGCGCCGTTGGCGGCGCTGTGAACGATCTTCCCCGATATCGAATCGTATTCGAAAAGACCGCCGCCCCAGGTGCCGACGAGGATCCGCCCCTCGCCGACATCCTTGACGACATAGACGCGGTCATCGCCGAACATGGTGTTCTTGAAGAGGCCCGTCGAAGGATCGTAGCGCGAAAGGCCGCCGTACCAGGAACCGATCCACAAGCTGCCGTCCTCGACCGCGTCGATCGACATGACATAGTCCGACGCGGGTCCACGGCCGCCCGCTCCGGCCCTGATCACGACAAAACGCTTACGCTCATACTCGAAGCGGGCGAGACCCCCGCCCGAGGTTCCGATCCACAAACGTCCGTCCTTGTCGACGGCGAGCGCGCGGACTATGTCGCAGGGAAGACTTTCGGCATTCGCAGGATCATGCAGAAAACGCTCGAACTTCCCGGAAACCTCGTCGAAACGATTGAGACCGTGGAGCGTCCCAACCCAGAGCGAGCCGCGCGCGTCACGCACTACAGAAGTCACGACATCGTTCGAGAGCGAGGATTCGTCATCGGGGCGATTCGCATAGGACCTGAAGGTTTCGGTCGAAAGTTCGAGGCGTGCGAGACCTCCGTAGGTGCCGACCCAGAGCACATCGGAATCGAGATAAAGT
Organism: uncultured Treponemataceae bacterium; assembly: GCA_964644505.1. Lineage (GTDB taxonomy): Bacteria > Spirochaetota > Spirochaetia > Treponematales > Rectinemataceae > CAZXXZ01. The sequence goes on along the minus strand of CAZXXZ010000033.1, from coordinate 9,220 downwards.
GTTTGAACTTGGTTGTGGGGAAGACTTCGGCTGTTGAAGCTTTCGCGCTCGAACAGTTTGAATGAACAGCCGTCGTACCTGACAAGCCCGCCCTGGGTGCCGAACCACAGGTATCCGGTGCGATCCTGGACAATACCCGAAACCGAGGCATTGGGAAGTCCGTCGTCGGTTCCGAGATTCGAAAAAACATACGAAACAGGCTCGGAAGCATACAGTGACTGAGATAAGGCGAGGAGCGCTGACACCAGCAAAAACGCGACAGAGCGGGCCGACACAGGCATATCATACCCCCCGTTCCGATGGATGTGAACCCTCGCCGCCTCTGCTTGCCCGGAGATTCCCGCCTGTGCATACTGAGCTATATGAAATCATTCACCGAACTATTATCTCGCTCCTATGTACCCGAGCTTCTCTCGCGCTTTTTACGCTATGCCGCGATCGACACGACCAGCGACCGCCACATCGAAGAAATCCCCTCGACGCCTACACAGTGGAATCTCGCGCGCCTTCTGGAAGGAGAACTGCGCGCCCTGGGCGTGAAGGAAGTGAATCTCGACGATCACTGCTATCTCGTGGCCCAGCTGCCGGCTTCCTCGGGCTTCGAACAGGCGCCGAGAATCGGCTTTATGGCGCATATAGACACGGCGAGCGATGTTTCGGGCAAGGATGTTCGACCGAGAGTCGTCGATCGCTACGACGGTTCCCCCCTCTCGCTCGGTTCGGGCTGCGTCCTCGATCCCGCCGAACACCCCGAACTCGCCGATCATGTCGGCGACAGCATCGTCGTCACGGACGGATCGACGCTCCTCGGCGCCGACGACAAGGCCGGCGTCGCCATCATCATGACGCTCGTGTCGATCTTGAAATCGCGGCCAGGTCTCGGCCACGGTCCTTTGTTTATCGCCTTCACTCCCGACGAAGAGACGGGCAGGGGCATGAACCTTTTCCCGCTCGATCGCTTTCCGGTGGATGCCTGCTACACGATCGACGGCGGCAAGGCCGGGGAGATCGAGGCCGAGTGTTTCAACGCATACTCGGTGCGCGCCTCCTTCACCGGCAGGGTGATCCACATCGGGGCAGCGCGCGGCAAGCTCGCCAACGCCGCCGCAATGGCGGCTTCCTTCGTCTCCATGCTCCCCCGCTCGGAAAGTCCCGAAGCCACCGACGGCTGGTACGGCTACTACTGCCCCATCGAGATATCCGGCGGCCTCGAAAGTGCGAACGCGGAGGTTTTCCTGCGCGATTTCACAACCGAGGGCATGAATGCGCGTATCGAGGCGCTCCGCGCGATCGCGAAGGCCGTCGAGGCCCAGTTCCCGCAGGGCAAGGTCGAACTTGAAATCACAAAACAGTACGTCAACATGCGCGAGAGGCTCGACGAACGGCCCGAGGTGCTGGAGAAACTCATGGAAGCCTCGCGCCGCGCGGGCGCCGACCCCTTTATAAAACCAATCCGCGGCGGCACCGACGGCGCCCGCCTCACCGAGATGGGAATCCCCACGCCCAATGTCTTCACGGGCGGCTACAACTACCACAGCAGGTACGAGTGGGCCTCGGTCTCCGAAATGGCCCTGGCCGTCGACACCCTCGTCGAGCTCGTCGGGCTCTGGGCCGATGGCCATCAGGGAGCGAATAAAAAGTCACATAAGAAGGAAGCGGAGCGCCGTTGAAGCTGTTGTCGAGCCTTCTCTCGGCGCCGCGCTTCAGAAATCGGCCTTGAGGCGGGCCTTTGATACATCGACGTCGGCCTCGGTGTGCGAGACTATCCACGCGGGCTCGTAAGGCGGAAAGAACTCGAGGAGCCTGAATCCGCCCTCCGCGATTTCGAACACGCCTGCGTCGGTGACGACGGTTTTCACTTTCCCCGCGGCCGTGAGCGGCAGAGCGCAGCGCCGCTTGAGCTTCGACGCGCCGGTTTTGTCGAGATGAGTCGTCGCCGCGATGATGGCCCGGGAGCCGCAAGCGAGGTCCATGGCGCCGCCCATGCCCGGCACGAGTTTGCCCGGAATTTTGTAGCTCGCCAGGTTCCCCTCCTGGTCGACCTCGAGGGCGCCGAGGACCGAATAATCGACGTGGCCACCCCGGATGATGCCGAAGCTCGTCGCCGAGTCGAAAAAGCATCCTCCGGGGAGAACGCTCACGAAACCGCCGCCCGCGTTGGTCAGGTCTTTGTCCTCCCCGCCCGGAACGGGCGCGGGCCCCAGACCCAGCATGCCGTTTTCGGATTGGAGCACGATCGTTACATCATCAGGGAGGAAATTCGCGACCAGGGTGGGGAGGCCGATGCCGAGATTGACCACATCGCCCGACGAGAACATGCGGGCGATGCGCCGCGCCACGATTTCCTTGCGCTCGACATACTCGATCACGACCCGGCCTCCGAGAGTACAAGGTAGTCGACGAAGATCGAGGGCGTATGGACCTGATCGGGGTCGATCGCGCCGATCTCGACGATCTGTTCGACTTCTGCGATGACACGAGCACAGGCGGCCGCCATGAGCGGATTGAAGTTGCGCGCGGTCTTCGCGTACTGGAGGTTGCCCGATCTGTCCGCGCGCTTCGCTTTTATGAGCGCGACATCGCCGGGCAGGGGAAGTTCGAGAAGATAGTCCCTGCCCTCGATGGTTACAATCTGTTTGCCCTCGGCCGCCTCGGTCCCGACTCCAGTCGGCGTGAGAAAACCTCCGAGCCCGAAACCGGCCGCGCGTACACGTTCGGCTAGGGTGCCCTGGGGGACCAGCACGACCTCGGTTTCGCCCGCGTTCATCTGCCTCTGAGCCTCGGGATTGGTCCCGATGTGCGAGACAATGAGCCTCGTAAAGCGATGCGCCGCGACAAGAGGCGACGGCCCCGTCGCCCGGCCCGAGGCCGGATTGTATATCCCGGCATCGTTGCACACGAGCGTGAGGCCTCCGGTGCCCAGTTTCCAAAGCGCGGCGATGAGCGTGTCGGGCGAGCCGCAGCCTAAAAAGCCGCCTATATGGACGGTCATACCTTCCTTCAGTAATTCGACCGCGCTGGCTGCAGAAATGACCGGCTTGGGTACCACCCCGCCCTCCTTGTATCCGCCGGCCAGCATACAAGAAGAAACGTGTATAAAAAAAGGAGGCCGCCGCCCGGCCTCCATAAGGGTTCTTTCAAACAGTATGAATGTTTTTTAGAACAGTATCTTCGCGCCGAAGATAAACTTCAGATTTGAAATGGGGAACGCTGCAAGATCATAAGACACAAGCACATGATCCTCACCATAGTATTGGCCTGTCACCGGTTCGCCGATCTTGATGTTGTACAATCCTTTCAAGAAAATGCCGATGCTCCCGATATTGATCCCCAAGCCGCCGCCGACATCCCAGTAGTACGAGGCCATGAGGGGAGTGTCCTCATCAGGATCGTCATCCGAGTTTCGGAAATCCTTGGACATACGGCCGAAGCCGAGTTCGAGGAAGGGATCGATGAAAGATTTGTACTTGAGTAGATGTCCCTGCAAATAAAGATTGGCGTCCACATTGATCATTTCAGTAGTAAAAAGGCCCCAATCCTGATCATACACACTGGCGTTGACCGCGGCGCCCACCGCCAGATTGTCCATGCCCACCTCGACAAAGAAGCCGAGGTAGCCGTCGCCGTTACGGATATTCTCCCAGGCCTTGGCGAAGCCGTCGGTGGTCAGCTGTTCGGCGTTGCTGTACGCCGCTCCGGAAATTCCGATCGCAAGCTGGGCGAAGGCGCCGGTCCCCGCCAGGGCGACCATGGCGATGATCGCAATTAGTCTTCTCTTCATCTCAGTTCCTCCCCATAAAAACACTAGATTTCTTTCATTATTTAAATACCTGGTACTTCGCATAGCTCGCGAAGTTTGGTGTTTTCCAACACCTATTAAGTATAACACTCCCGCCTAAGGTTTCTAGTACTGGATTCTCAAAAAAAAGCAAACTCAAGCGTATGTGAAACACATAGACACAGTGGGCTCGCAGGATAAAGCTGGAAATGAGGGTACAAGGGCGCTATAGTGTACAAAGTAAAATGGAGGCCCCAGCGGCTCTCTTTTAATAGAAACGTAGACGCTGGGTGTATTCGAAACCCGCTTCCGCGTGTTTAATATGTGGATTAGAAAGAATAATGCTGAAGGAGAGCGTATGAAACGAATTGTAGCAGGCCTGGCGATTCTTTTATTCGTCGCCACAGGCGCCTTCGCGGACAACAAGGTCGCGTTGACAGTGAAGTGCAATGTATCGGGCGCCCAAGTATACATCAATGGCAAGATCGCCGGCTATACCCAGCCCAATTTCTCCATTCTTTTAGCCGCCGGCAGCTACGAGGTCATCGTCAAGGCCAAGGGGTATCAAGATTTCAAGACGACTGTCCGCATCAGTCGCGATCCTGTCATTATCAACGCGATACTGGGCGGCCCCCAGGTAGCTCCCCCGCCGCAGATTCTCAATTACACCCTTTCGGTTTCGGCCAATGTCAACAGCGCCGATGTCTACGTCAACGGAGCGCTCGCGGGGAAGACGCCCTTCTCGAGCGAGGTGCCGCAGGGCTCGTACAACGTCGTCGTCAAGGCACCGGGCTTCATAGACTTCACGCAGAATGTCGTGGTCAAAGGCCCAACTCATGTCAATGCGACACTGCAGAGTCAGACCTATCAGGTCAGCATCGCCGCGGCTAATGTCAACGGGGCGACTGTCTCCATTAACGGAGCCCAGGTCGGAAGGAGTCCCTATAAAGCCTTCCTTCAGCCCGGGGTTTACACGGTGACAATCAGCGCTCCCGGCTTCCTCGACTATACCGTTCAACTCACCGTCAACGGTCCCGAGACGATCAACGCGGTCCTCCAGCCTCAGACAGCCACCTGGCAGTTCCGTATTCCCGAGGGCTTCCTGAACCGCGACCTCAGGCAGGGGCAGTCCAGGAATATCCAGATTTACCTCGACGGAGTGCTCCAGGCCGAGAGCCACGGACAGATAATCGCCCAAGGCACGATGTCTGCGGGCAGGCACCGCTTCCGCTTCGTCATCGGCGGTATGGCGATCGAAACGCAGCTCGACGCCGAAGCCGGTCGGACCTATGTCCTCGAACCCTTCATCGGCATCAATATAAAATAGCCGCCGTTTATAAAGTAGAGCGACCGACTCACGAAGCCGTTCCCGGCGTCGTGAGTCGGTTTTTTATTGGCCGTTGGGCGCAGAACGGGTATACTTCGCTGCGGGAGCGTCTTGCATGATGAACCTCGGTGAATACATGGACCTCGCACGAGCGATAGAGGTATACAGCGACATCGAGCTCGATATACTCGAAGAGGCTCTCCGTGATTGCGCGGAAACGGCGGATATGCATCGCAGCCTGATCGAAATCCGGGACGGGAGAATCCTCGCCGGTTTTGCCGTTCTCAAGCGAGCCGTCGATACTGATTTCACCTTCGAAATACGAGCCTTCTGCATAGATCGCGGGTACCGCGGGAAGAAAGTCGCCGAACAACTTGTGGCGATAATAGAAGAAAAAGCGCGCGAGCTCGAACCGGCCTGTATCGTTCGGATCGAAACATCCAGCCGCAGGGAAGCATCCTACGGCGCCGGACTCTTCGACGCAGCCGGTTTTTCCATGATAGGACATATCGCCGACTTTTACGGCGCGGGAGACGATTTCTTTATCTACGCGAAACACCTACAACGAAAATCGAACGAACACAAAGACGATCGGAGTTCCGATCGGCCTGCAATCGAAAAAGATCTCGAGGTCCACCTATGATCATCGCGGCGATCGAAGCGGGGGGCACGAAATTCGTCTGCGGTCTTTTCGCCTCGACCGGGGTGGAAGGAAAGCGGCCTGAATTACTCGATAGTGCTGTCCTGCCCACTACGAGTCCCGAGCAAACTCTCCAGGCAGCGGCTGATTTTATACGTTCTGCATCGGAACGCCCGGAGATCGGACCGCCCGAGGCCCTCGGTATCGCCTGTTTCGGACCCGTTGAGCTTAAGCGCTTGGATCCGGCCTATGGATTCATCACCGCGACCCCGAAACCCGGCTGGAAAAATGTCGATGTCGTCGGGTTTTTCCTCCGCGAACTCGGGCTCCGCGCGGCATTCGACACCGACGTCAACGCGGCGGCCTGCGCCGAGCAACTCTGGGGGGCGGCCCGGGGCGTTCAAGACTTTATCTACATTACCGTCGGCACAGGCATCGGCGGAGGCGTAGTCAGCAACGGGCTCCTCGTCCACGGCATGGCTCATCCCGAACTCGGTCATATCAAAGTGAGACGCCACGGCGGCGATTCGTACGAGGGATACTGTCCCTTCCACCGCGACTGCCTGGAAGGCCTCGCGTCCGGACCGGCGATCGCCGAGCGCTGGAGGGCCAAACCCGAGGACCTCGATCCCTCGCATCCGGCCTGGGAACTCGAAGCGCGCTACCTCGCCCAGGCTGCCGCCTGCTACACCCTCGTGCTTTCGCCCGAACTCATCCTTCTCGGCGGCGGTGTCGGCCTGCGCCCGGGCCTCGCCGAACGCATATCCCCCCTCATCGCCGAAGAACTCGCCGAATATATCCCCGCACTCGGCGATCCGAAACGGCTCGCTACATTCGTCAAACGGCCGGAACTCGGGCATGACGCGGGGCTGTACGGCGCGGCGGCGATCGCCCTCAGGGGCGGGTCCTCCGTATACGCATAATGCATTCACGCTGAAAGTGAGAGTAAAATCAACCGAGAATATAGCGATACGCGAAGTATAGCCGGATACTGCGGAGTACCGAGAGCCCAGGTTCTCCACGTTTACGCCCTGAGAGAGGGAGGGCCCGGGTCTGGCTTTCACAGCAAGCTCGGCATAGACTATACTTCGCAAGAATAAAGCGCTTCGGCGCGACGGGAGCGAACAGAGGATGCCAAAAGTCGGCAACTACCGCGCCAATTCGGTGATCTATTTCCAGGGCGATGTTGTCAGCGATAAAATCTATATCCTCCAAGAAGGCAAGGTCAGCCTCAACTACACCGACATAGAAACATCGAAAGAGGTGAGGGAGATCATCCAGACCGGGGAGTTCTTCGGGGTCAAAAGCGCTCTGGGGAAGTACCCGCGTGAGGAGAACGCCGTCGTGCTGTCCGACGCCAAGGTCCTCATCTTTACCGTTCCTGAATTCGAAGTCTTCGCACTCTCCCAGACGCGCATCATCATGAAAATGCTCAAAGTTTTCTCCGACCAGCTGCGGCGCGTGCATAAACAAGTCAACAACCTCTTCGCAAAAAGCGAGACGCAGAGCCCCGAGGCCGGTCTTTTTCGAACGGGCGAGTACTACCTCAAGGCGCGGCAGTACACACAGGCCAAGTATATTTTCAGCAGATACATCACCTATTATCCGGCCGGACGATTCGCGGAACAGGCGAGCCGTTACCTCGAGGCTGCGGAATCCGCCGCAACCACATACGGCGACGGCAAGGGACCGGCCCCCCTCATCGTCGAAGCGACACGACAGGCCTCCCCCGCGCAAAACGATACGAGTTCGGCCTCTCGTTCGGGGAGCCTCGGCGTATCCTCCGGATCATCTTCAAAACAGCAGCCCGTCTCAGCATCCAACAATGCAACTTCGATAAAACCCGGAGCAGGGCTTTCGGATCCGGCCAAGGCCTACTACGATGCGATCAGCCTCCTCGGCTCGGAGCGCTACAAAGAGGCGCTCACAGGTTTCAAAAAGATCGTCGAAGCGAACGCCGACCCGGAATATGTCGAAAAAGCGCTCTTCGACATGGGACGCTGTCTCTTTATGCTCGATCAGCACGACCTCGCCATCAAGCATTTCACCCAGATGATACAAACACATCCGAGACATCCCGACCTCGTCGAAACACTCTTCTTCCTCGGTCAATCGTACGAGAAGAAGGGCGATACCGAACGGGCAAAAGGTTTCTACAAAAAAATCCTGTCGATGGAGAGCGACGAGGATTCGCCGGCGCGGATCAAGGCGCGCAAGGCCCTGCGCAAGCTCGAGGAGGCCAATCGTGGCTGATCTCGGCGCATTTTCCCGTTTCGCGCGAACCTACCATCCCGGCGAGATCATCTTCGCCGAATACGAACCCGGCGACAGCTTCTACCTCATTCAAGCCGGCAAGGTCAAAATTTCAAAGATCGTCGGCGACATCGAGAAGACGCTCGACATTCTCCAGCCGCCCGAGATATTCGGAGAAATGGCCATCCTCGAAAGCGCCCCGCGCTCGGCGACCGCCCAGGCCATCGACACCGTCAAGCTCCTCGAGTTCAACCGAGCCAATTTCGAAATCCTCATGATGGGCAACCCGCAGATCGCCCTGAGGCTTCTCAAGCTCTTCACCAAGCGCATCTGGGATCAGAAACGCCGTTTCATGATCCTCACCCTCGACGATCCTCAAGCGAAGATCGCCGACGTCTTCCTCATGCTCGACGAAACGAACGCGGCCGTGCGCGGCGGCGAACTCGAAGGAGAAAAGCGCGAGTTCAATGTCACGATCGACGACGTCGCCCACTGGGCGGGCATGACGCCCAACGAGGCCCAGGAACTGATCGGCCACTTCGCACGACAGAGCAAGCTCGAACTCTACCCCGACAAGATCGTCGTGAAGAACATCAGCGACTTTATCCGGCTCGTCAACTCGCGCCGTAAGAAATAATCAGTTCCTCGAACCTTGTTGCGACTGGTCGAAGCCTCCCCGTACCCACCACACCCCCCGCACCAAAGCGCCCTGCATCCCATCCCTAGGCGGCCGCGTACGCCGGCAAATAGTCCGGCCCCTGACGCACGGGCGTCTGCCAGCGCCTCAGCCAGGTGTCCTCGGCGCTCGGATCGAGCTCGATGAGCGACAAAAAGGCTCGACGCTTCCATAGTAATTTCTTCGCCCGCTCGATCTCGGCCGCGTTGATCCCCGCCACCACCGCGTGACTGAAACAGCCCCAGGCCGCACGGTGCACTTTCTCGATATTGTGGTAATACCGGTACAGGCTCAGCCGCTCCATCTGCCGGTTCACATTCCGGCCGAAGCACACCGACTCGCGCACATGCTCGTGCAGGTCCTTGCGGATCTCCCGGTCGAGGTAGTTCACCGAGAACAAGGGATTGTGGATCGTGCGAGCCGCCCGCGAGGAGACGGTGTAGTGGCGGAGTCGGCCCTGCTCGAGCAGACCATGGGCGCAGGGCGATGCCGCGATTGCCCGCGGATAGGCCGAATGCTTATCCGTCCACAGTTCGACCTGCGGTC
>CAZXXZ010000032.1:0-29705 GCA_964644505.1 uncultured Treponemataceae bacterium | reverse complement strand
GCTCACGTATCCCTGTCAATCGCCCCGCTTTGGTTTTTTACACGCGTTCTTTTTTTGCGCGCGCAAGGCATTCTTTCAAGCGCGCGCACGGCATTCTTTTAAGTGCGCGCAAAAATCCTGCCCGCCGCTCAGACGCATCACCGCCTGATCCGAGCTTGTCCCGCGTCCTGTCCTTACCCTGTGCTGCTGGTTCCGCGCAGCGACTGCTCAGGTCCCCTGCGCGTGTGGACTCGTTCCCGTCCCGACACTTCCGGAGCGCCCGATAAACCTACTTCATCGGAACGGACCATGTCAAGGGTTAACGTCAATCAAAATAAAAAAGACCAGCGCTTGTCTCCTCACTCAATCCAAACATCATCGGTATCACCGAAGCGTCTGTGTTGAACCGCCTCGAGTATGTGATCCGGCTTTATAATCTCCAGTCCTTCGATGTCGGCTATCGTACGCGCCACCTTGAGTATAGAGTGACAGGCCCGCGAGGACAGTGAAAGACGATCCACCGCTTTTGCAAACGCGCATGCCGAAGGCGATTCCAAGCGGCACCATTGCTCGACCCCCTCAGGAGGCAGACAGGCGTTTCGGGAAAAAGGCTGAGCGCGGTAGCGTTGTTCCTGAATATCTATAGCGGCTGCGACGCGAGTTCGTATCGCAAGGCTCGATTCTCCGGCTGGCCCTAAAAGATCCTGAGGTTGCGCCGGTTCTACAGGAACCCGCACGTCGATGCGATCGAGTAAGGGGCCGCCGATTTTTTTCCGGTAGCGTTGTAGTTCCTGCGGCGAACAGAGACAGGCGTGTCCTTTTCGTCCAAGATTGCCGCAGGGGCAGGGGTTGGCCGCAAGCAGAAGCTGAAACCGAGCGGGGAAACGGGCGGTCAAGCCCGCCCGCACAAGGGATACGGAACCCTCTTCGATAGGCTCCCGCAAGGCCTGGAGGACATCGGAGCGGAACTCTGCGGCTTCATCGAGGAATAAGACGCCTTTGTGCGCAAGGCTGATTTCACCGGGTTTCAACGCAGGTCCGCCTCCGATCATGCCTTCGAGAGAGGCCGAATGATGCGGCGTTCGGAAGGGAGGGCGACAATCCCAGGTATCGCGTACCGTGCACCGATCATTGTGCTCGGTTGTGAGAAGCCCGGCCAGTGAATACATCGCTGCGACATCGACGGCGTCTCGTTCCGGAAGATCGGGGAGTATACCCGGGAATCGTCGAGCGGCCATCGTTTTACCGGAACCGGGCGGCCCGAGAAGCAGAATATGATGTCCGCCGGCGGCAGCGATCTCGAGGGCGCGCCTAAGCCGTTTTTGTCCCTTGAGTTCCGAGAAATCTCCGAGTGTGTTAGCAAGCGAAGCTCTTTGTATATCGACACTAGCGGAGTCGTTCGAAGACGGCGGAGGAGTTCCCTCGCGTATGCGAGTGAGCATAAGCGGGATCTCATCGAGACGGGCGACCGAGTATACATGTCCAGAGCCGACCGCCGAGGCCTCGGTCGCATTCCCTTCGGGGACGAGGTATCGTGTAATTCCTGCCTTACAAGCAGCCGCAACCGCCGGCAGGACTGCCCTGACGGGACGCACGGAACCGTCCAAGCGAAGCTCACCGAGCATCAAGACGGGATAACCTGGATCGGGCATGGCCCCGGATGCCACGAGAACGGCCACCGCGATGGGAAGGTCGTAGGCCGCCCCCTCCTTCGGTAGATCGGCGGGCGCGAGGTTGATGAGAACCCTATCGAGGGGGAACTCGTACCCGGAGTTTCTCACGGCAGCCCGGACCCGTTCTCGAGCTTCTTTTACAGCGCAGGCGGCGAGACCGACAAGGTCGACGCCCGGTATGCCCCGGCGGATATCGACCTCGACCTGGACGAGCGTTCCTTCAAAACCGCGCGGCTCATGTGCGAAAACAATCATCGAGAATCCCGCTTTTGAAACGCAATCGGGCGGGAGTAGCGATTGAGTTTATGGATGTTATAAACGCTTACGGCGGATCATGACGACGAGAGCGGCACAGAGAAACAGATCGGGCAGGTTCGAGAAGAGCATCCGAGCCGCGGGAAGACCGAAGAAGGCGGAACGTGTTTCCTCAACAAGGCCTATCTGCACCAGGAACACATAAATGATATCGGCGTAGCCCGCTATGACTCCGATGACGATGAGCATCCACGCAAGGTCCCGCGTCCTCGACCACAGAAGAATCGCCAGGAAGGTCGCCACTGCGGAAACACCCACCCGAGAAAGAAGATAGACTATGTCGCCCGTATTCATCGTATTGTATATCGGTACAGAGAGAGCGGGCCTTGATCATCGACGCCTTTTGCGGCGCTTTGGCCCTGTAAGGCGCTGCGACTGGATGACGGGAACCTCGAAAAACTGTAGTTGTGGAGTTCTCCTGAGCTTATTGCAGGGGCTTCTTGGGTATTTCGATCATGTCGTAGCGCCTGAGACCCTCCATGATCGAGCGCGCGCCGTAATATCGGTTCCGCCCGATCATGCTCACGCGATCGCCGTAGCGCATGCTGTTGCCGCTCCAATCCGAGGGGATCGGGTCATACACGATGAAAGTCTGGTTGTCGAGGCTGTAACCCTTGATGACGATGTAGTGTCCGACCGAATCGTTGTAGTACTTGCCGAAAAGATTCTTGTCGGGCCGCTGCTGTACGGTCGGAATCGCCCCCGTGTGGATGAGCACGATGGCTATGCTCCCCCGGTCGATCGCGTCGCGGATATCCTGTTGCGAGGAGATGCGACGAATTCTGGCGTCGACGTTCTGCTTCTTCATGGCGGCGACGAGTTCCTCGAAACTGGTACCACCGTCGCCCTTCCATCCGATTGTCTGCCGTACTTGTATGACCGGATAATCCTGCCCCGTGACATAGGAAATGGCCATGGCAGCCGAAGCGGGACCGCAATTCGAGGAGGTGCCGGTGTTATATTGCGTTTTATACCAGTTGAAGTCTTCGCGGTCGGAATGGATCGAGGGGATGGGGCTGACAAAGACTGACACATAGCTCTGCCCCTTGTCTCCGGTCAGGGTGAGACCGTAATACCCGGGGTTTTTGAACTCGACGGTCGTGAAAGTATCGTCTTCTTCGATGAGCTTGAGCGGCGCCGCCTCGATCGACTCATACCCCCAGACACTGACCAGAGAACCTTCGACCTTGAGAAGGTCGGAGAGACTCGACAGAGTGATGTACCGGCACTCGAGCCCCTCCGCTGTCGTGCGCGGCTGGGGAATGTCGATATACAGAGGTTTTGACACATAGGCGTTGCCCGCCTTGTCACGCGCGCTCAACCGGACAGTGTAGGTACGGGGTTCGATATACTCGTAACTGGGATCGGGTCTGAACGAACGATGCCCGTCCCCGAGGTCCCAGACAATATCGTAAAGTTCGTTTACATCGGGGCTGTCGATTCTGAAGCGGACAGTCGTCGCCCTTCCGTCAAAGAACCGATCGGCGCTGATGAAAACGGGCTTTGTCTTTTTTACGCTCGTGGCCGATGTCGTGGTTTTTGTGTTTTTGAGAATCTCCGCACGAGCCTGTTCATTTTTCCTCGAGGGAATGATGATTCTCATGCCGGCGCGTATGAGATGGACGTCGCGAATCTTGTTGTAGTCGCTCAGTACGCGGTAATTGAGACCGTACGAGTAAGCTATCTCGGAAAGAGTCTCGCCGGGCCTCACGATATACTCGACATCGACGCTGCGGTCGATACTGCTTTCGCTCATGCCTGAACCGGCGGGTACCGAATTAGCCACCTGAGCCTGAGGGCTCGCAGAGCCTCCCTCGACCGACAAGGGGAAGGATTCGATAGACACCGAAGCCACTTCGCTCTTCTTGTAATCCATCCCCGGAGGCACGGCAGGAGCTGTTATAGAGAAAACAACGAGGTATACAATCCCTATCACGGCGAAGAGGGAAATCCCGGCGATCGCCGTTTTTCGTACATTCACCCGAGCTTGTCGGATTTTATCGAAAAAATGTACGAGCGGCCATTTCACCGTGAGCCGGCCGCGACCAGACCGTTTCGAGTTCCGTTTCGAAGGCCGTTGTCGGCCCAGCAGCTTGTCGAAACCGTCTATCATCGATCTCCTTCCCCACTAATAATATCGAATCATCGAGGCCCGGATTCGAGCTTTTTCAGCCAAAAACACCGAACTTCAATTCCGCTTTTCTTCTGGAATACTTGTACTGTACGACCTCCCCGAATCGTCCGTAAAGGGAATAAAATGAACACCAAGGCCGTTATACACATCGGATCGCGTCAACGTAACTTTGCCCGAAGCGTCCGTCTTCTTTACGATCTGCATAATCGACTGTCTGCTCGGAGGCCCCATGGGGAGCACCATGATGCCGTTGGGAGTGAGCTGTTTTAAGAGCGGCGGCGGGATGTGGTCGATCGCGCAGGTCACGATGATCTTGTCGAAGGGGGCGTATTTCTCCCAGCCGTAATACCCGTCTCCCAGCTTTCGGGAGATGTTCTTGAAAGCCGGGTATGTGGAGATCAACTCGTTGAAGATTTGATCGGTCTCCAAGAACAAGGGTTTTATGATTTCGATCGAGTATACCTCGTTGGTGAGCGAACAAAGGATGCTCGCCTGGTAGCCGGAGCCGGTCCCGATCTCCAAGACCTTTTCGCCCGGTTTAATCTCGAGGGCGCTCGTCATCATCGCGACGACGTCTGGGTCGGTTATTGTCGCGCCGTACCCGATGGGAAGCCAGGTATCGCTGTACTCATGCCCCTTGTTCCGCTCTCGCACGAATTTCTCGCGGGGGGCGAGGAGGAAGGCTCTTAGGTCCTCCGGTCTCCACAGTTCGTGGGACTTTACGAAGGAGTCGGCGAGGGCCCAGCGCTGTTCGAGGAAGTCTCGATCCTCGTTGCGGTTTTTTTCCATCCAGGCGAGCCAGGCTTCCTTCGATTCTACGGGCATCGACGCGGCCAAGGCCTGACCATCGTATTTCGTCCCGTAGGCCGAGCGTTCATGCGTGAGCAGAACATCGGATTTCCCCTGGCTTTCCAAGACTTCTTGAGCCTTTTGGAGGGCCGAACTGATCATAACCTCGTCGTAGGTCGAGATCCGGTAATGATCCGCGTTCGTGACAAAAAGAATCACTGCAAGTATGAAGCCCGCGCACAGGCCTCCGCCGAAGACCGCGACGGTCCGAGCATCCACCCTCCCCGGTACGGCGAAACCTCGTGCGTGTTTAAAAGACAACTCAGTATCAGACATCCACGTTCCTTATCGTTTGGAAAAGTGCATTTGAAGTATATACATGACGAGAAATCTTTTTGATACTACCGGATCACTCAGCGCCTGTCAACGAGATATGATTCATAAAACTGCAAATAACTCTTTTTCGTTCCATGAAATACCTTGACACTACCCTTGGTTTTGTGCTTTAGTGCCGCAATGGTCGATACATACCTGCTGATAGCGCTTTTTTTCAGTTCGATTGCAGAGATAGCATATGAAATCATCATTATGCGCATCTTCTCGGTGGGCGGCTGGTCGAATTTCGGCTCGCTCGTCATTTCGACTGCCCTCCTCGGGATCGGACTTTCAGGCATCGTCCTGACCCTCGTTTCGGATTGGGTCAAGAAGAACGCCCGTCTTCTCCTTTCCGTACTCTCGATCGCCGTCATCCCCGCCATGGGCCTCGCCGTGTACATAGCCCAACTGGTGCCCTTCAATCCGCTTTTCATGGCGAGCGACTCCAGGCAGTTCTGGTTCATTTGCTCGTACTTTATAATCTACGGCATTCCGTTCTTCATCGGATCGGCCTTCATCGGGGTCATCTTCATCGTCCTCCACGAGAGCGTCCGCAAATTATACTCGTGCAATCTTCTCGGGGCCGGACTCGGCGGTTTTTTGATCCTCCTTGCGATGTTCGTCCTGCCGACCCAGCTGCTCGTGCTTCCGATTCTCGTCATCGCGACGATCGCGGCCTTCTTCGCCTGTCTCGAACGGCCCAACCCCTTGGAGCGGGCCTATATTCCGACGGTCAAGCTCGCGGCCATATCGGCATCGATTCTTCTCGCCGGCACAGTGGTGATCGCCTCGGGAGAAATACGGGTTTCGGACTACAAGCCGATCAGCTACGTCAGAAAATACCCGGATGCGAAACTCGTCCACCATTCGTACGGACCGGCCGGCGAGTATCACGTCTACGCCTCGAGCTACCTGCACTTCGCGCCCGGCCTGAGCGACAACGCGGCCTTGAATCTGAGCAAGATGCCCAGGCAGCCTTTCTGGGGTCTGTACATCGACGGTTCCGGGCCGATCGGGATCATGGGCGATATCAGGAACGAGGACGCGGAGTACATGAACTACCTGCCGATGGCCGCGCCCTACACTATTCTGGCGAAGCCGCGGGTCCTCCTCGTCAATCTCGGAGGCGGCATCAACGCCCAGGTGGCCCGGTACCGCGAGGCGAGCCGAATCGATATCGTCGAGCCTTCGGAGGAGATGGTAAAGCTGATCCGCGACGATCCGAACATCTCGCGCTTCACGGGCGACCTGCTCAAATCCCCCGGCATCAGCGTTCGGCGAGGCGATCCCCGCGCCTATTGTATCGCCCATCCCGGGGCCTACGACCTCGTCGAGATAAGTCTCATCGATTCGATCGGCCAAACGGACTCGGGCGGCTACGCGGTGAAGGAGGACTATTCCTACTCGGTCGAAGCCATCCACGAGTACCTCAAGGCTCTCAATGAAGAGGGCGTTCTTTCGATATCGGTCTGGGATCGGCTCAATCCCCCGCGCAACGTGCCCCGCCTACTCAACACGGTGGTGACCGCGCTCAGGGAGGCGGGCGTCGAGCATCCCGAATCGCGCATCTTCGCCTTCAATTTGCACATGTCGACGGCCACGGTCCTCGTGAAGAACTCGGACTTCACCGACGGCGAGATCTACGACCTCAAGACCTTCGTCACTGAACGCTCGTTCAACACGATCCACTATCCGGGCATGGCTTCGGACGGCCTCGAGATCGGGCCCTATCTCAGGGCCTATTCCGCGCGTTTCGCCGGAGGTCAGGACAAGGAGTTAAAGGACTTCAGCGCCAGCGATTTCTACCGCGCGGTATTCCGTGAATTCATCGCGGGTCGAAGCGCCTCGGTGGAGAAGTCCTTCGTCTTCGATATCCGTCCAATCCGCGACTCGCGGCCGTATTACTCGGGCTATCTGAAACTGGGGAAGATCGGTTTTTACCTGCCCAAACTCGGAGAGCTCTCGGAGGAATGGGGCTACCTGCTCATACTCGGCGTGCTCATTTACGCGGTGCTGTTCGGCGCTGCGGTCATCGCCGTACCGGTCGCGGCGCGGTGGAAGTCGCTGTTCAAACACAGGAAGGGAACGATAGGCGTCATCGCGTATTTCGCAAGCCTCGGCATGGCCTACATGCTCATCGAGATTTTCCTGATCCAGCGTTTCGGCGTCTATCTCTCCAACCCGACGTACTCGACGAGCGTCGTCATAACGACCATGCTCATCTGTTCCGCCCTCGGCAACCTCGCCTCGGGGCTTGTGAAGATCCGTCGCGATATTCTTGTCGCGGGAGCGGCGGGACTCGTCGCGCTCATTCTCGGGCTCCTTGCCTTCGGCCTCGACGGCATACTCGCGCCCACCCGCTCCGCCAGCCTGGCTCTGCGCTTCCTCGTTGCAATCGGCATCATAGGGCCGCTCGCCTTCTTCATGGGCATCCCCTACCCGAACGGCCTCGACACCCTCCAGCGGAACCGACCCCACCTTCTGCCCTGGGCCTGGGGTATGAACGGCGGGCTCTCGGTCGCCGGCACCGCCCTTGCGAAAGTCATCGCCGTCTCGGCCGGCTTCCCCTTCCTTCTCGGCTTGGCGGTCGCCTTCTACCTGGCGATCGGCGCCCTCTACCGCGTGAACGAGGCATCGAAAGAAGAAGCCCTTCCCACTGCCGAACCGAGCGCTTAGGCCGGCGGCTGGACCCTTCGTACACAAAAGGCCGCCCGAAAGGGCGGCCTTGGATTTAACTGAAACTTTTTCCGTTATAAAAGCGACTCGAGGTCGATCTCGGCGGCGACGCAGGGAACAACGATATTCCAGGCTTCGAGCACCCTCGGATGAATTTCGCCGAAGATACCGATCGGATCGCCCTTGTAGAGTATCCGCGCCTGCCTGCCGGGTATGAAGCGCGGGTCCTCGGTCTCCGCGAGGCCGTACTCCCTGCCGAGGAAGTACAGCAGGGTGGCGACAAAGCTCGCCGCCTCGTTGTAGTCGGCCGTCCCGTGCGCGAGGAGGAAGGCGAGACGCTGTCGGGTCGACACGCCGTAGTTTTCCACGGGATTTCGGAACGCGACCTTCCCCGCCTCGAAGATGCGATGAGGATAGGAAGCCCGGCTCGAGATAGATTCCGAGCCGAGGAGGTTGGGGATGATCGAGGGGCGTATGTATTCGGCGCTCTCGGACATCGGGTTCGCGATCCTGACGACCTCGTCGGGGGAAGTACCCATGCGGTCGATGAGGTCCTTCCTGCTGCCGAGGTAGTTGTAGATCATCTCCTGACAGCCGAGTCCGACGAGGATGTTCTTCGCCTTGCGCGTAAAAAGTTCGAGCGGGGAAAGACGACCGACGGTGAAATCGCGGGGCCGCTCGGGCGCGAAGGCGTCCATGCCCTTGCCCATCATGATGTCCTCGACGATGTCGACGGGGTGGAGGAAGTCGTTGCGGTACGGAGGCGGGAAGACCGTGACGTACTGGCCGTGGAAATCGGTCGTCGAACCCATGCGCTCGACCGCTTCGCGTATAGACGCAATGTCGAGGGGAATGCCGAGCATGCGCGAGGCCTTGGCGGCTTCCACGCTGACCGGGGTCTGGAAATAGAAGGGATAGGTGACGGACTTGCCGAAATCCGTCTCGTAGGGATACTCGACACGGACCGGTGTTACCGTATAGCCCGAATCGGCGAAATCGCAGGCCACGATAGAGGCAGAGAGCGATACCGAGACGAGATCGGAGCCGGTCAGCTCGACGAAGAGATCGGTGTCGCCGACCTGCACCGCGCCGAGATCGGCCGAGTTGATGATGGGCGGGTAGGAGAGGATTGCACCCTTAGAATCGGTGAGCAGGGGATGGAGCGGCTGCCCCTGATTGATATGGCCGTACTCCCGTCCCTTCGGGTGCTCCTTGAGGATCTCGGTCAGGGTCATGGGACGATCGCCCTGAAGCGGGACGAATCGGACCGAGTCGGGTGCGACCGCCTTGTACCGCACCGGCCACTCGATGATGGCGGTGCGGTAAATGCCCATCGACACAGTCCTCCGCTTGCGGCCGAAGTTCGAGCACAACTTCTCCTGCGTTTGGATTATGTCCTTGAGCACCGCCTCGCTGACGGCCTTGCCGGACACGATAAAGCCGGCGAGGAAGGGCCTCACCTTTCGGACGCTTTCCTCGACGATGACGCGCTTCTCGGTCGGTCGCTGCTCGTCGGGGCGCGAGAAGAAAGAGTATTCCGGGCGCGTTCCCGATGCGTGGACGCGGAGAGCTCTCGCGAGGCCCGCGGTCGACCAGAGGTCGGGCCTGTTCGTGTCATTGAGTTCTATTTTTATAACACGCTCGTCCGCGGGGCAGTTCTGCTCGGCCTGCCACTCGTCGAGCTCGGCCTTCGCGGCCGTGAGCATCGATTCGAGCTCGGCCGCCTCCACCCGCCTGCCGAGGAGGGAGAAGAAAAGGTTCTCGTTGACTTCTATCTTGGGCATGACGTTTTCTCTCCTCAGATCGTCTTGGCGCGCGCGATTCTCATATAGTCTTCGCGCGCCGCATGCGAACGCTTTCGATGTCGGGGCTGAAGAGTTCCCGCAGATCGTTGAGGCCGAGGGCCATCAGCGCCATGCGGTCGATGCCGAGGCCCCAGGCCAGGACCGGCACCTTGACCCCGAGCGGCTCGGTGACCTCGGGCCTGAAAATGCCCGAACCGCCGAGCTCGAACCAGCCGAGCACGGGATGCTTGATGTGCACTTCGACCGAGGGTTCGGTGAAGGGGAAATAGCCCGGCACATACTTCACTTCCTTGGCGCCCGCGACCTCGACCGCGAAGGTTTCGAGGAATCCGAGCAGGGTGCGGAGGTTGACGTCCTCGCCGAGGACGATGCCCTCGGTCTGATAGAAATCCGAAAGATGAGTCGCGTCCACACGGTCATAGCGGAAACAGCGGACAATGCCGAAGTACTTGCCCGGCACCTTGGCGGTCGGAAGCTTGCGGGCCGAGAGCACGGTGCCCTGGCTGCGCAGTATGAGGCGCTTGGTGAAGCTGCGGTCGAAGGAGTATCTCCAGCCGCGGCTGCCGGTTGTTCCGCCGTCCTGGTGGGCCGCGGCGACCGCCGAGAGGAAGGGCTCCTCGATGAATTTCGCCTGAGAGGGCTCGGCGACGTAATAGACATCATGGATGTCCCGCGCCGAATGGAATTGCGGCATAAAGAGCGCGTCGGAATTCCAGAACTCGGTCTCGACGAGACCGCCGTCGAACTCCTCGAAGCCGAGCGACACGAGCTTGTCCTTGACGCTCTCGAGAAACTCGACGTAGGCGTTGCGACGGCCCGGAATGAGGCGTGCGGCCGGAGCGTTGATGTTGTACGGTCGGAAGACGGCGTCCTTCCAGGTACCCTTTTCGAGCATCTCCTGGGTCAGGGCGCCGAGTTCCTCGCCCGTGACGCCCTGGCTGCGCAGTTCTTCGGCGGCGGCAAGGGCCGCCGAGCTCAGTCGGTACCAGACCCGCTCGCGCTCGGCGGCCCGGAACGCCGCGTCGCCGGCGCCGCGCTTCCGGGCGATGCCGCCCATCGCGCCTTTCTCGGCGTCAGAAAGCGCCGATTCCTCGAGTGTTCCGCCGCCCGCGGCGGCCTTTGCGATGAGACCGGCGACCAGATCGACCCTCGGAGAGGCTTTCTTCCCCGCGGCGATCGAGACGCGCTTCTCCCCGTCCATCACGAGGACGCCCTCTTTGGAAAGAAGGCCGAAGGCCGAGCCGACGTCCTTTTGCTCGAGGCCGAGCGCCTCGGCGATCTCGGGAAGCGTCGCGCCTGACTTCCTCGCTTCGAGGAATTTCAATATGCGCTGATCGGGCGTGCCTTTTTCGGCGTATTCGCGGCCGAGGGCGGTGAGTTCGTACACAATCCGTACATCACGCCCGTCTTCGACGGCGAGTCCTTTCGCGGAGAGCCAGGAAAAAGCCTGATTGGCGTGGCCCTCCTTGTACTGGAGATCTACTGCGAGCTTCGCTGCATCGAGGCGGTCCTCGGGTCCGTAGGCGAGGAGGACTTTGACCTCAAGAGGATGCAGTTTCTTGACGAGGGATCGTTCGTCCATGGTGCGGCCATTGTGGCGAAATGAGCATCACTCGTCAATCTTCCCGGCCTCGATCGACGTCTCGCCGCGCTTTTTTGACAATGGCTCTGCCGCGGCGGCCGTCCATGACAAGCTCGAGCGGCTCGGGCAGCCTGGTTCGGGCGCAGTGCGCGGTTCGGCGTTCAGCCTCGAAAGCGTACAACCAGTCCCAGTCGATGCGCCCTCCTTTGTCGGCAAGAGTGCTCAGGTAACCGATATTCCGGCTTGTCACCGCCTGGAAAAAATGCGAACCCATGCTCGTTTCCACAGCGAATCCGGGCATGTCGGCCTCGACGATGGCCCTGGCCATCGAAATCTGGGAGAAGGCCACGGGAATCCCCAGCCAAGGGTCGCGCGTCCCCCAGCGTCCGGGACCGACGAGGAGGTAGCGGCGACCGAGTTCGCGCATCTCGCGGTCGAGGCTCTCAATCTCCCCGGCGATCGCTTCGGTTTCGGAGCGGTCGAATCGACGCGGATCGACCCAGACGACATCCTCGATGCCGCGGTCGCGGCCGTTGCCCATGCTCCGCGGCGAAACGACAAAACAATCCTCCGCCGAGGCGCCGTCGATCTCCTCCTCCCTCGGCTCCTCCGTACATGAAAGAGGCCTGAGTTGAAGCAGGTAGAGGATCGGCCTCCCCCGCGGACCTTCGAGATGTAGTGCGTACTCGATCTCGACTGGGCTTCCCACAGCCTTTCCGCAGACCTCGAGCGACATCGAAAGCGCTTCTGCGAAGGGCAGGGCCTCGTATTTTAGAATGTTCCCGAAATCGACCACCCTTGGACCGCGGATCTCCGCTCCGGGGACAAGACGTTCGTTTTCCCAATCCCAGGTCGAGACTATGTAGTCGAAGGCTTCCCCGCCCTCCGCCTCGGCGAGATCGAGTTCGACAAGGCCGGCATCGCAGCCTGCGGATAGATCGATCTTGTCGCTTTCCATATCGAGCGCGGTAAAGGTTCTCTGGCTTTCTTCCATCAAGCGTTGCGGCGGGGCCGATTCGAGCTTCGGATGCGCCGGGCAGAAACGGAAGGCGCTTCGCCCTTTTAGGATGTGCGTCCCGAGGCCGAGCGCCGCGACGCAGAGTCCATCCTCCGGTTTCGAATACGCAAGCGGGTAGTAATTGAAGGACTGCGCGATCCCCGAGACATCGGGATAGAACCATCGGCCCCGTCTCGAACCGACGAGTTCCTGGATGACGACGGCAAGTCTTTCTTCCTCGAGTTCGTAATCGGCTGCTTCGAAGCGCGCCCGCGATCGGGGAGAGAAGAGACTCGCGTACACCAGTTTGACGGCCTTCTCGAGCTGGTCGAGGCGCACGTCGGGATCCGGGTGGGAGTTGGGCAGGAAATAACTGTCGTACACGCCGGAAAACGGCACGAGTATCATGTCCTCGAAAAGGCCCGAGGAGCGCACGACAAGGGGCTCCGTGACGAGTGATACGAAGCGCCTGAGCCGCTCCCTAAGCTGCTCGTCGAGCGGCGACGCGAGAAATTTCGTACGCAGGTCCTCGTATTCTTTCTCGTCTCCCCTCCGCACGTCATAGAAGGCGTAGGTCCATAAATCATTCGCCGTCAGAAAACGCTCGAAGGAGTCTATTCCGATGAAGGCGGTATTCGGAACTCCGACCTCCATGGCCCCTCCGAGCCTCGCACCGAAATCCGCGTCGTCGAGCATTCGTCGTAAAAAAAGGATCCCCCTGCCCTTTCCCCCCACCGAACCGTCGCCGAGTCTCGCCGCGCCCTCCGATCCTCGGAAGGAGCGGCTGTCGAAATACGGAATCATGCCCCGGGATTTCTCCCTCCGCGCGCGATCGAGGGCGCGGACGAGAAAATCGCGCGCCTCCTGTTTCGAGGGGAAGTCGGTCGGTGCGTACCCGCGCAGTATGCGAGCGACGCGAATCTCGCCCCGTGCTATAAGCCATGTCGAAAAGTCGTTCCGTTCGGCATGACGCATCACGCACTCGATATCGACTTCTTCCAGCCGCTCGATCATTTGTTCGATGCAATTCGCCTGGGCTATGACCTCGCCGGACTCGGAGGTGAATAAAAAAGGACCGAAACGCAGTCTCTCTTCGAGGAAGCGACAAATATCGTATTCCACCGAATCGGATTTTTTGTCGGCGAAGGCGAGCCCGAGGGATGCGGCGACTGTATCTGCGCCCTCTCTTTCAGAGTGGACGATGATCGGCAGATCGGGCTTTTGAGACCGCAGCATCGCGATCACATCGGAGCCCGCCCCCTTTTCCATACCGCCCCCGCGGGGTATGTCGAGTTCGCATATCGCGGCGGAAAGGTATTGTCCGTAACGCTCAGCTATCGCGACGGCTTCCTCGTAACTCGTGGCGAGAAGTATCTTCGGTCTTCCCCGCGCGCGCAGGAGCTTGTAGGTCTCGACCGCGCTCTGTTCCTCGATAAGAGCCTGGGTCTGCCGCATGACCGTCCTATACAGAATCGGGAGGTATCGCGAGTACCAGCGTACGGAGCTTTCGACGAGCACGATGACGCGAACGAGCCCGTTACGCGTATCCGCGTCGACGTTCCGCAAATCCTCGATGTGCTTGATCATTCCGACAAAAAGTTTCGAGTATCCGTTCCAGACGAAAACCCGGTCGACATGAGCGAGACCGGATTTATACCGGCCGAGCGAGACGAGACCCGCATTACTTGTAGCGAGAAGGAGTATCTGAATCGAAGGCAATTCGGCCTTCATCCGCTTCGCGAGCGAAAGGGGTCTTTCGTAGTCGAGCCCCGCCATGAGGATAACGAGGTCGAATCTCCCCTCTCTGAAGAGCCGCATCGCCCCCTCCTCGCTGTAAGCCGAACTTATGCGCGGCACGGAACTGAGGTTGAGTTTGTAGTACTCGCCGTAGACCTGCTCGTTGAGGATACCGTCGGCCTCGATGACGAAGGAATCAAAGAGACTGGCGACGAGGAGTATCTCGCGCACTCGATGCCGCATGAGATCGTGGAAAACATTGCGTTCGCGCCGCTCGTTTTCATAGGCGGCGACGAACTCGTCGTAGAGCATGGGCTAGTCCTCGTTCTCCCGAGCCCGTGTCGGAGCTCTGGCATTCTTCAAAACCGCCGCCCTTCCCGAACGGCCGTCCATTACGATCTCGATGGGCTGCGGGAGTCTGGTGCGTGCGCAATGCTCGGTCCGTCTCCGAGGCGGAAAGCCGTATAACCATTCCCAATCGACACCGCTGTCATGATCATTCCACCCGACACTCAGATAGCCGATGTTCATGCTCGTGATATTATGAAAGAAATGCGATCCGAGCGACGACTCCACCTTGAAACACGGGAGTCCGGCTTCGACGACGGCCCGCGCTCCAGCTATCTGCGAGAACGAGACGGGAATGCCGAGGCCGGGGTCGCGCGTTCCCCACCTCCCCGGTCCTACGAGAATGTAGTGTAGCCCCTCGGAACGCAGCTCGCGGTCAAGCTCTCCTATCTCTCCCGCAATCTGACGCGAGACGTCCTGCGGGAGCCGGTATGTGTAATTGGGCTTCTCCCCCTCAGCGACGACGGCCCCGTTCATAGACGCCCCGCAATTGTCAAAACATCGCGGATCGACCCAAACTATATCCCGTATCGTCGCATCCCGTCCGTTACCCATGCTTCGAGGGGAAAAAATAAAGCAATCCGATCTATCGATGTCGTCGAGATCGACCGGTCCCTTCCACTCGCTTCTGTACAAGGGCTTGATCTGCAGAAGATAGAGCCTTGGCTTCGGCAGGGGGGGCGCAGCTTCGAACGCATACTCGATTTCGACGGGTACTCCCATCGACTTCTCGCCCAATTCGAGTACGGCCGACAGAACGTCGGCGAGGGGCCAAACATCGTGTTTCAAAATATTAGCTAAATCGATCACGCGCGGCCCCTCCGCCCCGACACCGCTCACGATACGATCGTTCGCCGCATCGTAGGTTGACGCGATCATGCCGAACAAGGGATCGGCTTCCGCCTCTTCGACGGGTACCAGGCGGAGAGCCGCATCCTCGCCCAAGGCAAGATCTGGATCGTCGTTCGAAAGATCGAGGGCGAGGAAAAACCGTTGGGAGGTCCCGAGGAAAAGCGAGGGGGGCACAATATCGAGTTTGGGAAAACGCGGACAGAACCAGAGGGCGGGGCCGCCCGAAACAACATAGGAGCCAAGGCCGAGCGCCGCGATACAGAGGCCGTCTTCTGGCTTGAGATAGGATACGGGGTAGTAGTTGCGCGACTGGGCTGTGCCGGAAAGCAGAGGGTAGAACCACTTCCCTCTGCGGGATCCGACGAGTTCCTGCACCACGACCGCCATCCGCTCTTCTTCGAGCGCATAGCCCGCAAGGGCGAAGTTCTCCCGGGTCGAGGGCGCGAAGAGACTCGCGTACACCAGCTTCACCGCCGTCGCAAGCTGCCGGGCGCGCAGCTCCGGATCGGGGTGAGAATTGGGTATGACATAACTCTCGTAAATGCCGGAGAAGGGGGACTGGAGCATGTCTTCAAACAGACCCGAAGAGCGAACGATGAGCGGCGAGTTCGTCGAAAGCGCGAAGCGTCGCAGCCTCTCTTCGAGCTCCGCGGAGAGTCGCGTCGCCAGAAATTTCTCGCGCACCGAGCGCCAGCCCTCCTCGCCCATCGCCTCGTAAAAGGCGAAGGCCCACAGGCCGTTCGACTCTAGAAAGCGTTCGAATTCGTCGATGCCGATGAAGGCCGTCCATGGTATTGCAAGATCCAAAGCGTTTCCGGCACTCCCCGATACGGCATCTTCGACGAGATTGTCGATGAAAGCGATGCCCCTTCCTTTTCCGCCGATCGAACCGTCGCCGAGCCGCGTCATGTTCCCTTCACCGGGCCTCGAGGACTCGTCGAAATAGGGTATTTCGGATTTGTGGCTTTCTTTTCTCGAGTCTTCGATGAGCCTGATGATGAAAAGCCTCATCTCGTCGACGCTCTTAAAGTCGTCGATGTGATACGGTTTTAACATTCCCGCGAAGCGGATTCGGCCCCGGGCAGCCAGATAGGTCGAAAAATGATTCCGCGAGGCATGGAAGAGGATGCTTTCGTCGGGGACGGAGGCGAGGAGACGGGAAAACTCTGCAAGATCCGCTGCCTCGGCGATTACGGAACCGTCCGGCATACGGAAAACAAAGGGGCCGAAACCGAGATTCTCCCGCATAAACGACTCGAGCTCATGCTCGAGGGAGGGGGAGGATTTGTCGACGAAGGCCGCCCCGAGCTCGTAGGCTGCCTGCCGTACGCTTGTCTCGCTCGATTGGACGAGCATGGGAAGATCGGGGATTCTCGACTTCGCCATCCGTATGAAATCCCTGCCAGCCTCGTTTTCGATCCGTCCGCCGCGGGGAAAACGCAGATCGGAAATCACGGTCAGAATGTGTTTTTCGTAGTGGAGGAAAAGAGCTTCGGCCTCCTCGTAACTCGTCGCGAGAAGCACCTTGGGCCGGGCGCGGAGCCTGAGCAGCTTGTTGACCTCGAGACCCCGCTCCTCCTCGATCAAGGCCTGAGCCTGCCTTTGAACCACCTCGAACAAGAGGGGCAGATACCTCGAGTAATACCGCACCGAGTCCTCGATGAGGAGGATGACGCGCACAAGGCCGGTCGCCGCGTCCGCCTCGACGTTGCGCATGTCCTCGACGAGCTTGACCATGCCGAGAAAGAGCTTCGAATAGCCGTTCCATACGAAAACACGATCGATCGAGCAAAGCTCGGCACGCTCGAGGTCGAGGGCGGCGAGTGCCGTGTTGTTGGTGACCATAAGGAGAACGGGAACCGCGGGCCACTCGTTCTTGATCGCGCTGGCGGTTTTGAGCGGCGCATCGAAATCGAGGCCGGCTATTATAACGACGAGATCGAACCTTACCTCGCGGAATAGCTCGAGAGCGGACTCGGCATCGTATGCCGACGAAACGCGGGGAACCGATCCTAGGTCGAGCTGGAAATACTCACCATAGGTCTGTTCTGCGAGAAGACCGTCCGATTCGACGACGAAGGAGTCGAAGAGGCTCGATACGACGAGGACCTCCTGGACTCGGTAGCGCATGAGATCGTGGAAGGCGTTCCGCTCGATCCGTTTCTTTTCGTAAGCCGCCGCCAGCTCGTCGAAGTGCATGTATCCAGTATGCACGGGGTGGCGCATACGGGCAACGGCCGGGTCCTATACCAAGCCCTGATCGATCATGGCCTCGGCGACTTTTTTGAATCCCGCGATGTTCGCGCCGACGACGTAATTGCCGGGGAAGCCGTACTGCCGCGCCGTCGTGGTGCAGGCCCTGTGGATGTTCGTCATGATCTCGCGAAGACGGTGATCCACCTCCTCGGCGCCCCAGGTCAGCCGCATGGAGTTCTGACTCATCTCTAGACCCGAGGTGGCGACGCCCCCCGCGTTGGCGGCCTTTCCGGGCGCGAAGGGGACGCCGCGCTCGATGAAGAGCTTCCAGGCCTCGGGCGTGCAGCCCATGTTAGAAACCTCGACGACCGCCTCGACGCCGTTTGCGACAAGAGCGGCGGCATCCGTCCCGTCGAGCTCGTTCTGGATCGCGCAGGGCATGGCGATATCGACCGGCCGCTCCCAGGGTTTCCTGCCGGCTATGAACTGGGCATGAGTGAATTTCCGGGCATAGGGTTCGCACCGTTCACGATCCGTCACGAGCATCCTCGAAAGATAGTCCCATTTCTCTTGATCGCCGATTCCATCGGGGTCGTAGATATATCCGTCGGGTCCGGAGATCGTGACGACCTTGGCGCCGAGTTGGGTGGCTTTAATGCAGGCCCCCCAGGCGACGTTGCCGAAGCCCGAGAGGGCTATGGTCTTGCCCTCGAGACCGAGACCTCGCTCTTTGAGCATTTCCTCGGCGAAGTAGACGGCGCCGAATCCGGTCGCCTCGGGCCTGATCAAGGAGCCCCCGAATCCCAGTCCCTTTCCGGTGAGCACGCCCGTGAATTCATTGGCGAGTCGCTTATACTGGCCGAAGAGGTAGCCGATCTCGCGGCCCCCCACGCCGATGTCGCCCGCGGGAACATCGGTGTCGGGACCGACATGACGGAACAGTTCGGACATGAAACTCTGGCAGAATCGCATTATCTCGTTCTCGCTCTTGCCGTTCGGATCGAAGTCGGAACCTCCCTTACCGCCGCCCATGGGAAGACCGGTCAATGCGTTTTTGAATATCTGCTCGAAGCCGAGGAATTTGAGCGTCGAAAGTGAGACTTTCGAATGAAAACGGATGCCGCCCTTGTACGGCCCGATCGCCGAATTGAATTGAACGCGGAATCCGCGGTTGACGTGATAGGTCCCGCGATCGTCCATCCATGGTACGCGGAACAGGACCGAGCGCTCGGGCTCGACGATGCGTTCGAGAATACGTTGAGATTTGTATCTCGGCTCCTGATCGACAAGAGGCGAGATCGAGGCGAGGACCTCGTCGACCGCCTGTAAAAACTCTGTCTCCCAGGGGTAGCGCGAACGAAGCTCTTCGAGAACCTGAGTGATATAGGGATTCACCGCCGCCTCCTATCGCAGAGCGCGAACCGCCGAGAAAAGCCCGGGCCATTCTCGCGCCGGCTCCGGAGCGATCTCGCGCTTGTCTCCCTCCGTCCCGCCGGAGGACGGGGGGACGGGCAGAATTTCGTCTCCGATATTGACCGCGTCGAAAAAACCGGAACGCTTCAAGACAGCCTCGCCCACCTCGTCGCCGAGCTTCGTCGGAGTGACCTCGCCGAGAACCGAAGACTTAACATACGTAAGCCCCAGGCCCTCAGGATTGACCTGAATGCCGCCCCGTTTGACCACGATAAAGCGACCTTCCTTCGATATTCCGTCGCGCTTGCCCAGGTCGATGAGAACCCGGTCCTGGCTGCGTGCGACAAGTTCCCCTCTCGGAGGCAGGGAGCCCAGGAGGAGGTCCACGAGCCTCGCAGCCCCGTAGCGGAGGCGATCGTTGCCGCTGCGGAAAGCCTTGAAGGAAGTCGCGGGGCTGCCCGTCCTGGCGACCCTCAGCTCGAGTGATACTTCTATTTCTCGATCGGTCTCGCGGAACGAGACCAGGGCGAAGTAATCGGCTCCGGATTCTCTCGCCCGCTGAAAGGCCTCCGCGAAGGAAACGGCCTTGACCGCGACGGGAAGCACCGATACGGAGCCCGACGATGCGAGGATGTCTTTAAGATAACCGACGACAAGATCGCAGGCGTCGGGGTGCAGATCGTCCGAGATCTGGGATTGGTACATGAAGGCGATCTTATAATGACGTTTCGGAAGCGTTTCCTCGTCGATATCCCAGGCCCTGCCGACCGAATCCGAAAGCATCGAATCGTAGATTTCGATCGCATCGAGGACGGATTGATCCGCCTTTCCGTTGTCGCGGAGGAACTTGAGCTCAGAAAGGTAGGCGCCGTAATAGCCGCGCGATTTGAGCAGCCCGGCATACAAGAGCCTGGCTTCCTTCGAATAGGGATAGATACGGAGCGCGCGGCGGTACTCGAAGATCGCGTCGTCGTAGGAACTGCGCTCCTCGAAGAGCCTGCCCCTGGCGATATGCCAGTCGGCGTAGGCGGACCGCGAGACATCCTCGGCCTTCGTCGATTCGACGACGGCATTCTCGAGCGCGAGGCGCGCGATCTCGTCGTCGGGCCTGAGCGAAACCGCGGTCTTGAGACTATAGACCGCGTCCGTCGACTTGCCCGCGGCGCGCTGGGCCATGCCGAGCGTATACCACGCGAGGCCGTCTTTGCGATCGCGCGCGACCGCCTCGCGCATCAAGGCGATCGCCTGATCGTAGTTCCCGCCCCGATAGGAGAGCGAACCGAGGAGACGGCCGGCATCCGAATAACCGGGTTTGAGGTCGAGGGCCTTCCGGGCGTGGAAGACGGCTCGTTCGAGATCGCCGTCCGAGGCCGCGAGCTTGGCAGCTATATACTGCGTCTTGGGCTCGCTCCCGTGGTAACGAAGAGCGCGCTCGATCAAGGCCCTCGACTCCTCGGCCTTTCCCTGGTCGGCCGTTATGAGGGCGAGGGAAAGAAGGGCGCGCGCGTTCTGCGGGGAAAGACGCAGGCTGTCCTCGAGCCGGGACTTCGCCTCGGTTTTTCTGCCGGCGGCGAGATCGAGCAATGAAAGCCCGAAGCGCGCGTCGAGGTCGTTCGGCAGAACCTTGATGACCGAGTCGAATGCGGCCTTCGCTCCGGAAAGGTCGGCCAAGCCCAGCTTTACAAAACCTTCGAGATTGGTCAACGCGGCGTCGCCCTTGCGGAAAGGCGTCGCCTTCTTGATGTAGGAGAGCGCCTGATCGTATTCGCCGATCTCGTAATAACACGACGCGAGCCCGACATATACCTCGCCGTACGACGGATTCTTCGCTGCAGCGGCGAGATAGGTTTCGATCGCGGGGTACCATTCGCCGGCGAAGCGGAGACGCTCGGCCTCGGCATACAGGCTCCGGGCGTCCTTCCCGTCCTGGGCTCCGAGCGAAGCGAAGCCGAGGATCGTCGCCGCCAGTGTCAAAACCAGCGCTTTTATGCCGCCTCGCATTTCAACTGTCTCCTTCCTCGGTACGCCGTCGGACGATCTTCACGGAGGTTATGCGATGACCCTCGATGTCCTGAACGGTGAAATCGAAGTCATCATCGCTCACGCGTTCATAGCGTGCCGGTATCTTCCCGAACAGCGCGAAAACATAGCCGCCCAGGGTCTCGAAGTCCCCTGCGGGCAGGGAGAGTCCCGTCTCTTCATTGAGATCGTAAAGATTCACCCGGGCGTCGCAGAGCCAGGACGATTCACCCAACTTCACGACATCCTCCCGCTCGTTGTCGAACTCGTCCTGTATTTCGCCGACGATCTCCTCGATGATGTCCTCGAGGCAGACTATGCCCGAGACGCCGCCGTATTCGTCGACAACCACCGCGATATGCACATGCCTGCGCCTGAACTCCCTGAGCAGAGAATCGATCCGCATCGATTCGGGGACGAAATAAGGTTTGCGTACGATGTCCGGAAGCGAGAACTCGCCTCCGCGAACCATATGCTTCAATAGGTCCTTCGCATAGAGGACTCCGATCACGGAATCCATCGTCTCGCGATAGACGGGTATCCTCGAATGGCCGCAGGAAACGACTTTTTCCAGAGCTTCCTCCATCGAGGCGTCGTGCGGAAGGAAGACCGTGTCGATCCGCGGCACCATGACTTCCCTGACAAGAGTCTCTTTGAGCTCCTGCACTCCCTTGATCATCTCGCGCTGTTCTTCGTCGCGTTCCCAGGCGCGCCCTTCCGCGTTCTCCTGCGCCGTACCTTCGACGGCTCCTGCACCGGCTGATGAATACCGCGCGGCCTCGTCGGGGCCGGAGTTTTTTTTGCTCCGTTTCATGAACAAGGGGCCGTTTGCAAACCGAAGTCGGGCGAAAAAACCTCTATGTCCGGCTTCGCGCTCTTTTTTCCCGCCGCTCATTCTATGACCGCCTTACCGGCCGCGATCAGGTCACGGAGAGTCTTTTCCTGCAACTCGAGCATGGGATCGCTCTCTTCCTCGCCGTGATCCATACCCGAAAGATGGAGTATTCCATGTATCAAAAGCCTCTTGAGTTCTTCGTCCGCCTCGACGCCGTAGGACTTGACGTTCCGTTCCAGCGTATCAAGTGATATTACTATATCACCCGCCAGAAAGCGGATCTCGCCCTCCGGAGTCTTATAGCTCGCGCCCTGCTCGAAGGACAGTACATCGGTCGGCTCGTCGCGGTCCCGGTACTGCCGGTTGAGGTTTCTGATGAAAGCATCGTCGCAGAAAAGAATCGACAGATCCCAGCCGTCCTTGCCCAGATGGGCGAGCACGGCCGAGGCGTAGTCCCGGGCCTTTCCGATCCAAGACGGGGTCTCGACGCCCTCGACCGAGATCTCTACGGCGTTCATCGCGGCTGCTCCTTGACCTTGGGATATTCGATCCGCGAATGGAAATGCCCCGCGAGAATGCGGGCGAAACTGCCGCGAACGGTCTCCAGGTCCCTCAGCGTCAGCTCGCAGCGATCCAGTTGACCGTCGCGGACTCGCTCCATGACGAGTTCGTGAATGACCTCTTCCAGTCTGGGCAGCGTCGCCTTTTTGAGCGCCCGGGTCGCCGCCTCGACCGCGTCGGCGAGCATGACGACCGCGGCCTCCTTCGACGAGGGGGGTTGGCCGGGATATGAGAAATCGTCCGCGTCGACATCGGTCTCGCCCTTCTTTGCCTGGTCGTAGAACCAGGCGATGATTCCGTTTCCGTGATGCTGCGCGATGATGTCCACGACCTGATCGGGCAGGCCGAGTGAACGGGCCTTTTCGACGCCGATTTTAACGTGACTCCTGATGACGGTCGCCGAAAGCCGGGGATTTATCTCGTCGTGTTTGTTGTAGCCGGACTGGTTTTCGATGAAATACTCGGGCTGTTCGATTTTGCCGATGTCGTGGTAATAGGCGCCGACGCGGGCGAGCAAGGGATCGGCACCGATCTCGCGGCAGGCCGATTCCGCGAGGTGGGCGACCGTTATCGAATGGCTATAGGTACCCGGAGCCACGGTGAGCATCCGCTTGAGGATCGGGGCGTTGAGATCGGAAAGTTCCATGAGCCTGAAGCGCGTGGGCGCGTTGAGCGCCTGCTCGAGCACCGGCAGGATCGCCAGGGCGAAGAGGGCGCAGGCGAATCCGTTGATGCCGCCGTAAAGCGCGGCGAGAGCGACAGGGCCGGCCCCGGTAGATCCGGGCGAGGAGAGAACTACCGATACAAGCGCTTCGACGAGAGCGAGAAGTGCGCCGGCCTTCACCAGATCGATGCGCGACGTGGCGTTCCGTATCGCGAATGTCGCGGCCGAGCCCGAGAGAAGGCAGAAGATCAAGGATCGGGAATCGAGACCGGTGCCTGATTGCACAAGAAGCGCGAGAGATACCGATAACAAGAGCGAAAAACGCGGTCCCGCAAAAACCGTGGCGACGATCGCATACAGGGCGGTCGGCATCAAGAAGGCGAGTTCGATCGGTTTCGGCTCGGCGAAACGACGTATGAAAATCGCTCCGACAAAGAAGAAGAACACCGCCACGGCGGCGAGATATGCCGAGCCTCGTTTGATATGGACGCCGGATATGGATTTGGCGAGAGCGAACAGCGCGAAGGCGATAGCCGCTGCGAGGAGTCCTATCGAGCCGATCATCACTCCCCACTCGACGCTCGAAATGGCCCGCCGCGCAGCCGCGAGCTTGGCGGCGTCCGCCTCGGTCACGACCTCGCCTTTGCGGACGATACGCTCGCCTTTGGCGATGGTGCGGACAACGGGTTCGACCGAGGCGCGCCTTTCACCCGCTTTTTTCGCTGAAAGCACAGAATCGAAAAACGCGTTCTCGACGGCGAAACTCTCGACGAGCATCGAAACCAGGGATGAGAGGCTGCGCGACAACCTCCGCTCGGCATATTCTGCCTCGAGCGCCCGCCCGATCGTCTTCAATGTCACCACTTCGCTCATCGGCAGTTCCTTCGAGGAGGAGGAACCGGTATCCGGAGAACGCAGTTCGACGAAATCCGGATTGTAGGCCTCGAGTCCGGATGCAGGCAGGGCTGCGATACCTTTCTCGAGCAGTTTCCTCAAGATGGAATCGGCGAACGTGAGGGCCTGCGAGCGGTGCTGAGAGGATACGAGTTCGACGATCTGAGCCTTGGAGAAAAGTCCGGGGAAGGCGCTCTGCACTTGCAAAGCGAGGGTATCCTGGGGAACAGCCTCGGCGCTCAACCTGGTGATCAGATCGCGGAAATCCGAAAACCGTCCGATAGCCCTCTCGGCGGGCTTGGGATCGACGACGAACACGGGAAGGACGAGTTTGAGTTCGGCCTCGATGCGGAGCTTGGTCGCGACCTCGTCGATGTAACTTATTTCACGACCGGCGACGATATCACGTTCGGCGACCGCACCGGCATCGAGTACGTCGGGGGCCTCGCTCGCATCAACCGAACCCGGACCGAAAACCAGGATGAAAAGAGCCGCCGCAAAGAAAAAAATCAGGATGGAGGTTACAAGACCTGCGTCGATCCTCTCGGTATCCCGGGACGCGCCGCGCAGATACGATACGGCCCGTCCTATGAAGGTGCCGGACTTCGATCCATTATTCGGATTCATACGCCTCGATTATCCTCCTGACAAGGCTCGATCGCACAACGTCCCGTGCGTCGAGGCGACATACGAAAACGCCCTCCACCCTATCGAGAAGCCCGAGGGCGTGGACGAGGCCGGAATCGCCCTTTCGCGGCAGATCGATCTGCGTAAGATCTCCCGTCACGATCGCCTTCGTCCCTTCTCCGATCCTCGTCAAGAACATCTTCATCTGTTCTTTTGTCGTGTTCTGCGCCTCGTCGAGGATGACGATGCAGTTCGAGAGGTTCCGGCCGCGCATATAGGCGAGCGGCGCGATCTCGATGGCCCTCGATTCTTCGAGCCTGCGTACGGTTTCGAAGGGAACGAGCACCTCCATGGCGTCGTAGAGCGGCCTGAGATAGGGACTGATTTTCTGCGCGAGATCGCCGGGGAGAAAACCGAGACTCTCGCCGGCTTCGACGACCGGCCGCGTGAGGATGAGTTTCCGCTTTGAGCGCGAGAGGAGTTCCCGCAGAGCCCAGGCCACGGCGAGATAGGTCTTGCCCGTACCCGCCGGTCCCACGGCGAAGGACAGATCGTAGACGGCGAGGCCCTTGAGATACAGGGCCTGCGAGCGGCTTCTCGGAAACACCTTACCAAGGCCGCCGGGGATCTGCACGCAGGATTCGAGTAACTCCCCTCGACCGGATGAATCCGTCTCCGAAGACCGGCCGCCTTCGGGCGTCAGGTCGGTGTGCACCGCTATGATGAGGTCGGGGGTCGGGGGCATGCCGTCGGCTATCGATTCGACGAGCCTTTGAATGAGCAGCCTGAAAAGCTCGCGCTTCTCTTCGTCATCCGATTCGAGAAAAAGCTCGTTACCCCTGCAGAAAATCCTGGCGCCGATGAGCCGCTCCATGATTCCGAGGTTGTAATCGTTCGCGCCGCAGAGCTCCGCGAGCACGCTTGTCTTTTCAAGGACAATGCCGACGCTGCCGTCCACAGAATCACTCTATCCATGCAAGCGGAAAAAAGCAACTGTTGCACGGGCTTCAGTAACTGAGGTCCTTCGAGGTGCCGCCCTTGATGTTCGCCTTGATGTCGGAAAAATCCTTCCACGCGAGGAGCAGCGAGAACGACGTGTCGATGAAATACGATCGACCGTCGTCGGCCAGCTTGGGTTTCGCTTCCACACCGACCGTGAGCGTCCAATCGTGCAGGTCCTGTATCGCCTCGAATTTGAGCGCCTTGAGTTTGATGAGGCCGCGCTTGAGCGCTGAGGAATCCCAGATGCTTATCGAGTTCCAGAAGTCCTCGAGGGGATTCACGTAAAAATCCTCGGGGCTGAAGCCTGCAGCCTCGAGTTCATCTTTGAACAGTTCGGGGAAATACCGCCAGGCCGAAGCGTTCCGCGACTGCATCGTCGCAGAAAGTGAAAAACTCGTACTGATCTTGATCGAAGCCGTAAAATCGAACGAGAGGGTCGACTTGGAGAACTGTAAAAGATTCTGTGTAAGACTGCAGGAAGGCGAAAACGACCAACGCAGAGCCCCGCCGCCTTCCGGACTTGCGAACGAAGGCCTGATCGACATCGTGAACTCGGTGGGCCTGAACGACTTGTCGCCGTTGCCCTGCCAGCCCATGCCGGCGACCGGCGTATAGGATTCCTCCTGTTTCGCCGTGAGTGTCGATGAAAGGGGGCCCCAGGACGCGCTCAGAGAATCGGAAACCGGAATGCCGTCCTCGAGATTGTATATAAAGGCATTTGTAACGACGATGCCCGGCGAAGAGCCGAGTCTCAGCGATGTAGTGAGAGGATAGAATGAAAAATTACCGGAAGAGAGGCTCCGGTAGACTCCGCCGTCCGCGGTCAAGGAGGCGAATCCGACGTTCAGGCTGAGCGCCGATTTGTACGACTCGTCCACGGGCGGCAGGGCGGCGGTGAGCGTGAGGCTCTGGGAAAGGCCTCCGGGCCTCGCCGAGATCAGCATCGAAACGTTGTGCGACGTAATGCTCGTTTTTTCCCAAGCGAGTAAGGTTTCGTCATAGACGGGCTCGCTGCCCGACATCTCTTTGAAAATGCGTTTGTAAAGAACGGTGTTCATGTTCCAACTGAGGCTCGTTGAAGCCCAGAGCCAGGATTGCGTAAACGGCTTCGTCGAGAGGCTGATCGCACCCGTGAGGTTGTCGCTCGCGGCCCGGTAATCGGCCAGGAGGTACGAGGCGGCGTCCGCGTCGTTGTACAAATACGGCCGTTCCTGCCCCCTCTTAGAGAACGAAAGGCCCATGGTGCCGCCGAACATGCCGCCGCCGTACGACAGGGAGCCGTCGAGCGCGGCAGCGATGCCGTACTCGAAGAGGCTGTATTGACGTGAAAAATCTATATCTTCAGGATAGATAATCGCGGAGCTCCTGTATCGATCTTCCCAGCGCAGTGTCGGAGAAAGACTCCAATTTGCGGTCCATGACCAAGTATTCGGGGTTCGAGGGACGGAACCGAAGGGCTTGGGAACTCTATACGCGCCAAGCTCTTCCAGACGCGCCGCCTCGGCCTCAGAGCCTGTCGTCCGGGTGGTATCGGCGCTGCGGGGACTGCCGTTCGCCCCCTCTTTCTCATCTGTATCAAGCCAGGGGCTTCGCAAGGACGGCCCCGTATCGCCCTCCCCTCCCTGAGGCCTTCCGGTGCGGCTCGCAGGATTATCGGACGGGGGCGGGATAAAGCTGCCCCGAAGCGAGACTGCGATATCGAAAGGTACGAGCGAATAGGGATAGTAGAATTTTCTGGAAGGATCGACAGCCTGCAGCGCAGCATCGACCGGATTGACGGGGACGGGCTTGTCCTTGGAAGAGAATGTCATGCTCGACGAGAAACGAGTGAGGCTGACCGACTGCAGCCAGGGGTTTAGTGCCTTGGGATTGAAAGAAAACGATGCATCGAACTTCGGCTGAAGCTGCGTCCGCAGCGATACCGAGGTCGATTCGGCCTCTTCGGTGCTGAAGAGCTTGAACCAGTCCATGTCCTCGGACCGGTTTCTGAAATCCCTGTCGAAATAGGGATCCGAATACAGGGGCGCCGCGAAGCTCAGCGAAAGACCTCCGGCCGAAAAACCCGTCGAGAATTCGAGCCCGTACCTCAGCGGGAAATCCGCACCGAAGAGACTGGAACGATTCCAGACACTCTCCCAGTCTCCCGCGGCGACATAGGGCGAATAGCCGTCGGTGACGGAGAACAGGGATCTGCTCAATCCCAGGCCGCCGAAGAAGGTCGTCTTGCCGAGAAAAAATAGTTTCGGAAGATCGCCCTGAACAGCCCCGAAGACCCCGAGCGCGGAATACGCGTCTGCCATCAACTTTATGGTCCCCTCGTCCTTGGGGGCGGGACCCGCGACCCTTCGCAGGAAAAGCCCCTCGAGCTTCGTCGGTTTATCCGGTCCGGAATCGGTAAGCGCGAGCAGCGTGGTCTTTTCCTCCTTCTTCGGTTTCTTTCCGAGAAGGTATGTGGTCGTCTGCACGAATCGGCCCTCGCGGGTTCGGTAGCCGATGACCGGATGAAAGACCAGCTCGTCGCCGGGGTAGTAAAAAAATGGTAACCAAAGCACCGGCACGTTCCCCAGCGAGAAGACCGCGTTCGAGACTGCCCATTCCCTGTCCCCCAAAAGCCAGATTCTTCCGGCCTTGATGGAGTAATGGGGGTCGGCGGCGTCGCAGCCGCTCACGACGCCGTTTTCGAGCACCATGACCTCCGAGGACTTTTTACGCAGGACATCGGCCGAGATGACGACACCGCGTTCTCCGGCGCCAAGTGAAGATGTCGCCGACGACGTCATCGACGACGAGGATGAGGTTTTCGACGATGCGATACTGCGCCGCAGCCTGCCGTCAAGGAAAAGACCGGACCAGTCGTCGAGATTCGCGCTGAGCGCCTCTCCCTCGAAGATTTCCGTTGCGGAACCGCTCTTACGTTCGTACTTCACAGATCCGCGGGCTGTGACCGAGGACGTCGCGCGGTCATAGGCGATCCGGTCGGCCGCGATTCGATGAGTGTCGCCGTTCTCGTCGACGAGAACCAAGACCACGCCGCCCGAGGCCCGGATGACACCGCCCTCATCCTCGACAGAACCCGAATACGAGGCCTCGCCGGCCCGTTCGATCGTGATAGTCCTACCTTGTCTTTTCGAGCTCTGAGGCTTTTCGATGCCGTAATGCTCGTAGAGGCGGGAGCGAAGTTCATCCGCAGTCCCCGCATCCGAAAGGCCGAGTTCCCGGGCCATGGCCGCAAGCTCATAGTAGTCCGCGGCCGCGATCTGTACGGGAAGGGCGTCGAGGAGGAGCTGTGATTCGGTTTTTCCATCGCCGGGTGCAGCGGGAGGTGCCGTTTGATCCTGCGCGGCCGCCGGGGCAAGGGTGAACAACGAAAGAATGATGGCGATGCGAAGACTGCGCGTCATCGGATCGAATAGTATACGTCTGCGGCGTTCGGAGTAAAGTACGCCCCGGAGGTCCTCACCGGCTTGTACAAACCGGCCCAGCAGCCGCTTATGTGCGCGACGGCGATGATTTGAGCGCGGCCTTCAGGTACTTGCCCGTATACGAGAGCTTAACCTTGACGATGTCCTCCGGTGTGCCGACCGCTACGATCTCTCCACCCTTCTCCCCCCCCTCGGGACCGAGATCGATGATCCAGTCGGCCTGTTTTATGACATCGAGGTTGTGCTCGATCATAACCACGGAGTTGCCCGCGCTCACCAGCCTCTGGATCACCTCCATGAGCTGTTTGACGTCCGCGAAGTGAAGGCCCGTCGTCGGTTCATCCAAGAAATAGAGCGTCCTGCCGGTGCTCGGCCTGGCGAGTTCGTAGGCGAGCTTGACGCGCTGGGCCTCGCCGCCTGAAAGCGAGAGCGCAGACTGTCCGAGCTTGATGTAGTCCAGGCCGACCGAAAGGAGGGTGTTCATTTTATGCGCGATCGAGGGCACATGCTCGAAGAAAACGGCGGCCTCCTCGATGGTCATATCGAGGACATCGAAAATGTTCTTTCCCTTGTACCGCACGTCGAGCGTGTCCGAATTGAAGCGCTTCCCCTTGCAGACGTCGCAAGTTATGTACACGTCCGCGAGGAAATTCATCTCGATCCTGATGGTCCCGTCCCCCTGGCAGTTCTCGCAGCGTCCTCCCTTTACATTGAACGAGAAGCGTCCGGGCTTCCAGCCGCGCGCCTTTGACTCGGGCAGCGAGGCGAACAGATTCCGGATGTCGGTGAAGACGCCGACGTAGGTCGCCG
>CAZXXZ010000031.1:0-31116 GCA_964644505.1 uncultured Treponemataceae bacterium | reverse complement strand
TCGTAGCTCATGCAGACATTCTACCCAATGTTTTCACACAAATGCCAGAAGCGCCCATTTTCAATTTATTATAACCGTCAATTATTTATTAAAATGCTTTATTCGTTTAAATTGTTTATAAACAGAATATATTATCATAAAAAATCTCTTAACTGAATCCTTCAATCTTAAGCGATCAAGAATCATGGCCACAGTTTTCACAAAAAAAGATACAGATGCGGCAATCCTATTTCGCAGTAATTTTTTATAGTATTCTCTCTCATATTTTTTCAAAAGTTCTTTCAATTCGTGATATTGACTTTGCGAACTAAAAGCTACAGGAGAATTCCTTTCTTCTTGCCTACAAATACATATACTACTATTATCGCTAGCTATGACATCGAATCCTGCATTTCGAATTATTCCGACTAGAGTCGTTTCTGAAAAACACCATACATGAGCGTTTTGGAGATAGCGAAATACGTCTCCTCCATACCATTCAGGAATCGAACTAATCGATGGAACAGCTATGTATAGAATTCCATCTGGCTTAAGAATTAACCGAACGTTTTCAAGAAACGAATACAATCCTACAACATGTTCTAGCACATGGTTTAAAATTACTATATCGGCCTTACCATGTGTTGAGATCCTATCTATACTACCATTTTCGAGATTTAGACCCTTCGCCCGACCGAAGGCTATATAGTTATCTCCATAATCGACTCCATAAACATCACAACCCTTTTCTTTGAAAGATTGCAAGATTCCTCCTGCTCCACAACCAATTTCAAAGACCTGCATTCCGGCTACTACAATACCAGAATGTGAGTATTTTTCTAACATCGCTAGTATATGTTTCCCGATCTCTACCTGTTGTGCAAAAAAAGATTCAGTACAATCA
Organism: uncultured Treponemataceae bacterium; assembly: GCA_964644505.1. Lineage (GTDB taxonomy): Bacteria > Spirochaetota > Spirochaetia > Treponematales > Rectinemataceae > CAZXXZ01. The sequence continues at coordinate 30,233 of CAZXXZ010000031.1, read as the reverse complement.
CAAGCTCCCACATATAGGCCTCTATACTCATTCTGGTAAAAACTCTGAATCGTTTGCTCATTATAATACGGATTTGAACGGATCAGCCCGCATTCCCTGCATATAACCGTTCTAAGTGGAATACCATATCTATCATGCTCAGCAATAACCTCATCATTATCCTTACCACAAGGACAAGGAATATTAACCATAGCATATTCGCCAGAAGTAATTTTTTTAACGAATTGACGTTTATAGCATCTTTGAGTTTTTGATAATATAATGTGTCTTTTTGATTTGAGTAATGGACGGGATCCATTCATTCTTCGTTACCTCAATTTGTTTTTTTTGAGTATTTCAAGATAAAGTCATCTACGTCGAAAAACATTTGTTCTATATCCTTGAGTTGTTCGTATGGAAAATCCCACCACTTTATTCGTAAGAGTTTTTCTACTATTTCATCCGAAAATCGTTTCCGGATTACCTTTATAGGGCAACCTACAGCTATTGCGTATGGAGGGATATCTTTAGAAACTACTGCGCCAGCTCCAATAATCGCTCCGTCACCTATCGTTACCCCATCCAGGACTGTGACATTCGCGCCTATAAAAACATCATTTCCGATTACTATCTTCTTCCTCTCTTCAATTTTCGCAATATCGCAAAAAGAAAATCCATTCTGCTTTAGGGGTGAATAGAACATTGGTGAAGTACTTAATCCATTTGTTGGATGAATACCATATCCACAAAGAAAGAAGGGACCTATCGAGCAGAACTTTCCTATTTCCGCCATAGAAATACATGAGTTCATCGCGATATATGTATAATCGCCAATTTTTGAATCGCTAATCCTAGCCGGAGTGTATACTTTTGCTAATTTGGAAATACCATCGCATGACGTCGTTCCGAGACCATATAATATAGCATCGACTTCCCTCTTGATAGCTGTCCTGAAAAGCGAAGCCATCATGGTTGAAAGCATCCCTTTTAACTTGCGATAAGCTTTGTTTATTCCCATTATAGTTCTCATTACGTAATCATCGACCGATCATATTAATGAATGTTCTTACATCTATAGAAGGGAAAACATCGAGATAACTTCCCTCTGAGCAATTAAAGATTGATATACCTTTCTTGGTGCAATACTGCTTCATAAGCTTATATTGATGCCATCTTTTATAGTATTCAAAAAACCATGCTTCTTTGTCAAAATATTTTTCAAGATGCTTTCTATCATCAATTCCAACAGCATCGGGATAGAAATGTAGATCGGTTGTTTTCGAGACATCCAATATATAATTATGGTCGACACCGAACAAAAAAATTCTTCTATACTTAAGAAAAACGGCCAATTGGATTGCCGTATAGATAACAGTCCTTGGTGCGAAGGGCCGTTGTCTAAGGTCCCATACAGAATCGTCCATGAAATTATCATCCCATAATTCTGGTGAATTGTCGAAATATACATACGAATAATCGAAACAATCGTACTCGGGATATCTCGTTAACAATTTGTCATATCCGAATTTGTACTCCCTTATTCCAAGGAGTATATGGGGACGCAACTTTGAATATCGGTCTTTGAATAATCGGAACATCTTCAGACTATCATCAAAGGTAAATGGATCATGCTGAGGAGCTAAGATATGATGAAGGATCTTTAAGTTCTCCGTCTCTTTATGGACATGAAACAAGGAAACAGCGATCGCATCGACATTCCGGAGAAGATTGAAATCAACGTTCGCGATCGATGGTCCGCTAGCGAGTATGATGCAATCCTCCGTCTCCCTTCTCATATTCATAGAAAGGCGATTATATACATTACTTGATGCCTTAGCATGTAAAAGACGATTCTTTATCTTAATAAATCCCGGCGGGATAAGATAATCCTTAATTATTCTCTTCAACATCTTTTAAAAACACCTTCTTTTTAACAAAATTTCTATGAACTCTCGTACAGCGCCTTCTCCCCCAGCATGCGCCATTCTGAAACGCGCAAAATTAATTACCTCCTGAGCGGCATCCGCCGGGCATGCAGATATTCCAGCATGTGCCAGCAAACCTTTATCGTTTATATCATCCCCTATATACGCTAGATCCGAAAATGAAGCGCCGTTGGATTTCAAAAAGTCTCGCATTACACCAACCTTGTCTTTTACTCCCTGGAAAAGAAAATCTACATTTAGTTTTTCCGCTCGTTTCAAGACAATATCATTGCTTTCCGAAGTGATTATCCCCGTCTTCACGCCGAGCGACTTTAGAATCTGGAAGCCCATACCGTCGCGGGTATTAAACTTTTTTAGCTCTTGCCTATCATTACCATAATACATACCGCCATCAGTCAGAACACCATCAACGTCAGAAAAAAAGAAGCTCACTCGAGGAAGCCGGCGCCTCAGAATTGAGCTTACTATCGCCCAATCCGACGGCTCATCTATCTCGGTAGCTGTATCTTCCTTCATCTCATATATGGCAATAGATCCCCCGATTCGACACTTCAAGGCTCTTATTATACTAACGCGGCTAGCATACAATGCCCCATTCTCCATCATACAACCATCGAATTCTTGTCTGCGAGGGCGATGCTTATAATCGTAATTCAATGACCGTCCATCTAGGCTCCAAAGGAATCTCTTTAAGCGTACGCATGAAAGAGCCGAATCATAGCCCTTATCAAGAATCATCCTCACCACAGCGTCCACATCTCGATCACTCGTCAAAGGAGACGTAGCTTGCGCGAGAATAAAAATGTCATCATCTTTAAGCCTGTTTTTCTCGATATACTCAAGCATTACAGATTCTGTGCTCGCATCATCAGTGGCGTTTACCGGATCCCTCGAATATGCCTCGATTCGCTCAAGCGGCATCCGACTAACAGCATCGACGAACTCTTCAGAGTCATGCGCAAATACGATCTTGTCGACTGTCATCGATTGTGAAAGCGCTCTAAGTGACCAATATAACAAAGGATGGCCATTTAACGATTTGATGTTCTTCTTAGGGATCGACTTGCTACCGATTCTAACTGGTACAAACGCAAGCACCATATTTACTACCCCTTAGTCACTATTAAATCACAGTCTTTAACACGAGCAGATTAATCCTGCCAATCGATCTGATTTACCTTCAATTTATCTCTTTGCGGCTTCTCGATTTCTAGTATATCCGATTGTTTATATGTTAATGACTTATATACTGCTCTGCAATCTCTCACAAGCTTACGCATACCATCTGGCTCAAGCGATGCTGCATGATCAGTTCCCTTCCATGTTCTATCAAGAGTGAAATGTCTCTCGATGTATGTCGCACCGAGGGATACTGCAGCAGAATCAACTGCTATACCTAGATGATGCCCAGAGAATCCGATCGCCTTGACGGTACTGCCGAACTTCTCCCTTAATCGATATATTTCCAATAGGGAAACACTCTCAAACGGGACCGGATATCCTGAAGTGCAACTATATAAAACTAGATCCATATTCCTGTTTTTTAACTCGAATAAACGTACGATTCGATCTTCCTCATCCTTAGTCGTCATTCCGAGGGAGAGATGTATCTCGCCACCGAAATTATCACATAGATAATCAAGCAAAGGCTTCTTCAGATTGCATGCTGACGGAACCTTGATCATTCTTGGATTTAACGAAACGATTTCTCTTGCCGACGTCATATCCCACACAGAAGTTGAATACATCACTCCATTTTCTTCGCACCAAGCTTTCAACTGTTTGTGCTGATCTAGATTAAATTCTAGGAATTCTCGATGCTCTCCATATGTCCTTCCGTACGAGTTTGCCGGATCCGGGTGAGGCGCATTGAATTGTTCCTTGGTTAGCAGTTCGCGAATATTTCTTTTCTGAAATTTTACTATATCGACTTTACAAAAAGTTGATGCCACAACGATCATTTCTTTGGCTATCGAAATATCACCTTTATGATTGCAGCCTATCTCGGCTATAACTATCGGACTAGACATCTTAAGACTCCTTTCTAATATCCCATAAGATATCGGTTTTTATAAACCCGCCTCTGGAAAAGGATTGCGAGTTGGCGTTTATGCTATTATTTACTATTCTGAATGAGATACAGTTTTCTTTTTCAACCATCACACCGACATTAGGAATTCCCGCAGTGAGAGTTATAGAATAAACGCCGATATTTATATTCCTCGGAATTCGAAAGAGAGCGTAATATGAACCCCTCTCCCTCTTATGAAGCCTTTCGGGCATTACATCAGTATCCCAGCTATTAAAAATGACAAAACCCTCATTTTTTAGGGTTAATGCTACATTCACCCCAGACATATCGCACACAAGTTTATACTTAACACCCACAACTATCTCATCATCGATCTCAAAAGTATTCTTCTGTGTTCCCGTACAATCCATCAATTCGATGCTAATAAATTGAAATAACGCTTTCTCGTCATTATTAAAAATGATTACAGAATTATTATTAGCAGGATTGTTCAGGTAATGATTGATCACATTATCGATATTATCGTGTAGTACAATTCTCCCTTTCTCCAGCAGAACTCCATAGCCGCAGAGCTGCCTAACAGCTCCCATGTTATGGCTAACAAAAAGTATTGTTTTCCCTTGGTTGGAACTGATATCATGCATTTTCCCTAATGCTTTCTTTTGAAAAGTGGTATCTCCTACGGCTAGCACTTCATCTGCTATCAAAATTTCGCTGTCCAGGTGGGCGGCCACGGCAAAAGCCAGCCTGACATACATGCCGCTCGAATATCGCTTCACCGGTGTGTCGATGTGCTGTTCGATCTCGCTGAAGTCGATAATCTCATCGATCTTGCGGTCGATCTCGCGTTTTTTCATGCCCAGGATGGCGCCGTTGAGGTAGATGTTTTCACGCCCTGTCAGTTCGCCGTGAAACCCCGTCCCCACCTCCAAAAGGCTCGCGACCCGTCCTTTTATTTTCACGATTCCCTCGGTCGGCGCGGTTATGCGGCTTAAGATTTTCAATAACGTGCTCTTCCCCGCTCCGTTGCGTCCTATAATGCCAACCCGGTCTCCCTGCTCGATGTCGAAGGTCAAATCCTTGAGCGCCCAGAAGCGGTCCTTCTGGTCGGCGTAGTGGTCGGCGCCGATGGGCGCGTGGGGGTCGGGCCGCCCGAGCTTGCGCGCAAGCCAGCTTTGAATGTCCTTATAGAGCATTCCGTGATTGATAACCCCCAGGCGGTATTCCTTGGAGAGATGCTCGACTCGTATTGCGACGCTCATTCGTTCCTCAATCGTTCTTTTCGAAGTATTTTACCGAGGCAAGACCCTTGAAATGACTGTCCTGCGTCCACAGGACGGCGTTGTACTTTCTACAAGTTGCGTAGATTATGCTGTCGGCCATCGGCAGCCTGTACTCGCGCGACAGTTGTGCAGAGGCCAGTGCTAAACCGGCGTCGAGATCGACCACCATACCCTGTCTCATGTGCGCGACTGCGAATAAGGCTTTATCGTCATCGAGCTCTATAAGCAGCTTTTTGAAAACCTCATAGATTGTTATCGTCGGAACAACAAGACGATCGAGGTCCTCGATCGCTTTCGACACCGATTCTCCGACTTCGGTACCCGCAAAGTATTCCAGCCAGCACGACGAATCCACCACATTCATACGCGATCGTTTTCTCGTTCGATTGTAGTGGAAATTCCTTTATACATTCCCTTGAGTTTTTTGAGGGGGAGTATCGGAACCAGCTCTATCCGGTTACCGTAGGTCATTATTTCCAAAAGCGTCCCGGCCTTGATACCCACGAGGTCGCGAATTTCTTTGGGTATGACGACTTGGTATTTACTGGAAACAACCACCTTCCTCATCGATATGCCTCTCGTTTTACAATAAGCCCATCGATACCGTGTGTCAACAAGTTCTATACCACATCCACGAAGGTCTGCTCGTTACGGTTGAACAAAAGAAGGCCGAGGACCAGCAAGACGATCGTCGCGCCTATACTGGTCAGGAGCATGCCGATCGAGGGGCCGCCGACCCCGTAGAACGCCGCGCGGAAGGCCTCGATGGGCGCGCAGACGGGGTTCAGGTTCATGAGCCAGGCGAAGTCCGGGTAGCGGGCCTTGAGCTCCGAGAGGGGATACACGATCGGGGTCGCATACATCCACAACGAAAGCCCGAAGCTGACAAGCTGCCGCAGATCGCGGTACTTGGTCGTCAGGGAGGAGATGATCATGCCGATGCCCATGCCGAGGGCCGCGAGCTGGGCGATGATGAGGGGCAGGGCGAAGGCCCACCAGGTTGGCCGCACCGGAGACCCGGACGCGACAAAGTAGATATAGAACACCACCAATGTCGCGAACTGGATCGCCACGGAGATGAGGTTCGAAAACACCTTGCTGATCGGCACCGTCAGGCGGGGGAAGTAAACTTTGGAAAAGAGCCCGGCATTGCCGACAAAGACGTCCGAGCCGCTCGTGAGGCAGGCGGTGAAATAATTCCATAACATCGTCCCGCCGTAGTAGAACAATGTCTGCGGTATGCCGTCGGTCGGGATGCCCGCCAGGTTCCCGAACACGAAGCTGTAAATAACCGTCGTAAAAAGCGGATTCAAGACGAACCACAAGGGCCCCAGGATAGTCTGCTTGTACACCGTAACGAAGTCGCGGTTGACGAAGAGCTTTATAAGGTCGCGGTAGCGGTATAGCTCCCTGAGGTCGATGTCGAGCCACTTCCGCTTGGGCTTTATGACGAGACTCCAGTCGCCCTCGTCGTCACGAACGGTATCGCTCATATACGCTACAGTCCTTTGCACATAAAGATGATGAACCTACTATTCACGGAGCTACGAAGTCGAGGTAGTTTCGGGGATGCACCGTCCTGAAGGAAGCTTCTGGATACGCCGCCAGCCAGGACTTTGGCGGTGCCGCGTCGCGCTCCCGCAGTTTGAACTCGAAGCCGTGAAGCTCGCCGTCGCACTCCTCGACATAATCGATTTCGGCGCCCGTGTGGGTACGCCAAAACCACGATCCCCCGTAATACCCTCGATACGCATTCGCCTTCCGTCGCTCGGAGACAAGAAAATTCTCCCAGAGCGCGCCTTGATCCCCCCTCAGCGGCCACTCCTTGAAGTCTTCGATGAGGGCGTTCCTGACTCCGTTGTCGATGAAATAGATCTTGTCCTTTTTTGTGACTTCTTTGCGAAGATTGCGACTGTATCCTCCCAACCTGAAGACGACAAAGGCCTTTTCAAGAAGGTCGATGTACGAGATCACCGTATCGGCGCTCATCCCGACCTGACGGCCGAGCTCTTGATAGGAGACCTCGGCGCCGATCTGATACGCTAAAAGACGCAGCAAATCACGAAGCTTACGGGGACTCCTGATGCCGCCGAGTTCCAAGACGTCCTTGTACAGATAGGCGGAGCTGAGTTCCACAAGATGCGCGATACGATCCTGCCTCGACGGCATCGATGTCAGCGCCGGATACGAACCGAGAACCAGCATCTCCTCGCGCTGCGCTTCGATCTCATAGGGCGTCTCGAACAGAGCGCGCTCGGCGATGGCTATCGGATAGAGTGTAAAGGTCCACGTTCTTCCGGTCAGCGCTTCCTTCGTTCCACCTGCAAGGTCGAGACTCGAAGAACCGGTGACGAGAAGACGGCCGGAAAAGCCGGAATCATACAGAAGCTTGAGCGAAGTACCGACCTGTTCGATCCGCTGCGCCTCGTCAAGAAGAACAAGCTCATATCCGGCGATCATGCCCATGATCCGCGGAAGCTGTCGCGATGCCCAGACCTCTTCGACGCGCGGATCCTCGCCGGAAAGATCGAGGCAGCGCAGGCCCGATTCCTCGAGCACCATCCGGGCGAGCGTCGTCTTGCCGACCTGACGCGGTCCATAAAGAACGACAACCCGCCGGTCATGGGCGATTTTGTCGAGCAACGCCCTTTTCAGTATGCGCGGTATCATCCTGCTAGATACTATAGCGCCATTTCATCGACTTTGTTAGACAAATTCGCGCAAATTCATCGATTAGCCCTAAAAGAACTGCTGAGCTTAACCTGCAAGAAACACCTTACCCAAGAGAGCACCCGAATCAGAGGCTTAATGACGAGGCTCCAGCCGCCCTCGTCGTCACGCAGGGTATCGCTCATTACGCAACAGTCCTTTGCACATAAAGATGATGAACCCATTCGGTTCATGCGAGAAAATACGCCGCGTTCACCGCCGTAATGTCGTCCGCGATCCTTTGTGTCTGCGGATCGTTCGACAGGATGAAAGAATGCAAGAGCGGCTTGTCCAGGATATCGCATATACCTCTGAGATGACGTGCGTCCGAAGGAACAATTCTATCGGCCATTTTTATCTCGAAGGCATAATAGCCGGAAGGCGTTTCAATAAGCAGATCCACCTCCCTCCCGTCGGCCGTGCGCAGATGATAGAACCTGGCGTCCAAGCGCATTGTCCGCGCTTGCTTGTACATCTCGGCTGCGACAAGGCTTTCGAATTCAGGCCCACTGGGAAACCCCCTTTTTTGAATAACAGCCTGGAGGACGCCATTGTCGAGGTAGTGGATCTTCGGAGCTTTGACAAGTCTGCGTGTTTCGTTTCGGGACCAGGCGGGCAGAACGAGCGCCTGGTAGCTGAGTTCGAAGTAACGTATATACCGTTGTACTGTCTTGATGCTCAAACCAACCTGAGCTGCGATGGACGAGGCATTGACTATCGTTCCCGTCTGAAGCGCCAGATAATGCTGCAGCCGCATAAAGGCGTCAAGATCGCGAAAAGCGGCAAGATCACGGATGTCCCGCTCGAGATACGTTCGGACATAATTACTGAGCCACTCATATCGCTCTTCGTCGGTAAGATCCGAAGCCGTCAGAGCCGGATAGCCGCCGAAACGGATATAGTGGTCCCATGCTCTTTTCTTCCGAACATGCCTGCTGTCCAAAAGAAAAGACGGCAGTATCTCGTGGATTGTGTTCAATCGCTCAAGGGATTGTATGAACAATGATGCATGAATTTCGTCTTCCCATGCATCCGTCCCGAGCTCCGGGACCGTAAGCGGATACAACTCGAGTATCACACATCTTCCGGCGAGACTTTCCTTCACTTTCTCAAGCAAGAGCAGTTGACTCGATCCCGAAAGGATGTATCTCGGCTCAGACCATTGGTCGTAAACAGCCTTGATACTTTCGATAAGGCCCGGCTCTTTTTGAACCTCATCGAGAATCGCCGATGGATACAGTTCCTTCCACTGCGCCGCCGTCATCCGAGTGTATTCACGACGAACAACGGGATCTTCGACAGATATGTAGGTATACTGAGGAAATGCCATACGGCACAACGTTGTTTTTCCTGTCTGTCTAGCCCCGGTCAAAACAAGGATTCGCCCGAGTTTTCCCTCTGCGCGTTTTCGACACAGTATCGCTAACTGTCGATTCTTCATCTTCTCGGTACACCAAAACCGGTATTTATTCCAGTTTTTACGCCTTTTTTTGTATTTTGTCTTCTATTTTTACGCTCTTTTAGGGTTTTGAACCTTTCATGTTCTTCATGAAATCCTCGTAGGCCCGGGCGATCCCCTCGTCCAAACCCACCTTTGGCTTCCAGCCCAGACCAAAAAGCCGCGACGAATCCATGAGCTTGCGGGGCGTGCCGTTGGGTTTCGTGCTGTCCCAGACAATGCGGCCGGTGAAGCCGACTATCTTCGCGATTTTCTCGGCCAGCTCGCGGATCGTGAGTTCCGTACCCGAGCCGAGGTTGATGAACTCGCCCACCTCGGCGTAGTCGTACTTTTCCATGAGCATGACCAGGGCGTCGGCGCAGTCGTCGGAGTATAAGAATTCGCGGTAGGGGCTTCCGTCGCCCCAGAGCCTCACCTCAGTTCCCGCGACCTTGGCCTCGTGGAACTTGCGGATCATGGCCGGCAGGACGTGCGAGCCCTCGAGGTCGTAGTTGTCCCCCGGGCCGTACATGTTCGTGGGCATGGCGCTTATGAAGTTCGTGCCGTACTGCTCGTTGTAGTGCTTGCACAGGCGTATCGCCGCGATCTTGGCCACGGCGTAGGCTTCGTTGGTGGGCTCGAGGGGGCCCGACAGAAGGTATTCCTCTTTCATGGGCTGAGGGGCCATCTTCGGGTAGATGCAGGAGGAGCCGAGGTTCAAGAGCTTCTTCACGCCCGTTTTATAGGCCGAGTCGATGACGTTGAGCGCGATTGCGAGGTTCTCGTAGATGAAGGACGCGGGATAGCTCGAGTTCGCCCCGATGCCGCCGACCTTTGCCGCGGCCAGAAAGACGTACTCGGGCCGCTCGGCGGCGAAAAAGGCCTCGACCTCGGCCTGGCGCGTCAGATCGAGTTCGGCGTGGGTGCGGACTACTATATTTTTGTAACAGCCGGCCGCGAGCCTCCGCATGATCGCCGATCCGATGAGCCCGCGGTGCCCCGCGACGTAAATCTTGTCGTTCTTATTCATGGTGTTCTTCTCGTTCCGCACCTTCCTCACGAAAACCGCGCTTACGACCGCGTATTCCCGTTCAGGCCTAGGTCGGTCCTTAGGCTCCGGCCGAACTCGTCGATATGCGCTTTTAGTTCATCGTTCTCGCAGGCCTCGTACCACACGACATCCACGCGATGCGGGATCGGGAGCTCTTCGTTGAGCATCACCGAAAGCTTGCGCACACGATCGGCATCGAGCTTCGAACCGAAGACCGCGAGATCGATGTCGGAGCCGTTTTTATAGTTTCCCATGGCCCTCGAACCGAATATTTTCGCCTCCTCGATCTGAGGAAAGCGCGCGATCGCGGTCGTAAGCATATCGAGTATGCGCTCCGACAGGCCGAAGGACATCACGCTCACCGTAGTTCCGCCGCCAGGCGCGACACGAGGCTTCCGATCGCGTCGTGAAAGGGCCCTCGAACCAGAGCGCAGGCCTCGGTAAAGGTCTTTTCGTCATAGGTATGCGACAGCATATTGCGCCGCTCGAGCATGGTCATCCACAGCTCGCCGTCGTCGATGAGCCCGTGCGCGAAAGCTTCTTTGATAGCGTCACGCGGGTAGGATGCAAGAATCCCCCCGGCCTCGAGATAGTCCTTTATGGTTTTCCACGACAGCTCGAAGGTGTATTCGAATCGCTGTATCAAACCTTCGCTCTCGAGTCGGTTGAGACTTGTTTTCTTCGCGCCTTCATCGTAGAGCGCGAAGGCGCGCTGGAGATTGGCGAAACGCTGCCGCCATCTGACTTCCTTTCGGCTTTCCATACGCGGCTCCGGACCTCACTCGCGCGGGCTGTGGACTTGGAAGCCGTTTTTCTTCATGTGGGCGTCGCGCGCGGCCTCTTCGAGGTCGGCTTTCATCATATCCCGCACGAGTTCCTCGAGCGAGGTTTTCGCCGACCAGCCCAGTTTTTCCCTCGCCTTCGAGGGGTCGCCGAGGAGGAGGTCGACCTCGGTCGGTCTGAAATAGACCGGATCGACGGCCACGAACACCCTGCCCGTGGCTGCGTCGATGCCCTTTTCATCGACGCCCGAGCCTTCCCAGCGAAGTTCGATGCCCGCTTCGCGGAAGGCCATGGTCGCGAAGTCGCGGATCGAGGTGGTGCGCCCGGTCGCCAGGACGTAGTCGTCGGGCCGGGGAGCCTGCAGGATGAGCCACATGCCCTCGACGTAGTCCTTGGCGTGGCCCCAGTCGCGCTTCGAGTCGAGATTGCCCAGATACAGCCGCTCCTGAAGACCGTATTTGATGCGCGCGGCCGCGCGGGTTATCTTGCGCGTGACAAAAGTTTCACCTCGACGCGGGGACTCGTGGTTGAAGAGTATCCCGTTCGAGGCGTGCATGCCGTAGGCCTCGCGGTAGTTGACGACGATCCAGTAGGCGTAGAGCTTGGCCGCGGCGTAGGGGCTGCGCGGATAGAACGGTGTCGTCTCGCGCTGGGGCGTCTCCCGCACCTTGCCGAAGAGCTCGCTCGTCGAGGCCTGGTAGAAGCGGGTCTTCTTCTCCAGCCCCAGGAGCTTTATGGCCTCCAGGAGGCGCAGTGTCCCAAGGCCGTCGGCGTCGGCGGTGTACTCGGCCGTCTCGAACGAAACCTTGACGTGGCTCTGGGCCGCGAGGTTGTAGATCTCGTCCGGCTCGATCTCCTTGACCAGGCGTATGAGATTCGAGCTGTCCGAGAGGTCGCCGTAGTGCAGGATGAACCGCGATCCGGCATCGTGACGGTCGCGGTAGATGTGGTCGATCCTCTGCGTGTTGAAGCTCGAGGCCCGGCGCTTCGTGCCGTGGACCTCGTAGCCTTTGTCCAAAAGTAGTTCGGCCAGGTAGGAGCCGTCCTGGCCCGTGACGCCGGTTATGAGCGCTTTCTTCATACGTGACACCTTTCGATCAGCTTTTCATCTTGTCGAGCATGGCGCCGAAAAACGATTCGATCCGTCCTAAAAACGACGTTTTCAGCCGGTCGCGGATGACACCGAACATGTCGAAGGCCTTGACCGCCCCCACGCCGTAGAACACCAGCCAGTCGCCGGAGGGAAAGGCGTAGAGCATCCATATCATGTCGCCGGCCGACACCGCGTCGATCCCCTGGTAACTGTACGATATCTTGCTCAGGTTTTCGCTCGCAAAATAAAGCTCGGAGCCCTGACCCTGCGCCGAGGCCGCTATGCGGTAGGTGTAGCGGCACGAATACTCGGAAAAAGGCTCCATGTGCTGCCGGGTCTCGATTTCCTCTCCGCCCGGTATCGTCTTTCGGGAAACAATCTCCATCGTGTCGAAGAGGTCATAGTAGGTCTTCTGCCGCTTCGACCAATACTGAATGCCGACATAGCCTTTGACATCGGCGAGCTTCGCCGCGAGAAGCTCGATCGCGGCCTCGCGCCGGGGAACCAGGGCGACGACTTCCGACAAGTAATTGGGCTTGAGTTTCTTGACCGCGTTCCTGATCGATTCGGCGCTCGCGCCCGAGGCCGTCAGGGCCAGGTCGCGGTACGACCCCAGCTCGCGTATCAGAGCCTCGCCCCGCATAAGCCGCTCGGCGTCGGCGGCCTTGAGCGACAAGGGAAGCTGCGCCGCCCCGGACTGCGCGAAGCAGAAAAGCCCGGCCGAGGCCGAAACGACGAAGGCGGCCACGAGTAATCGAAGCTTTATGCGAACAAATCCTATCATATTCTTCATCCCCGACATGACGGGTCTATGCACTGCCCCCCAGCTGCACAAGCGGCACCACACGGATATTCGGCGCCAGATCGTATGCCGTGTTTCCGGGGTATACCACGGTCAATCTTTGCAGAGACAAATCGACCATGGCGCTTTTCATGGACGGCGTGAGGCGGGGCGCGTCGGCGTACTTTGCCTCGATGCCGTAGCGCAGGCCGCCATCCTCCCAAAACAGATCCAACTCGGCGCCGCCGTGCGTTCGATAGAACCAGGGTTCCTCGATACCGAACTCGCGTATCGCCTGCTCGATAACGAAGCCTTCCCACGAAGCGCCCAGTTTTGGGTGGCTTTCCAGGGAAGGACGATCGCCGATCTTAAGCAGCGTATGGAATATACCGCTGTCGCGGATATAGAGCTTGGGAGCCTTCACAAGTCTTTTGCCCGAGTTCTCGAACCAGGGTTTGACGATGCGGATCATGAAGGTGCCTTCGAGGATCTCCAAGTAACGCCTGATCGTCCCGTCGCTTACGCCGAAAGAACGAGACAGCTCCTGGTAGTTCAGAATCTGTCCGTGGTAGTGGGCGATCATGGACCAGAAGCGTCCGAGGGTCGACGAGGGAATTGTAATTCCCAGCTGCGGGATGTCCCGCTCCAGGTAGCTGCGGATGAACTCTTGCCTCCACAGCATACTCGATAACCTTGAAAATTCAAAGTCGGACTGTGATTTTTCAAGGCATCAGTCGTGTAAAGGCGGCAATCGACACACCTCGTATTTTCCCTATGCCCCCAACTCTCCAAGTACGAAATCCAACCAGTTCTCCCGATTGATAACCGTGTACGTCGAGCCGGGATAGGTACCTTCCCATGCTGCGGGAACCTTCGGCCTTTTGTCTCCATACTTGAACTCGAATCCCCTCAGCCTTCCGTCCTCTTCTTCAATATAGTCGAGCTCTGCTCCGGTTCTCAGCCGCCAGAACCAGGTCTGGGCGTATGAGGCTCGGTACTCCAATATTTTCCTTCGCTCCGCAGTCAGGAAGTTCTCCCATATCCGTCCTGTATCATCCCGGAACCGGGGTTCAGACAGATTACCTAGTACCATGTTTCGGATGCCGATATCGTAGAAGAAGATCTTATCCATCTTTGTCACCTCCTTGCGGAGGTTGCGCGAGTACCCGCGCTGACGGAACAGTACAAAGGCTTTTTCCAATATATCGATGTAGCGGTCTACCGTGTCTCTACCGAGGCCGAGCGACGCGGCGAGTTCTGCGATGGATACTTCGGAGCCGACCTGGAAAGCAAGGAGTCTCAAGAGATCATGAATACGGTCCGCATGTTTGATACCGCCGAATTCGATGACATCTTTATACAGATACGCTTCCGCGATGGACTTCAAAGCCCGTCGCTTTTCCTCCCGCCCCTCGGCGCAACAAACTTCTGGATACAGACCGTGCACGAGGATATCGTCCAGGCTGCGATCGAGGTCGCGCCTATCTCTATTGAGCGCCAGTTCGGCGACGGCGATCGGGTAGAGCGTAAATGTGCGGGCTCGCCCAGTCAGAGGCTCAGCGGTTTTGGACGCCAATTCGAAGGAAGAAGAGCCGGTGGCGATAATCTTGAGCCCTGGATGAGTATCGTACAGAAGCTTCAGCGACAAGCCGATGCCTGCAATTCGCTGGGCTTCGTCGACGACGATACAGTCATAACCGGCGACCAGACGTGCAAGGCCCGCCGCATCACGCCCCTCCAGATCGCGGCGGTCAGAGGGATCGTCGCCGGTCAGATATAGCGTCCGCAATAAAGGACGGTCGGCCATCAGCCCCCGAACGAGCGTCGTCTTTCCAACCTGGCGGGGGCCGATTAACAGAATGATCTTTCCGCTACGATCCACCTCATCGCTCAGAGCCTTTTGGAGGATACGCGGGATTATTCTCGTGCCCATGCCAGTCAATATGAGGTATTAACGCTTATTCGTCAAGCCAATAAGACGAATTAACGCGTTTTCGTCTTATTGGTTGCTTCTATGTGATACCTCCTCCCACAGCCCGGCCTAATCGTCTCAAAATTTCGACGTATCGAGCGTGGGCCTTACGGAACACGTCCGCTGCCCGCGGAACGCGGCGTTGTACCAATTCAAGCTTGTCCGCATCCAGCGGCCGGGCATACAAGTGCCGAAAGACATGGTGAAACGACCGTAGCTCGTGCAAGACGAGGACTTCTTCTCCGGAGAACAGGGCCGGGCGCACTCCCTCGATATTCAATCCCATTCGATCGAGCAAGCCCCTGTGCCACGAAGCGGGGTCGATGTTGTTTTCGAAGAACTTGGCGATACGAAGGCAATACCCTTCGATCACGCCATAGATGTTGTGGATCGTGTAACCGAGAGCCGCGTAGTCGAGCTGGTCATTCGCACCCGCCGCGATTCTCTGCGACGCCCGCTCGTTCGCCTGTACAGCGTACTCAAAATCCTGGAGGCTGGACTCGAGTTCGGAGACGAGCCGCGAAAAGTCTTCAAACGTTCTTTTCATAAAGGACGAGCCCCTCTTTATCCACCATGCCGCGAATTCCCGGCGCAAGGTTTTCCATATCGACTATATCGACGCGGAAAGCCGAATCCGAGGCCATAGCTTCGAGCCGGGCGATATCGCCTCCTGAAACCGCCAGGTCGATATCCGAGTCGGGGCGGAAAGATCGTCCCGGAAGAGCGGATCCGAATAAAACGATCTTAACAATCCCGGGATCGGCAGACGCGAAACGAGAGGCCAACCTGGCCGCCTCGCGCTCGGCCTCCTTCTTTCTCGACGCCGCGAGCTGCTCGTATGCCTCGTTCTCCGAGCGGATGCGAGCCGCTATGCGCGAGAGGAATCCTTCGTCGAGACCGGGCTCTGTCATGGAATTTCCCTTCTTCCGCTGGTAGTCGCCGTATAATCAATCAGCCTTGAAAACGACGACCTTCTTCCCCCGCGATCGCAGTATCGGCGCAGCGATCGTCTGAAGCTCGATGAGAATCTTCAGTTTCTCTTCATACGGTAGTCGGGCCAGCATCATACGCCGAGCCCGCTTTGCATCGAGCGAATGGGCCAACTCTTTTTTCATTTCATCCATGACCTTTCGGCGGTCTTGAGGTACTCCTCGAGGACTACGGCGAAGGCCCTCATCTCCTCGGGCCTGATGTCGCCCATGTTGGCGATGCGGAAGGTGTCCGCGTCGGAGAGCTTGCCCGGGTAGATTGTAAAGGAATGTTCACGGCAGTAGTCGTGGAAGGCCTCGAAGTCGTAGCCGGGGAGCTTGGGTTCGAGTATGGCGGCGATGATGTGCGACTGGTCCTCCTCGGCCACGAGGGTCTCGAGGCCCAGGCGGCGGCAGGTCTCCATGAGGATGTTCCAGCATTCGGTGATGCGCGCGTAACGGGCGGGTATGGTCTCCTGCTTGGTCTCGATGATGGCCTGGCGCAGGGCGTACAGGGTCTGGACAGGCGGCGTGAAGCGCGTCTGCATGGTCTTCTTGAAGTACGCGTACTGGTCGTAGAGGTTGAGGTAGTAGTTGCGCATGGGGACCTGGGCGGATTTCTCCAGGGCTTTCTTCTCGCAGAAGACGAAGGCCACACCGGCCATACCCTGTATGTTCTTGTTCGAGGTCGAGGCCATGACCGTGATCCCGTCGCGCTCCATGTCGATGGGGATCGCCGCGAAGGCGCTGACCGCGTCGACGATGAGGTCTATGCCGCGCGCGCGGCAGAGCCTGCCGATCTCGGGCACGGGATTCAACAGGCCGGTCGTCGTCTCATGGTAGACGACCCCGACATGGCTGGGCTTTTCCGCGTCGATGAGCCGCTCCAGCTCCGCGAGGTCCAAGCGCTTATACGCGGAGCTTTTCATCACGACCGTCGGGATGCCGTAGACCGAGGCGATCTTGGCCATGCGCGCCCCGTAGGCGCCGTTGTCCACGATGATCATCTTGCCGTCGGGCGGAACGATGGAGCTGACCATGACTTCGACGGCCGCCGTACCCGAGCCGCCGAAGAGGACGGTCTCGTATTTGTCGGGGTCGCCGACGAAGGAGGACAGTTCCCGGCTGATCCAGGCCATGACCTCGCCGAACTCCTTCTCGCGGGGGCAGATGTCAGCCGCGACCTGGGCGTACTTGACGCTGTCGGTCGTCGTCGCCGGCCCCGGATTCAGGAGCACCTCGCGCCGCACGGCGCGGCTCGCTTCGCTTTCGGCGATGCGGGGCCAGACCTCGGTGCGCGCCATCTTTAGATGATGCTCGTCGTCGACCTCGCGCCAGGCGTAGTACTCCAGCTTCCGCACTCCGATAGGCGTCCGGTCGCTCGAGACGGCGGCCATCGCCGCCTCGTAGTCGAGCTTCGGAAGCTTGGCGAATGTCCGCCCTGCGTACTCGCACATGCGATCGAGCGTCGCCTTCGTCAGCTTGGTGATGCCGACGAGTTCGCCGTCGATCCGCGACACGTCCTCGCGCTTTTTCGACAGCCGCACAAGACGGCCGGTGTCGTCGGTCTGGACATAGACCTCGTCGCCGGACTTGGTCGCGCCGGAGGCGAGGAGAACGTCGCGCCGGGAATCATTGAGAAGCACGAAAAGCCCGATATCGTCGTAGATGAGATCCGACTCGAGAAGGAGAAAGTCGCCCTGTACTTTAGGGGCGATCTCGAAAAGCGTCCGCATCGAACCCGTGCTCGCATAGTCGGGATTGCGTACGGTCTCGATACAGGGATAGCGCGCGGCGAGGCGCTCGTAGTGCTCGGCGCAGTGCCCGGTGCCGATGTAAATCTTCTCGATTCCCTTTTCGATGAGCTTACGGACCGAGCGCTCGACCATGGGCAGACCGCCGATCTCTATGAAACCCTTTGGCCTCTCGGCCGCCATGCCGTTGAGCCTCGAGCCGAGACCCGCGCCGAGAATCACCGCTTCGCGAACCATATCCATCACTCCTTGATGCCGAGGAATTTCGAAAATCTTTCCGCCACTTCGTAGGGTTTGGTCTTGGGCCGGCCCAGTTTTTCCGGCGCGCCCTGCCTGATCGGAGCGTGCACAAAAACGAGCCCACCTGTGCGATTCCATTCCTCGACAACGGCTTTCATGTCAGCCGCGTTTGCAACACGCTTAATGTTTTTATACCCAAACGCCCGAGCGAGGCCCGGCCAGTCGACCGACGCGGAAACCGTCGCCTGCCCGCCCGTCGACTCGTGCGCCTCGTTGTCGAAAAGGATGTGGAGCATGCTTCCCTTCGCGTAATGCGAGTTCGTGGCGAGGGCTCCGGTGCGCATGAGGAGGGCGCCGTCGCCGTCGAGCACGACTACCGGCCGTTCGGGCCTGGCCAGGCAGATACCGAGTCCGAAGGACGAGGCGCAGCCGAGCGAGCCGACCATGTAGAAGTTCCGCTCGTCGTCGCCGAGCTCGTACAGTTCGCGCCCCGTGAAACCAGTTGTGGCTATGAGCGCCGCGTCCGGCCGGAGGGCTTCTCGAATCGCAGCCAAGAGTTCGCCGCGGCTCGGCCGCGCGGGATCCTGCGCCGGTTTTTCGCGCAACGACACCGCGCCGAAGGTTCCCTTCTTCACGACAAAGAAAAAGCATTCGCCCGATTCGACGATCGCGTCGGCGTTCTCGAGGGCCGCGAACGCAGCGTCCATATCATCGGGCAGATAGGCCCACCTGACGCGCATGGCGTCGAGAAGGTCGCCGGTCGCCTCGCCCAGTATCTCGTGCTGAGGCTCGTCGCCGAGGCCCCTCTCGCCGCGCAGGCTGACAAAGCCCAGAATGGGTATGCGGAAAATGGGATTGAGCGACGTCAGGGGCGAGACCGCGTTGGTCAGGCCCGAGTTCTGCATGAGCGCCACCGACTTGCGGCCCGCGATCTTCGCGCCCGCGCAGATCGCCACGGCGTCGCCCTCGTTGGCGGCCATGACAAACTCGCACTCGTTGATGGCGTAGTTGATCAGGTCCTTGAGAAACGAACAGGGCACGCCGCTGTACAAATCATAGCCGCGCGATTTGAGCGCGGTCCCGAACTTCACTGTATCGAGCATGGTTCAAACCCCCGACCCGCGACCCTCGCCGAGGGCTTTCTTGAAGTCCATGAGACCGTTGACGTCGATCCACGAGCCGCGAACGTACTTGACGGCGATCGGGATCCGCTCGGCGAGTCGAGTGAGGAACTCGTCCATGCGCATCGTCCTGACCGTTCCCGAAGACGCGGCCTCGTCGAGGAGCGCGCGCATCGCCGCCGCTCCTCCCTCGTTCGTCTTCAGTAGTCCAATGAACTCCCCGCAGGTCTCCGATTCCGGAAGCGTATGCGACATTTTTTTAAGTCGAGCAGGCCGATCGAGATACGCACGGCTGTCGGGCCGGTCGCAGGCTGCGTAATCGCGGTAATTGCCGTCGCGAACCGTGTCCGCATCGACGATGACGGTTACCGGCGAATCGTCGGTTAGAAGATCGTTCAGGAAGAAACTCTTGAAAATAATGTCCCCGTACACGATGACGGTGTTCGCCCCGAGCCGCTCGCGGGCGAGGTAGAGCGAATACACCTCGCTCGTCCGATCGTATTCGTCGTTGTCGATATACTTCAAATTGGTCAGGGCGATCTTCTCTTTCATGTAGCCCCGGACCACCGCGATATCCTTGATACCGACGCGGTTGAGCTTCTCGACCGTCTGGGCCAGGATCGGGCGGCCGCCCACCTCGAGCATGGCCTTGGGCGTCTCCGCAGTCAGCTCGCCCAGGCGATCGCCGCGCGCGGCGGCCAGGACGATCGCATTGACCGTCTTGCCCGAAGTCGGCAGATACTTCTTCTCGGCCTCTTCGAGTTCGGCCTCTCCCTGGAGGCGGAAGACCTCGGAAACCGTCGCGATTTTGTCCTCGACGGCGATGAGGCTCTCGTCCTCGAAAATCCTTCTGCTCGTCTCCTTCATCGCGGTGATCGCCGAGCGGAGATTGTGGTTCGCCCAGATGACCAGGCGCACGCCGCTTTCGCGGATCTGCGAAGTCGGCGTCGAGTAATACTTGGTCGGCACGATGACGACGGGGAGGCGATCTCCCCAGGCCTTCATGAACACCGAGATCTCGTTGAAATCCGAACGTTTCGAATGAATGAGCACGGCGTCCGCTCCGGACCGGCGGTAGGCCTCGGCGCGCCGCAGCGCCTCGTCCAATCCCCAGCCCGCGATGAAGGCCTCGACGCGGGCCACAACCACGAAGTCCGGGTCGGTCTGCGCGTCCTTCATGGCCTTGACCTTGCCGCAGAACTCGTCGATGTCGGCCAGGGGCTGGGATTCGCCGGAGATGAACGAGTTGGTTTTTGGAAAGAGTTTGTCCTCGACGCAGACGCCCGCGATACCGCGCTGCTCGAGCTTGCGGACCAGGCGCCGCGCGTTGTTGAAATTGCCGTAGCCCGTATCGCCGTCGACCAGAATAGGAATCGTGGTCGCATCGCTCATGAACTCGAGAACCTCGAGGACCTGCGTCCACGAAGCCTCGTTGTTGTCGCGTACCCCCAGGGCCGCGGACATGGACAGACCCGAGGCCCAGATCCCCTTGAAACCCGCCTCCTCGACGATCTTCGCCGAGAGACCGTTGTGCGCCTCCATGATGAACTCGAGTCGATCGGAATCGAGCATCCGACGAAGCTTCGACGCTTTTGTCTCAGACATACGATCCTTTCTTCGGTTTAGTTTTAATAATGCAATCCGGTGGTGAAGTATATTTCATACGGACTCGATCCGTCGCGCGGCGAGGGCGCGGTCAAGGATTTCGTCGCCAGAACGCTCACGAGGTCCCAGCCTGCCCCCGCCCTGACAATGATGCTTCGGAAGCGCTTGGGAAAGACCAGGAATTCGAGCCCGCCTGCCGCCCACACCCAGTCTTTGGTCGGCTTGAGCGAAGACCAATCGGGCACGGCGAGCGCAAGGTCCACAAAGGGCTGGGCCTGCAGCTCGAAATCGAGCCAGTCTTTTTTGATGAACACATGGGTTGGAAAGTCGAAGAGCTTCACCGGCGCCGCGATGTTCGCGATCAGCGCGGCCTCGCAATTCACGCGGCCGCCCCGAATACCCCGCAGATAGTCGTCGACCGAATCGATCGGATTGCCGGCCCGGGTGTCCGGCCGGATGAGGATCACCGCACGCGCCGCCAGTCCGGCCCTGCTCGTCCAGAACGAAGCGAAATACTGATACGTCAGCGAGATATCCCAGGTAAGCGAGCTGGAGTCCATGTGGATACTCTGGGAAGACGAAGCGGAGATCGAAGAGCCCTTTCGCATGTTGCCGACCCAATCGACCCGGCCCGACGACAAGGTATCTGAATGGCTCAGCGAAAATCCCTGCCGGCCCTCGACTTCGAGCATCCCGCCCGGCCACCAGTTAGCATCGACACCGGCCGAAAAGCCGTACGAAATCGGACCCAGGGCGCCCAAATCGACACCGGTTGGAATCGAAGTGTTGAAACTGAGGCCGTTGGAAAGGAACAAGGGATCGGATATGCCGCTGGTCAGCTCGTCCTCGTTGTAATGAAAGCTCTGAGAGAGCGACACGCTCGCGGGAAAACCGAGGCCGGGAATGTTCAAGGTAAGACTCGCGCTCGTGGTGGAGGCGACGACACCTTCGGTGAACCAGACCTCGAAGTCTTCTTTTATTCCAAGACTCCACTCGAGACCGAAGGCCCTGAAGGGATAATCGAACGCCGAGTACAAGGCAAAAGACTGGTCTCCGCGCTCGTCGTACACATAGCTCAGATTGACGGTCAAGCTTTCCATCGAGCCGAGGAAGTTATAATCCTTTCCTTTAATGTAGAGCTTGAAGCCTTCGTCCGAACTGTAGTCCGGAATCGGAAACACCATGATGTTCCAGGTATCGACGACCGTGTACACAACCGAGACTCCGACGAGTCCCTCGGCCTCCTCCTTCATGGTGTAGCTCGACTCGACCGACTCGAGGACCCGGTTGTTGGCGAGCACGATACGCTTTTCTTCTATGAAAGCCTCGAGCGATTCCTTATCGGGGAATTTTCGTCCGACGAATGCTCCGTCCTGTTCGATTTTCTGCCTTAGCACAAAGGGAATTGTCTGTCCTTTGACATCGAAATCGACACTCGTGATCGTGTATACGACCGAGTCCGACTCCGGCTTTTGCGCGTGTAGTACAAACGGTAGCAGCAGCGAAAATGCGATCGATGCCATGCGCCGGATACAATCTTTCATAAGCGACATCCTGAGAATTGGAGTACTACCTTTCACGCCTGTTTATTC
This sequence comes from uncultured Treponemataceae bacterium, assembly GCA_964644505.1. GTDB lineage: Bacteria > Spirochaetota > Spirochaetia > Treponematales > Rectinemataceae > CAZXXZ01. The sequence continues at coordinate 7,886 of CAZXXZ010000031.1, read as the reverse complement.
GATTCCCGCAGGAATAGCTGCGAGGAGTTCCGCCAGACTCTCGCGGGGAATGCTCTCGTCATGAATCGTCGCAAGCTCCAAACTTTCCGCTAAAACCAGAACCGCCCCGTTTTTTCTGGCGAGACTCACGGCCTTCTCAGGATCGGCGGTCTTGATGAAAATTATTTCCGCGCGTTCGCAGGCCTCGGCCAGCAAATACTCGAGTTCGCTGGAACCGACAAGAACGATCGCCTGTGCGCCCTTGCTTCTGGCCGAGTCGACCAAGCCCTTCAGTCTGTCCCGGTACAAACCGGCGCTTCGCGACACGCGGCGATAGTAGCCGGCGGTACGCCTTGCCAACTCCTTCATACCAGATCCCGTCAGGACATAGCGGACACGTTTCGCCGACAGCCGCGTCAATTCGAGAAAGCCCCGCTCCGCGAGACGGCGCAGAATCAGGTTGGCCATACCGAGAGAGACGCCGGCCCTGCTGGCGAGGTCCCGTTGCGTTACCTGCTCGGAGCCATTCTGAGCTTCCCGAAGCGCCGAGAGAACGGACAGTTCGGTGTCGAATGCTTGTTCTTTTATCGTGTGTCTCATGGCGAAGTTCTGTGATAACAGTGTACGTATTTGGGCAATAGAAGGCCTTCTGCGGAGATCCGCAGAATTTTCAAAGGAGTACGTTTAACCCGACGAATCGGGAGGCGGCCGTAACACGCTCTCTCGTAGCGAGGGGCTTTGTCCAGTTCGTTCAATGACTGAACAAAGACTATCACAGGGGGATAGGCATATCAAGCATAGAGTGCCTCGAACCTTGTTGCACGCTCTAAAAGAACTACAAGCTTCGAGGAAGAGAACTCACTTCTTATGGTTTTTCAAGAGATCGGCGAAGGGATTGTACGTCATCCCGTCATCTTCCCGACGCGGAGCGCTTACGGTACGGGAGCGGTGCTCCCCCCGTCCTGTATCGGGACGGTGTTCAGTCTCGGGACGCCGTCCCGAGGGTCGCGCTTCCACGCCGGAACGATCGCCGATATGCCTTTGGTTTGAAAGAGAATCCGCCTTCCTGACCACAACCCGCCGCGGAGCGGCGCCCTGCCGCTCGGGTTTCGGGGCGGCCTTGAGCGAAAGCCCTATCCGCCTGCGCGCGGTATCGATCGAAATGATCCTGAACTCGCGGACATCGCCGACCTTGAGCTCTTCCATGGGATCCCGGACGAAGCGATCGGAGAGCTCGGAGACGTGTATCAGCGCGCTTTCCTTGATCCCGATATCGACGAAGGCGCCGAAGTCGACGACGTTCTTGACCTTGCCGGTCACCAGCATACCCTCGGAAAGGTCTTCGAACTTGACCACGCCTTTTTGAAGCACCGGTTTGGGGAAGTCCTCGCGCGGATCGCGGTTGGGCTTTTTTAGCTCGTTTATGATATCGCTCAGGGTGGTATCGCCCACACCGTATTTCGCTTTCAAGGCGGACCGTGTCTCGGTGTCGGGATCGGAACCCGACCGGACCAGGGGTAAAAGCTCCTCGGCCAGGGCGTAGTTTTCGGGGTGGACCCAGGTGTTGTCGAGAACGTTCTCGCTCTCCGGAATCTTGAGGAAGCCGGCGCACTGTTCGAAGGTCTTGTCCCCCATACCGGGGATTTCTTTCAGGAGAGAGCGGGCGGGAATTTTCCCGTAAGCCTCCCTGAATTTGACGATTTTTTTGGCGAGTCCGACGTTTATTCCGGAGACGTACTTCAGCAGAGAAACGCTCGCGGTGTTCAAATTGACGCCCACATTGTTGACGACCGAGCCGACAACCTCGTCCAGCTTCTCGGACAGGCGCTTTTGGTTGACATCATGCTGATACAGGCCGACGCCGATGGATTTCGGGTCGATCTTGACCAGCTCGGCCAGGGGGTCCTGGAGGCGGCGGCCGATGGAGATGGCGCCGCGGACGGTGAGGTCGAGATCGGGGAACTCGTCGCGCGCGATATCGCTGGCCGAGTAGACCGAGGCTCCGTCTTCATCCACGACCGTGAACTCGCAGTCGAGGCCGCCCTCGGCTATCGCCTGGGCCACGAGTTCGCGCGTCTCGTGACTCGCGGTGCCGTTGCCGACCGCGATCAGTTTGAGCTTGTGCTTTTTCACCGCCTCGATGACGGCCGCCCGAGCCTCGTCGGGCTTCTGTTCCTGGAAAATCACGAAGTAGTCGAGGAATTTGCCGGTCTCGTCGAGCGCCGCGCACTTGGTGCCGGTCCGGATACCCGGATCCACGCCGAGCACGCGCGTCCCCTTGATGGGCGGCTGCATGAGGAGGTTCTTGAGGTTTTCCGAGAAGACCTCGATACCGTGCCCTTCGGCAGCCTCGGTCGCGTCCGAGCGTATTTCGCGGATGACGGCAGGCCCGAGGAGACGGCGCAGTCCATCGTCGATCGCCTCGCGATGGTAGCGGTTGAATGTCGTGATCCTTTGCTGAAGAAGCGAGACGGCTCCGTCCTCGTCCACCTCGAGCGAGACGGCCAGTTCGCCCTCGCGCTCGCCGCGGTTGATGGCAAGGACACGATGAGGCTTGAGCGTGGACAAGGGCTCGGTATAGTCCCAGTACATCTGATAAGTCGAGGACGCTTTTTTCGCCTCGTCGCCGACGCCCTTGACCCTGATTTTCCCGCTCGACAGGTAAAACTTCTTGACCGCGGCGCGATTGTCGGGATCCTGGGCCATGCGCTCCGCCACGATATCCATGGCCCCCTGCACCGCCTCGCGCGCGGTCGGCACCGAGAGTTCGGGGTTTTCCGGAACCTCCCGGACAAAACTCGGGGCGGCCTCGTCGACAGCCGCCTCGTCCTGCGAAACCATGATGTCAGAGAGCTTCCCAAGACCGCGTTCGAGGGCGAGCATTCCCCGCGTCTTTTTCTTTTTCTTGTAGGGCGACCAGATATCGTCGATTTCCGTCAGAGTCTGGGCTTTTTGAATATTGTCGAATAAGGCCTGATCCAGCTTGCCGAGCGCGAAAATGCCCCGGATGACTTCGAGTCTTCGCTCCTCGAGGTTTTTATACGCCTGGTATTTATGCGTCGATTCACGGACCTGAACCTCGTCGAGACTGCCGGTCCGCTCTTTTCGATACCGACTGATGAACGGAATCGTGCATCCTTCGGCGACGAGTTCGATGACCGCCGAAACCTGGTTCGTCCGTATATTCAGCTCATCAGCGATTTTTCGGATGATTTTCGATTCATCGATCGTGAGCGAGGAAACAAAGCTTTCGGTCAATTCCATGAGGCGCTACGGTACGAACTCCGCCGTAAAAAATCAATAGGACCTTTTTTTTGATATCCATGCGCTATCTTCAAGAAAGTAATCTTTGACATTCTGGATATATTGGCTATAATTACACTTGTCCTAAACAGGAAGGACTATGGCTAAAAGCTCGAAGAAGGTCCGTATTTTCTCCGCATTAGAGGTCGCGAACCTCTGCGGCGTCGTCAATCAAACCGCCATCAACTGGATTCACAACGGTTACTTAAAGGCGTTCATGACGCCCGGAGGCCAGTACCGGATCTACGCCGAAGACCTCATGACCTTTTTGAACAAACGCGGTATGCGCGTTCCTCCCGAACTCGAAGATCAGCTCAACGACGATGTGGATTGGAACGCGGTGCTGATCGTCGACGACGATACCGAACTCAACGATCTATTGAAGCGTTGGTTCGAGCGCAAACTCTCGCGGTTTTCGATTCACCAGGCCTTCGACGGTTTCGAGGCCGGGCGTCTTATCGCCGAGATGCGGCCCGGTTTTGTGGTGCTCGATATCGATCTCCCCGGCGTCAACGGACACGCACTCTGCCGAAAAATCAAGGAAGATCCCGTTTTCGGCAAACCCTTCATCATCGCGATGACGGGGCTCGACCGACCCGAGGAAGGCCAGAAGATGCTCGCCGAAGGAGCCGACGCGTTTTTCGCGAAGCCGCTCGACTTCGAAGCTGTCACCGCATCGGTAGCCGAGTTTGCCGCACAAGCGAGGGCGAAGGATGGCGAGTAAGGGAGTGGTCCTTATCGTCGAGGACGAGGACTCGATCCGCCTCAGCCTGCGCGATTATCTGGCAAAACGTTCGTATGATGTGCTTGTCGCATCCGACGGCGTCGGCGCGCTCAAACAACTCCTCGATTACGATGTCGATCTGATCGTTTCGGATTTCCGCATGGACGTGTTCGGAGGGGACTATTGGATCAAATTTCTGAAAAAATACCACCCCTCGAAGCATGTTCTCATAACCTCGGGGTTCCTCAGGCCCGACTTCGAGATCCCGTTCGAAGTCGTCTACAAGCCCTTCGATTATCAAGACCTCGAGGCGCGCATCGCCGCTCTTCTGGGGGCAAATCCTGGCAAGCCCGCATGACAGCCGCGGCCCCCACGACGCGGACCGCGCACGGGCCGAAGAGCGAGCCGCGTTTCATGCGCTTGTCTCGGGATATGTCCAAGGAGTCGGATTCCGCTACTCGGCGCGCATGACGGCCAAACGACTCGGCGTCGTCGGCTGGGTGCGGAACCTTCCCGACGGCGATGTCGAGGTCCAGGCCGAGGGGCCGCGGTCGGCGCTCGCCGCGTTCAAAGAATGGCTCGAGGAGGGGCCTCCCGGCGCGCACGTTTCATCCGTCCGGACTCGAAGCTTGATCCCCTCCGGGGAATACAAAGATTTTTCTGTCGAGTTCTAGCAGAAGCATGGTTTATACTACCTACTGTCGCGCCTGGATTGCGTTTTCCCATACCGCGCGGTAATTTCTATGCCGATAATGAGGAAGGAAGAGCACCTTCAGCCGGGGGAAGCCACTATGGCATCGCGGACCTTCTCGGATCTCGTGAGATCGATCCCGAAGACCGAGATACACATACATGCCGAGGCTACAGTCAGCTTCGAGAGCTATTTCCGCCTCAATAAAAAATACAAGGCCGACGCCTCGCTGCGCTCGCCGGCGGACTTCCGCAGGCTCCTCGAGATGGACAGCCTCGCCGCGATGATAAAAAACTTTTTCTATCTTCAATCCCTCTTCCGCTCGTCGGAGGATTTTCTCCTCGTCGTCTCCGATGTCGCCGCCTACGCGAACCGCAACAATATCGAATACCTGGAGCTCTTTGTCGCCCCCTCTATGGTTCTTAAGCAGGGCGGCATCGATTTCGCCGGCATCATGGATCCTCTCATCGAAGGGTTTACAGCCCTGCACTCGAAGGGCGGCCCCGACGTCAGGCTCATTGTCGATGTTTCGCGCAGTTTCGGAAACGAAAACGCCGCGCGGAACCTGGCCCATGTTCTTACGTATATCAAACGTCGTCCGAACGACCGGCTTCTGGGCATAGGACTCGGCGGCCAGGAATACGGCAACCCCTGCATCGAGTACAAGGGCGTCTTCGCCGACGCCCGCGCGGCGGGATTGCATGTCGTAGCCCACGCAGGAGAAGAGACCGGACCTGAATCGATCCGCGAAGCCGTGTTCGAACTCGGCGCCGAACGCATCGGCCACGGCACCTCGGCCATCCAGGACCCCGGGCTTATGGACCTCCTGGCGGAACGTGCGATCCCGCTGGAAATATGCCCGACGAGCAACCTCATCACCGGCAAATACGTCCATTCCTACGCCGAGCACCCTATCAAGACATTCCTCGAGCGCGGCATCGCGGCCACCCTGAACACCGACGACCCGGTGCTCTTCGATGTCGAACTTGTCGAAGAGTATCGCCGAGCCGCCGAACAGATAGGTATTGCGAATGAAGGCATCGCGACCTTGCTTCGCAACGGAGTCCGCGCCACATTCATGGACGAGCGTCGCAAGGCGGCCTTTATGCGGCGTATCGATTCGGCCATTACGGCGGCGGCTTTGGTGTAAGTTAATATAAAAACACACACCACAACATGTAGATATTTATAATAAGGGACCTCGAAAAATTTCAGTTTTTCGAGGTCAACCTCATAAACGGAACCTTAAAAACAAACCGGGTTCTTAGAGGTTCCCAATATCCGCCTCTTCCTTCTAGCGACTTCTCGTCCAAATCAGAACGTTAATCCCCGATAAAAAATTCGACCGTCCCGGCAGGCCACTTCTGTGATCCGTCACGCGTAAGGATCGTGAACTCGACACTGTGCTTTCCTTTGAGGTAGGGATTCAAACCGACACATGCAAATCCGGGATCATAAAAGTACGAGCTGCTCGATTCCCAGCTTGTCCCGTCGGGATTGACGATGCGATACCGATACACATATTTGGGTCTTCCCGACTCATCCTGGTATGTCGAAGTCGGCGGGCCGACAAGCCATGCGCAGAAATGCGGCTTCCCATCGGTTCTTCCGTTCATGGCGCCCGATGAAAGAAGAAATTCCATACTCCATTGGCTTTTGCTTCGATCGGATATCTTTAGTTTTGATGCATACTCATCGTCCAGGATAACGAGCCCGACACCTCGGTCGGAAATCGTTATAGGAGTCGCAAGCGAGCCTCCGGAGGGGCTGTCGGTCGCCGTAAAGGTGACGCGGCCGACATGGATCTTTTCTCCCGTCGATCTCCGGTGTATCCAAAAATCTATGGCGAATTCGCCTTTTTCGAATCGGCCAAATTGAAACATCGATGCATCGAAGCCGGCGGATTTGAAACCGTATATACCGAAATCATTGTATGTCTTGTCGGGCCATGTGATCCGGTACGACCAATTCCAATATGGCTGCCCGTTTTTATCTTTGAAGTTCGAATCCGGCGTGCCGGAAATCCAAAGAGCGAACTTCGCCGTTCCGTCCGTTCTTCCGTTCAACGCGCCCGAATCCAAGAGCTCGCGAGGATTCCAGACATTCCCGCGCCGTGAAATTTTGAGCTCGGTATCAGATCCATCGAAAATAACCAGCCCCACACCGATATCATTCGGCAACCAGGTTTGGGCCGCGAGTGCTAATGAACAGAAAAAAAGCACTACAACCGAAATCACAGACTTCATATTCACCTCGGCTCTCAGCGATAAACTTTTACATATTTCATGAACATTTTCTCTAAACGGTTTTAGACTTAAGGGAACCTCTAAAAACCCGGTTGGTTTTTAAGGTTCCCTCGCAATTCCCTTGCGGGAATTGCAGTGTCATTAAGGTTGACCTCGAAAAACTGAAGTTTTTCGAGGTCTCCTTAATTTAGATAATACTCCATGCTACCTGTCTCGTGGAAATATGTATGGTGTCATTTTTAATAATAAAACCCCCAGCCTTCGCCGGGGGTTTTGTTTCGAGCGACCGGTCAGTTTGTCGCCCTCCGCTCGGTGCCATCCTGTCCCCTTCGCTCCGGGCCGGGGTTCTCGCTCTCGCAGACCTCCTGTCTGCTCGCGCGGAGTCATCCTCAAATGATCGGATGTCTCCGCGCCGCTCGTACCCTATGCGCCTTTGTTAAGGCGCAGATTGCAAGGAATGGATTTATCTCGGTCGCCTTCGTCGACCTATAATACGACTCCCGTCGGTCGCTTTATTGAAACAAAACCCCCAGCCTTCGCCGGGGGTTTTGTTTCGAGCGACCGGTCAGTTTGTCGCCCTCCGCTCGGTGCCATCCTGTCCCCTTCGCTCCGGGCCGGGGTTCTCGCTCTCGCAGACCTCCTGTCTGCTCGCGCGGAGTCATCCTCAAATGATCGGATGTCTCCGCGCCGCTCGTACCCTATGCGCCTTTGTTAAGGCGCAGATTGCAAGGAATGGATTTATCTCGGTCGCCTTCGTCGACCTATAATACGACTCCCGTCGGTCGCTTTATTGAAACAAAACCCCCAGCCTTCGCCGGGGGTTTTGTTTCGAGCGACCGACGGGAGTCGAACCCGCTTCACGAGCTTGGGAAGCTCGGGTAATACCGGTATACGACGGTCGCGATTGTCGTGTGTCGCTTTCCGCGACACGATTTTATAGGTA
>CAZXXZ010000030.1:0-31244 GCA_964644505.1 uncultured Treponemataceae bacterium | reverse complement strand
AGCGCCCCGGCCCGGAAGGAGCGGACAGGAAGTCCGCGACTGGAGGGCGATTCCCTGAATCGGAAATACAATAAACATCCCCAAGGGGAATCGAAGGGCGCGAAGGCGCGCCGCATAGGCGCGGAAGGCGTGCAGGAAGCACGCCGCCACAGAGCGCCCCGGCCCGGAAGGAGCGGACAGGAAGTCCGCGACTGGAGGGCGATTCCCAATAACAAATCGATTAAAACTTAAAAATCCCCAAAAAGAAAGAACAGTCGGATATGAATCCATGTAGGTATTTTTCTCTACAGTATTCTATGTTAGAATGCTGATGGATTTCCCTTGCTGTGTTCATTTTCGGAGGACGCATGACACTTAAAACACGGCTCAATGCACTCCTTGCAGTTGTCATAAGCGCCTTGTCGATAAACATTGCACTGTTCTTCGTTTTCTCGACTTTGGTCACAACCTTTACTTCATTACGATTAACCGGTCTCGAGACGAGTCGGGAAGTCGCCCGTTTCCGCTATCTCAGCGGTGAGCTTCTCAGCAGTACGAATTATAAAAACGCTCTTGCTTCATGGAAAAAATCCTTGGAGGATTCACAGAAAGCAGTCACTTCACATATTACGAACAAGCGTCTTCTCTCATTCATCAAGACAGAAGACGAAAAAAAGGTCCTTACGAACATAAAATCAGTCTGGGAACTGACTGCGGAACAGGCTGCTCAGGTGCTCGAATACGCCGACATGGTTCAGAACGAGGGCCTTTCCACGTCTGTGCTTGAAAAAAAGGCGACAGCCATGACCTACGCGGTCATGGCTTTGTCGAACAAGGTTCCCACCCTGATACTCACCCTCGATACGGCTCTCGACACGGCTCTCGGAAAACTCAGCGCCGAGATCGACAAAAAAGCCAGGACTGCCGACACATTCCTTTCGCTCATTATTGTAGTGTTCGGAGCGGCCGGCGTTCTTGTCGTCGTTTTATTGTCCATCGGCTTTTCACGAAGTCTCGGCACCTCTCTCCATGGTTTCGGCCGGGCGATCATATCGTGGAACGAGCACGATCTGACCCGACGAGCCGCAGCCGGAGGTAGCGACGAGCTTGCACAACTCGCCCGAAAGATCGATGCAACCATAGGCGACTTCGCGGACCTGATCGGGCGGGTGTCGAAAGCTGCAAAGGAAGCTTCCGCGGTTCGAGAGGAAGTCGTTTCCGCTTCCAGCGAGACGGCCGCCTCCATCGATCAAATCAGTGCGAATATCGCCTCGATCCGGTCCAGAATAGACGAGATGGTGTCCCGCATAGCATCATCCGCGGCATCCTCGGCGGAAATCGATAGAGGGGTCGCCTCGCTCGACGAACGTCTGGCCGATCAGAGTTCGGCTCTTTCGCGTTCGAGCGATAGAGCTGCGGACATGCGCACGGCGATGGAGAAGGCGGATCTCATCGCGCATAAACAGCTGGAAGAATCCCAGCGCTTGGCGGATCTGGCCTCGGGGGAGCTCGAGCGCTTCGATCAGACCCGCGAGGCGATCGCCCAAACTACCGAGGATGTCGGCAAGGTCATGGAGGTGGTCGGCATAATCAACGCCGTCGCCGAGCAGACGAACATTCTCGCCATGAACGCTGCAATCGAGGCCGCTCACGCGGGCGAGGCGGGGCGCGGCTTCGCCGTCGTTGCGGAGGAAATACGAAAACTCGCGGAGTCGACCGGAGACAACGCGATACTTATCGGAACGACGATCGGTGATATGGCGATGAGAATAGGGCAGGTGTCGAGTTCCTCCGCCGAGACCGACGCGGCCTTCAAGAGTATCGAGTCCCTGACTCGTACGGCCCGCGAGAGTATGGAGGAACTTCTTGTGCTGGTCCGCTCGCTCTCGGATGCCGTGACGGGCGTCGCGGACGATCTCGAGCGCGCGGCCGCGAATTCGCGCGAGATCAAGGCCCGTTCGGGCGAGATACTGCACAGCTCGATGAGCGCGTCCGAGGCGATCGAGGCGGTCTCCGGTTTCGGCCTTGAAATAAAAGGCGGAATGGTGGAGATCGAGGAAGGATCACGGGATACCGGCGCAGCGATGCAGCATCTGCGCGACCTCAGTTGGCGGCTCGCGGAATCGATCAGGGCTCTCGACGAGAGCGTGGCCGGGTATAAGACATCGGCTCAAAAATAAGAAAGACCGGCTGTTCAGTTTTTCGATGTATTGACAGAAAACCCCTTTTTGTTACGCTATCTTATGGTGGATTTTCCCGGACCGGATGGGGCGTTTTGGGGCCTTTCTCTCGGCCGGTAAAAAACGACATTTTGGAGGAAGCATGAAGAAGAAAGTACTCGTTCTAGCCCTCGCCCTCAGTCTGTTCGCCGTGTTCAACGCCTCGGCCTATAAGGCGGCCATAGGCGGCGAATTCGCGCTCAGGCTGGCGAACGGCCTGCCCAGCTCTGCTCTACTCTCATTCCGCCTCCCGAACGTACCTCCGGTTTTCGGAGTGGGCGTTTCGATCCCCGAGGGCGGGGATGCCTCGTTCGCTCTTATGGCTGATTGGTGGCTCAGCCAGGGGAACCTCTTCAGTTTCATAAATTATTACATCGGTCCCGGTGTCTATGTCGCGATCGCACAAGATGCCGCAATGGGCGGTATTCGCGTCCCGATCGGCCTTGATGTCTATCCTATAAAGCCGCTCGAGCTCTTTATCGAATTCGCCCCGGCCGTCGGGCTTTTTGCACCCTCAGGTGTATCCATTCCTGCCTGGGGCTTGCAGGCCGGCTTCGGCTTCAGATTCTGGTTCTAGAGACTGTCGTACAACTCGATAAGTCGACAACAGCAGATGAGCGGTCTTCGAAGACCGCTCTTTTTTATTATTTCGTCAGTCACCGGATGTCGATGGTTATCTGAGACTGTCCGCATCGGGCATGCCGATATCGATCCGCTCGATACGATTCAGGCAATCGGCAAGCAGATCCCCGAGCCCGAGTTCTGTATAGGCCGCTCTCTCCCGGTCGAGATGGGCCTTGAGCATGGGATGCTTGGGCGAAAAGAGCACGCAACAGTCCTCGTAGGGCAGGATCGAGATGTCGTAGCTGCCGATCGCTTTTGCGAGACGTATTGTGTCCTCCTTGTCCATGCCGACGAGAGGACGGAGGACGGGAAAGTCGGTCTCGCTCTGCGTAAGGCGCATGTTCTCGGCGGTTTGGCTTGCGACCTGGCCGAGGCTTTCGCCGGTCACGATGCAGTTCGCGTGAATCCGCCGGGCGAGTGCGTCGGCGACCTGCATCATGCCCATGCGCATCATGAGGGTGGTGAGATCTTCGCGACCGTCCTTTTTTATTTTCATTTGCACTTCGGTGAAGTTCGCGACCCAGAGCCGTATTCCGCCTGTATATGCGGCGAGGATCCCGGCCAGGCTGATGACTTTATCGCGCGCTTCCTGCGAGGTGTAGGGATAGGCGTGGAAGTAGAGGGCCTCGAGATCGAGGCCGCGTCGCGCCATCATATAGCCGGCGACGGGGGAATCGATGCCGCCCGAGAGAAGAAGAAGTCCCTTGCCGCCCGATCCCACCGGAAGACCGCGCAGTCCCGGTTCGGGATCGGCATAGACATAGGCACGTTCGCGGATTTCCGCGTGAATCGTGAAATCGGGCGAGTGAAGATCGACGCGGGTACCGGGGAAGGCCGCGAGAACGCGGGTGCCGATCTCGGCCGACAATTCGAACGACCCGAGCGGAAAACTTTTATCCGATCGTCGAGATTCGGCTTTGAAGCTCGACTTTCCTTTGGCGACGCAGTCTCCGGCGGTTTTCAGTGCTGCGGCGATCACGGCGTCCACGGTCTTCTCGGTTCTGATCGCGCGCGCGAAGCCGTTGACGCCCGGCGTTCGCGCAAGGACGTATTCGGCGGCAGCTGCTTTCTCCTCGGGTATGAGGACGAAGAGACGACCAGGGAATACCTCGACACGTCGATCGATGCCGACCGCAGCGAGACGGTGGTTGAGCTGGGAGCGGAGGCGGTCCTCGAATTCCCTGCGATTCCCCAGCTTGAGAAGTATCTCGCCGATCTTGATGAGGTAGAGCAGGTCCATGGCTATGTCCTCAGTTTCGCGTACACAGAGGCCGCGGTCTCGAGGAAGCGGTCGATGTCAGCCTCCGTCGTCGTTCTGCCTGTGGACACTCGGATCGAGGAAAGCGCGAGCTCGGATTCGAGTCCCATGGCCTCCAAAACCCGTCGGCCCGATCGTTTCGAGTTGGATGAGCAGGCGGCCCCGGTCGAGACGGCAATCCCTTCGTCCGAGAGGGCGCGGACCATGACCTCGCCCGCCAGTCCCGGAAATGCGATGCTGAGAATGTAGGGCGAGTAACGCTCGTCTCCTGCATGACGGCCGAGCGGGAGCGGCCGGGCCTCCGGTATAGCCGAAAGTCCGTCGAAAAGCCGCGCCTCCAGTTCGCGCGCGTGCCTGAGCGAATGATCAAGCGAGGAGACCGCCCCTTCGGCCGCCGCGGCGAAGGCCCAGGCGGCATGTAAATTCTCGGTTCCCGGACGAATGCCTTTTTCTTGGCCGCCTCCCGCAAGTAGACTTTGAAACTCGCCCCTATACCACAGGGCACCGATCCCGCGAGGGCCTTGGATTTTATGGGCCGAAAAGGCGGCTGAGCTCAGGCCGAGTCCCGCAGGCGAAAATGGAAATTTCCCGAGGGCCTGCACGGCGTCGGCGTGCAGACGCGGCGGCCTGCGATCCAAAGCACGAGCAGCCTCTGAGAGCGCGGAAGAAATGGCGGTCAAGTCTTGAACAGCCCCTGTCTCGTTGTTCACTGCGATGATCACCGCGAGCGCCGTGTCCCTTCGAAGCGCCTCGGCGAACTTCGCAGGATCGACGAGGCCGTCGGCATCGGGATTCACGACGTCTATCGAGAGTCCGAGCGAAGCGAGCAGCTGGGCCTGTTCGAAAACGGCGGCGTGTTCGATGCCGCTCAGAAGGATGCGCTGTTCTTTTACATACCCGTCGCGCCTGGAACTGAGCGCCGACCTCAGCACGGCGAGGAGGGGGAGGGCGTCGGATTCAGTGCCCCCGGAGGTGAAGACGATGTTCCCCTCGCCCGGTCGTTCGCAGCCTAAGGCTTTCGCGAGACGAAAGCGGGCAGCTTCCAGTTCTTCGCGTGCCCGATATCCGGGCGCGTGAAGGCTCGAGGGGTTGGCGTACTTCGATTCTAAAACGCGGATTGATTCGCTTAGCAGTTTTGTATCTGGAGGACTTGTCGCCGCCCAATCGAGATAGATCATGGTCGATGGATAGTAACCGCCGTTCGGGTCGCTCTACAAGCCCCGCCTGTCCGGAATACCGGAGGGCTTGGCCCCCGATGCCGCGTAACTCTTCGAGAGGAAGAGGGCGCAGAAGCAGTGGCCGTGTTGTTCTATGTCGCTCCACGAGTATTTGCACGGGCAGAGAACATCCGCATCGGCTTCGCGCGAACCCTCGCTGTCCCTGCAGGGACATAGATAATAACCGTAGCGATTCCAGTTCGTCGTAAGGCCCTCGATGAGAACAGATCGAAAATCCATATCCGGGTTGAGAACCCAGCCTTGCTTGTCTGCGACCATCGAGGCGAAGAGGGCCGTATCGTCTGATTCTTTCCGCTTCATCGAATCCCCGTCTTATACGCCGAGAGTCTTGGCCCAGTCGGATTCGACAAAACCGACGAGGTATTCCTTCTCGTCGATGACGGCGAAGGGGAAGGATACCTCGGTCTTGAAGCGTTCCTTGAGGATGCGCTTGGCCTCGGTCTTGACCTCGAGGGGGAGCAGGTCCATGTAGACGAATCTGTATGCGAAGCCCTTGTCGTTGAGGAAGGCGAGAGCGCGCTTACAGAAACCGCAAGTGGACAGGGCGTACACGGTAATCTCGTGCTGTCGCCGCGTCCCCGCGACATCGGTGTATTCGAGCGTGTCGAGCATACAGCCTCCTTATACACTCGAATATACCGCCTCCGCCTCTGTCCCGGAAACTCGAGGGAAGGCGGTCTTATTGCCCAAACGCCCCGATTCGGCTAGCATTGACTTCATGCGCGACCCCTCTCTGATACGCAATTTCTGCATCATCGCCCACATCGACCACGGCAAGTCCACTCTGGCCGACCGCTTCATCGAAAAGGCCAAGGTCATCGATGCGCGCAAGATGCAGGACCAGATGCTCGACAACATGGATATCGAACGGGAACGGGGCATCACCATAAAAAGCCAGGCGGTCGCCCTGGACTATCAGGCGAAGGATGGGAAAACCTATACCCTCAACCTCGTCGATACGCCCGGCCACGTGGACTTCTCGTACGAGGTCTCGCGCGCCATCTCGTCCTGCGAAGGCGCCATACTCCTCATCGACGCGACCCAGGGCGTCGAGGCCCAGACGCTCTCCAACATGTACCTCGCCCTCGAGCACAATCTCGAGATAATTCCGGTTATCAATAAAATAGACATGCCCGCCGCCGACCCCGAGGAAATAAAACGCCAGATCGAACACGATCTCGGCCTCGATCCCGAGGACGCTCTCCTGGTCTCGGGCCGCTACGGCACCGGAGTGGACGAACTCTTCGAGGCGATCGTCGCGCGAATCCCGCCGCCGAGCGGCAAGTCCGAGGACCCGCTCCAGGCCCTCATCTTCGACTCGCACTACGACCCCTACCGCGGCGTCATCGTTCACCTCCGGGTCTTCGGCGGAACCGTCATGCCGGGAAAACGAATCAGGCTCATGAGTTCGGGCGCCGAGTACGAGGTCGAGGAGACAGGTCAGTTTCGCATAACGCTTTCGAAAACCGAGGGATTGTCGGCGGGAGCGGTCGGATACATCATCGCGGGGATAAAGACGGTGTCGGACGTGCGGGTGGGCGACACGGTCACCGACGCGGAGGCTCCCTGCGCGGAGCCGCTTCCGGGATTCAGGGAAGTAAAGCCCGTCGTGTTCTCGTCGATCTATCCCATGGACGCAGCCGATTACGAGGAACTAAAGACCGCCCTCGAGAAGCTCAAGCTCAACGACGCCTCGCTCGTGTATGAAAAGGACAACTCCCTGGCCCTCGGCTTCGGTTTCCGCTGCGGTTTCCTGGGTCTTTTGCATCTGGAGATCGTGCAGGAGCGGCTCGAACGGGAATACGATCAGTCGATCATCCTTACGGCTCCGAGCGTGCGCTACAAGCTCACCATGACGACGGGCGAGACCGTCTTCATAGACAATCCCGCCGATTACCCCGATCCCGCGCGGATCGACTCGGCAGAGGAGCCCTACATCAAGGCCCGCATCATCACCCCCGTCGCCTACATCGGCAATTTGATAACGCTGTGCATCGGCAAACGCGGTACGCAGTCTTCCTTCACCCACCTGGACGAGAAGAGAGTCGAACTCTGCTTCGAGATGCCTCTGGCCGAAGTTCTCTTCGACTTCTACGATAAACTCAAATCGACCAGCAGGGGCTACGCGAGTTTCGAGTACGACATCATAGGCTATCGTCCCACGAAACTCGCCAAGCTCGACATCCTCATCAACGGCAAGCCTGTCGACGCGTTCTCGCAGCTCGTGTACGAGCCGGCCGCCTACGAGCGCGCCCGCATGGTATGCGAGCGGCTTTCAGGCGCAATTCCGAGACAACAGTTCAAGGTGCCCATTCAGGGCGCTATCGGATCGAAGATCATCGCGCGTGAGACGATCAACCCGGTGCGCAAGGACGTTCTCGCGAAGTGCTACGGCGGCGACATAACGCGCAAGCGCAAGCTCCTCGAAAAGCAGAAAGAGGGCAAGAAGCGGATGAAAATGGTCGGCGACGTCGAGTTGCCGCAGGAGGCCTTCCTCGCCGTGTTGCGGACCGACGAGGACAACGAGAACAAAAGCTGAGAGAACGCAGGCCTGCGAGACACGTAAGGGGTTGACGACACGCTCGATGTTTGTCACTAGCCCGTTAACGGCTTCGTGACAGTGCGGTGATGCGGGCGAGATAGTACTCGACCCGCGGCACAAGACGATTAAGAAAATCCTGCGGCAGGTCCTTGAGCCTGTCCTGATCGGGGAAGCTCCACCAAAGGTAATCGAGATCGTACAGAAGCGAAAGAAACGCGCCGCGCTCGAGCCGATTCGGTCCGCGCATCGAGTCCCGTAGACGTTCGAGCTGCGCGAGCTCGGTATCCAAGAATCTTTTAATGACACGCGATACGGTCTCGACATCGGCAGGTCGAGAACCCGTGCAAAGGCCGTTTCCCCTTGACTCCTCGGCACCCGTCGATGTCGGGCGATGCGTGATCATGGACTGAGCCTGTTCAAGTGACAGCGGCACTGCGCCGATCGACGGGCCCTTGCCGCGTATATCGAAGAACCGACAACCTCCCTCGGGGCTGTGCATACCCGCAAGCAGGTTTTTGAGGACCTGGGCGTAGGACAGCAAAATGGGATCCGAGAACAGACCTTTTTCCAACTTCACTGTTCTGTCGCGGAAGCTCGCCGCGTAGAGATTCGGCCACCGTGCGAGCCTCGTTTGGCTCATCTCTTCGCTGTAAATCGAGGGACAGGCCCTGGCGTGAGTCTTGCCTGCGGTGTAGGAGAAATCGAGGCCGACGACGAATACCGGCCCCGCGCAGACCTGGGCGGCGAGGTAGCATGCGTGCACGCCGACTGAGCCGAGAGGCGGCATTTTTATAACTTCACATCCGGCTTCGTCCAATGCATCCGATAGACGCGACAGAAACCTGCTCTGCGTTATTCGCACCGATGTCAGGTGCTTGGGACCGCGGACGATTCGAAAGGTGGACGGATGTGACGATATGTCGGCGGCGAGTCGTATGGAAGTCGAGCCGAGGGACGTGAAATCCGAAAGGTTGTGCGCCTGCGATTCGAGGCAGACGGTCAGATCGGGATCGATGCCGGCGGATCTGAGCGTCCCGAGGGCCGTGTCGCAGGCGATGATAGAAACCAGGCCGCGCGACTTCAATCCGGCAAGAAGAGGAAGGGCCTTCTCGAGCGAGTCCCCCGCGCCGCATACGACGGCCGGTCCTGCGAAGCGCGGAGGACTCTCGGGGAGTATCTCGACCAGCGCGGCTGTGTTGTCGAAGATGTTCTTCGCCCATCGATCGCCGAGGATCATGAGGGCGGCGCGGTTGCGCCACGAAGACTCGAACTCCTCCGAGAGCGCGGCGGCTAGCGCCTTGTAGAAGGAGGCGTTGAGCGCCTCACCCCCCGAAAGGGCGATGAGGGAGCAGCTGCGGAAAACGCCGAGTCCCCGCGCCGCCTCGACGGCGTCATCGAGGCTCGAGACTGTTATGAACGAGACGCGTTTGTCGGATGAAAGCTCGGGCGGCATCGCCTCGCGGGCGACGTGCGCAAGTTCGGGATCCGTTTCGACGCAGAGGACGGCGCTTCCCGGCCCCATGTTCGATACCAGTTCCTTGACTCCATACCAGAGAAGCGGGGAGGGAACGAGATGGAGGCGGTTCGGACCGCGGTCGCAGGCTGCGGCGACGCGTCGTGGAAGACCCGCAGGATCTCTCGCGGAATAAAGAAGCCGGCCGCGGTAGCTGACACAAAGGCCCCCCGACGCCTCGAAGACGCGGGGGGCCTCATCATCACTCACGGCGCTCAACTCGCTTTCGATGTCTCGCCGCTGGTGTAAAAGTACTTGAAGAAAACATTGAAGAAATTGTTTTTCAACTTTGGACTCTTCATAAAGCGATCGCGTATTTGACGGGAGGCCTGATTCTGGTAGAGCCGTCCGTACATATATTCGAGGCCGGCGAGATCATCGTCTTTTGCGATTACCGCGGACTTCAGCTTGATCACAAGTACATTGTCTCCGAGGACGATGGGTTCCGAAAGGGCATCGGGTTTGAGCGAGAAAACCGTGGAAAAGAACTGCTCACTGGTCGAAGCACCGTCGAGTTCGGGAACATCATTGCCCTCGAGTGTTTTTAGGAGGGGAATGTTCTGATTGTATTCCTGGAGAAACACCGAGATCTCGCCGTAATTGATGGGGAAGGGCCCTGCAGATTTGACTTCGAGACCGGCTTTTTTCGCAGCGGTCTTGAACGTCGCTCCGCCGGCGCTCGTTAGTTCCTTGGCCTTGGCGACGACCCAGTCCTCGATAACGCCCCGTTCGCTGCGGTTCATGTACTCTCGGACATTCGCGAGCACCTCGGGTTTCGAAAAGTCGGCGTCTGCGACCGCGGCGTCGGCGCGGTAGAAGGACCAGGCGCCCGCCGATGTCTTGAAGACGGTGGAGAGTTCTCCCTGCTTGAGCGCGGCCAGGGACTCGGCGTCGGTCTTGACCGCGAGGTTCGAGGAAATCTCGTGGAAGTATTTCGGCCCCATGCTCCCGCCTTTTTGGGCATCGGCGTCCTTTGAACTTGCTTTGGCGACATCCTCGAAGGTCGTTTTCCCGGTCTGTATGTTCTTGAGCAGTTTGAGAGCGTCGGCCTGGGATGATTCGATGGTCACGCGAGAAAGGCTGAGGACCCTGAAGAGCTGGGCGTTCGTCTTGGCCCAGGCGGCGACCTCGCTGTCCGGGTAGACGGTGAGCGGATACGCGACATACTCGATACTCCGCTGTTCCCGCGCCATCTCTTTGACAAAGGCCATTTCTTTCGAACTGGGCCTGAGGGCATTAGCCTCGTTTAAATAATTCTCGTACAGCTGATCGTCGCGCAAGGTGTTGCGCATCGAGAGTTTCGTCGCGAGCGAAGTTTTTTGATATAACTCGTGCGAAAAAACGCCGTTTTCCTGGAACGCATCCTGCTGCCGCATAGTTTCGTCGAGCCAGTCCTCGCTGACGCGTGCACCCGCTTTCCTCGCTTCATCGAGAATACCCATTCTGATGACGGTGCGCTCGAAGGCCCAGAGATACAACTGGTAATCGTACATCTGGTAGTTCGATTTATTGAGCCCCTGCTGGCGCATGACGGAATCGAGATTGCGGACCTGCTCGGCCATGAACGTGCCTTGGCCGTAGTCGATGCTCTTGCCGGCGTACTGGCCGAACGAAATGCTCGGTCCTCCGATCGACACACCGGTGCCCACCGGAAGGAATACGAATGCGATGATTACGATGACCAGAACGATGATTGTACCCGCATAGATCAGTGGGTTTTTGATCCCCCGTTTAGGTTCACGGGACTCACGGACGACGGGCGCTTTCGGTGCTTGGGCTGCCATAACTTCCTTCTATTTACGGAATTTTCGCGCTTCCCGAAGGGTTTCGAAGAATATCACGCTGATAAAAAGCCTGTCAACGACGCCGATGTCGCGCCTTCTTGTCCGAAATCCCCGCTTCATAGTAAGGTCCCTGTGTCGATGACAGCGATCCCGTACATACTCGAAAAGCTCTCTTCTGCCTTGGACAAAGACCTCGGCTTGAAATACCTCGAGTCAAAACAGGCTTCGGCCCTCGAGCGAGGCATCAAGGCAGAGGCCTTCAGCGCTTTTCCAGCCGATCTTCGGCCTATCCCCGACTCAGTTAAAAAACGGCGGGGACCGGTGGGGTGGATCAAGACAGTCTTGTTTTGGATTCTCATGCTCCATGCCTGGTATCTGGGCTCGGTCGGGCTTTGCATCGCGGTATTCAGAGGCGTAAACCCCGCCGCGACGACGCTCATGGTGTATCGGAAGATCAGCTATGGCTGGAACATCTCGAGCCCGATCCCCCTGCCGTTAAAGAAGGTGCCGGCATATATCAGATCGATGCTCATATCGGTGGAAGACGGCAAATTCTATATGCACCGAGGCATCGACTTCGAGGCATTCAAACGGGCCAGGGAAATCAACGCTCGAGTCGGGCGTCCCCTGTACGGAGGAAGCACGATCACCATGCAAGTGGCGAGAAGCCTTTTCCTCGTACCGGTCAAAAGTTATCTGCGAAAATACCTGGAAGTCCTCGCCGCCCTCGAATTGGAATTACTGCTCACCAAACCGAGGATTCTCGAATTGTACTTCGGATATGCCGAATGGGGTAAGGGCGTTTTCGGCATCGAACGCGCGTCGCACGTCAATTTCCGGGTGAGTTCATCGGTCCTGAGCCGCGACAGGGCGGCCCGCCTTGTCGCCCTGTTGTCCTCGCCCATCCGGTACAGCCCGAACACGCTCGAAAACAGCCCGCTCTTAAAAGAGCGCTACCGTTATCTGTCCACGAGATTCGATCCCGAGTCGCCCTTTATCGAAAAAGCAACCGGAGAGCCGGCCAATCAGACGGCAGATTCCGCGGCGAGGCTTGAGACGAACCAGCCCTCTGCAGCGACGCTGACAGCGGAAACGGCGACAGCCGATAATACAGCGTCCTCCAGCGCCGAGGCCAAACACTGAATCGAGATAGGTTTATTCCGGCTGTGTCCGCAGCGACTTCGTAAGCTCGCGGTCGAATGCGTCGGCGAAAGCTTTCAATTCACGGGCGCCCCAGCTCGATCGCCGCGGAGAAGCGGGTGCTAAGCCGAGCGATCTGAGTTCGGCGGCGCGGTCCCGGATGGACCGTCGCTCGCGGACGGTTTCGGCGCAGAACACATCGCCACGGTCGTTGAGCACGCGCAGTCCTTTGAGCGAAAGACGCTCGGCGAGGGGAAGGTCTCTCGTGACCGCGAGGTCACCGGCTTGCGAGCGCGTCAGAATGCGCTCATCGGCGGCCTCGGGCCCCCCGTCGACGGATTCGGACTCGACGCCGGCAGCCTCCGGGAGTGGCGGCATACGGTATGCGATGAACACGAGCTTGAAGCGCGGAGGACGGCCCAGGTGCCCGGCGCGTTCCGCCTCGCGCTCGGCCCGCGAAATGAGTATCCGCCGGATTTCGGGCTGTAGACTGTCGGCGTCGGCCCAGATTGTCACGGTATGTCGGGGACCGAGGCCCTGTACACCAAGGCCTCGCGGGTCGAGGATATCTCGTAGTCGCAGGCGTCGGCGGCGACAAAGGCCGATTCGCCCCGGGCGAGCTGTACTTTGCCATGAATACAGGAAATCTCGATCGAACCCGAACCGCAGAGAAGCACCTCGGGTCCCCGGGTGGACCGTTTATACGAGGTGCGAGGATCGACGGTGATGCGTGAAATCTGGAAGTCGGGTACATAGACCGGGTATGCGTCCTCACAGGGGGCGAGGGGCGAGGCTTCCACGGGCAAAAGCGGCTCGGGATTGAAACTCAACACGGAAATAAGCTCGGGTATGTCGACGAACTTCGGCGTGAGCGCTCCGCGGATGACATTGTCGGAGTTGGCCATGATTTCGAGACAGGTGCCCGAAAGATGGGCGTGGAGTTCTCCCGGCGCGATGAAGACAGCCTGCCCGGGTTCGAGAACGACGTGGTTGAGCATGAGCGGCAGAAGGGCGCCGATATCGGAGGGGAAGAGTTCCCCGATGCCGAGACACCAGCGGAAGGTGCTTTCCCTGCCTTGGGGGACGGAGCCCGATTCCAGGGCTGAACGGATATGGTCTGCTGCGTCGTTGAGGATACGGACGCGGTCGCGCTCGTCGAGCGAGATGAGATTGTAAAAAAAGACGGAGAGCTCGACACGACCGGGGTCGCGCTCGAGGCGCTCGAGCGCGCGTTCGAATTCGCCGGGGATGGCGACGCGCATGTTTTCGATGATCTCGCTCACCGGTCTGAAACCGCAAATCAGTTCGAATCGAGTGAGGGCGATAGCCATTTCGGGTTTGTAATTCGGATCCCGGTAATTGCGTTCGGGAGCGTCGATCGGCGTGCCCGCGAGATTTTCGCGCTCGAATCCGATCCTCGCCTTCTGCTTGCTCGGATGGGCCTGGATCGAAAGCGGCTTGCCGGCGGAAAGTATTTTGAAGAGGAAGGGCAGGGTTTCGCCGAAGCGGGCGACGACGGTCTCGCCGAGAAAAGCGTCGGGGTCGCGGCGGATGAGATCGTCCAGGCCTATGCGCGAGCCCTCGATCTGGACAGTCGAAGGCGCGCTCGGATGCGCACCCATCCAAATCTCGGCCAAGGGGCCTCCGCCGGGATTGGGAATGCCGAGAGCCTCGGTTATTCCGCTCGCGCTTCCCCAAGCGTAACGTTGAGAAGGATTTTCTAATCGGTAGATCCGCATGGGATGAGTGTACACAGAAAATCGATGAGGCCGCAATAATACCAGGGAACCTTAAAAACCAACCGGGTTTTTTAGAGGTTCCCTACATCGCTCCTGTCCGATTCGAATAGCCCTTCACCAGTCGAAGAGAAACTTCGCCACTTCCTTTTCGATCACCTCCAGAGTGTCGGCCACAAGCCGGCATTCAGGAAGACTTTGCACGAAAAGTCGTCCGTAGTACTTGGACGCGATGCGCGAATCCAGAATCGCGACGACCCCGCGGTCTTCGGAATGGCGGATGAGTCTGCCGAAACCCTGTTTGAGCCTGATGACGGCCTCGGGGAGTGAAATCTCCATGAAGGCGTTGCCCCCGCGACGCTCCACGGCCTCGCTGCGCGCAAGCTGCACCGGGTCGGTGGGGACGCGGAAGGGAAGTTTGGAAATAATAACTAATTGCAGGGTCTCGCCCGGCGCGTCGATCCCCTCCCAGAAGGAGTCTGTCGCGAAGAGGACCGAGGAAAGGTCGCTTTTGAAGGCTTCGAGGAGGCGGGAGCGGTCGTCCTGGCCCTGCCGCAGGGCGTTTATGCCGAGTTCCGCCAGGCGCGGCCGAGCGGCTTCATAGGCGTTGCGCATGGCCTCGTGCGAGGTGAAGAGCACGAGGGCGTGGCCCTGCGACGCTTCGAGAAGCCGCAGCACCGCTCGTTCCACGTAGCCGCGGTACTCGGTTCTCTCGGGCCCCGGTGCGCCCGTATCGATCGCGAGCAGCGCGTTGGTTTTGAAGGGGAAGGGTGAGGGGTAGGAGGCTTCTTCGACCTGGGCGTTCGTATGTAAAAGACCGACGCGGGATTTCCAAAACGAGAAACTTTCCCCAACCGAGAGCGTCGCCGAGGTGCAGATCACGGATCGGAGTTTCGAGAAGAGGGCCTCGTCCATCAGGGCCGTTATGTCGAGCGGAGTCTGCGTATAGCGGACGAAGGGCTCGCCCTGCGCCGTCTTTCCCTGTTCGAGCCAGAAGACGGTTTCGGGATGCTCCTTGAAATCCTTGAACTTGGCGCAGAACGATGCAAGTTCCGACAGCCAGCGCAGGAAGATGCGGGCTTCATAGACAACCCGCTCCTGGGCGAGGGCCTCGGGAGTCTCGTCGAGGACGTCGCCGAGATGGTCGGCGCAGGCGAGAAGCGCCGTCTCGAGGGCCGCGATCGGTCTTATGAGGTACGCATCCGTCTCGGAAGTATGCTCGACGAGGCGGTATGTTCGTTCGCTGCGAACGCCCCGATCTGCGGCTGCGATGCCGCCGCTTCCGCCGAGGAGACGAAGCGCGTGCTCGTCGAGCTCGGCCATGGCGCGACGGGCCTCGAGAATCGATGCCGGGATTTTATCGAGGAGGCTGCTCGGATACGCGTGCAGTTCTTCGAGCCGCGGAAGAATGCCGAATCTGCGACGGCCGGAGCGGCGAAAGAGTCTGGAAAGCCGCTTGTTGAGCGAGAATTTCGTGAGTTCCGTCGAGAAGAAGCCCGTCGCGCTCGCCTCGATTGCGTGCGCCTCGTCGATAACGAGGGCGCGGAAGGCGGGGAGGACGGCCGTGATCTCGTAGCCCGCTCCGTTCATGCGCCGCGACAGATCGGCGAAGAGGATGTGGTGGTTGGCGACGACGACCTGGGCCTCCGAAGCCTCACGCCGCGCCCTGAGGACGAAGCAGTCTTCGCGGCGGGGGCAGCGCAATCCGAGGCAGGCGTCGGATTCAGAGCAGACTCGGGACCAGAGCGATTCGTCGGGGTAGAAGGAGAGATCCGCGCGGTCGCCGGTCGCCGTGCTCTGCGCCCAGGCTTCGATGTGCCGAAGCGGGTGATCGTCGTTCGCCAAGAGTCCCTCCTCGTCGAGGGCCTCGGCGAGGCGGAGTCTGCAGAGATAGTTGCCGCGACCTTTGACGAGGACGGCCTTGGTTTTCTTCCGGAACAGCCGCTGGACCACCGGAATGTCCTTGTCGATGAGCTGTTTCTGGAGATTGATCGTGGCGGTGGAGACCACCACGCGCTCCTCGTTCGTGATCGCCCAGGCGAATGCCGGGATGAGGTACGCGAAGGACTTTCCGACTCCGGTGCCCGCTTCCGCGACGAAGACCCTTCCCTCGTTGAGCGAGGCGGTGATTCCGCGCGCGAGCTTGATCTGACTCGTTCTCGGCTCGTAGGATTCGATGAGGGTGGAGAGCTTGCCGCCTTCTTCGAGCACGCCGGCGATCTCGTCCTCGTCGAGCATGACGAAGCTCTTGCGGCGGGCGGGCTCGGCGACGACATGGACGCGGCTGACCGCGTTGTTGACGATGTACGAACCGACGCCCGCCGAACCGGCTTCAGCCGCAATGGCGACGTCGGCGTCGCTCGGCCTGAGCGTCCCCGAGGGATGATTATGCACGATGACGTCGCCGCGCTCGAAGTAGGCTTCGAGAGCGGGCACGGC
The DNA here is from genome assembly GCA_964644505.1 of uncultured Treponemataceae bacterium. Classification (GTDB taxonomy): domain Bacteria; phylum Spirochaetota; class Spirochaetia; order Treponematales; family Rectinemataceae; genus CAZXXZ01. Next base: position 14,772 of record CAZXXZ010000030.1, on the reverse strand, counting down.
GGAATCGCTGCCCCGGGCGACGACCAGGACCTCGGCGATCCGGCCGTCCTCGCCGAGGCGGCAGGCGGCGAAGACCTCGTTGCCGCCGTTTTCTTCGATTTCGCGCCGTAAGCGCGCGGCCGCCTCATCCGAGAAACGCTCAGACGCATTCATTGCGGTAGCATTCAAGGTTATTTAAATATCTCAACAAGGAAGGATTTCAGACCCTCTTTCCAAACCGGCCAGTCGTGGGCGCCCTTCATCGTGCGATAGACGTGGGATACGTTTTTATTCAAAAGAAACTTGTGGGCGTTCTCGGATACGAAAAGAAGGGAATCGGACTCCCCGCACAGAATCCAGATAAGCTGTGTGTATGACACGTCGAGTTTGAACCTGTTGATATCGGTGTTGGGAGCGGGAGAAAAAGCGCCGACCCATGCGAAGTGTTCCGGATTGCCTAAGCCGATATTGAGAGCCTGTCCCCCGCCCATCGACAAGCCGCAGATGCCCCGCTGTTCCCGCGTGCCGGCGACGGAATACTTGCCTTCTATGAAAGGTTCAAGATCATTGAAAAAGTCCTTCTCGAAGTTGGCGAAGGCTGCCTGCGCGACGGGGCCGTATAAGTCCTGAGGAACCGAGTCCGGATTCATCGCCCGCCCGTTGGGGAATACGAGGATAGAGGGCTTTATGAGCTTCGCCCTCACAAGCTCGTCGACAATCTCGGCGGGCGAGCCGTATCGGAGCCACTCGTCCTCGGTGCCTCCGATTCCGTGGAGGACGTAGATTACCGGATACGTATTCTTGCTGTCGTACTTCGGGGGAAGGTAGACGTTGCAATATCGGTCTACACCGGTAGTCTTTGAAAAATATTTCTCCTTGATCATGCTGCCACGCTCCTGTCCCCGGTTTTCCGCCTGCGCGGAAAGATAGAAAGAAAAAACGCAAACGAACAATATCACAGCTGCGCTACTCGACACTCTGTTCGTCATCAGCTGTTGCCCTGCCTTTCGTTTGCGTATTCTACACGGGTCGGGGATGAAAGGCCATCTGTCCGCGCGGCAGTTTGTACTTCACATCAGACGTGTATCCCCCATGAGGTAGCGGTCGACCTCGCGGGCGGCACCGCGCCCCTCGGCTATGGCCCAGACGACGAGGCTCTGGCCGCGCCGCATGTCGCCGGCGGCGAAAACGCCCGGTTCGCTCGTGGCGAAGGATCCGAAGGCCGCCTTGACGTTGCCGCGTTCGTCGGCTTCGATGCCGAAGGCCTCGAGCGGGGCCTTCTCCGGCCCGAGGAAGCCCATGGCGATGAGGACGAGGTTCGCGGGGATGATCCGCTCGCTCCCCTTGATCTCGCAGGGAGACATCCGGCCCGAAGCGTCTTTTTTCCACTCGACATCGACGATCGAGACGGCGCTGACGCGGCCCTCCTTCCCGCCGACGAATTTTTTCGCGGTCACCAGGAACAAGCGCGGATCCTTGCCGAAGAGCGTTATCGCCTCCTCCTGGCCGTAATCTGTCTTGAGGACGCGCGGCCAGCGGGGCCAGGGATTGTTCGGCGGACGCTCTTCGGGGGGACGGGCCATGATCTCGAGCTGAGTGACGCTTTTCGCGCCCTGGCGTATGGCCGTTCCGACGCAATCCGTCCCGGTGTCGCCGCCGCCTATGACGACGACGTCCAGGCCCTTCGCCGAGATGTAGGCGGTTTCGGCCGACGAAGCGTTTTTGCCGCGCGACTGATCGGCGGTGTTAAGAATATGTTTCGTGTTCGCGCCGAGGTACTCCATGGCGAAATGGATGCCGGCGAGGTTTCTGCCTTCGATCGCGAGATCGCGCGGCATGGCGGCCCCGCAGGCGAGAACCACGGCGTCGAAGTTCTTTTTCAGCTCGGAAGCGGTTATCACCGAGACCCCGCGTCGGCCGCTCGACTTCGAGCCCTCGGGCGCGAGTTCGACATTCGTGACGAAGCGGACGCCTTCGGCCGCCATGAGATCGACGCGGCGCGCGACAATGCGCTTGTCGAGCTTCATGTTCGGAATGCCGTAGGTAAGGATGCCGCCGATCCTGTCGGCGCGCTCGAAGACGGTCACCTCGTGTCCCGCGCGGTTGAGCTGATCGGCGCAGGCAAGACCGGCGGGACCCGAGCCGACGACGGCGACTTTCTTCCCCGTCCTGCGCGGAGGAAGCTCGGGCTTCATCCTCGACTCTTCCCATGCCCTGTCGATGATGGTGCATTCGTTGGCCTTGATGGTCACCGCGGGCAGGTTGATCGATCCGAGCGTGCAAGCCCCCTCGCAGGGCGCGGGACAGACGCGTCCCGTGAACTCGGGGAAGTTGTTCGTCAGTCTGAGGCGCTGGAGTGCCTCCTGCCACAATCCCCGATACGCGAGATCGTTCCATTCGGGGATGAGATTCCCGAGGGGGCAGCCCGAGACCGCCCCGTCGTAGATGACGCCGGAGTGGCAGAAGGGCGTGCCGCAGTCCATACAGCGCGCAGCCTGTGTCCGGGCATCGGCCTCGGACGAGAACTCGGTGTGGAACTCGTTCCAATCCTTGACGCGCTCGTCCGGGGCCCGGTCGGGCGGGGGACAGCGTTCGTATTCAATAAAACCAGTCGGTTTCGCCATAGTGTCACCTCGTTCGGCATTCCATCGTTTTCATCAGTTCCCGGATACCCGGGCAAGGTCTTTGTTGTTGCTCTCGAATGCGGCCATCAGCGCGGCCTCGCCGCCCAGTCCTGTTCGTGCAGCCTCCTCGATCGCCGCGAGCATGCGTTTATAGTCGCGCGGCATCACCTTGACGAAGCGCTTGAGCGCGCCGGCCCATCCGGCGAGTATCCGCTTGCCCCGCGCCGAACCCGTCGCCTTGACATGGCGCTCGATCATCGAGCGGAGTTCGGCGATCTCGTTCGGATCGACGAGGTCCTCGAGACCGACCATCTCTCCGTTGACCCTCGAGGAGAAGTTTCCGTCGGCGTCATAGACATACGCTATGCCGCCAGACATGCCCGCAGCGAAATTGCGGCCCGTCGAACCGAGGACCACGACCCTGCCTCCGGTCATGTACTCGCAGCCGTGGTCTCCGACGCCCTCGACGACCGCCTTGAGGCCCGAGTTGCGGACGCAGAATCGTTCTCCCGCCATGCCGCGAATGTAGGCCTCGCCCGAGGTCGCTCCGTAGAAACCGACGTTGCCGATGATGATGTTCTCGTCGGGCTTGAAGGCCGAATTGGCGGGGGGATAGACGATGATCTTGCCGCCCGACAGCCCCTTGCCGATATGGTCGTTGGTGTCTCCCTCGACGATCAGAGTAATGCCCCGCGGCAGGAAGGCTCCGAAACTCTGTCCGGCGGACCCGACGAACTTGAGGCATATCGTGTCTTCCGGAAGTCCCTGAGATCCGTAACGACGGGTGATCTCCGATCCGAGGATGGTGCCGACCACTCGGTTGACGTTGCGGATCGGAAGGGTCGCCCTGACCCGCTCGCCGCGCTCGATCGCCGGTTCGCACAGATCGATGAGCACGCGGCGGTCGAGCGAATCCTCGATGCTGTGTTCCTGTTCGTAGCGCTTGTGGCGGCCCCAGTCGTTGGGAACGTCGGGCCTGTAGAAGATGCGCGAGTAATCGAGACCGCGGGTCTTCGGATTCGACTTGGCGGCCTCCATGTCGAGGAGGTCGGTTCTGCCGACGAGGTCCTCGAGCCTGCGGACGCCGAGGGCGGCCATTTTCTCGCGCAAGTCCGCGGCGATGAAGCGCATGAAGTTCATGACGTACTCGGGCTTGCCGGAGAATTTTTTCCGGAGCTCGGGATTCTGCGTCGCGATGCCCGCGGGGCAGGTGTCGAGGTTGCAGATCCGCATCATGGTGCAGCCCAGGGCGACGAGGGGGGCGGTCGCGAAGCCGAACTCCTCGGCCCCGAGCATGGCCGCGATCGCGACATCGCGGCCGGTCATGAGCTTACCGTCGGTCTCGACCGTGATACGCGAGCGAAGGTTGTTCAAAAGAAGGGTCTGGTGCGTCTCGGCTAGACCGAGTTCCCAGGGCAGGCCCGCATGTCTGAGCGAGGTGCGCGGCGAGGCGCCCGTGCCGCCGTCGTAGCCCGAGATGAGCACGAGGTCGGCCCGGGCCTTCGCGACGCCGGCCGCGATGGTGCCGACGCCGACTTCCGAGACGAGCTTGACCGAGATCCTCGCGCGCGGGTTGGCGCACTTAAGATCGTGTATGAGTTCCGACAAGTCCTCGATCGAGTAGATATCGTGGTGGGGCGGGGGCGAGATGAGCCCGACGCCGGGCGTCGATCCGCGACTTTCCGCGACCCAGGGGTAGACCTTGCGGCCGGGGAGCTGTCCGCCCTCGCCGGGCTTCGCGCCCTGCGCCATCTTGATCTGGATCTCCTTCGCGCTGACCAGATACTCGCTCGTCACCCCGAATCTTCCCGAGGCGACCTGCTTGATCGCGCTGCAGCGCGAATCTCCGTTCGCATCCGGCTTGAACCGGGAAGGATGCTCCCCGCCCTCGCCCGTATTGCTCTTGCCGCCCAGCCTGTTCATGGCGATGGCGAGGGCTTCGTGGGCCTCCTTCGAGATCGAGCCGAAGGACATGGCCCCCGTCTTGAAGCGTTTGACGAGCGAATCGACGCTCTCGACTTCATCGAGGGGCACCGGCTCGACCTCTTTGAACTTCATAAGGCCGCGGAGCGTGCACTGCCTGGTCGATTGATCGTCGATCAGGGCCGCGTAGCGCTTGTATACCTCGTAGTCCCCTGTTCTGCACGCGAGCTGAAGCAGGTGGATGGTCTCGGGATTGTACAGGTGGTACTCGCCGTTTTTGCGCCACTGCCAGTCCCCGCCGACCGGCAGGGTGTTGAAATCGCCGGCCCGCTCATCGAAGGCGGCGGCGTGGCGCTTTTCGGATTCCTGCGCGAGTTCCTCGATTCCTATACCGCCGACGCGGGAGGGGGTTCCGGTGAAGTACTCGTCGATGAGAGCCTGCGATAGACCTACGGCTTCGAATATCTGCGCGCCCTGGTAGCCCTGCATCGTCGAGATACCCATCTTCGACATGACCTTGACGACGCCCTTGGTGACCGCCTTCTTGTACGTGGCGACCGCCTTGTCGTGATCGATGCCTGCGAGCATGCCCGAGGCGATCATGTCGTCGATGGCCTCGAAAACAAGGTAGGGATTGATGGCCGAGACTCCGTAGCCCAGGAGCATCGAGAAGTGATGTATCTCCCTCGGTTCGCCCGACTCGAGGACTATCGAGAGCCGCGTCCGCGTCTCGTTGCGGATGAGGTGATGATGAAGCCCCGAGACCGCGAGGAGGGCAGGGACGGGAGCGCGATCGGGTCCGACGCCGCGGTCGGAGAGAATGAGGATGTTGGCTCCTGCGGCGAAGGCGCGGTCGGCGCGTTCCAGGATATCGTCCATGGCCTTTTTGAGCCGCGCACCCGCGGTCGCCGGGCTCCCCGTCGGGTAGATGATCGGGATGGTGACCGCCTTGAATCCTTCGCGCGATATATGGCGGAGCCGCTCGAGTTCGTCGTTGTCGATGAAGGGGCTTGAAAGCTTGATCTGCCGCGCCGCCTCGGGCTTGGGGTTCACCAGATCCCCCTCGGAGCCGATGAAGGTCTCGGGGCCGACGACGATCTCCTCCCGTATCGCGTCGATCGGCGGGTTCGTCACCTGGGCGAACAGCTGCTTGAAGTAGTTATAAAGAAGTTGCGGCTTGTGCGACATCACCGCCAGGGGCGTGTCCGTTCCCATCGATCCGATGGGGTCGACGCCGTCGCGCACCATCGGGACAAGGACCATGCGCAGATCGTCGTAGGTGTAGCCGAAGGCCTTCTCCCTCCGGAAGAGGGTCTCGTGATCGGGTTCCTTGTTCCGGGGCGCCGGGGGCAGGTCCTCGATCCTGACCATGTAGGTGTCGAGCCATTCTCGGTAGGGATGCTCGCAGGCGATCCTCTCTTTTATCTCCTCGTCGTCGATGATCCGGCCCTCTTTTGTGTCGACGAGGAGCATGCGGCCGGGCTTGAGACGCTCCTTGCGCGCGATCCTGTCCGCGGGTATGTCGAGAACGCCGACCTCCGAAGCGAGGACGAGGGTGTCGTCCAGGGTGACATAGTAGCGCGCTGGCCTGAGTCCGTTTCGGTCGAGCACCGCACCGACCGAGGTCCCGTCCGTGAAGACCATGGCCGCTGGCCCGTCCCAGGGCTCCATGAGACAGGCGTGATACTCGTAGAACGCGCGCTTTTCGTCGGGCATGGATTCGTTGCCCGACCAGGGCTCGGGAATCATCATCATCATGGCCTGGGCGAGCGGCCTCCCCGTCAGATGGAGGAACTCCAGGCAGTTGTCGAACATCGCCGAGTCGGATCCTGCGGGATTGATGATCGGCATGATCCGCGAGGGATCGGGCCCGAAAAGATCGGTCTTGATCATGGATTCGCGCGCCCGCATCCAGTTCACGTTGCCGCGCAGGGTGTTGATCTCGCCGTTGTGGATGAGGTAGCGGTAGGGATGGGCGCGTTCCCAGCTGGGGAAGGTGTTCGTGCTGAAGCGCGAATGGACGACGCTCAGCGCGGACTCGTAGGCCGGATGCGAGAGATCGAGGAAGAAGGGCTCGACCTGCTCCGAGGTGAGCATGCCCTTGTACACGATCGTCCTGCACGAGAGGCTCGCGAAGTAATAATAATCGACGGCGCCCTCGCTCTTGCCGGCGTTCGCCTTCTCCGCGCGCTTTCGGACGACATAGAGACGTCGTTCGAAGTCCATGTCGTCTGCCATGTCGCGGCCGCGGGCGACGAAGAGCTGGGAGATATGGGGCATGACCGAGCGAGAAATGCTGCCCAGCGAGGAGACATCGACGGGAATGTCCCGCCAGCCCAGACAGGTCAAGCCTTCCTCGAAAACGATGCGTTCGATCCTCGAGCGGACCATAGCCCGCGCCGTACTTTTCTGCGGCAGGAAGACCATGCCGACGCCGTAGCCTCCCTCCGGAGGGAGATTGATCCCCGAATCGGGACAGACTTCTACGAAAAAGCGATGCGGTATTTGCGTGAGAATGCCCGCCCCGTCGCCAGAGTTGCGCTCGTAACCGGCTCCTCCTCGATGGCTCAGGTTCCGGAGCACCGCGAGCGAGTCGCTCACGATTTTATGCGATTTGTGTCCCTTGATATTGACCACGAGGCCTATCCCGCAGGCGTCGTGTTCCATGGCGGGATCGTAGAGACCTTGAGCATCGGGATAGCCGATCCTGTGTGGCTGCTTCGTTTGTTTCTCGACCATACCTATTCCTCGAAACGTCGTTGCAATAAATGAAATAATAATTATACGGTCTTGTCAAGTGCTTCTGTATAAAAATACACGAAAAACAAATAAAACTAGGAAATATGCAGGACTTTTGCATATTTCTTCGTTTTACTGCCTTTTCGGGGTATATAGTGTTCAACATGTGGCTTCCGCCTTCGAAATTCGTAACAACCCATCCTCGTTCGACGTATAGAAGCTTTCCTCCGCGTCCGATATTCTAAAGAAGAGCCGTAATCGGCGTATGCGTCCGGTATAGTCTTGTACGTATGGAGTTCGTGGGGAAATGACCGTCGGGCAGAAAGCGAGCCTCAGCCTCCTCATCGCAGTCGTGATATTCGCGGCCTGCGCCGTCGCCGCTTTCTCCGGACTTTTCGATGTCATCGAGACCGAGATCAGAAATCCGATCTTGACCAAGGGAATCGAGACTTCACTCGCAAAAGTGACCGAGGCAGAGGGGCGCTATCACGAGACGGCCCTCGAGCGCTTTTCTGCCGTACTCAGGCAGGATCCCGTCAGACGCTCGTTTTTGCCGAATATAAGCGCCCAGGACGCCTTCGACCGTGCGAATATTCTCGGCAAGCTCCAGGAAGAGACAGCCGGACTGGCGGGACTCAGGCTCATCGATGCGAACGGAAAGCGTATTCATTACAGCAGTTTCCCCGGCGACATCCTCAAAAAGACAGAAACCCAGGTCGTGTATCGGAATTACGGTTCTCCGGGCGACGATCCTTACGAATCGCTCGCCGAGAACGAGGCTTCGAAGGGCCGGGTTCGTATAACGCCGGCGAGAAGCCGTTTCGTCTATTCGCTGCCCTTCACGGACAGCTACGGTATGTATCGCGGCACCGCAGTTTTCGAGGTGTCGATCGACGGATTCGTCTCTTCATTAATTAAGGAAGGTTTGGCACCCGTCGGCGAAACCGTCATAGCCGCGGGAGACCGGGGACTCATTCTCAAGGCGCCCTCGGCTATCCGAGAGGCGTTGACCGCAAAAGTTCTCGAAGTGTGGTCCTCGGGGCTCGGCGAAGCTCCGGTGTCGATCGCGATGCCGAGCGGTAGCGGTGAATCGTATTTACTTTTCTCGAGAGCCGTACGTACGGGCGGCTTCGTCGGCTATGTGATACCGGACAGTTATTTCAAACTGCCCTGGGCTATGAAGGCCGTCCTCCTTGGTTCATTATTTATAACAATATACCTCATCGCTTTTCTTCTTCTCAATATCCGACAAGATCGCATGGCGGTGCTCGCCCATCGCATCAAGCGGTTCCAGATCAGTCTCCTGCAGGAATACATAGACAATAAGGCGGAAATCGACTTCGATCGATGGAGAAGGGAACTCGAGGGACGTCGCTCTGAAGTACGCGATGCTATACGCAGGGGTGTCGGCTCCCTTCGTTCCGGGAAGAGCGCCGAGATCGATGAACTCATCGATAAAAGTTGGGACGAGATACTCGCCGTCCTGGGCGGCAGGGCGGAGCAGAAGCGCGAGGTCCTCGGCCTGCGCGAGATCGAGAAACTTCTCGGAGAACTCGTCAAATCTGGAAGTCTCAGCCCGCCGCCTCCAACTGCAACTGTCGGAGGTTTGAAAACAGAACCAGCTTCTGAGAAAAAAGCTCCGTCGCCTGCACAAACGGACCTTATGCCTCAGGAAAAAACGGACCGAACGGTGCATCTCGTTGCCGAGTCCAATACCGCATCCGAGCCTGAAGACATCGAGGTGATCGAGGAAGCCGAGGCGCTCGAGGAAGTCGAGGAAGCAAGCGAGGCCGAGGTCCTCGAGGAAGTCGAGGAGGCAAGCGAGGCGGAGGCGCTCGAGGAAGTCGAGGAAGCAAGCGAGGCGGAGGCGCTCGAGGAAGTCGAGGAAGTAAGCGAGGCCGAGGTCCTCGAGGAAGTCGAGGAGGCAAGCGAGGCGGAGGCGCTCGAGGAAGTCGAGGAAGTAAGCGAGGCCGAGGTTCTCGAAGAAGCTGAAGAAATAGAAAGCATCGACGAGAAGACGGAAGCCCCCGTCCCTGTACAGGCAACAGGCCGTTCGACAATCAAACCCGTCGCACTGCGGTATGCCGATGAAATCGGCACCGCTTCGACCGAACCTCTAAACGAAGCAAAGAAACCGAGCCTGCCAGAGAGTGTCGAAGAACTCGAGGAACTCGAAGAGTCGGAAGAGATCGAGGAACTTGAGCAGATCGGCGAAGAAGAAGCAGTAGAGCTTACACAGAAGCGGGCGACTTCGGAACAGGCCTATGAACTCGCCCTTGACCAAAACGAAGATATTCCAGTCATCCCTGAATCGACCGGACTCGAACTGTCCGACGAAGCCGATGTATCGGAAATCATCGGATTCATCGATATCGATGACCATAGCGATGTCGAAGATTTGGATCTTCTGGATATGGACGGGGCGTCGGGGAATCCAGATCTTGTTCGTACACGGACGGCGGAAATCGACGAGGGACCGGAGTTCATTCTCGACGCGGCCGAACAGGTTTCCGAGGACTTTGAAGCAGCAGAGGAAATGGAGTTCGAGCTTTTGCTCTCTTCGATAGACTTGTCGTCGCTCGAACAATGGGGCGAGGGACAAAAGGCCGAAACCGGAGAGCGAAGCGACGACATCGAAGCCGGAGAGGAGCCCGAGTTCCTCCTCGAACCGCGGTTCCTCTTATCGGAAGCACAGGCCGATGCCAACGAGGCAGGCGACGATGTTATCGTGAACGGCGAGATCCCGATGTTGAACTCGCAGATGAGGGATCTGCTAGAAATACTACCTGCCGCCGATTTGGACGAGGGCCCCCCGGTCGAAATTACAAGCTATCTCGGTCCCTGGACGCCCTGCCGTGTCTTCGGCTCGGCCGATACGCCTCCCGTCTTCGAAGAACTGCCTGTTGTAGGAGAGGGGGATGCGTGGAGCGAGGCCGAATACCTAGAACCCTTCGAGTTGTCGCGCTACGTCGATCTTCCGGATAACTCACAAACGAGTATGAACGGTGAAGATGGCGACTCCGATGGGGATGATGCAGTCATCGTTTTCCACGACGGCCTGTACACCCTCAATAAAGACTTCTCGAATTCCGATCGCGCATCGAAGGCCGAACTCGATCCCGATCTGCGCGGACTTGTAGATTCGGTTCTCAGCGGACAGGGGACGTGAATACTCAAGCATCCTTTATAGACAGTAGCCTTTATTACATTCTTGACGCGAAGCAGCGCTCCTATTAGCGTGTAACGACATGGAAGCCTCTCCCGACGATGCTGCGAAGGTTCAGAAACGAGGTGAAAAACTCGGGCTGAGTCCTTTGCTTTTTTTCGCTTTTTCCGCCGCCGTCGTACTCGCTTTGGCTGTGGTGATAACATGGCCTCTGTGGAAACTGGCGTTTTCGTCCCGTCCATGGTACAACGCGATCTTCGCAGTTTCACTTCTATCGCTTTTCATATCAGCTATCGTCTCCCGTCTTCGCCGGAAACGGCGCGGCGCTTACGGTAAGGAAGTCAAGACGTGAAAAGCCGCATGTTGAGCGTTGCGCTCGTGACCTCGGCGGCACTACTCTTTTTACCGCACGAGCCGGGCAGTGCTCAGACTGCGGGCGGAACCGGCATTGCAAATCCATATCCCGCCCTCGGCTCGCTCGGCACGGACGATCTGGTGTATCGTCAGCAGCAGGAACAACTCGAGTTTTCCTACGAAGCGATTCAGAGTGGCAAGAAGCCGCCCGATCTCGTTTTCTATTCATACAAAGTCAAGTCCGAGGTGGATATTTTTTCGCTCGCCGCGCGACTCAATCTTCCCTATGAGACTATAGCCACCTTGAATCGTCTCGACCGGGCGCGGAGTTTCATGCCCGGAGAGACCGTCCTCGCCGTGAGCGTTCCGGGTCTTTTCGCTCCGACCGCCCCCGGAAGCGATCTCGATCTTCTGCTCTCGTATCGAGAAGAAGGTGCGAGCTATCTCGTCTCCGTGTTCAAAGACGGCAGAACGATGACACTGCGATTCTTCCCCGGTGCGCGCTTCAACGCCGAGGAGCGCTCCCTCTTCCTCGGGCTCCTCATGCGCTTCCCCCTCCCCACAGGCGTGATCACCTCCTCGTTCGGAATCCGCGCCCATCCGATAAGCGGCAAACTATCGATACACAAGGGCATCGACATAGCGGCGGCCGCAGGTACCGATGTCTATGCGGCGCGCGGGGGGAAGGTGGTTGAAAGCGGCGTCGACGATGTCCTCGGCGAGTATATCGTCATCGAACACGAGGGCGGTTTTTCGACGGTCTATGGTCACCTCTCGCAGCGGAAGGTGAGATTGAATGAAGAGGTCGTATCGGGTAGGATCATCGGCAGCGTTGGATCGACCGGGCAGTCGACCGGACCGCATCTTCACTTCGAGGTCAGAGTCCGCGGAGACGCGCGCGATCCAGAAACCTTTCTGCCCCGGGGGAAACGATGATTCGTCTCCGCCTTGGATACCTCGCGCTTTTCGCCTTCGCATTCGCTGCGGTTCAAGCCGGGTTCGGCCAGTCGCGGGAACTGCGTACGACCGTAGCAGGCGTTATTACACTATCGCCCGAGAACACAGGCGGCGAAGGCATATCCATCGGCTATTCCGATGCGGCAGCCGTCGTCATCCCGAGAGAGTGGCCCTTCCTTCAGGGCGTCGAGATAGAAATTCGCTCTCCGCCCGAGGTGATACGGTCGCCTGGGGGCTTCGCCTACGAAATCTGGAAAGCGATCGAACCTCAGCCCGACAAAGGGATCGTCGTCTACCGCGGCCAGCGAATGATCACGCAACCGATACCTGCGCGAGCGGGCTATGCCTTCCAGATACCGGTAAAAGCCGACCATGGCATTCAGCGCAGTCCGTACGCCGAACTTTTGCCGCTTGTAATCCGACCTGCCGAATTTCCGATCATTGTCAAAATGCTCCCGGTCTCGAAGGGCGTTCTCTCCGATGTCGAGAAAGTCCGTTTCCAGATACGCTGCCGTCCGATCATCGGCGACGAGGGCGCCATCTCTGTGAAAATAAAATATCCCGATGAACGCACGGGCCGTTCTTCCGTGGAAGTTTTCGTCGACGAACGGAAAGTCGATGTGTCGCAGACTATCGTTCTCAAAGCTGGAACACACAGACTCCGCGTCAAATCCGATTCCTACAGGGAAGAGAGCCGAACCTTCGTCGTCGAAGCCGGGAAGACCGTCGAACTCGTACTGGAACTTCAAACGACGACACCCATCGTTTCCATAGAAGCGCCGAACTCCTCCGAGATATCTCTCGACGGTGTCCGCATAGAACCTTCCGAATGGCCGCGTATCGAGCTTGAAAGCGGAGAGCATACGATCTCGTGCAGGATCGGGGATTATTCCCTTTCGCGCAGGTTCGTCGCGGTTCGCGGTAAAAACTACAAAATTGTTCTGGATGTAACCATGAATGTTCAGGAGGTTCCGTGATCAGACTCTTTTCGTGGAACGTCAACGGTATACGCTCCTGCGCGGCCAAGGGCCTTTTCGAGTGGCTGGCACGCGAAAGCCCGGATGTATTCTGCGTTCAGGAAACGAAGGCAGACCCCGAACAACTACCGCCCGAGTTCATCCAGCCGAGCGACGGAAGAGGGGGGCGGTACATAAGTTATTGGTCTTCGGCCAAGAAGAAGGGCTACTCGGGCGTCGCCATGTACTGCAAACACGAGCCCCGTTCGATCTCCTATCTCGGAGAAAAGGCCTATGACGAGGAGGGCAGGGCCCTGGTCGCCGATTTCGGGGATTTTGTCGTCGTGTCGGCCTACTTCCCCAACAGCCAGGAGGGAGGGGCGCGGCTCGACTACAAACTCGGGTTTTGCAACGCGATCTTCACGCTCTGCGAACGGGCCCTTGCCTCGGGCCGTCATATCATCGTCTCGGGGGACTACAACATCGCGCACAAGCCGATCGATCTCGCGAACCCGAGTGCCAATGAGGGCAACCCCGGCTATCTTCCCGAGGAGCGCGCCTGGATGGATACTTATCTTTCGTCGGGCTATGCGGACAGCTTCAGACAGTTCAATTTGGAGCCGGGGCAGTACACCTGGTGGACATACCGCGTCAAAGGGGCCCGGGAGCGAAACATCGGATGGAGGCTCGACTATCACTGCGTGGACGAGGGGCTTCTGCCCGCTCTCAAAGCGGCGTCGATACACCCGGATGTCATGGGTTCGGATCACTGCCCCGTTTCGATCGATCTGGAGTTATAATATCTTCATGATACTACAGGATTCAGGAGCCTTGCTATGAGAATACGCTATAATGCACCGACAACCCTGAGCTTCACCCTTGTCTCGGGTCTTGTTCTTTTTTTATCGGGCCTGTTCATACCGAACCTTTCAACCGAGTGGTTTTCGACCCCCACTCCCTTCGATTCGGGCTCCGCTCGAGATTACATACGACTCTTCTCGTATACCCTTGGGCATGCCGACCTGAATCATTATTTTTCAAATTTCAGCTTCATTCTTCTCCTCGGACCTATTCTCGAAGCAGGCTATGGATCGCTCGCCATCCTCTTCATGATGGCTGTGACGGCCCTCGTCACCGGGCTTCTGCAGGTTTTTTTCTTCCCGATGACCTCTCTCATGGGAGCTTCGGGCATAGCTTTCATGATGATTCTTCTCGCTTCCTTCACGAATTTCAAAAAAGGAGAAATCCCCCTTACCTTCATTCTCATCATGATCGTTTATCTCGGTCGTGAGGTTTTCAACGCTATCGCTTCCCGTTTCTCGCCTGAGGGAGGGGACAACATCTCACAGTTCGCCCACATCATAGGCGGCCTCGTCGGCTCGTTTTTCGGTTTCATCAAGACAGGCCGAAGGACCAGTCCCGCTGAGGGTTGATTAGTTCCTCGAACCTTGTTGCGACTGGTCGAAGCCTACCCGCACCCACCACACCCCCGCACCAAAGCGCCCTGCATCCCATCCCTAGGCGGCCGCGTACGCCGGCAAATAGTCCGGCCCCTGACGCACGGGCGTCTGCCAGCGCCTCAGCCAGGTGTCCTCGGCGCTCGGATCGAGCTCGATGAGCGACAAAAAGGCTCGACGCTTCCATAGTAATTTCTTCGCCCGCTCGATCTCGGCCGCGTTGATCCCCGCCACCACCGCGTGACTGAAACAGCCCCAGGCCGCGCGGTGCACTTTCTCGATATTGTGGTAATACCGGTACAGGCTCAGCCGCTCCATCTGCCGGTTCACATTCCGGCCGAAGCACACCGACTCGCGCACATGCTCGTGCAGGTCCTTGCGGATCTCCCGGTCGAGGTAGTTCACCGAGAACAAGGGATTGTGGATCGTGCGAGCCGCCCGCGAGGAGACGGTGTAGTGGCGGAGTCGGCCCTGCTCGAGCAGACCATGGGCGCAGGGCGATGCCGCGATTGCCCGCGGATAGGCCGAATGCTTATCCGTCCACAGCTCGACCTGCGGTCGAACCGCCGCCGCCAGAAACCGCAGACTCGTCTCCATAAGCCGTGAGAACGAGTGCT
>CAZXXZ010000029.1:0-32955 GCA_964644505.1 uncultured Treponemataceae bacterium | reverse complement strand
TTTCAGGTCGCCTGCGGCGCCTCCGACATCATGGCCCATCTCATGGAACGCTACTTCACCATGGTCAGGCACGTTGAGTTCACCGACCGCCTCATCGAGGCGACCATGAAGACCGTCGCGCGGAAAGGCCCCGAAGCCATCGCGCACCCGGAGGACTACGACACCTGGGCCGAACTCATGTGGGCGGGGACCGTCGCGCACAACAACCTTTTCAACACGGGGCGGATCGGGGACTGGGCCTCGCACGACATCGAGCACGAGCTTTCGGGCATATACGACGTCGCCCACGGCGCGGGCCTCGCGGTGATCTTCCCGGCCTGGATGCGGTATACGATCAAGGCCGACCCGGAGCGCTTCGCGCAGTGGGCCGTCCGCGTCTGGAACGTCGAGCAGGATTTCCGCGATCCCGAGGCCACCGGCCGCGAGGGGATACGGCGTCTCGAGGAGTTCTACCGGAGCATGGGGCTCGGCCTTGCCTTGTCCGATCTCGGAATCGGGGACGACAGGCTCGACGAGATGGCTTCGAAGGCGACGGACGGCGGAAAACGCACGATAGGTAACTTCGTAAAACTGGATACGTCAGCGGTCCGCGCGGTGCTCGAATTGGCCCGTCGCCGTTGAAATAAGCCGGCCGACAGACTGACGGCAAACTTGCCGTTTGTCATCGGCCCGCTAGATCTCCTTCCACCTTCGGCATGCGTGGCAGTGCCCGCCGCCTATGTCCTCGAGCTCGGGCTCGGGCAGGTTCTTGCAGTCCTCCGTCGCGAAAAGGCAGCGCGTCCGGAAGCGGCAACCCGAGGGGATGTCGGCAGCCGAGGGTATTTCGCCCGTGATCTTAAGGTCGCGCAACTTATCCACCCTCCCGGGCTCGGGCTCGCAGACGGCCTCGATGAGTGCCCGCGTGTAAGGGTGGATCGGACGGTCGATGATCTCGTCCTGGCTCCCTATCTCGACGATTCTGCCGAGGTACATGACGGCGATTCTATCGGCGAAAAAGCGCGCGGTCGAAATATCGTGCGTGATGTAAATAAAAGACAACTCCATTTTCGTCTGTATCGACTTCATGAGATGGAGTATCTCGGCCCTGGTCGAAAGGTCTATCATGGATACCGGCTCGTCGGCGACGATGACGAGGGGGTTCAAGATGAGGGTGCGGGCGGTCGCGATTCTCTGCCTTTGGCCGCCGGAAAGCATGTGGGGATGGCGGTCGATGTACTCGTCGACGGGCGTCATCTTGACCATCTCCATGGCGCGCTCGATGAGTTCCATGCGCTCGGCCCTCGACGAGCCGATGCCGTGGATGAGGAGGGGCTCTTCGAGGACGTCCCGTACTTTGAAGTAGGGGTTCATGGAGGCGTAGGGGTCCTGGAAAATCATCTGCACGCGGCGGCGATAGGCGAAGTCCTCGTCACGGCCAAGCTCGGCTGTATCGAGGCCGTCGACGACGATGGAACCCGAGGTCGGTTCGAGGAGCCTCATGACGAGTTTGCCCGTCGTCGTCTTGCCGCATCCCGATTCGCCCACGAGGCCGAGTATCTCGCCCCGGCGGAGCGAGAAGCTTACGCCGTCCACGGCTTTTATCTTTGTATGGCCTCGATGCGATATAAACTCTTTACGAAGGTTCTTGACAAGCAAGACTTCGTTGCCGGAGGAGTTCTTCATATCGGTATCGGCGGAGCTTGTTTCATGCACGCTCATAGTCGGGGTCCTTTACGGCTTTCCAGCACGCGACGAGGTGTCCGCCGCCGACATCGACGACGGGAGGCTCGGCATCGCGGCATTTAGATTTTGCGAAGGAGCAGCGGGGGGCGAATCGGCAGCCCGGAGGCGGCGATATGAGATCCGGCGGCGAGCCGGGTATGAAGGCAAGCTCGCTGACGCGCTTTCGGAGCCGCGGCGTCGATGCCAGGAGTTTCTGCGAGTAAGGATGTAGGGGGCCCGAGCCTCCGAATATCTCCTCGCTCGATCCGAGCTCGGCGGTCTTTCCCGCGTACATGACCATGATCCTGTCGGCTATCTCGGCCTCGGTGGCCAGATCGTGTGTTATAAAAATATACGACAACCCGAGCTCGCGCTTCAGGGATTTGATGAGGTTGAGGATCTGGGCCTGGACGATCACGTCGAGGGCCGTCGTCGGTTCGTCCAGGATGACGACCTTGGGTTCGAGGAAGAGGGCCATGGCGATGACGACGCGCTGCTTCATGCCGCCCGACAGCTCGTGGGGATAGCGGTCGAGCACCGACTCAGGCAGTCCGACGAGTCTGACATACTTCCGCATGTGCTCTTCTATGCGGTTCTCGTACGCCGCATCGCGCGCGCCTGCCTCATCGGATTTATGCTCGCGCCAGGTCTCCGTCATAAGGGCCCGGATCGTATAGACGGGCGTGAGACAGTTCATCGCGCCTTGAAACACCATCGAGATTTTCGACCAGCGTATATCGCGCCTGAGTTCGCGGTCCGACAAGCCGACGATATCGCGGCCGTCGAGGAGTATCGAGCCTTCGACGATTCGACCCGGGGGCGAGGGCATGCCCAGGAGCGCGGATCCCGTGGTGGTTTTCCCGCAACCCGATTCGCCCACAAGGCCGAGCGTCTGTCCGCTCAAAAGGTCGAAATCGACCCCGTCGAGCGCGCGCACGACGCCCTTCGATGTGAAGTAATGGAGTTTGAGTCCCCTGACACGCAGAACGGGCTCCCTGGTGGATATGATTTCGCTCATCGCATCACCTGGTCTTGAGTTTGGGATGAAGGATCTTGTCCATCGCCGATCCGATGAAGGCGAAGGACATGCCCATGAGGGCGATCATGAGTCCCGGCGGGATGACCCACCACCACAGACCGTTGATCACCGCGCCCTGGCGGAGGGCGGCCTGGAGTATCTGCCCCCAGGTGACGATGCTCGAGTCACCCAGGCCCAGGAGGCTCACGCTCGCCTCGTACACGATGACGCCGGGTACCGAGAGGGCCATGACCGCGAAGCTGTACGGGAGCAGGATGGGGATGATGTGCTTGAAGATGATCCTCGGTCTGGAAGAACCCAGGGCGCGGGAGGCCTCGACAAAGGTCTCTTCCTTTATTTGCAGGGCCATCGAGTACACCGGCTTGTAGGGGCCGGTCCAGAAAAGAAGGCAGACAATAGTTATAAACGTATAAATAGAAGGTTTGTATATCGCGGAGAGAACGATGAGGAAGGGAAGGACCGGAAGCAGGTAGACGAACTCGTAAAGACGAGTCAAGAGCCAGTCGGTGAAACCGCCGAAGTAGGCGGCCGCGACTCCGAGCACCACGCCGAGTATGACTGTGATGATCGAGGTCAAAAAGCCGATGAAGAGGGCCCATTTAATGCCCACGACGACGCCGGTGAAGATGTCCCGTTTCGAGACGTCCGTGCCCAGAATGCCCGAGACCTGCCCCGAGACAAGAAGGCTCGGCTCCTCGACGCTGGCGTTTTTCTGTAAGAGAACGTTCAATTCGAAAAGGTACTCCCCTTTTACGGTCCGCGGCGCCGTGTAGATGCTCTCGTCTATCTGCGCGAAGAGCAGGACAGTCGGCCGCGTCGTGACCGGGTCGATGCTCGAGGCGATGAATTCGTCGATGTCGTTGATCATCTCGAAGACGCCGTTTTTCGCGTCGTTTTCGACCGAGATGCGCTTAATGGAGTCGGAGAGTCGCACTTGATCGCGGTACAGCTCGCATTCGGAGCCGTCGGGCCTGATCGCGGTAAGGCGAAGGGACATCGAGCCCGTTCCCTTGAATCTGAAAATGAGATCGCGGGGGGCCTTGTCGGCGTTCATGGAGTAGCGGAAGCCGTACCGCAGAAGGCGGGTATCGTCTTCCGTCGATGAATGCGGGCTCTCCGGTCTCAGTAAGGCGGTGACGGCTCCTTTCCGCGCGGCGAAGAGATTGGTCCATGCGGGCGGGGCCGATCGGGGATTGTCCTGCCAGAAGGTTATATCGTGCCAATGGTCGGTCGCGCCCGGGAAGGGCACGACCGCGGGTCCTATAATCGCGAGGATCAAAAAGACGGCGAGAATGACAAGGCCGACGATTCCCGAGCCTGTCTTGCGGTATTCATTCCAGAAATCGATGAAATCGGCGAAAAACTCTTTAATGCTCATGCACGGCCTCCTGTCTTGATGCGCGGATCGAGAATGCCGTACAAGAGGTCGAGTAAGACGAATCCGATCATATTCAGGAAGGTCTCGAGGGCCAATGTCCCCATGAGCACCGGCACATCGTTCTGTTCGACTGCTATGAAATACAGATTGCCGATACCGGGCCATCTGAAAATACCCTCGACGATGATGTTGCCCGCGATCGAGCTGAAAAGCCCGAGAATCGCGAGGGTCATGATCGCGGGTAAGGAGGTGCGGAGCGTATGACCGAAGAGGACGCGACGTTCGCTGACCCCGCGGGCGCGGGCGGCCATGACGTAGTCCTCCTGCAGATTCGAGAGGACGATATTGCGTATCAAGTATCCCGTCCCCCACATATTGAGGGCCACCAGGGTGAGAAGGGGCAGGGCGAGATGCCATAGGAAGTCGAATACTCCCGCGATGCCGCCGGGGGGTATTTTCGACTGAACGTCCCCCGAGGGGAAGATGGGTATCGTATATGAGAAGAGCATGATCATGAGCATGCCGAGCCACCAGGAGGGAAGCCCGTTCGTGATCATGGTGATCATGGAGAGTGACTTGTCCAAGGGGCCGTTCGGCTTGCGCGCGGCGTACAGCCCGAGTGCGATGCCGATCGCGACGACGAGGATCACCTCGGTCGTAAAAAGAACGATGGTCCGGGGGAGGGCTTCAAAGATGATGGCGAGGACGGAGCGGTCGCCGTTGGACGCCTTGATGATGGTCGAGTTCCCGAAATTGAAGCTCAGGGTGTCGACGCTCCTCAGCACAACCCTAAGAATGTAAGGCTGGTCGAGGTGGTATTGATGAATCTTCGCCGCCCTTCGCTCCGATACGAGTTTTTGAAGCTGATCGGAAGTTACATTTTTATATCGAATAGCTTCCTGGGCGACTTGTTCCTCGATCTGGGCCCTGAGCGTCTCCTCGGCGACTTTGTTGAACAAGGCCGAGTATGTGAAGATCATCACAACATACATCAATAGGCCGTAGAGGGCGCGTTTCAGTACATATCGTAGGTACATCGAGCATTCCTGGTCTGTTCTTCAGCTTGGCGTCGATGACGCGCCGCTCGAACGTAAAGGATGTCGGGAGGACAGGGGGCGAGGCCCCCTGTCTACTCCCCGATGCGTTGTTCTTATTGGACTATGAGTTTCGCGGTGCTCACCGCTCCGGCCTCGGTGCCGAGCGCCGCCTCGGCGACGAGGGTGTAGGTGCCGGCCTTGAGTCCTTCGATGTCCTTCGCGGGGATTGTCACCGTATAGACGCCCGCCTTGGCCGCCTTACCTTGATAGACATAGTCCTTGTCGCCGACGAGGCTGAGCTTGACGTTGGCCTTGGCCGCTGCCTTGGCGGTGTTCGCCGGGAAGGCGACTTCGGCGACAGTGATCGTGACGTTGAGATCAGCGCCTTTCTTGAACTCGCCGACCTTGACCTGGTTGATGCGCGCGAAGGAAGTCGTATACCGCTTGGCGAACTCGCCCTTGGCGAAGGGATAGCCCTCGTCGCTCGTCGCGCTGAGAATCAGGCTGTTGTTCGCCGCATCGTACTTCTCGACGAAGAAGGCGCCGTTCGAGATGAAGGCGTGACCGTACTTGTCGATAAAGGCGAGGGCCTTCTCGTAATTCTTCACCGCTTCCTCGGGCTTTACGAAGCCTTCGAGGCAGGCCGGTACGTGCTTGGAAGCGATGTACTCTTGAAGCTTCGCCTTTATGTCGGCGACGCACTTTTCGGCGATGACGTCGATCTCGGTGAAATCGCCGTTCGAATTGACGACGTACTTGCCGTCGATCACGAGTCCGCGGATGGCTTCGAGAATCTCCCAGTTCACGATCGTCGCGTAGTTCGAGGCCTCGACCATGAGCGAGGGACAGATGAGCGACGCGTTATAGACGGGGTCCATGGGGTAATAGGAATCGCCGAAGGTCGTAAAGCTGCCGTCCTTATTGAAAATGATCCCCTTCAGCCTCGTGTTGTTCGGAGCAACAGTCGCGGCGTAGGACTCTTCGTAGGTCTTGTCGTTCTCGCCCTTCTTGACGGACCAGTCGTAACCGGCTGCGACCGCATAGCGGAAGTCGTTGATATCCATCATGCGGCCCGAGTGCCACTTCGAGTACTTGTAGGTAAAGGTCGCGGTGGCGATGGATTTCGAATACTCGGGTTTGTCCGTTCGAGGAGCGTAATCGTAGCTGCCGTCGCCCTTGTCGACGAAGACCACGGAATTGTCCCACTTTTGGGTCTTCGCGTTCCACAGCACAGCCTCCGAGGGGACGGATATCTTACCGACCATGGTGTCGCCCTGGAACTCGAAATCGGTCTTGAAGTTTTTATGCGAGGCCCGCAGAGGTTCGAACATGCCGGTGACGGGGTTGGCCGAGTATTCCATGTCGGAGCAGGGCTTGGATATCGTGCTCGAGTATTGATCGGCGAATCCGTCCGGACCGATCGGATCCCAGGCTGCCATGAAGAGGGCGCCGCGCGCAGAGAACTCGGAGACACGGAGCACTTTCTTCCCCTTGAACTGGCCGCTCGTATCGGGTTTGACGTCGGCGCTCAGCATGGATTCTTTGTTGAGGCCGTCGCCGATGCCGTACACCATGCGACTGTTGAAGCGGTTCTTACTGGCGAGGTAGAAGGATGTCGTATCCGCAACAAAGACGCGCACAGCCTCCTGGATGCCGAGCTTGCAGGCTTCGAGACACTTGGCATAGTAATCCTCGGTATCCTTAACGCGTCCGTTGACCGCGGCCTGGGTGAGGGAATCGAGCTCGGCGTGCTGGTAGTTCCACTGCCCCGCGTTGCCGCCGCCGGGCATGTTCGCGTACCAGGGCGCGTACATCTGGGCGAGGCTGCCCTCCCAGAACGCGTAGGTCTGGCCGCCGCCCCAGCCCTCGGTATAAATATTCCACTCGTACGCGGCGGGGTCGCCCGAGCGGTAAATCTTCGAGCACTTGGCCCGGTCGTATTCGAGGCGGTTGACCTTGAAGCCCGCTTTTTCGATCTGGTCGGCGACGTAGCGGCCCTCCTTGAGGCGGCCGTTCGGGTCGTCGACGCGGATGAGGAAGTTGATCTCGACGGGCTTGCCCGCGTAGCTCCACCACTGCCCCGACTTAGTCAGCTTGCCTTTGTTTTCGGGGAGCTGGGCCGCGGCCTGCATCGCCGCATCGATATCGGCGAGAGCTTTAGCCTCGTTCCCCTCGTCGCTGAGCCCGAGCTTCGACGCGACGGAGGAATAGCGGCTCGAGTTCGGCTGGCCGATGGTGATCGGCGTGAACTTGGGCTGGCCCGCTCCGGCGAGAATCTCGTCTACAATCTGCTTGCGGTTTATGAGATGGTTCATCGCGAAGCGGATTTTGCGGATGGCGAAGGGATTGAACTTCGCGGCGCCGTCCTTGGTTTTGGCCACATAGGGCGCTTGATTCGGATAGGGATTGAAAAGCAAGGACCAGTATGACGAAGGCACGGCATAGACTTCGAGCTTCGCCTTTACATCATCCGAGAGCCCGAGGAAGACGCCGCCCTCGGTGCTGTTCCAGAAAATATCGCTTTTCCCCTCGGCGAGGTCCTTGATGGCGATGTCTTCCTGTGTCTTGGCGTCGAAGAGCACCTTGTCGACGATCGCTCCCTTGTTCGCCCTCGGTGTTTCTCCAGCCTTTGCCGCCGGTGCGCCGCAACCCGCCAGGACGATGGCGAGCGCGAATAGGATGATACCGGCGAAACATAGTTTCTTCATTGCTGCCTCCTTTATCTATTCTCTAAATTCAAGGGAGTATTGTGTTTCATAACTCTTGTATTGTAAAGCGGTTATCAAAAGAGGAATGGTTGCATGTTTATGCAACCATTCCTCATAATTTTGACATGAATAATTTTTAGTACTTGAACTCGCTGTCGCCAATGAATTCCCGCAGAAGACTGTCGCCGGGCACGCTCTGCGCGGGTATGGGAGTGAAATAGTCCAGAAAGGCCTGCATGCGCCTCGCCTCGGAATACTCGGGGCATCCGGGCTTCACCGTCCGCAGAAGGGGCTCGGCGTAGACCTTGAGCACCCCGAGTTCGTAGTCGAGGGCCGAATTGAAGGCTGCGTCCGCGCTGTTCTGATAGGGGAAGATGTGCTTGCGCTCTCCGGCCTGGACCGAGGGCCACATCTTCAAGGTCTGCTGCGCCGAGTGGCCGCGGAAGTTGTAGTCTCGGACGAGGCGGCGGAGGAGGCGATTGTCGGTCGTGCTGACCCGGTTGTGATCGTCGAGGTTGAGCTGCGTGAGGGCGCTCACGTAGATTTTGAACTTCTGCTCGCGGGGGATCCGGGGCGTGAGCCGCTCGTTGAGTCCGTGAATCCCTTCCATGATGAGGATGCTTCTCGGTCCGAGTTTGATCTTCCTGCCGACGTTTCTACGGGATCCCGATTTGAAGTCGTATATGGGAAGTTCGACTTCCTCGTTCCTGAACAAGGCCAAGAGTTGCTCGTTCAGAAGTTCGACGTCGAGGGCCTCGAGGCATTCGAAGTCCGGCTCGCCCTTTTCGTCGACAGGCGTCTTCGTGCGATCGACGAAATAATCGTCGAGCGAGATGGTGATCGGGTCGAGTCCCATGACTTTGAGCTGGATGGCGAGCTTTTTCGAGGTGGTTGTCTTGCCCGAACTGGACGGACCTGCGATGAGGACGACCTTGACTGTGTCCGAGCGCGCGGCCACGGCGTCGGCTATGGCGGCGATTTTCTTGTCCTGGAGGGTTTCCGCGATGCGGATGTACTCTTTTATGCCCTTGGATGCGTTGACGCGGTTCAAGGCCCCTACCGAGGCGACACCGAGGACCTGGGCCCGCTCGCGGGATTCCGCGGCGACCGAATAGAGCACGGGGTCGTCGGAGAAGGGCGGTATGCGGTCGGGAGTTTCTTTATGCGGATAGCGCAGGAGGAGTCCTCCGTGATAGGGCATGAGTTCGAAGGTCTTAAGCACCCCGGTCGAGGGCACGAGGGGCGCGATATGAAGATCGCGGAAGCCCGCGCATTCGTCCAGAGGAATCACGGGTTCGTTGGAGTGTTCGAGGAGGAGGAGGGTCCCCGGCTGGTTGCTCATTTTGAAGTATTCGACGGCCTCGGCCCAGGCGCGATGTTCGACCCTGATGGGTGCGTCGCGGTCCACAAGGGCCCGCATACGCTGTTCGAGGGCCGCGACATCCTCGGCGCTCATAGGAATGTCGTCGTCGTAGTAGTGGTAAAAGCCCGTGCCGATGGCCATGCCCGCCATGAGCCGCCGCTCCGGAGTCAACTCCCGGGCGGCAATCGCGAGGAGAAAACACAGCGAGCGGCGGTAGGTCGTCGCTCCCTGAACCGTGTCGATGGTGACCGGATCGATACGGCAGTCCGTCAACAGAGGCGCGTCGAGGTCCTTAAGCTCGTTATTGACGAGGACCGCCGCGAGCGGCCAGGTCAAGCTCCCCAGTTTTCCGATGACGTCCGCGGCTCTCACGCCGGAAGGGTAGGCGACTTTTTCGCCGGATGCGTAGGTGACGATTATCTGTTTCATCTCAACTATTTATCGTCGATACCGCTGAATAATTCCATAGTTTCCTTGTTTAGTTAACTCAGTTTTCTTTTTAATTGACCAGGCGGACGCCTCGCTATACACTGCCGTTCGGAGTGTGCAATGCGTCCGACCATCAAGGACATCGCGGAGCGGGCGGGTGTATCGAAGACTACGGTCTCCTTCGCCCTCAACGATCCGACGAGGATATCCGAGGAAACGTATAAACGTGTCATGGCCGTGGTGAACGAGCTCGATTATATTCCGAGCCCCGTCGCCCGCACCCTCACGACC
Organism: uncultured Treponemataceae bacterium; assembly: GCA_964644505.1. Classification (GTDB taxonomy): domain Bacteria; phylum Spirochaetota; class Spirochaetia; order Treponematales; family Rectinemataceae; genus CAZXXZ01. The sequence goes on along the minus strand of CAZXXZ010000029.1, from coordinate 23,009 downwards.
AAGCGCCTGGGAGCCCTCGGCCTTCTTCTGCCGCAGCCCATCACCGAGGCCATGCGCAACCCCTATCTTTTGGAGATCGTCCGCGGTATCGGAGAACTCTGCGAGGAGCGCGAGTTTTCCTTGACGATGCTCCCGCCCGTCAAAGGCCGCGTCATCGAGGCCGCCCGCCGCGCCTTCGTCGACGGCCTTATCACCATCGGTGTGGGTCCCGATCACGAGGTCGTCGAGCTTTTGAACAAGCGGCGCATCCCCTTTGTCACCATCGACGGCGTGGACACGGACGCCACCGTCAATGTGGGCGTCGACGACGAGAGCGCCGCCTACGAACTCATGCGGCATCTCCTCGATCTGGGACACCGCCACATCGCCGTCATCTCCCTCATGCCCGAGACCATCCAGCTGAGGACAGGCCGCTTTTCGCTGGTACGCGACCGCCGCCTCGCGGGTTTCAGACGCGCCCTCGAGGAAGCGGGGCTCGAACTCGGCTCGCCCGACATACCCGTGACCACGGCTCAGAGCTCGGTCGAGGGCGGCGAGGAGGCCGCGCTGCGTATCTTGGCAGGCCGCTCATCTCCGACCGCCATCGCGGCGATGGCGGACGCCATCGCCCTCGGCGTGTATTCGGCCTGCAGGCGCGAGGGCCTTGAAATACCCCGCGATATAAGCGTCGCAGGCTTCGACGATATTCCCGACGCCGTCCGCGTCCGTCCGACCCTCACGACCGTGAGGCAGCCGGGACGCGAGAAGGGCTCAGCCGCAGCCGAGCTTGTGGTAAACCTCCTCGACGGGGCGGCTTCGGAAGACCGCCGCAGCCTGCACCGGCGCATGCCCACGACTCTCATGGTCCGCGAATCGACCGCGGCCCCGCGCCCGGCACGCGGCACTTCCGACGAAAGGACGGACTAGGCGGGCCGTATGCGCTTCTCTCCGGACGAGGAGCGCTTCCTCAAGCCGGGCTGCGACAGGCTCGTCACACTGGCCGCCGTGCTCGCCGCCCGCGACCTGCCATACTCGGTCGTCAAGACCGGCGAGGATCGGCACCTCATCGTCCGCATCGGCGAATCCCTGCCCCGTCTCGCGCTCGCGGCGCACTACGACCGCTTCGAACCCTCGCCCGGTGTCCTCGACAATTCCTGCGCCTGTATCCAGCTTGCGCGTCTCGCCTCTGAACTTGTACACGAAGCATGTCCTCCGCCCCTTCTCGTTGTTTTCACCGATGCGGAGGAGGCGCCCTCGAGCGGGACCGTGTCCTCGCAGGGCTCCTTCCGGCTCGGCCGTGCCCTGCGCGCGGCCTTTGAAGCGCGTAGGCTGCCAGCGACCGAATCCCGGTCCGCGCCGCCGACCCTCGTGCTCGATGTCACGGGCCGCGGCGACCGCCTCGTCTATTCCACCTCGGCAGAATCGCTCATGGATCGAGCCGGAATGAGTTCATTCTCTGCCGAGCGGGGACGGCACAGCCTTGTGGAAGCCGTTGCCGACGCGGCCGCCCGCGCTGGCATAGGACAGCCGCTGCCCGCCCCCCTACCCTGGTCGGACGACCTCGGCCTGACCCTCGGCGGTATACCTGCGCTGACCCTGAGCCTCCTGCCCGAAGCGGAAGCCGCTGTCCTGGTCCGGGGCGGCCGACCTCAGACCTGGGATTTTCTGCATACGCCCAAGGACGGCCCCGAACTCGCCGAGGACGAGGCTTTCGATCTCATGGCTCGTTTCCTGCGAACGCTCACGACCGCATGATATCTCGCCCTCCGCCTCGTTTGACGATACACTCGATCCGAGGAGAATCGACCTATGTCTGAAGCTGCACACATCATGCTCCGTTCCGAAGTCCCGCCCGAGCACAGGTGGGATCTTTCCGCCCTGTTCCCGGGCGACGATGCGTGGGAGGAGGGCCTTGGGAAGCTCGAGTCCATGATCGCGAGGATTCCCGAGTATAAAAAAGACTTCGGCTCGACGGCCGCTGCCTTCGCGGAAGCCCTGGCCTTCTACCGCGACTTCGGCATCCTCGACGAGCGTCTCGGCTACTACGCGAGCCTCCGGGAGGCCGAGGACCAGGGCGACGATGCCTCGCGCGGACGCGTTATGCGCTACATGTCGGTCGCGACCCGAGCCTCGGGCGAGTGGTCCTGGCTCGTGCCCGCGATACAGAAGCTGGACGATGCTTTCATCGCCGATTGTCTCGCCTCGCCGGCATTCGGCGAGTTCTCGGTCTTTCTACGCAGAATCATCAGGTTCAAGCCCCATGTCCTTTCAGAGGCCGAGGAGCGTCTTCTCGCCCTCCAGTCGGAGTCCTCGGGCACGGCTCAGGACGCCTTCGAGGTCCTTACGAACGTCGACCTCGATTTCGGCACGATCGAGACTCCCGAGGGGCCGCGGCCCCTCACCCAGTCGACCTTCCAGTCCTTCATGCGCAATCCCGACCGCGGATTGCGGAAGGCGGCGTACTTCCGTTTCTACGAGCTTTTCGACAAGCACAAGAACACCCTGGCCGCGCTGTACGCGGGCTCGGTGAAATACGACAAGTACCGCGCCGTGGTGCGGCAGTACCCCTCGGCCCGGGCCGCGGCCCTCTTCCCCGACGACGTGGGCGAGGATGTCTACGACAATCTCGTTTCGACGGTTTCGGCCAACCTGCCCGTTCTTCACGACTACTATGAACTGCGCAGGAGGGCGCTCAAGCTCGACGAGCTTCGGCATTACGATGTGTACGTCCCCCTCGTGCCCGAGGTGAAGGTCAGGCATACCTACGAAGAGGCAGTCGAACTCGTCTGCGAGGCGCTGAGACTCCTGGGCGACGAATACGTCGCCGTTCTCCGCTCGGGCCTCGAGGGCCGCTGGGTCGACCGCTACGAGAACAAGGGCAAGCGCTCCGGCGCCTTCTCGGCCGGCTCGTACAGCGGCGAGCCGTACATCCTCCTCAACTACAAGGATGACGTGCTTCACGATGTCTTCACCATGGCGCACGAGGGCGGCCACTCCATGCACTCGTACTATTCCGCCCTGTCGAACCCGTTTCTTTCGTACAGCTACACTATTTTCGAGGCCGAGGTCGCCAGTACCTTCAACGAGCAGCTTTTGTATCGCAGCCTCTACGATAAGGCGAAAAGCGACGACGAGCGGGCGAGCCTCGTCGGCGCCCAGCTCGACGGTCTTCTGGCGACCTTGTTCAGGCAGACCATGTTCGCCGAATTCGAGGCGAGGACCCACGCCATCGTCGAGGCGGGCGAGAGTCTTACGCTCGACGTTATGCGAAACGAATATCGGACATTGTTGAAGAAATATTTCGGCCCCGCGATGAACCTGGAGGAGGTGAGCGACCTCGAATGCCTCCGTATTCCGCATTTCTACAACGCCTTCTATGTTTACAAATACGCGACGGGCATATCGGCGAGCATAGCCCTCGCAGAACGAGTCCTTTCCGGAGGGGAGCGCGAGCGCGCGGACTACTACGCCTTCCTGAAGTCCGGCGGCTCGCGTTTCCCCATCGAAAGCCTCAAGATCGCGGGCGTCGACATGTCCCGTCCCGAGCCCGTGGAAGCGGCCTGCGCCGAATTCGGCCGCCTGACGAAGGAACTGCAAGGTCTTCTGAAGCTCTAGTAGGTGCAGAGCCGCTATGAAGATGATGGAACGAGGAAACCGGAGCATCTGGCTCGGGGAGGATGACATTGTCTCGGTTATCGACCAGACCAGGCTTCCCTTCGAGTATGTTACAGTTCAATTACTGCGGAGCCGGGACTATGTCGAGGCGATCCGCGGCATGGTCGTCCGCGGCGCCCCGCTTATCGGTGTGACGGCCGCGTTCGGCGTCTTTCAGGCCGCGAAGGAGGCGCCTGCAGAGGGATGGCGCGCGTATGTCGAATCGAGGGCCGAGGACCTCGCCGCGACGCGGCCTACCGCCGTGAATCTTCTCTGGGCGCTGCGCCGCGTCTTCGAGGCCTGCGCCCGAGTCTCGTCCCGTTTGGACTTCGTCGACGCGTCGCGGATCGAGGCGCTCGCCATGGCCGATGAGGACGCCGAGAATTGCCGCATGATCGGCATCCACGGTCTTCCCCTCATCCGCGCCGCCGCCCAAAAAAAGGGCGGGACGGTGAATATCCTGACGCACTGCAACGCGGGCGCCCTCGCCTGTGTGGACTGGGGCACTGCGACTTCGCCCATCTACGCCGCTCACGAAGCGGGCATAGCAGTCCACGTTTGGGTCGACGAGACCCGGCCCCGCAACCAGGGCGCCTCGCTCACCGCATGGGAACTGGGACGGCGCGGCGTTGCGCACACCCTCGTCTGCGACAATACGGGCGGCCACCTCATGCAGCACGGCATGGTCGATCTCGTCATCACGGGCGCCGACCGCGTTACGGCGAGGGGAGACGCGGCGAACAAGATCGGCACCTACCTCAAGGCCCTCGCTGCCCGCGACAACGGTGTACCCTTTTATGTCGCGCTTCCATCCTCGAGTTTCGACTTCGGTATCGACGACGGCCTCGCGGAAATTCCGATCGAGGAGCGCGACGAGGACGAAGTGCGCTATGTCGCAGGTCTGCACGAGGGCCGCCGCGTCTCGGTGCTGATCTGCCCCGAGACGACTCGGGCGGCGAATTACGGCTTCGACGTGACGCCCGCACGGCTTATCGACGGCCTCATCACCGAACGAGGACTCTGCAGAGCCGAACGGGATGACATCGCGAGACTTTTCCCCGATGCGAGGGGGAAGGGAAGAGTATGACTCACTACGTTTATGGGGAGGCGGAGATATCATGAAAATCGGCATCATCGGCGGCTCGGGGCTCGACAACCCCGATATCCTCGAAGGAGGCCGCGACAGGACTGTAACAACGGCCTGGGGCGATCCCTCGTCCCCGCTCAAAGAGGGGAGGATCGGCGGCACGGACGTCGTTCTTCTCGCGAGACACGGCCGCGAGCACACAATCCCGCCCACCCAGGTCAACTACCGGGCGAACATTGCCGCGCTCAAAGAAGCGGGGTGTGATAAAATACTAGCTACCACGGCGGTCGGCTCGCTCCGAGAAAATATCCGCCGCGGCGATCTTGTGATTGTCGATCAGTTCATCGACTTCACCCGGCGCCGCAGTTTGAGCTTTTTCGAGAGCTTCGAGCCGCACAAGCCTCTGCACGCGGCCATGCCCGATCCCTTCGACGCTGAAATGCGTAAAGCGCTCATCGCTTCGGCCGAGCGACTCGGACTGCCTTTTCATGCGAAGGGTACGCTCATAACCATCGAGGGGCCGCGCTTTTCGACCAGGGCCGAATCCCGCATGTTCCGCTCCTGGGGGGCCGACATCATAAACATGTCGGTCGCGACGGAGGCGGCTTTGGCGAACGAAGCGGGCATCCCCTACGCTGCGGTCGCCATGAGCACGGACTACGATTCCTGGAAGGACGACGAGGAGCCGGTCAGCTGGCAGGCCGTCCTCGAAGTGTTCGCCCGCAATGTGAGCAACGTGACGAGACTCCTGGTCGAGGTGGTGAAGGCCCTCTAGCCCCGGAGCCTTCCTACATCCGGCCGAGCGCGGCCAAGGCGAGCACGACAGCCGAGAGGGCCGCGGTCTCGCTTTTCAGAATCCGAGCGCCGAGGCTGCGTTTCTCGAAACCTGCTTCCTCAAGCAGGGCGGTTTCTCGCACGGTCCAGCCGCGCTCGGATCCGACCGCGAGGATCGCCGGCGGATCGAGCGCCTCTTCCGCGCCGAAAAGTCTCGCCTCGCCGTAGGGATGAAAAAAGCGGCGCGATCCGGGCTCGTCGCCGAGCTGCGTTAGACAGCGGGCGAGCGACCAGTGTGTCGAAACCTTGGGCAGGCGCGGATTGCCCGCCTGCTCGGCCCCTTCGACGAGGCGAGGTCGAAAATCCCTTTTTTTGAAGAAGTCGCTTTGAAGATAGGACTTCTCGCCGAGCTCTGTCCCCGTCAAGAGGATCTCGGAAATGCCGAGACTCGCGAGATCCTTGAATATGCGGGCCGCCTGAATCGGCCTCGGAAAGCCCAGAACGAGTCGGAGCGGGGCGAGTTCGGGCGGATCTCCGGCTGCACCTTCGAAGGCCTCGTAGTCGAGAACCATGCCCGAATCGTCGAGTTCCCTGATGATTGCCTCGCCGATCCGGCCTCGGGCAGGTCCGTGAGCCTCACAGGCGATACCGGCCGCGATACGCTCTCCGGGCTGCTTTTTAAGAACTTTCTTTACATGGGCCCAGCGGCGGTCGGTCCGATGCAGGCGGACGCCGATTTCGCTCTCTTCGAGAACGAGAATATTCACGCGTTCATTCTACACGAATCGGAAACGGCTGAAAAACCCGTGGACGAAGACCGAAGGACGCGGCCGAGCGGCGAGACCTCGGCCTCATAATCTACACCCTCGACCTCGAAGCCGTGCACGCGTAGAAAGTCGGTTCTAAACCCTTCGACATCGGCGAGGGTCGAGATATTCGCAGGGCTCATGCGTTCCATCCGCGAGGCGACCTCGGCTTGAACCGACTCGTCCATCTCGAGCTCGTCGATGCGGATCCGTCCTTCGTCGTCGGTGGGAATGGGGCCGCCTGTGTACAGTCGTTCGCGCAAAAGCCGGTCCGCTTGCATGATGCAGTCCTCGTGCGTGTCCCGCTCTTTCATCACCTTGAACAGCGTCGAAATGTACAGGGGGATGACGGGGATGACCGCGCTCGATCGGGTGACGAGGGCCTTGTTGATCGAGACGTACGCCTTGAGACCCGAACCGCGCATGATAGCCGCAGTCCGTTCGAGATGGGCCTTGGCCGCCCCGATCGTGCCGTCGCGGTAGATGGGCCAGGACAAAGCGGGCCCGATGTACGAATACGCGACCGTGAGCGCGCCCTCCGTCAGCACCCCGGCTTCGCTCAACGCGCCCATCCACAATTCCCAATCCTCGCCGCCCATCACCTTGACCGTCGACGCGATTTCCGCCTCGGTCGCGGGCTGGACCTCGGCATATGACAGCTCGCCCGTGAACATGTCCACGGTCCTGCCGCGGTAGGACGCGCCTATGGGTTTGATGACCGAGCGGTACAGCTCGCCGCTGACAGGGTCGGTCCTGACGGGCGATGCAAGCGAATAGACCACGAGGTCGAATTTGATGTTGAGTTCCTTCGCCGCTGCGATGACGCGGGTTTTCATGTCATTCGAGAACGCGTCGCCGTTCAGTGTTATTGCGGGCAGGCCCTCGGCCGTCGCGGCCGCGTCGAAGGCCTGATTGTTGTACCAGCCCGGCGTCCCCGTCGAAGTCTCGGAAGGCTCTTTCTCGTACGACACGCCGACAGTGGCGGCGCGGAAACCGAAGGCCGCGCCGATTCTCGACGCGAGGCCGTAGCCGGTCGAGCATCCCACGACAAGGACGGCCTTCGGACCGCGAAGACCAACATACTCTGATTTTTTTTCTATAATGTATTCGATCTGCCTCTCGGTCTCCCGAGTGCAACCCTCGGGGTGTGCGTTGAGACAGATCGAGCTTCGAACCATGGGTTTGATGAGCATGAGTATCCTCCGTAATGAACTTTGTTGTTGATTGGCGTTGTAGTCCGCGTCTTCCTCGGCATTCAGGAGCTTGAGCCGACGGCTCGTCGGCATTCAGGAACTTGAGCCGACGGCTCGTCGGCATTCAGGAACTTGAGCCGACGGCTCGTCGGCATTCAGGAACCAGAGCCGACGGCTCGTCGGCATTCAGGAACTTGAGCCGACGAGACAGATCCACTCCGCTTCGACGGCGACTTCCCCATTGACCGAACCGACACCGCGCTGGTGTACGATCCTGGGAGTCGCCTTCAGGTTTTCAATGACCATGTCGAGCCGCTCATCCGGCCTCACCGGCCGGCGGAATCGGGCTTCCCTGATCTTCGCAAAGAAAAAGGTACCGGCGTTTTTAATGCCCATGAGGTGTACGCCGACGCCGCCGCACTGGGCCATGGTCTCGATGAGGATGACGCCGGGGACGACCGGTTCGCCGGGAAAGTGACCCTTGAAAAACCACTCGGCGGCCGGATAGGTCCGCTCTCCGACTATTTTGCCGTCGACGAGTTCCACTCGGTCCACAAAGAGGAAGGGCTCCCTATGGGGAATAGCTTCTTCAATCTTCGCACGCATATCCATAGCAAGTCCTTCCTCGTTTCAGTTACTATTCGATTACTGAGCCTTCTTGAAAACGACGACGCCGTTGTGCCCGCCGAAACCGAGCGAGGCGGAGGCTGCAGCACGGACCGTCATCTTACGCCCGACCTTCGGAACATAGTCGAGATCGCAGCCCGCTTCGAGATCGGGGTTCTCGAGGTTGATGGTCGGCGGGACAAAGCCCTCTTCGATCGCCTTGACGCAGACGACGGCCTCGATGGCGCCCGCGGCGCCGAGAAGATGGCCGGTCATGCTCTTGGTCGACGAGATCGCGATTTTTTTCGCATAGTCCCCGAGCGCCTTTTTGAGCATTTTCGTCTCGGTGGGATCGTTGATCGGGGTCGATGTGCCATGGGCGTTGTAATAGTCGATGTCCTCGACCTTGAGATCGGCGTCTTCGATAGCGAATTTCAACGCGAGGGCCCCGCCTGCGCCTTCGGGATCGGGGGCGGTCAAATGGTAGGCGTCGCAGGATGCCCCGTAACCGGCGAACTCGGCGTAGATGTGCGCGCCGCGGGCCTTCGCCTTATCGTAGTCCTCGAGCATGAGAGCGGCCGCGCCCTCGCCGAGGAGGAATCCGTCGCGGTCCTTGTCGAAGGGCCGTGATGCCTGCTCGGGGCGGTCGTTGTACGCGGTCGTCAGGGCCTGGAGCCTGCAGAAGCCTCCTATGGAGAACTCGGTGACCGCGGCCTCGGAGCCGCCGGCGATGACCGCATCACAGCGACCCGATCGTATGAGGTCGAGGGCCTGTCCCAGGGCGTCGGTGCCCGAGGCGCAGGCGGTGACTGCGGTAAAAGCCGGTCCGTGCAGGCCGAGGCGCATCGCGATATTCGCCGGTCCCTCGTTCGAGATCATGAGGGGGACGGTCATCGGAAGCATCCGACTCGGACCGGATTCGAGCATTTTCTTGTGGGATTCCAGCAGGGCCTCGATACCGCCTATGCCGATACCCATGACCGTGCCGACGCGTTCGGATGCGTAGGGGAGGACGGGCGCCGGGGCGCCTTCGGAGGCTGGTAGAAAGCCTTCGCCGAGGCCCGCGTCGCGCCAGGCCTGGACAGCCGCTGCGACCGCGTATTGAGCGAAGAGGGCCATCTTCCGCGCCTCTTTCTTATCCATAAACGGGGAGGGGTCGAATCCCTTCACCTCCGCCACGATTTTGCTCTCAAGCCTGGATGGGTCGAAGCGGGTTATAGGACCTGCTCCTGATTTCCCCGCTTTCATCGAGGTCCAGAAGCTGGCGACGTCGTTCCCGACGGGGCTGATCACGCCGAGGCCGGTTACGGCTACTCTCCGTTTCATATCCGAATCCTCCTATTCACACAGTGACGGCATCCGACGCGTATATTACCGCGTACTCGGTCTGTTCGTCTTCCTACCACCTGATCAAGGTCGCTCCATAGGTCAGGCCCGCCCCGAAGCCGACGAGCATCACCAGGTCGCCTTTCTTCAACAATCCTTTTTCGTCCATCTCATTCAGCGCGATCGGTATCGTCGCGGCCGAGGTGTTCGCGTACTCTTCGATGTTCATATAGAATTTTTCGAGAGGAATGCGCAGGCGCTTGGCCGCCGCCTGGACGATCCGCGAGTTCGCCTGATGCGGAACGATCCAGCGGAGTTCGTCGAGTGAATACATACTGGCATGGAACAGGCGCTCGACCAGCACTGAAATCGACTTGACGGCGAAGTTGTACACGTTCTGGCCGTTCATGACGATACCTGAATACGTCCCGGGCTCGCGGTCGAAGGTCTTTGTTCTGTCGGTTTGCTTCAAATAGAGATCCCCGAAGCCCGCACCCTCGGCTCCAAGAATGCCTTTTAGAATACCGCGCCCCGATTCTTGAATCCGTGAAAGCACCGCCGCGCCCGCTCCGTCGCCGAAGAGAACGCAGGTTGAGCGGTCGGTCCAGTCGGTTATGCGCGAGAGCGTCTCGGCGCCGATCACCAAGGCATTGCGCCCCTGGTTCGATTCGAGAAGTCCCTGAGCGACCTGAAGACCGTACACGAAGCCGGTGCAGCCTGCCGTAATATCGAGGGCGGCGGCTCCGTGCGCGCCGATTCTGTCCTGGACGATACAGGCGGTCGACGGGAAACTGAAGTAATCAGGGGAGGCGGTGGCCAGGACTATATAGTCAATCTCAGTCGGCGCGATTCCCGCCTTGGCGAGCGCCTTCTGCGCCGAATCGACGGCGAGATCGCTCGTCCGCTGTCCGTCAGCGGCGATGTGCCGGTAGCCGATTCCCGAATGGGACCGGATCCATTCATCCGTCGTGTCGACCATCGTCGCCAACTCATCATTGGACATACGGCGTTCGGGGATGCTCGCTCCGACCGATCGGATCACAACTGACATGGCATTCTCCTTTGACAAAAAACAGGGATATGTCAGCACCCATGAGGATACTGATTTACCGAAGAAAGTCAATACGACAAAAAATGACTAAATGTGATAATTAATGGACAGTGTTCAAGATAATTGGTTGCAGTTTTTTATCAGGATTGCCGGATCGAGTGTCTTAAAGCGTGCAACAAGCTTCGAGGAACCAAGTAAGTCTTTATCTATTCAATTATTAACTTTTTCCAAGACTTTCCCGTACCCTGACGAGGTATGAAGCGAATGCTTCGACACCTTCCCCGCTTCGGGCGTTCATCGGAAAGAGTTCCGCGCCCGGAGCTACCGAGGCGAGCCCTGAACGGAAAAAACCGGTATCGAATCCGACCGCCTCGATGAGGTCGATTTTTGTAAGGACACAGGCGGCCGAGCGCGCGAAAGCGGCCGGGTATTTATACGGTTTGTCGGAACCCTCGGCGACGCTTGCGACGACGATCTTGATATCCTCTCCTATGACGAATTCGGCCGGGCAGACGAGATTGCCTATGTTTTCGATAAAGAGCCAGGAACGGTCGGGTACCTCCATGCGTTGGAGCACCGCTCGAATCATGGCCGCATTGAGGTGGCAGTCGCCCCCTGTTTCGATCTGATACGCATCTATACCGAGTTCACGGAGGCGCTTTGTATCGATGTCGCTCGCAACGTCGCCCTCGATCACGGCGAAGGGTGATTCGCGGCCGAGTGATGCGGCGAGCTGTGCGATCAGGCTCGTCTTCCCCGAGCCGGGACTGCCGAGCACATTGACCGTGAACACTCCCCGCGCACGAAGCTCTTCGTGGACGCCGCGGGCTATCGAATCGTTCTCTTCATAGATGGCACGTTTGATCTCGATGTTCATCGCGCCCCCTCGATCGAGTGTATCAATGTTGCGGATTATCTTCGACCTCTATCGAATCGATAAAGAACTCGCGTCCGGCTCCGGTCATGACACCTTGAGAGCCGCAGGACGGACAGTCGAATGAAAAACGTTGTCGTTCGAATTCGAGACCGCAGGCAGGACATTTGAGGCGCGGCTTCACATACCGTATATCAAGGGCTGCGCCCTCGACGCGGGTGCCGCGGGCGAATACGCCTACGTAAAACTCGAGCGATTCCCGCATGTAGCCGGTGGTCTCTCCGACGACGAGGCGTATGTGCGTGACTCGGAGATCCCGCCCCGTTCGGTTCGAATGGGATTCAGCCTCGGCATCGGCCATGCGCACGATAGACTCGGCCGCGCTCGCTTCATGCATTTGATTCCGCGGCTTCCGGGGCAGCTTTGGTCTCGTGGAGCTCGATTCTCGAGGCGCGGTCTCCGGCGAGCGATACCGCGGGCCGATCGTTTGCCATTGTCAGGCATTTTTTCGGGCAGACACGGACACAGAGCCCGCAGACGACGCAGGCGAAGCGGTCGATCCGCCAGGACTTAGGCTCCCTGCCTACGACGATCGCCTTGGCCGGACAGCGCCGTGCGCAGGCGCCGCAGTGGATGCACTCGGGGTAGTCGATGACTATCCGGCCGCGGCTCTCTGGAAAGCTCGGTCGCACAACGCGGGGATAGCGCCGTGTGGAAGGTCCGCTGAGGAAGTTCCCGAGCACAAAACGAGCCATCGATTGCAGTAAAGCCACGTCTATCTCTCCATACAGGAAATACAGGGATCGATGGTCAGGATGATCGAGGGGACGTCGGCGAGACTTTGTCCTCGAAACGCCTCGACCATCGCCGGAACATTCGCGAATGTCGGAGTGCGCGCGCGGAAACGCTCGAGCGTGCGCGTACCGTTCGATTTGACGTAGTACACGACCTCGCCTCGCGGCTGTTCCAGTCTGACAAAACTTTCGCCTGCGGGCGGCGCGCCCTTGACGGGGACGGCGACCGGGCCGGACGGAATGCGAGCCGCGACCTTCTCCAAAATCGAGAATGACTGGGCGATCTCGCGGATCCTAACCTTCGCGCGCGCCATGCAGTCGCCCGCCGTCTCCACGCAGGTCTCGAATCCGATTTCGTCATACGCCGCGTAACCCAGTTTCCGTGCGTCGTAATCGAAGCCCGAGGCGCGGAGCATGGGGCCGACAGCTCCGAGTTTGTAGGCTCCCTCGCGCGTCAACTCCCCTACGCCCTCGAGACGGTTCCGGACGGTACTGTTGTTCAGCATCACATGCGAGAGTTTTGCGATCTCGTTTCGCGTGTCTTTGAGCGCCGCGACACATCTCTTCAAGGTGTCGTTCGTCGGATCTTTCGAAACGCCTCCGACGATCGACGAGCCGTAAATGACGCGCCCTCCGGTAGTCTCTTCGGCGACATCGAGAATGAGCTCGCGCGCCTTCCATGCCGCCATGAAGAGGCTTTCGAAGCCGAGGGCGTCTGCGGCGAGCCCCGTCCACATAAGGTGGCTGTGCACTCGCTCGAGTTCGCACCAGAAGACTCGAAGCCAGCGGGCGCGTTCCGGAACCTCGACGCCGGAAAGGCGCTCGACGGCTTCGCAGTATCCCATGCCGTGCATGAACGAACAGATTCCGCAGATACGCTCGGCTACGTGGACATAATCGAGCCAGTCGCGCTTTTCCACCAGAAGCTCGAGACCGCGGTGGATGTATCCGAGCTGGGGCACGGCGGCGACGATTTTCTCGTCTTCGAGGTACAGATCGAAGTGCAGGGGTTCGGGGAGGACCGGATGTTGGGGGCCGAAGGGAATAACCGAAGGACCAAGCGATGACGATTCGTGATGTGTTTCGTCGTGTCGTGTGTCTTCGGTCTTTGCGGGAATCTGACCTGTCTGCGGTTTCACGGCGCCGCCCATCCGATCTTTTTGAGGATTCATGGCGCCGCTCCCTCGGAAGAAACGGCCTCGACCTTCACTTTGCTGAAAGGCTTTTCGCGTGCGGTTTCAAAAAGCTTTTTCTCCCAATCCGCGCGGATGCGCTCGATATCGACGCCGTACAGATCGCGGATCTCGTTCTCGTAGAGGAAGGCGCCGGGGTACAAAGAGGTGATGCTGGGGACTTTTTCTTCCGCGCGGACGACGATCCTCAGGGACTGCATCTGAAGCCCCAGTCCGAATGAATAGGTCAATTCGGCGCCGTCCTCGCGGGCGACACAGAGCATTTGCACAATCCGCCACTCCTCGCTTCGCAGCCGGTCGACTTCGGGCATCAGATCCTGTATGCCGATGACGCGGATATCGGCCGCGTTTTCTTCGCTCATCCTCTTCCCCTCCACGCGAACATACTGCGCCCCCTCATGCCGTATTCTTCGTTGTACGCCGGGCGGCTCTAAGTTCGCGTTCCTTCGTTCGAAGAATCTTGGCTGCCGCGACGACGCCGTCGAGTATCGCCTCGGGTCTCGCGGCGCAGCCGGGGACATAGACGTCGACCGGTATAACCGTGGCGACGCCTCCGGCAATATTGTAACACTCGGCGAAGACTCCGCCCGAGTATGCGCAGGCCCCGATCGCGACGACAGCCCGAGGTTGGGGCATCTGGTCGTAGATGTTCTTGAGAATCGGCGCGTTGAGGTTGTTGACACTGCCGGTGACAAGAAGAATATCGGCCTGCTTGGGGTCCCCGGTGAGGATGCAGCCGAATCTCTCGGCGTCGTAGATCGGGGTGAGGCAGGCGAGGACTTCGATGTCGCAACCGTTGCAGCTTGAGCCGTCGTAATGTATGAGCCAGGGGGAACGTTCAAGTGCGCTCACTGCGTAACCCTCGATATAAGATAGAAGGGGATGAGGTTGCCCGCCCCCGCGACCAAGGTGATGATCCAGCCTATCGACAGGACCGACTTCCACTTCAAACGCGCTGTCGCGTTATCCAAAAGTATGGCGAGAAAGAAGGTGAGGGAAAGCCCGACGAGGGCCGTGATCCAATTGGAGCTGAAGAGAAGGAAGACGATAGCGTAAAGATAGACCGACTCGTACCAATGCGCGAGTTCCACAAGCCCGAGGGCCGGCCCGCCCATGTCCGCGGTCAGCCCCATGACCAGCTCCTGATGCGCATGGTGCGAGGTCGAGATATCGAAGGGGGATTTGCGCAGTTTCACAACCAAAACAAAGATAAGGCCGATATAGATGCCCGGTAGGTACAAATATACGGGCATATCCGAGGCTACGATGTGGTAAAAATTGAAACTCTTCGCCACCCCGTAAAGACCGACAAGCGCGATGATGATCATCGGCTCGTAGGCGGTCATGAGGATAAGCTCCCGGTCGGCGCCGATGGTCGCGTAGGGAGACCCGGTCGAATACGCGGCGAGAATGAGGAATATGCTCGCCAGGGTAAGTACGAAGATTATGAGGAGGATGTCGGAGCCGTAAAAAAACAAGGCTCCGGTCAAGACGGCGAACACGAGGTGGCTCGCAATGAGGGGCAGTTGGACATGATTGACCGGATCGAGCCGTCGCGTGAACAGCTTGCGCAGATCATAGAAAGGCTGCAGCAGGGGAGGCCCGACCCTGCCCTGAAGTCGGGCCGTCACAATCCGATCGAGCCCGGCGAGAAGGCCGCCGACCAAGGGTCCCAGAAGAATATACGCCGCAGTCAGGTAGAGCTCGATGCCTTTCATATAAAGACCGTCCCGATCATGATGAGAAGCAGAAGTATGCCGAGCGCGATGCCGATCCTCATGATGGCCTCTTCGCCGAAGAGTTCGACAATGTAATACGAGCGCGTTTCGACCTTCAGTATCTCGCCCTTGGAGCCCTTGAACGAAAGCCCGGTTCCGGAGACGCGCCCCGACATGTACGCGGGCGAAAACGCTCCTTTCCGCCTTCTCGAGATGAGGATGAGAAGTGCCGGGACCGCGACCGTCATGACGACCATGAGGCCCGTTACCATAATATTGCCTCGAGCGAGTCCGAATGATCTGCCGTAGAGCGACAAAAGGAGGGGTTCGAACACGATCTGCGATATCACCGGAACGAGGAAGCAGACCGCGACGGCGAGAAAGGCGAGAAGGTATTCGGCCACAAGCTCGAAGGTGGATACCTTGTGCTCGAGAAGTCCCGGTTCAGCCGCCGGATCGGCCTGCCGTATGAGAACGCCGAGCCACTTCGTCCAGAAGAGCGCAGTCGTCGCCGAGCCGAATGCGAGCGCGAGAATCATGAAGGGGCTGACCATCGAGTTCAAGCTTATGAAAGCCTCCATCGCGGCCCATTTCGATATGAGCATTCCGAAGGGCGCGACGAACATGGCGAAGATGCCCACGATGAGGCAGAGTGTTATTCTGGGCATTCCGATGACCAGCCCGCCCATATCCTCGATGTCGAGACTCCCCGTACCGATACTCGCCGTACCTACCGCGAGGAAGAGCAGGGCCTTGGCTACGGCGTGGAAAAGAAGGAGGAAGAGGGCGACCCAGATGAGCTGATAGGTCCCGATGCCCGCGCAGACTGCGATGAGCCCGAGATTCGAGACGGTCGAAAGAGCCAGGACCCGTTTCGCGTTTCTTCGCGAGACGGCCGCGAAAGCGCCCATTAAAAACGTGAGTGCTCCGATAAAAGCGACGATGTAGCCGATGGCCGTGCCCGCCATCGCCGGCGCCAGACGTATGAGGAGGAAAACCCCCGCTTTGACCATCGTGCTTGAATGAAGGAGGGCCGAAACCGGAGTGGGCGCCACCATGGCCGACAAAAGCCAGGGCGTAAAGGGGAGCTGGGCTGATTTTACGAGGCCCGCAAAGGCAAGGAAGGCGATTGGGGCCGCGACAAGAGCCGCATAACCCGAGCGGCCCCGTTCGACGAGGACGTCGAGTTCGGTCGATCCAGTCGTCGCAGCCAGGAAAACAATACCGAGCGCGAAGGCGATACCGCCCAGAAGGTTAAGGTTGAGGGCCCTGAAGGCGCTCGTTTCGGACTGGGCGTCTCCGTTGTACCCGATGAGAATAAAGGAAGCGAGAGTCGTCATCTCCCAAAAAAGAAGCATGAGCCTGAGGTCGTTCGCGAATACGAGGCCGTACATCGCGCCCAGGAAGGCGAGGATCGTGAAGCAGAACAGCCTCCGCCGGTCGCGGTACTCGGGATGCTCCTCGTGGTAGGTGCGCATGTAACCGGCCGCGTAGAAAATGATGAGGCCGCCTACAAGGCCGATTATGACCACCATGAGGAGGGTCGCCTGATCGATAATAAGATGTGCTTCGACTTCTACGTGGGCCGTCCATCCTTCGCTTACAAGAGCGATGGCAGCTTGAATGATCGCAAGGATGAACGTCAGACCCCGTTTCCGACGTATCGATACAAACGCGATATATGCCGCCATGGCTAATTCGAGCGCCAGAATGAGACTGTCGAACTGCGGGACTGTAACGGCGAGGCGTACGGGAAGACCGAGCATCACACAGGAGCGAACAAAGAACAGGGCGAGGACGGCCTGTGCAATCGATCCGGCGACGACAAAACCGCGTCTGATCTTGAAGGTTTTGATAAAGGCAGTTATCAGTCCGAATAGAATCGGGGTTGCCGCGACGTAAAATGCTAGCATCATCGGTGTGTTTTACATCCTAGGGTGTTTTTGTAAAAAATGCAATCCACTGCGAGAATGCTTGGTTTTGACCAGCAAGTACTACGCATTTCGCTGAGGAGACTTGATTTTTTTACATTTTTCGCAGAAAATCGGATATAAGTCGTGCGTTTTTTATAGATAAATCCCTAGGCTGCACGAACCAGCTCTGCGAATTCGGACTCGTCTATAGTTTCTTTTTCAAGCAAAAGGCCGGCGATACGGTCGAGCAGCTGCCTTTTTTCCCGCAGACGCGCGAGGACGGCCTCGTAGCGCTCGGCAAGGATTCTCGAAATTTCCTCGTCTATATATTTCTGTGTCTCCTCGCTGTATTCGCGCATCATGGCTCCCTCGGAGGGATACAGGCCGAGGTTGGATCCGCGTCGGGTGAGCGCAACATTGCGGAAACGCTCCGACATGCCGTAATCGGTGATCATGCGGCGCGCAATATCGGTCGCCCTCGTAAGATCGTTGGCCGCGCCCGTCGAGATACGTCCGAAGACGACTTCTTCGGCGGCCCTGCCGCCCAGGAGGACGTCGATCTGCCCGATAAGTTCCTCCCGTGTGAGGACAAAACGGTCTTCGGTAGGAAGCTGGAGTGTGTAACCGAGGGCTCCCAGACCGCGCGGAACGATCGATACCTTGCGTACCGGATCGGCGCCTTCGGTGAAGGCCGCAGTGAGGGCGTGCCCCACTTCGTGATAGGCAACGATCCTGCGCTCGTTCGGGTTCATGACGCGGCTTTTCTTTTCCAATCCTGCGACGACTTTTTCGATTGCAGCGTCGAAATCCGCTTGAATGACCTGTTTCCGCCCCGCGCGCACTGCGAGGAGGGCCGCCTCGTTTACGAGGTTCGCCAGGTCGGCGCCCGCGAAGCCCGCCGTACCGCGAGCGACTTTTCCGAGGTCCACGGACGGGTCGAGCTTCACCGATTTCACATGAATGCGAAGAACCGCTTCGCGTCCCGACAGATCCGGACGGTCCACAAGAACTTGGCGGTCGAAGCGTCCGGGCCGCAACAGTGCGGGGTCGAGGACATCGGGTCGGTTGGTCGCGGCAAGAATGATGAGTCCGGAGGTTGCATCAAAACCGTCCATTTCGACGAGCAACTGATTGAGGGTCTGTTCGCGCTCGTCGTTGCCTCCGACAACGCCGGTCACGCGGCTTTTGCCGATCGCATCGAGTTCGTCGATGAAAATGATACAGGGGGCTTTTTCGCGCGCCTGTCTGAATAGATCGCGGACGCGGGCCGCCCCGACGCCGACGAACATCTCGACAAAGTCCGCCCCGCTCATCCTGAAGAAGGGAACTTCGGCCTCGCCGGCGACGGCTCTGGCGAGTAGGGTTTTACCTGTGCCCGGAGGGCCGACAAGGAGCACGCCTTTGGGAATCTTCCCGCCGATATCGGTGTATTTCTTGGGGCTTTTGAGAAAATCGACTACCTCTATGAGTTCTTCCTTGGCCTCGTCGACACCCGCAACGTCAGAAAACCTGGTTTTGACGTCGCCCTCGGCGACAATGGTCGCCTTGTTCTGACCGAAGGCCAGCACATTCCCGCCGGGATTCCCCAGTTTTTTGAAGAGCACCCGCCAAATGAGAATCATGAAACCGATCGGGAGTATCCAACTCAAGAGAAAAGAGAAAATAGCATTGCTCTCCTGCGGGACAGCGGCATAGACGACGCCCTTCTCGTCGAGCAATTTCGTGAAATCTTCTTCGTACACGGGTACCGCTTTATAGACTTTGCGTATTTTGGGCGGGGTTGTGGTTTGCGGATTCGGCCCTTCTTTGCCGTCTGCCGCGAGAACGTAGCCGATATAGTAGTGCTGGTCTATTTCGACGCGGGTTATTTCTCCGGATTTTATTTTTTCCTTGAAGTCGCTATAGGGAACGATGGTGTTGTCGCTCTTCGCGATGAGCGCGTTGAAAAGAGCGACGAGTATGATCATGGCTATGATATAACCGAGGGAGAATTTCCATTGGAAACCGTTGAAAACAGGCGGTTGTATCGGTTTTTTTCCGTTTGGGTTCCCTTTTACAGGCGTTTTTTTGTTTTTCCATCCCTGGTTTTTCGCCGCCATGTTCTCCTCCGAATCCCCCCACTCGTTTGTGAGAACCTCTAAAAACCGGGTTGGTTTTTAGATTTCCCCTTGTATGATAAATGTAAACAATTTAGGTAGTGTCGGCTATGCCGTATGCTAACGAAACATACAAAGAGGTATCTATAAGGAAGTAAAACCCTTCGCGGCCGGCGGTTACGCATTTCGCCTTGACCCTTCCCCTCGGATTCCGTATATTTTCACACGACTAAATACCCTAATGAATTAACATCTCAGGAGGATTCCGTTATGAAGGTGAAGCCCATCGGTGATCGCGTTCTCATCAAAATTCAGGAGAGCGAGACCAAGACGGCGGGCGGGATAATCATCCCCCAGACCGCACAGGAAAAGACTCAGACTGGTATTGTCATCGCCGTCGGCGCCGGTTCCAAGAACGACAAGGGCGTCCTCGAGCCGCTTCCTGTATCTGAGGGGCAGAAGGTCATGTACGACAAGTACGCCGGCACTCAGATCAAGATCGACGGGGTCGATCATCTCATCGTGAAGGCTCAGGATATCCTCGCCATTCTCGAATAAGGACGCTTTCGCAGGACGGCGTTCGTCAATGTAACGGCCTTACGGGGAATAAAAAGGCCGTCTGCAGACATACAGTGATCTGCAGACGGCCTTTTTTCGTCGTTAAAAAAACCGCAGTTTATTCAGCCAAGACTTTCAGTACTTCGTCGGCGGTCGATGCGGCGAGAATCGCTGCGCGCTTTTCTTCGCTTCGGAAGAGCAGACTGACCTCGGCGAGGAACTGTAGATGCGGCCCCGTCTTGTCGGCCGGCGACAAGGTCATTATGAAAATCCGGCAGGGCTGACGGTCCAGCGCATCGAAATCGACGGCCTTATCGGAAATACCGATACAGGCGACGAGATCCTTCACCGCTTCGGTCTTCCCGTGGGGGATCGCGATGCCGTGCTTCATTCCAGTGCTCATGCGTCGTTCGCGCTCGAGCACAGCCTTCCTGGCGGCCGCCATGTCGTTTATCTTGCCCGACTTCTCGGCAACCTTCAAAAGCTCGTCTATCAGCTCTTCCTTGGTGCTTCCCTTGAGATGGAGTGCAACCGAGTCAGGGCCGAGAATGCTTTTTAAGTCCATAAAAGCCATTCTACGATCGCGAAGTTGAGGCGTCAAGTCGGCCCCGGTTATCTTGTGTTTTTGCCGCGAGAATGGTCGAGGCGCAACCGGCCCAGAGCGCATCCAAGAAGGCTCCGGCCGCCATGAGCGGAAGCGCCATGGGCGCGGCGATGAGGAAGCCGTTTTCGAAGCCCTTGCCGTAGAACGAACAGAGCGTCATAAGGGCGGCTATCGCGCCGCGGTCCGGGGAAGATGCGGTGAAAAGAACGGCGAAGGGAGCGACCGCCATGATCCATAAAAGCCGGGAGGGCGATACACCCAAACCGGAATACGACGAAAGCACGACGATAAAAGCGGTCGAGGTGACGAGGGCCGTACCCGCCCGTCCGAAGATCGCCGCCAGAGGAATATCGATGGCGTTATACCGCCTCCGTACGGAGAGATTCTCTTTGACCTGTCTTGTGAGAGGGCCGAGCGCGAAATACAAGTCTCCCGAGGCGAGAGCCGCGACGGCGGGACCTAGAAGCGCATAGAGAATCGAATAGGGGGATTTCCGGCCGCCGAAAAACCATAGAAAAGCCGGAATGACTACAAAGGCCACAACGACGACTTCGATGCCGATTGTCAGCAGCAGGGGACCATACACATCGAGTTTCGCCGAGGCCCTGAACTCGAGGACGCAGCGCGCGCTCGAGGCTATAAGAAGAATGCCGAAGAACTCGGCGATGGCGGCGTTGATCTGATAGCAGATGCGCGATAGAGAGTCGAAGAGCAATACAGCCGGCTTTGTCGCCGCCCGGTCGTAAGAGAAGGCTATACCGATCAGGAAGGCGAGAACCACCGCCGGAAGAAGGAACTTGCCGGATAGCAATGCGGCGAAGGGACTTTCGGGGAAGACGGCAAGAAGCAGTTCTTTGAGGCCTGTCGATCTCGATGTGGACGAAGCGTCGGCGACGAGGGGTATGCGCGAAGGCTGCACGGTGGCGGCGACGATTACGCCGACGAGGCTTAAAACGACCACTGAAGCGAGAAGCAGGAGAATGGAACGTCCGAGATTTTTCCAGAGTTCCTTGTCTTCGTTTTGCTGAAAAACCGCGATCGGGACGGAGAACAGGACAAGAGGGAGAAGGGCGTATCGACCGATGCGGATGGAGAGATCGAATACGAAGGTGAGAGCGCCTCGCAGCCATGTATCCTCGAGCGGAACGGCGAAGGCGAGTATTGCGCCGACAAGGGTTCCGATAAGGTATTTAATCCATATCTTCATGATCGGGAGCATAACTGCTCGTCGCTTGCGCCGTCAATTGCGCTCGAGCTTCGAAGCCCACTGCTTGCCGCGATAAAAGGAGCCTGTGTAGACTCGTGTCGGTATGAGATTCAAAGACGAGACGGGAAGGGATTTCGGTTTTCTCGAAGCATCGGCCAAGGGAGCCCCCTCGCCGCGGGGAGATGTTTTCCACCCGAGCGGAGAGGACGACCTCAGGCAGATCATTTATGCTCCGTATTCCTCATACACCGGTTTCATTGCATCCGCACTCGTCTCGCTTTTCCCCGGCGAGATCGATCCGGCCTTTTCGATACGTCTCGCCGAAACTGCCTTTCTCGGGACCCCCGCTCTGACAACCGCACCGAGGTATGATGTGCTCAGTATCGACCTAAGCAGCGCGACTCGAGAAGCGGCCGATCCCGGTGCGCTTCTGCTCGCCGGCGTACTCGCTCATCGTGCAAAGAAGCATGGACCGCACGTCCTCATCGCAGACGGATCGGGGGCCGAGGGCCCGGCCCTCGCCGAAGCGGTAGCCGGAATCGATGGACTCAGTCTCGTCCTCCTGTATACCCGGACTTCTCCGATCCGTAGAATCAGTTCCGATCTGCTCGCACGCAACGGCGGTCCTGTGAAAATCGTCTCTGTCCTCGGCGGTGATACCGCCAGTCTTCTGAACTCGATCGCAGGCAGCGAGGTAGAGGGCAGAACACTTACAGCGGCTTCCCCGGCGAACCCGGCGCGCTTCACCGCCCGAGTTCTCGTGTTCGCCGCAGCTTTCGCGGCATTCCGCACCGAAACATCGGGCGAGTTCTATTTCGCCCTTCGCCCCGATGACGGACTCGGTCTCGTCGCCTGCCTGTGGGCCTGGAGGCTCGGAGTTCCCTTGACCGGTATTGTCATGCCTTTTGAAAAGAAAGAGGAGACGCAGAGCCCCCTTGACTGCTTCGAACCTTCGGCCCGCAGATTGCTCGCTCGGCTTGAAGATGAACAGCCGGGTCTTCTTAAGTCATTGGTCGCGTTTTACGAAATTCCCGGGCGGAATACAGTCGTCGGCGCGCCGCAGGACATTTCAGATGCCTCCTCCGCCTATACCGCCGCGCAGCAACATCTCGACAAGGGGCTTCGCGGCCATGCAAAGGTTTTTGTCTTAAACGATTACTGCGTCCGGTGCATGAGGGCCACAAAGGGCGGCACAGCTTCGGAAGCAACAGACGTCTCTATGATCGAACCGGATTACACGATCGGTCCGGATAGTTCCGAGCTTCGCACTGTCATAGCGCGTTGACATCCGGGTCTCTCCTCGATACATTTTGTACTAGGCCGCAGAGCGGTCGTGCCGCACCCCGGTCCGTCGCGATAGTTACTGACAATGACGGATCGCCCGCGCGGCTTCAAGTGAAGCAAGGCCGATGACGGTCTTAGGGTCCGTCAGCGGCATGTCGATATGTGGAGGCACTCTGTGAGTGCCATGAAGAAAGGCGCGGTTTTTTCAAGGATTAAAAAAAACCGCGAGGTTAGGGCGGAGGCACTCTGTGAGTGCCATGAAGAAAGGCGCGGTTTTTTCAAGGATTAAAAA
>CAZXXZ010000028.1:0-33724 GCA_964644505.1 uncultured Treponemataceae bacterium | reverse complement strand
TATAGAAGCTTTCGGACAGTTGGAACTCATATGATTATTTTGGACACTACTGAGATCGAATATCTCTTTATATCGATGTGCCTGGCGGATCAGGAGGTTTTCAGGTGCGGTGACGTCTTTAAGATTCTGATCAGAATTGAGGCTCATGTCGAGTTCGGTGATATGAATCAACAGCCCCAATGAGCTAAAAACGTCAAGTTCTTTTTTCATATCTTGAAGACTGGGGTAGTCCAAGCTTATATGATACTGTAGACCTATACCGTGAACAGGGACCTTCGCCTCAAGAAGTCTTTGAATCAGCTTATAGAGCATATTTTGTTTCAAACGTTCGGTGGTATCGAATTCGTTTATAAAGAGGAGAGCCCCAGGGTCGGCCTCATGTGCAGTACGGAAGGCCTCTGCTATAAAGTCTTCACCTGCAATATCGAACCAATCTGACCGCCGAAAACCGAATGCATTAACAACTTCATTGACGACGTCCCAAGCATATACTCTGCCTTTATACCTACCGACAACCGTCTTGATGTAGTCCCGCATCCGCTTGAGAAGCATATCCTTCGATGCAGGAGCTCCCGCTTTGTCTTTGAACATCCAGGCTGCGTTTTGCTCGTGCCATACCAGGGTGTGACCTCGTATGTGCATATTGTGTACTTCGGCGAATTCGACGATTTCATCGGCATACTTGAAATTATACACGCCTTCATAAGGAGCGAGGTAGAGAGGTTTCATGGCGTTCTCGGCGGTGATGCTCGAGAAATGGCGGATGATAAGATCTGCCTCAGGACCCTTTATCTGATCGGGCGAGATGCAGACGCCGAGATCGAAGCGGCCGGCATACAGCCTTGCAAGCGAAGGAAGATCGACGCTCTTCTGCACAGGCGTCGCGGCGGTCTGCGGTGGTACCTCGTTGTTCTCGGGATGAGACAGCGAAGCCTCCGTCCCGGAAGTATAAGGCTGGGTGCTGCAGGAAGCGAAAACCACAGCAAGGACTGAAAGAATTGTTATAAATAATTTCAAATCAAAGATCCTCCTCGTCGTTCTGTCCCTCGGGGAACAAGTACAGATCGGGTATCTTGTGAATTCTCTGCAGAGAAAAATCGTAGCGCTCTACTCTGTCGGCGCCGAGTTCGAGTTCGACAAAATGGGACAGGGGGTCGAAACCTGGCGCCGAAATTCGGATCTCGAACACAAAGGACCGTTTTTCTTCCTGTCCGGATGCGGGGACGGGGCGGGGCCAGAAAATATAGGTGCCTCCCGTAGCATTGGCCAGGACAAAGGGATTCTGCCAGTTCGGGTCGACCATCTGTGCTTCTGCTCCGTCGATGAACAGTGCGACCGAGCCTTCGCCGATCGGCGCGAAGGTACGGCCGTCGAAGACGCGGCCCATGAATGTCGGGAAATTGAAGGCGGGACCGCCGAGCGCTTCGCCGGATGGTCTTGCGCCGCTGTGGTCCGAGGTCGGACGCGGCGTGTGGGTCACCTTGCTCCAGCCTTCCTTGACCAGTGAGATGACGTCGGCACGGCGCTGGACCTTGTCCAAGCCCTCGCGCTCGCTGTAGGCGAGTCCTCGGCTCGAGACGATGTACTCGGGTTTGACGCGGTTCAGAACATAACAGGCCACATCGAGACGGCACTGGTCACAGGTGCAATACCCGAGTCTGGGGTCACGCCTCTCGCTGTCGAAGAGTTCGTCGACAACGGCTTTAACCGCATCTTCCATGAGGTTCTTGATCTCCAACATTACCCCTCCCCGTACTGCGCCTCGTCTGTCCCTGTT
Organism: uncultured Treponemataceae bacterium; assembly: GCA_964644505.1. GTDB lineage: Bacteria > Spirochaetota > Spirochaetia > Treponematales > Rectinemataceae > CAZXXZ01. Next base: position 31,947 of record CAZXXZ010000028.1, on the reverse strand, counting down.
TTCCCCAGCCCGGGGCCGAACCAGGCACGGTAACAATTCTCCCGTACAAGTGTATCGATTTTCAGAAGTTGCGCAACGATCGGCCTGAGCCGATCGCGAAGCGTGGATTCGGCGTTGGGGCACTCGACCTTGAAAACGGGGAAACCGAGCCTTTCGGCGAGGGTCGAAATCGTCCCCTCGCGGATCTCGCACAGAGGTCGTATAACGCGCAGTTTTCCCCCGAAGAAATCCCTGCGCGGCATGAGGGGCTCGAGCCTCCCCCGGAAGCAGAGGTTCATGAGCGCGGTCGCGGCGAAATCGTCGAGGGTGTGGCCGAGGGCCACGGTTCCGAACCCGCGCTTCATCGCCTCTTCAAAAAGCAAGCGCCGGCGTGCCCGGGAACAGGCGTAGCAGGAAAATGTTTCCGTATGCGAAATGTCCGCGAATTTCAGCTTTTTGTGAATGAACGGGATCGAGAGTGTCTTCAGCCACTCGGCGAGCCTTTCGACCGCGTCCGCCGGGGCGGGGAACTCCTCCCAGTCGACCATGAGGGCCGCAAGCTCATACTGGACGCCGCCTTTGCCGCGGCGCTGGGCGAGGGCGAAGGCTGTCGCGAGAGAATCCTTGCCGCCCGAAAGACCGACGAGGATCCGATCGCCCGGGAAGATCATGCGATGCCGGTGCGCGCATCTGCCGACGCCGGAGAGCAGGCGTTCGATGTATGCGGGTCTCACGCAAGTGCTTCCATGGCGGCTTCCTTGAGTCCTTCGGAGAAACGCGGGCAGAATACCCGTATCCTCCTGAGCGATCGTTGAAGGTCCTCGACGACCGTAGGGCTGAAGGCGCTGCCGCTTTCGGAAAACGGTACATACTCGGCCGCATGGGGCATGACGCTGTCGACAAGGACGGGGAGTTCGGCTTCGAAGGACACGGATTCGGGGATGTCGACGATGACATCGAGAGGTGCGAGGTGATCATCGGCCTTTGCGGCGAGACGCTCTTCGAACGCGGTCCGTGACGCGAGATCGAGGAGGGCGGTATGCCGCTCATCGCGCGCATCGAAGGGAAGCTCGAAGACCGTGCGGAACACAGCGCCCTGCAGCACGGATCTCGCCAGCGCGATGGCTTCGAAACGAAGCGAAGAAAGCAGGGAGAAGAATCCCGCGTCGTCGAGGCCGTAGAGACTCTCGGGCGCGAGCAGCCCGGCCTCGAGGGCGAGGAACACGGCCTTTTTTATCATGGCCGTGGCGGCCCTGACGCCTTTGTGCCAATACACCGAGCGGTACATGAGGTACTTCGAGAAAAGAATCCCCTCGACGCTCATAAGCCCGCGTTCGTCCACGCCGAGTTCGTCGTCCGGTCCTATGCTGATCCGCTGGAGGATGAAGTCGATGTCCTGATCTCCATAGGGGACGCCGCAGAAAAAAGCGTCACGGCAGAGGTAATCGAGCTTGTCGGGGTCGAGGACTCCGGATAAGAGCCGGCGGAAGAAGCGGATTTGCCGCTCGCCCCGATCGGGTCGCGATTCGTCGATGATGGCCGCGATCGCGTCCGGATCGGCTTTGGCTTTTCCGATGAGGCTGCGCAGCGGCTCGTTTTCGACCATGCGCGCCGAAAGCACTTCATGTCGTTCGAGCGCAAGCTCCTTGAGAGAGTGCGCGAAGGGGAAATGCCCGAGGTCGTGGCAGAGGGCTGCGACCAAAAAGGATGACAGTCCCTCGCGTGAGACAAAGGACAAATCGCCGCGGGCGGCCAAGGCCCAGGCCGTCCTCCGGGCAAGATGGAAGACGCCGAAGGAATGCGCCTTCCTCGTATGGGTAGCCCCGGGATACACGAGGTATGCGGGGCCGAGTTGCTTGATGCCGGCGAGCGCGGAAAAGGACGGCGCAGACGCGAGAGCCTCGAGAGCGGGGCTCAGGAAGATATTGCCCCAGAGCGGGTCCCGGACCGGTTCGGTGAAGGCCGAAGCGAGAAAGCCGAGAAGATCGTCGGAACTCATGGACAGCACGCTCCTGCAGACTCGGTTACGTCGGAGCCGGTCTCGAAGGTATACCGTTTTTTTCGAAGCTCCCAAGAGTTCATTTGACCCGCCCGCATAAATATGTTAAATATTTCATGTAATGATCAAAAAGTACAGAGACAGCTCTTTCGCCGCCGCAACCTGCATCGTTTTACTCTGTTTGTTTTTTTACGGCGCCTGTACTCGATCTTCGGCGAAGCAGGCCACATCTTCATCGGTCGTATCGAACGAAAAATCGACAACAACGATCACGGCGCAGCCGGGGAAGCCGCCCTTCGAGCGAACCAACCCTCAACCCGACCGGAACACTCAGTCGCAGCAGACTCCACAGCCTCTTCTCGCGGCGGGCATCCGCGCCTTCAGTCTCGGCGCTCGAACCCAGGCCCGCATGCCCGAGGATTTCTCGCTAGGGAAACTCCAGTCGCTGCTGCCGGCCGACAAGTCCGAACAGGCGGTGCTCGCGGTGGTTCAGGCCTTTCTCGCCGGGCTGCGCGCCGGAAAGGTGGATGCGAACCTGTACCTGCCCGAAGCCCGCGACGCGCTGTCCTTCCTGATCGGCCAGTCTCTGTCGCTCGATGGATCGTCACCGGCCTCATCGTTTGCTACAGCCCGCATCGGTGCGATCTCGCTCAACGCCGACACGGCATCTCTCAGGCTGAGGCTGCGCGGAGCAAAGGACGGCGCCCCCAAGGGCGAAGTCGACCGCGTGGGTCTCCTATCGCTCCGAGAAAAGAGCGGCGTCTGGTACATCGAGGCCTTGTCCCTCGATCCTCCCGATTCATCTCAGAGCTCCTTCAAAGCAGGCTCGACGGCCGGGCGCTAGGAACGAACATGGCTACCATACTTAGAAAGATCGAAAAAGAATTCGTACTCAACTCCGCCCGTGACGGCAGGCTGCGCTTTCTTCTTCTGGCGGGATCGGGCGAATGGCCCTGCGAAATCCGCAGCATAAGCGAGGAAGAGTTGACCCTCACGCACTCGATACCGCTCAGGCTCCTGCGGCGCAACCAGGTGTACGAATTCCGTTTCGTATACCGCGAACAGCCGATGGCCTTCCGCTCGAAAATTCTCGATGTGCGGGATTCGAGCCTGAGGATCGAGATGCCCGAGACGGTCTACAAGAATCTGGGCCGCAGATACAGTCGTCGCTCTCCGCCTGTGGAGATGTCGGTATCGTTTTCGTTCCGCGGCGACCGCTATGAGCTCTCGTTTCCCAAATCACGCGAGTACGATCCGGTATCCGAGCCCGAGCCGGATTCGACCTTCGATCCGAGCGACATACGCGCGCTCATACATGATTTCAACGAACGGGCATCGGAATTCGCAAACGAAAAAGCGATCCGCATGTTCAAAGATCGCAAGCCTGTGACTCTTGAAGAGAAGATCATCGTAAGAACAGGCAAGATCTACTACCTTCCCACCGCGATCGGAGGACTGCCGCTGACCGATCCCTATGTCCAGCCGAGGATCATAACCAGGGATATTTTCGAGGATTTCCTGCGCGAACAGGGCACGCGCGAGGACCTCGTCGAAGACGAGCTTGTGCGATTCGAACGGGACAAAAAAAACTCGGGCATACTCTCCGAGCTCATGATCCCGCTCCTTTTCCAGGAGTACGTCATCGGCTATGTATGGCTCGCGAACCGAGAAGCGGGTAGAGCGCCCTTCGATCTTTCGGTCCTGGAGACATTCCAGCAGTTCGCCAAGGTCCTCGCCTACTCGCTCAAAATGAACGGGTATTTCCGAAACGCCCCGAAGCGGAGCGACGATTATTCGGCCGAGCTCATCGACATCAGCGCGGGCGGTCTTCTTTTTTCAAACGCCGGACGCGAACTCACGACCTCGCTTCTTCCCGGCAGCAGCATCTCGCTCTCGATCACGAGCAAGGGAAGGGTCGTTAAAACCTCGGGCCTGGTCAGGCGCGTGTATCGGGACGCATCGCGCGGGTATTACGCAGTCGAGTATGTGCAGATGGCCCCCGAAGATTTCCGCTTCCTCTTCGAAACACTCTACGGCCGCGCCTTCACCGACGCCGATGCGGCCTCGGTCGAGGGGCTCGGCGTGGGGAATCCGCCGAAATAATTATTGTTCGACTTGTATGCCCCGCCGTTTCTTCGGGAAGTTCTTGAGCATCGCGACGCAGTTCCGCTTGGAATTGAAAACGAAGCCGCCGTTCCAGTATTCGAGCGCCGCGAAAAGGGCGTTACCGCCGTCGTTGTCGTCGGCCTTTTCGCCACGGTACGACACATATTCGGCGAGTGACTCGAAGTCGTTGCCCTCGAGGGCCTGTTGCCGCTTGCGGTTGAACTCGTTCCACCGTTCAAGGTCCTTGAAACCCTCGCCCTCGTCCTCGACGATAAGGTGCGCGTGTTCGGGGCTGAACGAGAACCAGACGCGGACCTTCTTGTTAGGATCGCACTTGTTCCCGTGCTTCACGGCGTTCTTGATGATTTCGCTGATCTGCTGCTCGAGGAGGTTGATCTCCTTGATGTCGGGCGGAGCCATCTGCGCGATGAGGAGGGTAAAGTATCTGATCTGCCGGAAGTCCGAGGGAAATTCCTTATGAAGCATTCCGGTTCTGTCGAAAAGCGGGGAATTCTCGTCGACGCGGATTTCTTTCACCTGCTCAGCCATGTCAGCCCTCCAAGCGCTTGATCGCGTCATCTATAGTGGTCGCAATCGGGAAATAGCCCATGAGCTTCGTAAGCTCGATGACCTTCTTGACGGATCCGTGGATATTCGTGATGACGAGCTTGAAGCCCATCTTTTTTATGGTCGAGCAGATGTAGATCAGGGCTCCTATGCCGCTCGAATCGATGTAGTCGACGCCCTCGAGATTGATGATGAAACGCTCGACTTTTTTCTCGAGCATTTTCATGACCAGTTCCTTGAGCTTGTACGAATTGTACAGGTCCATCTCTCCGTTGACGTCGATGATATAATTCTCGCCGTTCTTACGAATCTTCAGTTCCATTCGATCGGCTCCTCTCCCCTAAATACTCTTACAATCGCTTCAAAATTAAAAGGGTCTGGTCGTCGTGCTGGCGCGCCTGGGCGGCGAAATCCATCACCTCCGAACGGACCCGCTCCACAATTTGATCGGGCGAAAGACCGCGGCAGCTGCGGATCAAGGCGCCGAGGTTCTTGACCCCGAACTGCTTTCCCTGCGCATTCACGGTTTCGACGATTCCGTCGGTATAGAGCGCGAGAATGTCGCCCTTGCCGAGCCTGAAACGCCGCGACTCGAAGACCGTCGTGCGCTCGACTCCGATCGGTACAGTCTTTATTTCGACCGCCTGGAGGGTGTCGGCCTCGGCGCGGTAGATGATTGCCGGCTGATGTCCGGCGTTCGCCAACTCGATTTCGCCGCTCGAGGCGTCGAGGGCCGCAAGGCCGAGTGTCGCGAAGTGGTCGGTGTCGACCTTCCCGGTGATGCCGCGGTTGATCCACTGAAGCAGCGTCGCGGCGTCTTTTGTCGAGGCGGTGATGAGGTTCAGGATCGACCTCACCATGACGAGGACGAGGCTCGCGGCCACGCCCTTGCCGGCCACATCGCCGACCGCCAAGAGGAGCTTGTCGGCGCGGGTCTGGATAACGTCGTAGTAATCCGAGCAGACACCACGGGCCGGGCTCGTATACGCTCCGATCGCGTAACCAGGAATGGTCGGGAGTTCTTTGGGCAGAAGACTGCGCTGGACATTCTCGGCGATAGCCGCTTCGCGTTCGATATCGCTGCGTTCTGCAGCCTCGAGGAAGGAGAAGGAGTTGGCGACGGCGATCGAGGCGAAATTGGCAAGGAGTTTACATCGGTCGAAATCGCGTTCCGAGAAGACACCCTCGGCGCTGCGTACGACCGCGACCGCCCCGATGATCCTGTCCCGCACGATGAGGGGGGCCGCGATAAGTGCCCCGACCCTGAGCCACTCCTCGTCGCCGTTGTCGGGCAGGGGCGAAGCGTCTGTGTTCTGGGCGACGTAGAGGTGTTTGCCTGTCCTCGCGACTTCGCCCAAGAGCCCTTCGCCGAGCCGAAACCGCGCGTGACGAACGAAGGACTCGACTCTGTCGCGCGTCTTGGGCAGGGTTTCGGGGAGCTTGAAAGGCGGCGGAATGGTGCCGAAACAGGCGCGGACGGATACCGACTCTTCGAACTCATCGGCGAGCAGTAAAAGTCCGCCGTCGGCGCCGGAACGCTCGACGATGGCCCGAATTGTGTTGTCGAGGACGTCTTGCAGAGAAAACTCGGAACGCACCGAGGATGCGGCGGCGAGGAGAAGGTCGTAGAGTGAATCGACGGATTCCTCGTAGTATTCGACTGCGCCGGCGAGTTGCTTGTGCGAGAGGTCCACGAAGACGAGGGCGATCGCAAACAAATACCCGTAAAAGAGCGGAACGGCGAGGGCCTGGAAAAACCAGGAATTTCTGCCAATAAGAACCCCGGCGAGCAGATAAACGCTCGAAAAAACAGCCGTAGGAAGAGCGAGACGGACCGAGTGGATCCGGGCGGGGGTGTCGGCGTCGGCGCGGCGCAGGTTGGGCATGATGCCCATGACCGCGATCGGGAAAACGGCCGCAGCCTGGAGTACGAGGGGATCGAAGCTCAGCTTGAGCCCAAGACCGCCGCTTATGATGAGAGGGACGGCGGCGAGATCGAGAGCAGCGGCGATCCAAAAAAGCCAGCCTGTACCGAAACTGGCGACCAGGAGGTAGGCCAGGGCCGCAAATACGATAAGATCGGAACTTATAAACACAAAGGGGAGCGGGAAGACGGCGAAGACCACATCGCGCAGCACAAGAAACCCGGCGAGAAAGGCGAAGCCGAACATGACACCTTCGGTTTCCTTGTGGCGCAGATAGAGAAAAAAGGCGAGAAGTACCGCAGCGAGGGCGATTTTCGCGAGCAATGGGCCGTTCAGGACGCCGACGATACTCTCAAGCACAATATGAACCCCTCTAGTTCAGAATTGCACGCGTAGCACTATCTCTTTTTGGATTTTCGGCAAGTCTAGCACCCGGCATTACTTGAGTCAAGTTTTCACCGAGAGCGTCCCTCCATCCAATTTCAAGCGAAAAACCGATACTCCCGGGCAAAGGCCGGGTATAATACAGCCCTCTTAATTTCAGCGGGGGAGACCGTGATCGGACTCATCGTCAAAGTACCGTATTTCGCCCAGATCAGAAGCTCCGAGCCTCAACTCGCCGACCAAATCGCCGCTCTAATGGTTGAATCGGCTTCTGCGTTCGCCGGCACGGCACATCACATCGAGGGGGCTTTTTTTCTCAGTTTTGAAGAATCGTCGCGCTCCTACAAGCTCTGTGCGGCCCAGGCGGCGAACGTAATAGCCAACCGCCTGCGCGATTTGGCTCCACGACTTCTCGGATGGACGGTGATGCTCGATATCGGGCGGGACGGTCGCGACGAGATCCTCGAACAGGCCAAACGACTGTGGTTCAGGATCCAGGACGACGGGCTCTACCTCTCCGAGCGCGCATCGGCTTTTTTCAAAGGCTATTTCACGGTCAAAGCCCCCGCTCAGCACAACGTCTCTGCCCCTGCGATACCTGCCGGCGAAGTCGTGTACGCCAGGCCGGCACTACCGCTCGATGTGGACGAGGTTCTGACAAACCGAGCTTCCGATACCGAGGCCGTCACGGATGAGGTCGGCGCTCTTGTTACAGGGCAGGAGGATTACGAAGCCCTGTGCATCCTGGGACCGGGCCGCTCCGCCTCTTCTTGTCTCGATGCGGCGCTCGATCGGCTCTACCCCTCCCCCGCTCACCCTTTTCTCAGGCTGCGCTCCTCGGTTGTGGAGAATCACGGCTACTCGCCGATCGTACAAGGTTTCTCCCAACTGCTTTCGTCGATAAAGTCTGAGCAGGCTTACAGTTCTCTCGTCTCATCCGCCGAGAGGGCTTTGCTCGACGAGCTTGCGCCCATCATCGAATTTCTGGGCAAAACGCCCTACCGCGGCGACTTCTCGCAGGGCTTCGCCACCCGGCTCGGCATCTGCGCTTCAAGCGCGCTCAGGCTGTATTCGCGCATAATGCAGTCGCGCTCGCTTCCTGCCCTGGTCATTCTCGACGGCGTCGATCTCTTCCCTGACGAATGCGTCTGCCTCATCCAGAATCTTCTACAAACAAAAACTCACGACGAGTTTCTCTCGCTCATAGCCTGCGGTTCGCGTCTCCCAGAATGTTGGAACAGGGCGCAGACGAGGATCATCGATGTATCGGGCCCCGGTCCCGAAGAAATCACCGAGGCCTCTCTCAGGGCGGCCGAGGCGCTCGGAGACTCATCCTTCGCCCCCCAGCTCGTCCGGGCGGCGGCTGCCGATCCATTACGCTTCAGGTTGGCGCTTCGAATCGCCTCGGCGGGACGAAAGCTCCCCGATTCGCTCCGCATCGCCGAACTCGCATCACGCGCCCTGTCGACCTTCCCGCTCGAGTATTCCGAGTTTCTGCTTTCGCTGCGCCTATGCGAGAATGTCCTTTCCGACGACGGCATGAACGATTTTTGTACTTCTCTGGGCTATGTGTCCGGCCTGCGCCCGATCATCTGCGCCGCACTCCGCGATCTCGGAATAAGCGGAGACGGCCTTCGACCCCGTCTTCATTCGCTCGAAGCTGCATCGAGCGCAGAATCGGTCCTGCCCGACCACGGAGCGGCGGTCAAAAAAGCCTTCGTTGAAAAGCTTTTATCACTCCGCGAGTCAGGAACGATTCTCTCTTCGAGCGCTCTGTACAGGAAAATCCGGGCGACTGCCGAGACCGAACGGGATCTGCTTCCGCTACTGTACGACTGTCTCGCCTCTGACGCGGTGTTCGGAGACTCCCATAAAAACGATGGAGCATCTATCGCCTCGCCGCTCGAGCCCCTCGGCGTTTTTTTGGCGCGATACGCCGAGGGCGACCGCGAAGGATCCGGAATCGCACTCGAAAATCTCGAAAACTCGGCCGAAGGTTACGAGGAGGGCCTTGTCTCGGCGGCCGCGACTCTGGGCCGCGCGGCCTTCGATTACGCGGAAGGCAGAATCGCCCCCGCTTCCTCGAAAGCGAAGACGGCTCTTATGAGTCTTCATGCGGTGGGCGCTCACAGGGCCGAGGCGCGCGCGCACAGAATACTGGGGCTCTGCGCGCTCGCCCTGGGGCAGGCCCAGGAAGGCGCGGACTACCTCGCCAATGCCTTCGATCTCGCCGCCGCGATACCCGATCCCATGGAGAGTTTCTTGAGTATCACTGCCGAAGCGGCGGCGCTTTTCACCTTGGGCGACATAGGACGGGCTCTCCACTGTCTTGAATCTTCCACATCGTGGGCCGCCGCGGCCTTCCGCGCCGATTGGGAGGCTGTCGCCGCTTTTCTCGAAGGTCGCATCGCGCTCGAACTCGGCCGTACAAGCGAAGCCGAACAGAAGTTCGGCGCGGTGAGAACACTCGCCCGCATATACAATCTTCCGAAGGCGGCGATCCGCGCCGAAATCTGGACCGGCCGCGCCGCGGCCTTCGCCGGCGACGAGACGAGGGCGAAGCAGATCCTGTCCCGCCACGACGCGGACGCCGAGGCGCTGTGGTTCCTCGCCGAAGCCGCATGCTGGGCGGGCGAGATCGAGAATGCCGCGACCCTGGCAGCCCGGGCCTTCGAAATCGCGCCTGTTCAAGGCTTCGCATCGGCGGACGACTTCGACTGGAGTTCGGGCTTCGCCTCGTTTGAAAGCCGCGTCGTCGGCTTCTGCGCTTCGAGAACCTACCTCGCCGACCAGCTACTCGCCTTCAAAGAATACACGGCGGGTCTCGCCGATCCGAAGATCGAGGCGGAATCTCGGGCCGCCCGCTTGCTGGAGCTTACACGTGAGGATCGGATCGCCGTACTGCACCCTCAGGCGCACCTGTACGCGTTTTACCACTATCTCGTGCTCGAGCGCGCGAACCCCGGATCCATGAACGCGACGACCGCCTTGAGCAAGGCGTTCAAGGCCCTCCAGCTTCGCTCGGCCCGGATGATCGAAGCTTCGCTCAAGGACGGCTTCATGGAAGGCAACCGCTGGAACCGTGCGCTCATGACCGCGGCGCGCGATCGAAAACTGATATAGTAAAAGCCGTGTACAAACTCGACGCCGTCTGCTACCACGCCGCCCGGGGCTTTCTGCCCCTGCTTCTCGAGGAGCTTCCCGAGCGGGACAGACTCGATGGTGAACTTGTCACCGTGTCGGGACCGAGGCGCTCAGTTTATTGGACGCGCAATGTCTGGGAAGAGCCCCTGCTTATCGAATTCTCGTCGATCGGCGAGGCGGCCAGGATTCTGCGATCGATCCAACGCAACTGGGCCCCGCTTCCGACGCGGCTCCACCGGCGCTGCGCCCTCATCGCCGAAAAGCTGCCCCCGCTCCCACTGAAACCCAAACCCTTCCCCTTCGAACTTCCCCGAGCGCCGATGGGCGCCTTCACCCTTCTCGACGAACACAGGATGATCGCGAGCCCCCTCTGTTCGAGTCCCTTCCCGAACGGCGAATTCGAGTTCCAAGAAGACAAGGAAGGGCCGCCGAGTCGAGCCTACCGCAAGCTCTGGGAAGCCCTGGTGCTCGCAAACGATCGTCCGGGACCCGGCGATCGCTGCATCGACGCGGGCGCATCTCCGGGCGGCTGGACCTGGGCCTTGGCAGGGCTCGGAGCCGAGGTGCTCGCCGTCGACCGGGCGGATCTCGAGCCAAGGATCGCCGCTCTTCCGAATGTGCGCGTTATGCGGCACGATGCCTTTACGCTGCGGCCCTCCGATCTCGGCCCCGTCGATTGGCTTCTCTCGGACGTCATCTGCTATCCTCCCGCCCTCCTCGCCTGGATCGGACAATGGCTCGATTCAGGCCTGGCCCGCAATTTCGTATGCACGATCAAGATGCAGGGAGAGGGATTCGACAAGACGACGACCGATGCCTTCGCCGCGATTCCCGGTTCCCGCGTCGTTCATCTGTGGCACAACCGCCACGAACTGACCTGGATAAATCTCGAGCGGGACAGAAGGGCCGCCTCTCAGCCCAGAGCGACATCCAGCACCATCATGAGCGCGAAGCCGCCGATGGCTCCGAGCGTGGAGAGGTCCGAGTTTCCCGACCTCTGCGACTCCGGCACCACTTCCTCGACGACGACGTAGATCATCGCGCCGGCTGCGAAGGCGAGGGCGTAGGGGAGGACGGGTTTCATCGAAACAACGAGCGTCGCGCCCAGCACGCCGGCGATCGGTTCGACGATGCCGGAGAGCTGTCCGTACCAAAAACTTTTGAAGCGTGACAGTCCCTCGCGGCGCAGGGGGATCGAGACGGCCGCACCCTCGGGGAAATTCTGAAGTCCTATACCCATCGCGAGCGCCATGGCGCCGGCGAGGCTCGCCGTCGTGATGCCCGCCTCGAGGGCTCCAAAGCCTATGCCCACGGCGAGGCCCTCGGGGATGTTGTGGATGGTGATCGCGAGCACGAGGAGGAGGCTGCGCCGCCAACTCGTCTTGGGCCCTTCCGACTGGTCGATCGGAAGACCGAGGTGGAGGTGTGGAATAATCTTGTCGATCAGCTTAAGGAAGGCGCCGCCCGCCAGAAAACCGACGAGGGGTGGAAGCCAGGGCGGCATGCCCATGGATTCCGACAGCTCGATGCTCGGGGCGAGGAGGGACCAGAAGCTCGCGGCGATCATGACGCCCGCGGCGAAGCCGAGCATGGCGTCGAGCACCCTCCGGCCAATCGATTTGAAGAAGAACACCATACCCGCGCCGAGGGCGGTCACAGCCCAGGTGAAGGTAGTGGCGAGCAGGGCCTGCAGTCTATGGTCGAGCGAGGAGAACCATTCCATCATGACGAGCCGCCTTCATGTCGGGATATCGAGTCTCCGTCTCGGATAGTCAAAGTTAGTCATCATCCTGCTTCGGAGGCAAGCCGTCCTTCTCGTTCGGGGCGGCGAACATAGCCTTGAGTTTGCCGAAATAGGCCTCTCCCTCGGCCTCGGTGAACTCATTCTCGATCTCCCTCGCCTCGATCAACTCGGAGGGAATCTCCTGGAGGAAGGGGCTCGGCACGCAGTCGGCTACCTGATTCTGCTTTTTCCGGCGCCGGCAGCAGCTGACGAGAAGCCGCCTCCGCGCCCGCGTCACCGCCACATAGAATAGCCGCCGCTCCTCTTCGATATTCCCCTCGCCCTCCTCGAGAGAACGGGCGTGCGGCACTATGCCGTCCTCGCAGCCGGCTATGAACACGACATCGAACTCGAGCCCCTTGGCTGCGTGTATGGTCATGAGATTGACCTCGCCGCCCTCCTCGTCGTCGATATCGTCGCGCGAGACGAGGGCGACGCGGTTGAGCCATTCGTACAGGCCGGGCGAAAGATTGTCAGGATCGTTCTCCCAATCCTCGATGGATTTGACCAAGATCTCGAGATTGTGGAATTTCCATTTCGCCGCTTTGTCGCTCTGCTTGTTCTCCTCGACGAGATAGCCCCAGTAGTCGACAGCATCGATGAGCTGGCGGACTTTCGCCGCGATCTTCTTCCTGCCCAAGAGTTCCTCGCGGTATTCCTCGATGAGGTCGAGAAAGGCCGAGATATCTGCCACCGCTTTCTCCGACAAACCGCCGAAGGCGAGACCTCCCGTACCCTTGACTGCGTCCGCCCCGCCCTCGGCTCCGAGCGGAGAGCCGCTTCGCGCGAGCTCCATCGCCGTCCTGATCGAGGCTTTGTGCGAGCGCGCGATCGCGTTGAGTTTTTCGAGGCTCGTCTTGCCGATACCGCGCCGCGGAGTGTTGACGATCCTCAGGAGATTAACATCGTCGTCGGGGTTCGCGATCACGCGGAGATACGAAATGATATCCTTGATTTCCTTGCGGCCGTAGAACGAGGTCCCTCCGGAAATTCGATAGGGGATCTGTTCGGCGAGAAGGGATTCCTCGATCCGGCGGGCAAGATTGTTGGTCCTGATGAGTATGCCGAATTCGGACCAGGGGGTCCTCTCGCGAAGTCTGATTTCCTTGATGGTCTTCGCGATGAACTCGGCCTCTTCGCCCTCGTCGTTCGGCGAGTACAGTTCGATCGGAGAGCCGCTCTTGCCCTCGGGCGACCAGAGCTCCTTGTTCTTGCGGTTCTCGTTGTGCGCGATGACCGCGTTGGCCGCGTCGAGGATCGTCGCCGTCGACCGGTAGTTGCGCTCGAGCTTGATCTCCTTGAAATTCGGGAAGTCCCGCTCGAAGAGCTCGAAGTTCTCGAAATTGGCACCACGCCACGAATAGATCGACTGATCGTCGTCGCCGACGATGCAGATGTTGTCCGAGGCGAACAGGCGCATCATGCGATACTGCATGAGCGAGGTGTCCTGAAACTCGTCGACCATGACATAGCGGTATGTCTCGCGGTAACGCGATGCGATCTCGGGCTTGAGCTCGAACAATTCGATGGGCAGGGCGATGAGATCGTCGAAGTCCACGGCGTTGAAGATGCGGAGCGAGCGGCGATACTCGTCGTACAGTCCACGATAGGCATTGTCGGCCTTCGACCAGGTCGTTTGACCGGAACGTATCCGCGAAAAAAGGGCCCCTACTTTGTACGCGTCGAAGCTTTCCATACGGAAGCCCTGCTCGCGCGCGCAGTCCTTGATGAGCTGGTTGCGGTCGGCCTCGTCGTAGATGGAGAAGTTCGGCTTATACCCGAGCGCCTCGATCTCCTTGCGTAGTATTTTCACACCGAAAGCGTGGAAGGTGGAGACCGTCAGGTCCCTGAGCTTCCTCCCCGTGATCGAGCGCACTCGAGCGGCCATCTCGCGGGCGGCCTTGTTGGTGAACGTCAGGGCCAGAATCGCATGCTGAGGGACGCCCTGGTCGAGCATGTATGCCATGCGGTAGGTTATGACCGTGGTCTTCCCCGATCCCGCTCCGGCGATAATCAAAAGCGGCCCCTCGAGGGAGGTCACGGCCTCGTACTGCTCCGGATTGAGGACAGACTCGTAGTTGATGTGCATCGGGACATCCCTTATATTTTTTTCACAAAGAACGAAAGAGCGCCGATGCCCAGGCCGACCACCAGACTGACGACGAGGGCGGCCACGAGTATGCCCGCCGCTATCGCGAGGGCCGCCTTCTTCCTGTCCATGCCGAGGATCCACGCGCCGAGAACGCCGGTCCAGGCCCCGGTGACGGGAAGCGGGATCCCGACAAAAAGCGAAAGTCCCACATACCCGTACTTGTCCACCTTGTCTTTGACTTTGGACCGCGAGCGCTCGACAAAGCGGTCGAAGAAGTCGGCGTAGGCCTTCCATCGATACAGGAGCTTGTGGATGGTTCCCAAGAAAACGTACGCGATCGGGATTGCGAGGGCGTTGCAGAAGGCGCACCAGAGAGCGGCCGCGACGATGGGCATACCGGCCGCGACGGCGACGGGGATGCCGCCCCGAAGCTCCGAAATCGGCGCAAGCGACAGCAAAGCCGTCCACAGGAGCGTTGATAGTTTCATGCGCGGAGGACTATAGCGCGAAGCTGCCGTCTTGGACAATGCGCCCGAGCACGGCGGCGAAGGCATCTGCATCGGGCTCGATCCACTGGATACCCGGCAGAGCCCTGAAAAACGTGAGCTGCCGTTTTGCATAGTGTTTTGTGTTTTGTTTTATCGCAGCGGCGAGCAGGGCCGTATTGCAGGCCCTGCCCTCGGGTGATCCTCCCGTCTCTGGATCGAAGAACTCCCTGTAGCCTATGGCCCTCATCCCGGGATCGTCACGGCGGTATCCTCGTACGGCGAGAGCGGCCACTTCCTCGACGAGTCCCGCCTTGAACATCGCGTCGACACGCTCGTCGATCCGGGCGTACAGTCGGGACCGGTCAAGCTCGAGGCCGAACACGATGAAGTTAAGGTCCTTCCTTGGCTGACGCGGAGAGGCGAATTCGCCAAGCGGCCTTCCGGTCGCGCGGACGATTTCGACGGCGCGCGTCAGGCGATATACATCATTCACATGTATTCTTTCGGCGGATTCGGGATCGATCGCCGCGAGTTCGGCGCGCAAAGCGCCCTCACCCCGTGTTTTCAAGTCCTCGGCGACGCGGGCGCGTAGCGCCGGGTCTGCGGGCGGCGCCGTTGGAACGCCGAAAATGAAGTTGCGGATATAAAAACCGGTACCGCCCGAGACGATAGGCAATTTGCCTGCAGCTCGAATTCGCGAACAGGCCTCGTCCGCCAGGCGGGCGAAGTCGCCGGCCGTATACTGTTCATGCGGGTCGAGGATATCGATGAGATGATGCGGAAGTCTCGAGAGAAGAGCGGCGTCGGGCTTCGCAGTGCCGATGTCCATGCCCCGGTAGGCCTGCATGGAATCGGCGCTGACGATCTCGGCTTCGGGAAGGCCGTACGCTTCGCGGGCGGCGCGGGAACCGAAGAGTCTGTCGAGCAGGGCAGTCTTGCCCGAGGCGGTGGGTCCCGCTACGACGACGACGCTAGTCGATGAGCTTGTACTCAACCTGCTTGGAGAAAACCTGCCGCGTGGCCAGCGACACGACCTTTCCGTTGTTTTTCTCGACATCCGGAGTCTTAAGCACCGCCAACTGGTACGCCCGGCGTGTGATCGCGACCGTGATCTCGTACGCGTTTCCGTCGTATTCGATGAGCTGCTCGAGTGGCATTATCATTTCATCACCTCATTCTCCCGCACAAGACGCGGTTGTTCCTCTATCATATCTGCGTTCCATCGAGGCTGCGATCGAGATCCGAGATCAGCCTCGCGGTTACGGCCGAAAGTTCTTCATCGCGGAGGGCCTCGAACTTGTCGCCCCCGGCCTTGGCGCGCTCCCGGACAAGCTCGTCCATGAGCGTGATGCACAAGAGGATCGAAAGTTTCAGGGGGTCGGAAACCTTCGCCGAGGTTTTGATCACGGCCATACGATCGCGGAGCCTCGATACGAGCGACTGCATGTAATCGAGGGATTCATCGGTTTGGATCGCGAACACGGGACCTATCAAATCGACATTGAACGTCGTGAGCGGCACAGGCGCGCTCCTTGTTTAAAAAATGTCGAGCTCGTCGCCGCCCGATTCGGCAGAAACGGCCCCGGTCTTCGGCGCCGACTTGACCGCGATGCCCGAAGCGAGTCCGGCCGTCGGCGATTCGGCTGCGCGTTTCGTCTCGGCGGCGGCCAAACTCTGGGACGAGCCGCCCGAGTTCTGCGCTCCGCCCGACTCGAGGGGCTGCGAGAGGATCAGGTCTTCGAAGGAGTCGAGCTTCTCCAAGGCGTGGATGATGCCCTCTTCGATCCGCGCCTGGTCCTTCCGGTACTCGTCCGCACGCGCGCTCATTTCGGCTGCGCGGGCCTCGGCAGCCGCGACGCGTTCGGCCATGTCCGAAAGACGCACCTCGAATTCCCTGATGCGCTCGAGGGCCGCGTCGCGGGCTGCGGCCGCCTCTTCCGCTTTGGCGAGGGCCGCCGCGAGTTTCGCCTCCGCAGCTGCCGCCCTCGCTTCAGCCGCTCCTATAGCCTCGTCGACGCGCGACTTGTCCTCGGAAAGCCTGCGCTCCATCTCCGCGTTTTCCGAGCGAAGCGCCGCGATATACGCGACGGCCTTCTCGACGCGGTCCTCGAGAGCCCGAACCTGCTCGAGGCTGATCATCGCGCTATGCCTCCAGGGCGGCTTTAGCCTTCGCCACGACGGCCTTGAACCCGGCCTGGTCCCGCACCGCCATGTCGGCCAGCATCTTCCGATCTATGCCGACGGAGGCCTTTGCGAGTCCCTCGATGAACCTGCTGTAGGTGATACCCTCGGATCTGCAGGCGGCGTTGATACGGGCGATCCACAGGCGGCGGAAACTCCCCTTCCGATCGCGCCTGTCGCGGTACGAGTACGATAAAGCCTTGGCGACCGCGTCTTTCGCGGTTTTGTAGTTTGAATGCCTGCGACCCCAGAAGCCCTTGGCACGGGCGAGAATTTTCTTCCTGTGTTCTTTCCGTTTTGAACCGTCTACCGCTCTGGACATTGTCTTCGCTCCTTGTTGCTGTTATGCGGAGACCGTACCGGATCACCGCGTCCCCGCGCTTCATATACGCGCGCAGGTTTGTATTCCGCCGGACAGGGCGACCCGGACGGAATACGCTGCAGGGGAAAGGCATGCATGGAGCATGTCATCACCCCGCCGGGCTTCGAGACAGTCGAAGCCTCTCGTACAAAACCCTTCTCTACAATCAACCGTACGGAAGCAACTTCTTTTTAATCTGACCGGTGGCGTCAGAATCGACGAAACCGGCTTTTCGGAGATTGCGTTTCCGCTTGGTCGTCTTTTTTGTAAGAATATGACGAAGGTTCATCTTCTTGTATTTGACCTTGCCGCTCGCAGTAAGAGTAAAGCGTTTCGCAGCGGCTTTTTTCGTCTTCATCTTCGGCATGACAATCCGTCCTTAATAATGAGCTTGGCTCTATGCTTTATCGTCCGCGACTGCGGTTTCTTCGGCCGTCGCGGAGCTTGTCTTTTTAATAATCGAAGCCTTGGGCTGAAGGACCATGGACATAAACCGACCTTCCATTGCAGGCGGTTTTTCCATGACATAGTAGCCCTCGAGCTTTCCTAGAACTCGTTTAAGAACGTCTTCACCGATTTCGGTATGCGCCAACTCCCGCCCGCGGAAACGGATGGTAACCTTGACCTTGAAGCCGTCCTCTAAAAAGGCCCGTACATGCTCCGACTTGAAATCGAGATCATGACCCGCGATCTTCGGCTGCATTCGTATTTCTTTGAGTTCGCCTATACGGATTTTCTTTCTCGATTCCTTTATTTTCTTCTCTTGCTCGAACTTATACTTACCGTAATCCAGCAGCTTGCATACCGGCGGTATAGACTGAGGCGCGACCTCGACTAGATCCAAGCCCAAATCCCGCGCCATTCGTATCGCTTCGAGCGTCGGAACGATTCCTTTCTGGTCCCCCTTTTCATCCACGAGCCGAACCTCGCGGACTCGGATCTGTTCGTTGATCCGTAAGTCTTTATCTGCCAACTGGCCTCCTATCATGCTGTAATCAGGCATTCGGTTCCGGAGTACGGAACAATACAAGCTATTTTAGCATATAGCCCAAAGCCGAGTAAAGGGCCTTGGGTTTTTGAGAAGGAGACGAGGTCGACCTTATGAACGGAACCTTAAAAAACCAACCGGGTTTTTAGAGGTTCCCTTGTTTGACAGTTTCATTCCCTGCGAATATGCTTGTTCCATGCCGAAAAGCTCATTAGGGGATGTTCTTGCGGCATACAAAGAACGCAACGAATCCCTCATAGCAGTATACCGGGAAAGAAGTAAAAATATACCACCCGGGCCCATCGGGAATTTGGCCGCATCGATAATAGAACAGCGTCGAGAGGCCGCGCACGAACTCGCCAAAATTCTTTCTTCATTGCAGGAACCGGCTCTGCATCTCGCCGAACTCGAACTCGCCCCCCTCGTCGCGGTTAAAACCGCCGGCACGGAAAGCTCAGTGTCCGATGCCGCAGCGTTACTCCGGTTTATACAAGAGACCGAAGACTCGGACTTCGAACACCTGAGCGACCTCGCCGGAGCCGTTCTGCCATTCTCGTCCGAACTCGCCGAGTTTTTCGCCTCAGCCGCGAGCGCCGCCAAAAAGCGCGCTTCCTGGGCTCGGGATCATCTCGATCTCATGGACCTTTCCAAGTCTTGAAGAGAATCTGAAGCCCGTGATAAGTTTCAGCGATGTATTTTTTCCTGTTATTCGGCCTTCCCCTGGGCTTTATGTATCTCTATCTCAGGATATATCCCCGGGAGGAGATGCTCGATACACGACGCGCCTTTATTCGGGGGCTGATCGCCTTCATTCCCACCTGGATCGCGGCCCGGATTCTCGGCTCCTTGGTGCCCGCCGCCTACGGCTCGGTCCTCCTTGCGGTGCATGAACTCGCCGATCGAACACTAGCCTTCGCCGTTGTACCCGGCCTGTGTTTTCTTGTTTTTTATCGATTACGCGATGAGCAGGGCGGCGGCTTCCTGCAGCGCCGTCTGACATCGTTCTACGCTGGTTCTCTGACTCCCGTCGGCTTGGGGGAAATGACGAGAATATGGGGTTCTCCCGACGCGTACAGCCTGTTCGCCCTTCCGTTCATTTTATTCGCCCTCATCTTGCTTTCGCCCTGGATGATGTTGAGGCTGCGCGATTCCTTCGGGCTCGAACTCGTCGGCTCCATTATAGTCTCGACGGCGGCAGCCCTCCTCCTCTCGCTCGGCCCCTGGCTCTTTCTCATGCAGCTCTGGCCCCTGTCAGCCCTCATCTCCGTTCTCGCCGTCATGGCAGCATGGTTAATCGCCGCTCCCGAACTTGCGCGGCGACCGCCCAAGCCGATAGCGACATAAGCGCGTGTATTTGTGATTCAATTCGCTGAAGAGCAAAAAAAGAGCCGTCCACGAGGACGGCTCCGTTTTCAGCCTCACAATAGGCGATAAAGACTTCGGATAACTTCAGTTTTTCGAACTTCGCTTATGCCTTGCCCGCCGAACCCAGGACATTCTGGTTCTTGTGCGCATAGAGCTTCTTGAGCTCGTCGCGGGCCGGGCCGAGATACTTGCGCGGATCGAATTCGTCCGGTTTTTCGGCCAAGACCTTGCGAATCATGGCGGTCATAGCGAGACGGCCGTCGGAATCTATGTTTATCTTGCAGACAGCGCTCTTCGCCGCCCTGCGGAGCTGCTCCTCGGGAATACCCACGGAATCGGACAACTTGCCGCCGTATTGCTCTATCATCTTTACATACTCGATGGGCACGCTCGAGGAACCGTGAAGCACGATGGGGAAGCCGGGAAGTTTCTTTTCGATCTCTTCGAGGATGTCGAAGCGAAGCGGCGGAGGAATGAGGATGCCGTCGGGGGTCTTGGTGCACTGCTCGGGCTTGAACTTCGCACGCCCGTGGCTGGTGCCGATGGAGATGGCCAGGGAATCGACGCCGGTCTTCTTGACGAAATCCTGGACCTCCTCCGGTTGTGTGTAGTGGGAATGCTCGGCCGAAACATCGTCCTCGACGCCCGCGAGGACGCCGAGTTCGCCCTCGACCGAGACGTAATCCTTCTGTGAATGCGCGAAATCGACGACCTTCTTGGTCAGGGCCACGTTCTCCTCGTAGGGGAGGTGCGAGCCGTCGATCATCACCGAGGAAAAGCCCGACTCGATGCAGTTTTTGCAGAGTTCGAAACTGTCGCCGTGGTCCAGGTGGAGAACGATGGGGATGGGATACCCGAGTTCTTTCGAATATTCGACAGCGCCTTTCGCCATGTACTGAAGCATGGTCTGGTTGGCGTACTTCCGGGCTCCCGC
This sequence comes from uncultured Treponemataceae bacterium, assembly GCA_964644505.1. Lineage (GTDB taxonomy): Bacteria > Spirochaetota > Spirochaetia > Treponematales > Rectinemataceae > CAZXXZ01. Next base: position 11,651 of record CAZXXZ010000028.1, on the reverse strand, counting down.
CGAGACCTGAAGAATGACAGGGCTCTTGGTCTCGACACAGGCCTGGATGATGGCCTGCAGCTGTTCCATGTTGTTGAAGTTATACGCGGGAATAGCGTAGCCGCCTGAAACGGCCTTTTTGAAAAGCTCGACTGTATTTACAAGACCTAGTTCCTTATAGCTGACCATTACAACTCCTTCTACTATATGGAGACCTCGAAAAACTTAAGTTTATAGAGGTCAACATTATGAAAATGCAATTCCGCATCATAATATGAATCGCATCAAACAGAGTCAAGGTGGGAGATCTCGAGACTTCAAAAGTCCTTAAAAAAAGCCTGGTTTTATAGGATTGCCTCGTATCCTGGAACCCGGCTACGATGTCCTTGTGAGTAAAGGAAAACACGGCGCCTTATTACTATTTCTCATTCCGATTCTCTTCTCGTGCACAAATCCAAAAGCGACGCGGGCCGTCGTCGTACTCGACGAAGCCTTTGTCGCCGCGTACCCGGATCTTTCCACCGCGATCCAGGAAGCACAGTCTTTCCCCGGTTCCCTCGCTGTCCGCCCCTTCGGTACCGCCCAGGTTCGAGTGCTGTCCTTGTCGCAGGGGGCCGGTTTCGCCCTCGACGCAGTCAAAGAAGCCAAGGTACGCAGCGGGGGGAGGATTGTCCTCGTGACCAGTCCGCTCATCGCATCGGCGCTGGTACAGGGTGATGCCTGGCGGGGCGAGCCGCCTCTCGTGGTGCCTGAATGGCCGAATAAGGCCGTAGCCGGTCTATCTGCGGTAAAAACCGATCCCATCCCCGCGTATAGCGCTGCAGGAGCGGCCTTTGGGGCGTATATCGCAGCGCTCGCGGGAGATGGAAGCTCCCCCCTCTGCGGCATTCTATTTTCCGAGGGTCCCGGACGGCCGCGCGCGGCGCTCGAGGCTTTCGCACGCGCATTCGACCGGAGTTCGGGCGGTCGTAGGCTTCTTGTCCGCGAACTCGGATCGCGAGCCGGTGCTCAAGACGAAAAAATCGGGGATAGCCTATCCGAAACACCGATCACCGACGCCTCTCTTCGCGAAAAATCCGGCGTCATCGGTCCTGAGGAAGCCGTCAAGGAGATGCTCGGTTCGGATATCCGGGCGCTTTTCATCGGTCTCGGGTCCGAAACCGTCACGGCGATCAACTCCGCGATCCGGCCCGCTCTGGCTCTCGCTGCGGAGTATACCGAGCCTCTACCCCCGGAATCAGTCGTGTTTCGGATAGTTCCCGACCGGAGAGCCATTGTCGGCGCTATCGCCCGGGAAGTGTCGTCGTTCAAAGAGCGAGAGGCGGGCCTCGGAACCATAGTCTCCGTCCCAGCTCGTATCGAGATCGAAAAAAGGGCTGCAGGTTTCCGCGCCGGGGGGAGAAGCTTGGATTTCTATATACGCGAAGCCATGAAAAAACAGGCACGTTGACTGATGTCTATAGGCGACTGTCTGTTGTCTTTATAAAAACTGAATATGGGGAGGTCTTTGGGACTTTTAAAAAAAGCAATCCATTATTCGAGGTTCCCAGAAAAGGCTTAAGTCATATAAAAAAGCTTCTTTATGAAAAAGCCTCGTTTGACAAAGGTCTATACCGAAAATATAATCCTAAGCAAGCCCAAGACTTAGGTCGGCGGCACAGCCAAAGGAGTTTCAAGGATGAAACGGCGACTAAACCAGGCGGTCATGATATTTCTGGCTCTGGTATGTATAACGGGGGCCGGAACGCTGTATGCGGACGAGCAGACGGTCAATTTGGAATCGAAACTCGTCCAGGATTTCGCGAATCCGGAGGCCCAGAACTGGCATGTCATCGGCAGCAAGTTCTCGACCGCCGATTTCCCGCGTATCGGTTATATAAAGGGCGGGCCGACCGCCATTCTCGGCGGCGATCAAAAGGCGATCGAGAGTGCGCGCTCTATGGCCGTGGCGATGCTCTTTGACCGCAAAGAGTACAATTGGATCGATATCGTCCCCGGATCCGAGGACAAACCCGTCGAACTGCCTCTTCCCGGTCGTGTAAAGATGATCGATATGTGGGTGTGGTCGGGCAATTTCGACTACTACCTCGAGGCCTTCGTACGGGATTACCGCGGCGTCGTATACACGATCCCGATGGGCAATCTCAACTTCATCGGGTGGAAAAACCTCAGGATCAACATTCCCGAAAGCGTACCGCAAGCGAAGAAATACCTGCCCAAACGTCAAGGTTTGACCCTCGTCAAGTTCCGCATATGGACGCGGCCGACGGAAGTCGTCGCCATTCCGGGCACCGAGGGCCAAGAACCGATCGACAGGGCGGTGAAGTTCTACATCAACAACATCAAAATTCTGACCGACACCTTTGAGAGCTTATTCGACGGAGATTCGCTGAGTAATCCCGAGGTATACCGCGAAGCTCTCGGTGGGAAGAAATAAGGGAGGCCCGACATGAAGAAAGCTTGCATTGTTTTCATCGTCATCGTGATGGCCTCCGCTCTTGTCTTCGCCCAACAGGCTGCTTCGGCGACCGAGGTCGGTTCGCCCGATCCGAACAAGATCGGCGTAGAAACAGCACAGCAGAAACTGAAGGAAGTCTCGGTCGATCAATTCGAGGCTGCGGGTTTCTGGGACGCCAAGATTTCCAATGACGACGGCGTGACGACCGCCCGCCTTTTCGAAGGAAGGCCGGCCGGCAGCGCGGCCGAACCCGTCGCCGATCCGCGTTATGTCGGCAAGGATCCCAAGATCGTCAACAAGTATGTCTTCGGCGTGAGGACGGATTTCTACAAACGCGGCTACAATGAAATTTTTATTCTTGCAAAACGCCCCATCCCCATCGAAGGCATCACCAAGATCGTCTCGGTCTGGGTCGTCGGACGGAACTACAATCACGAGCTCTATCTTCAGCTCCAGGACTTTTTCGGAAACGAGTTCGAGCTTCGGATGGGCAAACTCAACTTCCAAGGATGGAAAAAACTCACCGTCGCTATTCCGCCCCAGAACCCCGACGGGAAGACCGGCATCGTGCAGCGGAATTTCCATTACAACAGCCACATGGGTCTGAAGATCAAAGGCTTCCGGATCAAATGCGACCCCGACGAGGCCTACGGTTCTTACTACATCTACTTCGACGATCTGAGGGCCATCACGGACCTCTTCGCGGAGGACAACCGCGACCAGGACGATATGCCCGACACCTGGTGATTTCACCGGAGTCAGAAACACGAGCCCTCCTTCAGCGAGGGCTCTTTTTTTAAGCGGGAGACTTTTTTTAATGGCGGATGCGGACAGCTTCAGGTTTCTCAGAAAAGCCTATCTTTTCAAAGGGCTTTCCGATGAGGAAATCCGTCTCGTCGCCTCTGCCTGCACCGAGGAGGAACGCGAAGCGGGCGATGTCATCTTCGTCGAGGGATCGAGCGCGGACCGTTTCTACATCGTCATGGAGGGCCGGGTCGAAGTGTGGAAGAACTTCTACGATCCGAAGCCCGATCTGCTCGCGGTCCATGGCGCCGGACATTTTTTCGGCGAGATGGCCCTCATCGACGAACTGCCGCGCAGCGCGACCGTGGTCGCCAAAGAGAAAACGCGGCTTCTGTCGTTGTATCGAGACGATTTCCGCCGCCTTATAACCGAACGCTCCTCCATAGCCTTATCGGTCATGACCGGCATCTCGTTCATGATCCGCAATTCTAATGACGCCTTCGTCGAGGATCTGCGCGAACGCAACACCGAACTCGAACGCGCCTATGCGCAGTTGAAGAAAGTCCAGGCCGAGCAGTTGCGCAGCGAACGTCTGTCGACGCTTGGTAAGTTCTCCTCGCTCATTCTTCACGACATCCGCAATCCTCTTTCCGCGCTCAAGGGGCAGCTTCAGTTGATGCAGCTCCAGCTCGACAATCCCGAACGTCTCGCACAGCGCATCGCATCCTGCCTCGGCGAGGTAAACCGTCTCGAGCGGCTCGCCAGCGAGTTCCTCGACTACTCCCGCGGCGAGATACGTCTCGACATGGCGATCGCGAAACCCAGCGAGATTTTCGCCAAGTTGACTTCTTTGATCGGCGAACGATTCGAATCGGCCGGAATCCGCATCCTCAGCGAGGTGGCCTACGACGAGCCCGTCATTCTGGACGTCGAACGGGTGCTTCGCGCGCTTTCCAATGTCGCCGACAACGCCCGCAAGGCCATGGCCCGACGCTCGGGGGCTGTATTGTCGCTCAAATCGCGGACCGAGGGCGGCATGCTCATCATCGAGGTCGCCGACAACGGCGAGGGAATGAGCCCCGAGGTCCTCGCCCACGTCTTCGAGCCCTTCTATTCTGCTTCGCAGCAGGGCGGGACGGGACTCGGTATGCTTATCGTGAAGAATATAGTCGAGGCACACGGCGGTTCTGTCCGCCTCGGCTCGAAGCCCGGCGTCGGAACCCGCGTCGTCCTTTCCTTCCCCCTGCGCTCCTGATCAGCCGAACAGTTTTCTAGCGTTACGCGACACAGACTCGGCAAGGTCCTCGACAGAACTCTTCCGTATAAGGGCCGCCGCTGCATAGGTGCGCTCTATGTCCAGCGGACTGGAGCTCTTACCGCGGTTCGGCATCGGATTCATATAGGGCGAGTCGGTCTCGATCAAAAGCCGATCGGCGGGCACGATCGCGCAGGCCTCGCGCAGATCCTCGGAGCCTTTGTAGGTCAAATTGCCTGCGAATGAAATATAACAGCCTGCGTCGAGAAAGGCCGCCGCCTCGGACTTCCCGTAGCCGAAGCAGTGGATCAGGACGCGAAGGCCACGGGCCGTCCACCGCGCGACGATCGAGAGCGTGTCCTCGAAGGCTTTTCGCGAGTGCACGATCATGGGAAGTCCGAGCCCGAGTGCGAGGTCGAGCTGGAGCTCGAAAAGCTCGGCCTGCGCCCCGGCCGGAGCGTTCATGTGATGATAGTCGAGGCCGCCCTCGCCCAGCGCGGCGAGGGTGAAGCCGCAGGCTCCCGCATTCTCGATGCTTTTTTGTAGTCGCCCGATGCTCTCGTGGGGCTCGGCGAGATTTTCGACCGATGGCCACAGCCCGGCGGCGAGTCTCAGATACCTCCTCCGATCGGGGGTATTGAGCAGTTCGGCGCGAAGGAGAAGATCATCGGGCTCGGTGCCGACATCGACAAGGAGGGGCGGATCGAGCCCCTTCGAGGCTGCTTCGAGCGCGGCTTTATCATAGGCTGAAAGTACTTCGTCGAAGGCGGCCGTTCCGATATGATCGGCGAGCCACTGTAGATGCGCGTGACTGTCGGTAAAGATCATGCTTCGTATGTTGCCCGGAACGCCGTTGCCCGTGTAATCGGTGAAGCCTAGGCAGCGCGGCTCGCCTCGAAGGCGAGTGCGCCGCCTTTCACGCCCACTCTCACGCGCTGGCCTTCCCTGATTTTACCCGCAAGGACGGCCGCGGCGAGCGGATTCTGCAGCATGGACTGGATCGCTCGCTTGAGAGGCCGCGCGCCGAAAAGCGGATCATAGCCCGCTTCTGCCAGGAGTTCCTTGGCCTCTTTCGTGACTTCGAGTCCGATCTTGCGCTCCTCCATGCGTTTTGCAAGAAGCGCAAGCTGAATGTCGACGATTTCGAGGATCCTTTCCTTGCCGAGCCGCTCGAACACGACCGTTTCGTCGATGCGGTTCAAGAACTCGGGCTTGAAGCTCTTCCGCAGAAGCGCGTCGATGCCCGCGCGCACCTGGGCCATGTCCTTCGCTTCGAGGATGAGGTCCGAGCCGAGATTCGAGGTCATGATGACGATGGCGTTCTTGAAATCCACGACGCGACCCTGGCCGTCGGTAAGACGCCCGTCGTCCAAAAGCTGAAGAAGCACATTGAACACGTCGGGATGGGCCTTCTCGATCTCGTCGAAGAGCACGACCGAATACGGCCTGCGGCGCACCGCCTCGGTGAGCTGCCCGCCTTCGTCGTAGCCGATATAGCCCGGCGGGGCGCCGATAAGCCTGGAGACCGTGTGCTTTTCCATGTACTCGCTCATATCGATACGGGTCAGCGACTTTTCGTCGGAGAATAGAAACTCGGCGAGGGCCTTGGCGAGTTCGGTCTTCCCGACCCCCGTGGGCCCGACGAAGAGGAATGAGCCCAGGGGCCTGTTGGGATCCGAAAGCCCTGCTCGATTGCGCCTGATGGCGTCGGCGACGGCCTTGACGGCCGTTTCCTGTCCGACGACTCGTTTTGAAAGCTGGGCCTCGAGATCGACGTACTTCTGGGCCTCGGACGAAAGCATCTTCGAGACGGGAATGCCGGTCCAGGTCGAAACGACGCGGGCTATGTCCTCTTCCGACACTTCCTCGCGCAGAAGCCTTCCCTCGCCGCTCTCCTTGTTCATCTGTGAACTCAGCGCGTCGAGCTTTTTCTGGGCCTCGAGAAGTCTGCCGTACTTGATTTCGGCCGCCTTCGCGAGATCCCCCTCGCGCTCGCGCCGCTCTCCTTCGAGCTTGAGTTCCTCGATCTGGGCCTTGAGCTTGCGCAGTTCCTCTATTTTCGCCTTCTCGGTCTGCCAGCGCATCTTCATGGCATCGCGCTTCGCCGTCAAATCGGCGATCTCGCGCTCGAGCTTGCCGAGGCGGTCCTTCGAGGCAGGATCGGACTCTTTTTGAAGAGCCTGGCGTTCGATGGTCAGCTGAAGGAGCCTGCGCTCGGTTTGATCGAGTTCGGTCGGCTGGCTCTCGATCTCCATCTTGATGCGGCTCGCCGCCTCGTCGACGAGGTCGATTGCCTTGTCTGGGAGAAAACGGCTCGTGATATAGCGGTCCGAGAGCGTCGCCGCGGCGATGAGCGCCTCGTCCATGATGCGGACGCCGTGATGAACCTCGTAGCGTTCTTTAAGCCCTCGCAGAATGGCGACGGTCGCCTCCACCGAGGGTTCGGCGCAGTAGACCGGCTGGAAGCGGCGCTCGAGGGCGGCGTCTTTCTCGATATGCTTTCGATACTCGTCGAGGGTTGTCGCTCCGATGCAGCGGAGCTCGCCGCGCGCGAGGGCGGGCTTCAATAGATTCGAGGCGTCCATGGCTCCTTCGGCCGCCCCTGCTCCGACAAGGGTGTGCAGTTCGTCGATGAAAAGGATCACCCTACCCTCGGACTTGGAAATCTCCTCTATGACGGCCTTCAGGCGCTCTTCGAACTCTCCCCGGAATTTGGAGCCTGCCACCAAGGCGCCGAGGTCGAGGGCGAGGAGTTTCTTGCCCCTGAGCGAATCGGGGACGTCGCCGGCCACGATGCGCCGCGCGAGTCCCTCGACGACAGCGGTCTTGCCGACGCCCGGCTCTCCTATGAGGACGGGGTTGTTCTTCGTCCTCCGCGAGAGCACCTGCATGACGCGGCGTATTTCCTCGTCGCGTCCTATGACGGGGTCGAGCTTCTCCGCTCGGGCGAGCGCGGTGAGATCGCGGCAGTAGCGTTCGAGAACACGGTATTTTTCCTCGGCTTCCTGATCGGTAACGCGCCTGTTGCCGCGCACTGCCTTGAGGGCGGCGAGCACCGCCTCCTTGGTGAGGCCGCGGGAGCGAAGGCGCTCGGCCGTCTCGCTCTCTCCCGTGATAATACCGAGAAATATGTGTTCGGAAGCGACGAACTCATCCTTGAGGGCGGCGGCCTCGGTCTCGGCCTTGACGAGGGCCTTGGACGCGTAGGGAGACAGATACAATTGCGCCGTCTCGCCGAAGACCTTCGGCTTTTTTGCGAGACTCGCCTCGAGTTCCGCGCCGATCGCGTTTTTATCTGCGCCGATCCGGTCGATCAGGGCGGGTACAACACCCTCTTCCTGTTCCAAGAGGGCCAGAAGAAGATGTTCGACGTCCACCTGCGAATGATCGCGCTTTCGGGCCTCCGATGAGGCGTCTTGAATCGCTTCCTGGGCTTTTACTGTATAGTGATCGTAGTCCATGATGTACTAAAGTTACTTCATCGCCCCGGTCGGCGGCAACGCTGGCTTGACACTTGCCGCGCCCGCGAACTCGGACTATGTTCGATGCATGGAAGAGAAAATCGTACTATTACATGGTTTCGATCAGGAAGATGTGCTCGTCATCATGCGCGCCGTCAAAGCGGCCCTGCCCGCTGCGCGGGAAGCTGCCTTCGCGACGACCACGCCGAGCAATCTCGAATGGAAAGTCTCGGATCTGCTCGAGCACATCGCGGAAGAGCATGCGTGGTTCAGAGAGAATCAAGCGAAGTCCTAGGATAGTGTGTTCGTTTCGACGATGTCGACAGGGCCTCGGCTTCTGCTACCCTGTGTCAGTCGATTTCGAGCTCGGGTATCTTCTTCTTCATGGCGGCGACGAAGTCCTCGCCGGTACAGCCCTCGCGGAGGGCTATAAAAACCATGTTGTCGCGGCCGGAGATCGTGCCGAGCACCTCGTCGAGCCCCATGTTGTCGATAGCGAGGGCTACTGAGTCCGAATGCCCGGAGAAGGTTCGCACAACGGCTACGCAGGGATTCCAATCCACCGACACATAGCCCCTGAGAAAGTCCTGAATATAATGCCGTTCTGATTCACGCCGCTCCTCGTCCGAGGGAATGGTGTAGTAGTACCCGGAATGACCGTCGGAAACCTTGCCAACTTTAAGATATTTCAAGTCACGGGAAAGAGTTGCCTGCGTAACGCTGAACCCGGCCTCCTGGAGGAGCTGGAGCAAGGCTTCCTGCGAATCGATCCTGTGCGCCTTGATCAGGCTGCGAACGGTCTTCAGGCGCTCGAATCGTTCCTTCATGATTTCTCCCGAAATGAATAAAAATGCAACGAATATTACTTTTACACGGACGGACAAAAAACGCAAGAGCCGGTCCCCAGGGGCCGATATTCGAAGAAGGGTGTAAAATAGACCTTGAATGACCGGGGGAGGCATGGAAGAGAAGCGGGAACAACACAATCACACTGATGATTCCACGCGCAAAAACTCCGACACCGGTGGCTCCCAGCATTCGACCGGGGCGCTCGAGTTCGGCGATACAGTGCACCTTCGCCAGACGGGAAGCGGCATCGACGGCTACGTCGAAGCCTCGATCTCAGCCGACGGAATGACTGCCCTCGCCACCTTCTTCCCGCCGCGGGGCGAAGGACTTCCCGTCGACCGCGACTATGTCCGCCAACTCCTCGTCCGCCTCGGCGTCAGTTTCGGAATTATGGAAGACGTGATCGACGAGGCGGTCATGAAGTGCAATCTCGACCGCCATCTTCTGCGCGACATTGTGGTCGCGAAGGGCCGCCCTCCGGTGGCCGAAATACCCGAGCACACCGAACTCGAAAGCCGTTTCAAACGCACGGGACCTTTGGTTTCGGACAAGGTCATGCAGGTCGATTTCCGCGAGCTCGCGTCCTATTACATCGTTCACAAAGACGAGGCCATCGCGACGATAATCCCGCGGAGCCAGGGCATTCCGGGATCCGACGTCCGAGGCCGCGAGACGCCCTACCCCCGCGAGTCCCCAGAATCCTGGCAGGCCGGACGCAATGTCGAGCGCCGAGGGGACAAGCTTGTGGCCGCGGTCGACGGCCGCCTCGCCATAGGCTCAGGGAAACTCGATGTCGACGAGGTTATGCTCATTAAAGGCGGGGTCGATTTTCACACCGGTCATATCGTCTTTCCCGGCGATGTCATTATCGAAGGCATGGTCCACGACGGCTTCAAGGTCCACTCGGGAGGAAGCATCGTCTGCAAGGCGACGATGGACGCCTTCGACGTCAACGCGAAAAGGGACCTCGTCTGTTCGCAGGGCATCATCGGCCGCCGCCGCGGCCAGGTGCGCGTAGGCGGCGAACTCAAGGCCAAGTACATTCAGAACTGCAAAGTAGCCTGCCGAGGTTCGGCCCATGTCTCCTCGGCCCTGGTCAATACAAAGCTATTCACGCTCGGCATGCTGGATATGGGCGACAAGGGCGTCATCATGGGCGGCGAGGTCTTCGCGACGCACGGCATACGCTGCGGGAGACTCGGCAACCAGGCCTTTCAGCGGACAAGCGTCCACGCCGGAACTGATTTCACCGTCCAGCAGAGGCTCGATCAGGCGAACGAGAAGATGCGCCTCTTATCGGCCCGCAGCCGCCAGATAGAAGAGGCCGCCATAGCGCACCCGAGCCCCATGGCCGATCGTGCCCGCGCGGAAATAGCGAAACTCTCCGACGAAGTCAGGCGCGAGATCAGCGACCTTTTATCAAAGCTCGACGCCGACGAGAACGCCGTCGTCGAGGTCAAAGGCGACATATTCCCCGGCGTCGTCATCGAGATCTGCAGGGTGAGCATCGTCGTCGAAGAAACTCTGCACGCCTGCAAGTTCAGACTCGACAAGGCGGCGGGCAGGATTGTAATAGATCATTAACTTATATACCGAGCCGGCGGCTCGTCATGCGCATTCCCTAAGAAGAGTCTACGGCATATTAAGTTATTTTGACGAGCTTGTACTTCTGCGTGCCCAAGCCTATCGACTCGGCGTAGTCCAGCCCGATCCGGCCGTCGATGCCCGGGTGGGCCTCCTGGAAGATGTCGCCCGTTTTCGGGGCCCCGTTTGGCTGATACGCGGCCGCGACGCTGCCCGGAAGGCCGCGCATCGCGTTGACAAGATCGTAGCAGGCCCGATCGAGGGCGACGGGATCGGCGGATGCGAGAATGCCGATATCGGGGACGATGGCCGTATCGTTGTGACCCCAGCAATCGCAGTTCGGCGAGACGTTCATGACAAATGAGACGTGAAAGTGCGGCTTGCCCTTCACCACCGCGTAGGCGTATTCGGCGATCTTCTCCTGGCAGGAGGCGGAATTCGAGCCCGGGACAGCAGCGTCGTGGACGCAGGCGATTATGCACTGACCGCAGCCTACGCAGACCGAATAGTCGATGGCGGCCCTGCCCGAGGCGTTTAGCGCGACCGCCGAGTGGGCGCAATCGGCGACGCAGGCTCCGCAGCCGACGCAGTTCTCGACCTTGATGACCGGCTTCGAATCTGCGTGCATCTCCCGCTTGCCGGCGACAGACCCCGAACCCATGCCGAGGTTCTTGATGGCGCCGCCGAAGCCGGTGAGTTCGTGGCCTTTGAAATGATTGAGAGAGATCACTATATCGGCTTCCGCGATCGCAGCGCCGATCATCGCCTTCTTGACATGCTTCAGGTTGATCTCGATCTCGCGGTAATCGTTTCCCCGCAGTCCGTCGGCGATGATGACATCGCATCCCGTTTGAAGTTGATTGAAGCCGTTCTCGCTGGCGCTCCGCAGATGGGATACGGCGTCCGAACGACGGCCCGAGTACAGGGTGTTCGCATCGGTGAGGAAGACCCTGCCGCCAGCGTTCTTTACAAGCGCGGCCACGCGGGCCGCGTAATTCGGCCTCAAGTAGGACAGATTGCCGGGCTCTCCGAAATGGACCTTCAGCGCGACAAACTTGTTTTTATAATCGATGCCGAGAAAGCCTGCGGCCTTGAGCATTCTCTCCATCTTGTCGAGGAGGTTGTTGCCGGGTGCGGTCCGTAAATCGGTGAAAAAGACCTGCGCCATTGTAACCACCTTTCGCAAAAACTTATCTCCACGGCGAATTCTGTGTAGGGTAGGTAGCCGATGTCAACGGCGAGTCATCGTTTCATTATGAAAAGGAAGTCATTCGCCAATCGCGTGTCGTACGCGCGATTGGCGTCGTCAAAACCGCCGGCT
>CAZXXZ010000027.1:0-35377 GCA_964644505.1 uncultured Treponemataceae bacterium | reverse complement strand
AGCAGGGCTTGGAGCGGCAGTTCGTCAATCCGCCGAACGCCCCCCTTACGCTCGTGAGCCCCAGCCCGACCCTGGTCGATACGACGGGGATCGGATTTCAATCCTCGGTGGCCTTCGTGGGCGATGCGACCGGAGACGCGGCGGGCTACCCCCGAGTCGAGGTGATTCTGAGCGACGGCCCCGGAACCGATTACGACATCAGCTCGGGAGGAATCCCCAAGGTTCTGAAGAACGCTTCCAGAAAAATGAAGGTCCGCGTCCTCACCGCCTATCCCACGCCGGAAGAGCCGACGGGGGTGCTGAAACGCCCCGGAGCCCCCGACAAGGTGTTGAACTTCGTTCACTACACGGTGGAAGTCGACGCAGCGGACCTCGCCAATGACGGTGTATACACGCTCATCGTGGATGCGTTCACCAACAACGCATCGCAAAGTATCGGACAAACCGTCAGGCGCTTCATTGTCGCGACGAACCTCGCGGCCCATACAAGAGTCAACGCGCTGGAAGGCTGGGGCTACTATCCGCGGGAGGAGGGTTTGCCATCGGACGCCGCGGAAAGCGCCCTAGGCGTTCCTGGCGTCAATCCCTGGGACGAAGAAATCGGTACGGCGACGATCAACTCCGGTCTCGGTATGCCGCTGGGGATTTACGTGACTGCAGGAAACAAAAAGACCTACCGGAGAGACTCGCCTTCCCCCGAACTCTACGGAAGCGCGGCCGACCCGGACTCAGTCGGCAACGGGGTGTCCTATGTCGAGGCAGGACTGAGGGTGCCGACATACGTACAGGGTCCTGTAAGAAACGTGTACGACCACAACGGCAATCCGCTCTCCCTGAGGATGCTCGGCGCGGGGCTCGAATTGTGGAACGGCCCCTTCATCTACAGCGTTTTCTTGGTGGACGCGAGCACGAATGCGACCAAGGACGTTCGGCTCGCCCTCCGGATATTCCACCCCACCGAAGAGCGCTACAAGATCTCCGCCGCGACACTGGACCTGGGCAGCACGTCCTTTCTCATCCGAGCTCAATTCGACAGCGGTCAATTAAAAGTGTATTGCGTCGAGCTTGGAACTCCCATCGGAACTACAGCTCCGGTTATCACGGCCTCACTGGATGAACTGCCCCACAACTCCGATCATCCCGAAGAGCTCTATACGTCCGGAGTACGATTCGGCGTCCTGGAAATAAGCAACTCTGAAGTAGATACGGAGTGGGAGTTCGTGCGCTACGGCTTCATGGACGCGGCCTATCTCGCAAAGCTCAACGATACTTCTTTGATCGGGATCGCCCACACAAAACGAAGCGGAGAGGCAGATTTTTACCGAAGCACCGATGTCCGTATCGGGACGGTCTTCCCGGAAAGCGCCGACCCGACCCCCGGCGACAACGGCGTCAAGGCTGTCCTGACCTGCGGGACTCTCCCCTCTCTCGCGACCAACATTCCGTATAAAGTGCGCTTTTTCACGGCGGACTGGGACGATTCGGGCGGGGCGGCCTCGGCGCTCGGCTTCATGAAGGCGAGCTTCCCCGCCTGTTATCAGGCCTATAGCTCGGGCGCCCCGGGTTTCACGGCCATGCCGAAATCATCCGCGGGCGACCATATAGTTTTCGCGCACAGGGCGGTTCCGGGTTCAACGTCCTTCGAAGTCGGCCCGGTCACCTGGCCCTTCGATCTCTGTCGGTCGCGGACGGCGAGGAGGCTTTTCATTCTGGTCTATGTGGATTCGCCGCTCATGCCGGCTCCGGCTCTACTGCCGGGGGTCCCGGTCTCATCACTATTGTCAGACGACGACGGGGCCGCAAAAGCGGACAAGCGCTGCGCGGTGCGCCAGTTCCTCCCCGATTTCTATGTGCGCGACAACGAGACCGACCTCGGAATATCCCCGGGAGGCAGCCTCAGCCCCGACATCGCGATGGCCATTTTTTTGGGCGACTCCGCGACCCACGCCCTGCCGAATCCCCAGGTGATCTCCGGCGTCGTCAACCAACAGCACTATCCCAAGGGTTTCGCGCGAGGGGAGCCCGTGCCCTATGACTACAAGCCAACGGGATACACGGAAATCGAATCCACCTTCACCGATCCCGTCGTGAAGCCGATCAAGCTCGTGGATTCCGCATGGTCGGACAGCGCCACACAGTGCTATTACAACAGGGTCTGGGTAAGGCTCTCGAACCGCGGCGTCGTCCCCGGTCCGGCGAAGGTCCAGGTTTTCTTCCTCGGAAGTACGCTTCGCGCGCACTTCGATCCCATGAGCGCGCGCGGTCACGGCTATGACGATATCTACGCGCTGCCGACCTCGAACTTTGTCCAGACCAAGTTCCAGCTTTACACCGGGGGAGTCCCCTCGATGGTGGACTATATCCCGGCGCTTTCCGGAGCCTCGGATCCCGCTACTCCGAAGAACTTCACGATCGCGGAATTCGTCTGGCATGTCAGCCTCGCTTCGGTTCCCGCGGATTATTGGGACAGGCACGGATGCCGGGCAGCCTGCATCAATCTCAGGGAGAACGGCGGAGCCTGGACGAGCGGCGTCGACACCGCGCCCTCGATAGTCACTACAGACTCGATATGGTCCGCGGACACGGCCACTAACAACATCTCGGTCCGCAATTCCAATATCGTCCAGGGAGACCCGCCCGGAGCCGGCGATCCCGTGACCGTGAAGGCCGTGATCCAGGACGACTCCCCCGTGACGTACAAGCGTCTACCGAACGATTTCAGGCCGACCTTCCCCGGAAAGAAGGAGGCTGAATGGGGACTCGTCGTCGACGCCGAAAAGTTCAAAGAGGGGACCGTGGTCCTGCGCGTCGCCGCAGCTCTTGTAGACAAAAATGCGATCGTAAAGAACATGACCGAACTCTTTCCGGAGAAAGACGGAGAGCGCATCAAATCGCTCTACCGTTTTTTCCAGATCGAGGGCGGCGATCTCGGTTTGATCGAGGGGCTCAGGCCGGGGGAATTCGAAAATCCGAAGGAAAGGCCCGGCAAACTGCCTCCGTCGATCGTCCGTGTCTTCTTCCAGCCGCGGCCGAAGGCCAAGCCGGGCATGTACGAAATCACCCTCAAACAGACCGCGAACGGCAAAAGCGTGGGGATGTACCGGACAGTGATCGTCATTCCCACGCTTCGCGATATCCGTTTCATCGGAGACGAAAGGACCAAGGCGGCCTACGAATTCAGAAACAACAAAGACCTCATCGGGGCCATACCCTACGAGAAACGCGCAGTCTTCACCGGAGCGGGGCTCGCGGTTCAGGAAGGCTATCGCCTGAATCCATTGAATGAAGTCAAATTGACGGTCGGCGAGTTGGAAAACGAGATCGTGAACATTCCCAAGACGTATAAATATCTCCCTCGCCCCGAAGAATTACCCCTTCTGCCGGGAGGACTCTTGGGCGCGGTCGTGGGCAGGATCGTCGATCCGAAGGGCGGCGGCATCCCCGGCCTGACGGTCGTTCTACGATCGGAGGAAGCGGGCCGGGAATTGGGACGGGGCTATAGCGATGACAACGGCAGGTACCTCATCCCGGTCAAGACAGGGAGGAAAACTATCCCCGCCGTAGCACTGAGGCATGTGGTGTCCATTCGTATCTTCGATCGAAATGGCCGAACGGAGTTGTACAGCGAGAAAATGAAGATCGACGAACTCAGCTTCGCCATGAAGGAGATCACTCTCGGGGGCAAAGCGCACTGATACGAGTTATTCAAGGGGGGCGCCGAGCCCCCCTTTTTCATGGACTTATTTTTTCTTCATCGAAGCCCGATACTCTTCGACGATCTTCTTGAAATTCGACTTGTCTCCCGAGACGTTTTTTTCGATATGCTCGATCATGAGATCGATGACGCCCTCGGCCTCGGTCTTGCCCTGGATCGAGCAAAGACCGCGGAACATGGTCAGGACCGAGTTGGGAACACCCTTGACGAGGAAATCGACACTTTCTAGCGCCATAGCAACATCTCCTTTTACAAGCGGTGATCTCAATAATACCACGCTCCCGCGGGAAAGCGTAATTCGTTTTTTCAGCCGCCGACGGGAATTTGCGCCGCCGTCCTTGGCGAGTTCTCGGCGGTGCAGTCTTTCACTTCCCCTGCATCATCGCCTGAGCGTCCGCGCGCGCCTCGCCGATCCCCCGTATGCCGAATCGCTCGACCAGTACTTTCGCAATACCGGGCGACAGGAATCCCGGCAGGCTTGGTCCGAGTCGTATATTTTTGAAACCGAGGTGGAGAAGGGCGAGAAGCACGAGGACGGCTTTTTGCTCGTACCATGCGATATCGAATGAAAGCGGCAGATCGTTCAGATCCGAAAGGGAAAAGGCTTCTTTGAGTTTAAGGGCGGTCAGGGCGAGCGAATACGAATCGTTGCACTGTCCGGCGTCGAGCACCCGGGGTATGCCGCCTATGTCGCCCAGGGGCAGTTTTATGTAGCGGTACTTGGCGCAGCCCGCGGTCAGAATGACGGCGTCCTGCGGCAGCATGAGGGCGAGGTCCGTGTAGTATGCGCGGCTGTTCTGCCTCGCGTCGCAACCCGCCATGACGACGAAGCGCTTGATCGCGCCCGACCTTACCGCCTCGACAACCTTGTCGGACAGTGCGGCGACCTGCTCGTGGGCGAAGCCGCCGGTAATCATGCCTGAATGTCCTTCAGGCTCTTCGAGTGGTTCGGGCGGGGGGCAGGTTTTCGCCAGGGCGATGAGCGCCGAAAAGTCTTTCATGCCGCCCTTAGGCCTGTCGGCGATGTGGGCGCAGCCGTCGAAGCCGACGACGCCGGTCGTGAATATCCTCTTCTTCTGATCTTCTTTCGGCGGCACAAGACAATTCGAAGTGAAAACAACAGGACCGTGGAATTTATCGAGTTCAGCCCCCTGCGTCCACCAAGAATTGCCGTAATTGCCGACAAGATTGTCGTACTTCGAAAAAAACGGATAATAGTGGGCAGGCAGCATCTCCCCGTGGGTGTAGACATCGACGCCCGCGCCCTGGGTCTGCTCGAGAAGATCGTGCAGATCGCGCAGGTCGTGGCCGCTTATGAGGATTCCCGGCCTCGTCCCGACGCCGGTTTTGACCTGCGTTATGCGCGGATGCCCGTAGGCGCCCGTGTTCGCCTCGTCGAGGAGAGCCATCGCCTCCACCCCGCGCCTGCCGGTCTCGAATACAAGCTCTGTCAGTTTTTCTGCACCGAGTCTGTCGTCGGCGATCTCGCCGAGGGCTCGCAGCATGAAGCTGAAAAGTTCTTGAGAGGATCTGCCGAGCGCATAGGCGTGCTCGAGATAGGCGGCCATGCCTTTAAGCCCGTACAGAACGAGAGCCTTTAGACTTCGGACATCCTCGTCGGCCGTCTCCATCCACCCTCCCCTGCCGATCGCCGCGAGGGATTTGACCTCGTCCTCGTCTTTCACCCTGAAGGTGGCCTCATCAGGAGCATCGCGAGGTTCGATCGCGCCCGATGCACGGTAAGCATCACGCACCGCCTCTCTTCGACGTACAGCTTCGAGGACGGACGCGACGAAAAAGGAGGCCGAGAAATTCGCGTTCGTGATGGTGGAAAAAAGAGCCTTGTCCACGAAAAACGCGGTCTCTTCGTCATAAATACCGCGTTGAGCGGCCAATGCCGCCCAGTACCCGATACCCTTGCATGCGTAGACGAGCAGGTCCTGCAGGTTTGCGACATCGGCCGACTTGCCGCAGACCCCGCGTCCTGCGGCGCAGCCAGTGTTCTTCATCGTCTCCTGGCACTGATGGCAGAACATACTGTACCTCCTTTTATTTGAAGCCCGCGGCGACATCCGCGATGCTGGTCGATGCAAGGCTCCGGCGGACCATATCCGAGACATTCACGCAAAGCTCCCTGAGGGCGCAGCTCTTGCGCCGGCAGACGGGTTTTTCGAAGAGGCAACCTCGACGCGGAAGCTCGCCCTCGAGGGCTACGATGACATCGAGGCAGCTGATGCGGTCGGCTCTCTTCGCGACAACGAAGCCCCCGGCCGCACCCTTGCTCGTTTCGACGATGCCGCTTCGCGCGAGCGCCTGCAGGATTTTTGCGAGGTAGGTGCGCGAGAGCCCGAGGCGTTCGGCGGAAAGAGCGACCGTCATCTTTCCTTCCTCTTCGGCGCAGGCGAGGGCCAAGACATGAATCGCCGCGGAGCTTCGATCTGTTATTCCCAGTATTTTTTCCACATCTCTCTCCACATCGAGTAGAATACAATCCTCGTTCAAACGCTCCGTTTTAATTAGGACTACTTTATCCTATTTGACACTCGTTGTACAGTCCTTTTTCATAGAATGCCCGGGCGCACTTACACCGTACAAGTCGCGTTCGGTGAAGACCTGATCTGCAAACAAGACCTCTGTCGCGGGCCGTTTCCGTGACAGAGGTCTGCAGAGATCGCTTCGAGCTTTTTCAAAAATACCTCGAAATCGGAATCGCTCATCGCGGATGCGCCGACCTCTGCATTATCCGATGATTGATACAGCCGCCGCCCTTGATCCCGGTCGGCAAGCCGCTTTACGACAGGACGGACAAGTTTTTTTGTCCCGGCATTTTCCCCGCGTATGCCGCTTTTTTCACGATTCTCACGTCCGGTCTCGGATTTCTGCGTCGCGGCTGCAGCCTGTCCCATCTCGGCCTTGTTCGAAACCTTGAAAAAGGAAATGACCGAGTTCATCAATTCAGACTGAGAAGCCAGTTCTTCGGCCGTGCTGGCCAGTTCCTCTGCGATCGAGGAATTGCGTTGCACGACTTCGTCGAACTGCTCGACGGCCGAGGCGATTTGATCGGTGCCGGTCGACTGCTCGCGCGCGGCGGCGGCGATCTCCTCGGCGAGCTCGGAGGTTTTTCGAATGTCAGGCAGAAGCCCTTCGAGCCGAACGCCCGCCTCTTCGGCCCGCGTCACACTCAAGCCCGCGAGGTCGGTGATCTCGCGTGCGGCCTGGGCGCTTCGCTCGGCGAGTTTTCTGACCTCGGTCGCGACGACGGCGAAGCCCTTCCCCGCCTCGCCGGCCCGCGCCGCCTTGATCGCCGCGTTCAAGGCCAACAGGTTCGTCTGCCGCGCGATTTCTTCGACGATAATGATCTTGCCTGCGATGTCGCGCATGTGGCTCACTGTTTCCTTGACCACATTCCCGGACAGCTCCGCCTCGTTTCCGACGCGCTTCGTGAGAACATCGGCGCCGTGCGAGGAGTCCGCGTTCTGGCGCGCGGACGATGCGAGTTCCTCGGTGGACGATGACAGCTCCTCCACGCTCGCGGCCTGCTCGCTGATGCACGACGAAACATTCTCCGCCGCAGCCGCGATTTCGCTCGCGCCCGCGGAGACTTGCTGCGCCGCCTGCGCGATCTGCGCGACAATACTCTCCAGTTTGTGCATGGTGCTGCCGGCAGCCTTCACCGCCGTACCGATCTCGTCCCTACGTCGCGACGCGCGCGACAGCTCGGAGGCGAGCCGCCCCTCGGCGCGGAGATTTCCTTGGGCCAGGAGTTCCACGACGCCGGTGACGGCTTTGATCGGCCTGGTGATGCTGCGCGCGAGCAGTAAGGAGGCGACCACAGCCATGAAAAGCGCGGCCGCGAAGATGTACATGAGCGTCTTCACGAGCATGACCGCCTCTTCGTTGAGTTCTGCGGTCGGGACGGTTATGCCCATCCTCCATTCTGGCACGCCCGGCACCACATGCGAGAACATGGTGATCTCGACGCCGTCGGGCCGTTTGTACTGCGCGACCGCGCTGTCCGAGGCGAGTGCGGCTTTACCCGCCGCATCGAGGCCGACCCATCCATCCTTGGCCGAATCGAGAAAGTTCAATTTGAGTATGTACTCGGGTTTCTTATGCGCGATGATGATGCCGCGCCGGTCGATCATGTAGCCGTATCCGTTGCGGCCCATGACGATGCTCGAAACATAAGCCGAAAAATAATCGAGGGAGATGCAGGCGGCGACGATCCCCTCGACTGAAAGCCGCGCACCGATGATAGGCCGTGCAAGGACAAGAACCGGCTTGCCGTCGGCCTTCGATATTACGGCATCCGAGACCACGCGCTTGGCGCCTTCGTTGAGGATCTTTTTAAAATAATCACGGTCGGAGATGTTTCCGCGGGCACCCTCCGAAGTGAAAAAATCGCCGGACTTACCGGCCCAGAAGATGTAACTGATCTCCGGCGGGAGCCTGCCCTTGAAACTTCCGATAAACTCATCTGCATTACGCGTGGAAAGGCGAATTTCGCGATCTTCGGCGATGAGATCTATCTGAAGAAAGGCTTTCTCGGCCATGCGGCCGACTTCCGAAGCCCGGGCAAGGACGAGTGCCTGTGCGTCCCGCGTAATCAGATCGATCGTGACATCACGGGCGACCAGCGCCACTACGGCGGCGGATATCATGAGTACCAGTGTGATAAGTGACGTAATTATAAGTGCGATCTTTGTAGAGAGACGAGTCGTTTTTTCGGGCATACAGCCGTCCTTCTCGCGTGCAGGGCGATCATATCCCCCTGCACACGCTTGAGAACCGGCCTCGTTCTTTGGTCACGCCGTACTGATTACGAGCCTCCCGCGGCCGACGCGGTAAGCTCATGACCAGCTTTTACTTTCTATAAGGCAATTACACGCGATCAGTGCTCAGCCCACCCCTCCTTGATTCGAAGTATGTACATTTGCCCTTCATTTGCAAGAAGGATTAAAATTCCTCGAACTCGGAATCGGTATGGTCCGGAGCCGGACGGATGGCCGTCGATTTCGTCGCGGCACCCGCCGCAGCACCGCCTTTCGCCGCGCCTGCCTGGCCTCCTGTCGGGGCCGCCGCCTTCAGCGGCGCTGCCGCCTTCGTCGGCGCCGCTATCGCTCGGGCACGTTCCTTCACCGCGACACCGGACTCCTCAGCTCCTTCGCTCCGACCGGCCGTCACGCGTTTCGGCGCAGCTTCCCTCGTCTTCTCCTCTCCCGTCTTGAAAAAGCCCACCGTCTCCACCAACCGCGTCGCCTGCGACGCTAGCTCCTCAGCCGTCGCCGCCAACTCCTCAGAACTCGACGCGTTCATCTGCACCACCTGATCCATCTGCGTCACGCCCTTCGCTATCTGATCCGCTCCGCTCGCCTGCTCCCCCGACGCCGCAGATATCTCCTGGATCAGGTCCGCCGTCTTCTTGATGTCAGGCACCAGCTCCTCGAGCCGCTTCCCAGCCTCTCCGGCCACCATCACGCTCTTCTTCGACAGCTCGTTGATCTCCCCTGCCGCCTTCGCAGACCGCTCCGCAAGCTTTCTCACCTCCGACGCCACCACCGCAAAGCCCTTCCCCGCCTCACCGGCTCGCGCCGCCTCGATCGCCGCGTTCAACGCCAACAAGTTCGTCTGCCGCGCGATCTCCTCGATGATCCCTATCTTCGACGCGATCTCCTTCATGCTCACCACGGTCTCGCCCACCGCGCGCCCCGACTCCTCCGCGTTCTGCGCCACCCGCCGCGACAAGGCATCAGCCTGGCTCGTGTTGTCCGCGTTCTGCTTGATCGTCGACGCCAGCTCCTCTACCGACGCCGACAGTTCCTCGATGCTCGCCGCCTGCTCGTTCGCTCCCTGCGACAATCCCTGCGCCGTCTCCGACAGCTGCTCCGACCCCACCTGCACCTGCCCCGACGCAGATCGGATGTCTCCCACTATGCTGTTCAGGTTCCCCGCCAAATCACGTATCGACCGCCCCAGGGTCCCCAGCTCGTCCCCTCGCTCCAGCATCTTCTCCTTCCGTCGCTCGTCCAGACCCTTAAGCGTCAAGTCCCCGTCCCCGATCATCCCCATCGCCTGCACCACCAATGCGATCGGCCGCACTATCGACTGCGCGATGAGAATGGAAATAAACACTGCAAGCACGATGCCGACGGCAAGGACTATATAAAGGACAGTGAGAAGTTCATCCCGTACCGCATTGACTTCGTTGAGAGGGACCGCCAATCCCAAATTCCATCCCGGCGTGCCTGCAATCCGAGCGTAGTAGCCGATAACCTCGCTCTTATCGGGCTTTCGGTACTGTGAATAACCCGCCTCGCCTTCTTTCAACGCGAGCATCGCCCTGCCGACATCGTCGAGTTTCGACCAACCGCTTTTACTCGATTCGAGCAGATTGAGATTGAGAATTATGTCAGGATTCGGATGGGCGATTGCTAGCGAACGGCGGTCTACGATATATGCGTAGCCGTTTTTGCCTATCTTGACTTTGGCAATAATCGAACTCAGCGTCTCCGCCTTGAGCTGAAACGCCACGAGTCCGAGCCGCTCGCCGTTCTTTCCGACGACAGCCTTCGCCAGCACAACAACCGGGACACCAAGCGATTTTGAGACCACTTCGTCGGAAATGACATAATCCTCCCCCTGCTTCATAACTTGCAGAAAATAATCCCTGTCGGCTATGTTTCCTGATCCACCCGAAGTCGTGAAGTACGAACCATCGGGATAGGCGTATATAATTTCCCCACCTTCTGACGAAGTGAGCTTTATCAAATCCAATAGTGCTGACCTTAGGGTTTTTTGGTCTGAGACTTGGACGAGAGGAGAGGCTGCAACAAGATTCAACTGTGTTTTCAGCTTATCCATGAGCTGCCCAATCTCGCCGCTCCGCGCCTTTGCTATTTGAAGATTTTCGTCGTTGACAAGCGCTAAAACCGAAACCGACAGTCGTTGACCTATGAATACCGTGACCGCTCCAAGCAAGGCCGCGACCATCAAGCTGACAATAAAAGAGATTCTGACCGACAATGATACTCGCCGTGTCATACCGACCTCCCCTATATTAGAAAGGGAAAGTACGTTTATAGACATACGTCTACATACACTAGACTCGTGTAGTCGGAAGCGCTTGTCAAATTCTTACATGCTAAAACTCCTCGAACTCGGAATCGGTATGGTCCGGAGCCGGACGGATGGCCGTCGATTTCGTCGCGGCACCCGCCGCAGCACCGCCTTTCGCCGCGCCTGCCTGGCCTCCTGTCGGGGCCGCCGCCTTCAGCGGCGCTGCCGCCTTCGTCGGCGCCGCTATCGCTCGGGCACGTTCCTTCACCGCGACACCGGACTCCTCAGCTCCTTCGCTCCGACCGGCCGTCACGCGTTTCGGCGCAGCTTCCCTCGTCTTCTCCTCTCCCGTCTTGAAAAAGCCCACCGTCTCCACCAACCGCGTCGCCTGCGACGCTAGCTCCTCAGCCGTCGCCGCCAACTCCTCAGAACTCGACGCGTTCATCTGCACCACCTGATCCATCTGCGTCACGCCCTTCGCTATCTGATCCGCTCCGCTCGCCTGCTCCCCCGACGCCGCAGATATCTCCTGGATCAGGTCCGCCGTCTTCTTGATGTCAGGCACCAGCTCCTCGAGCCGCTTCCCAGCCTCTCCGGCCACCATCACGCTCTTCTTCGACAGCTCGTTGATCTCCCCTGCCGCCTTCGCAGACCGCTCCGCAAGCTTTCTCACCTCCGACGCCACCACCGCAAAGCCCTTCCCCGCCTCACCGGCTCGCGCCGCCTCGATCGCCGCGTTCAACGCCAACAAGTTCGTCTGCCGCGCGATCTCCTCGATGATCCCTATCTTCGACGCGATCTCCTTCATGCTCACCACGGTCTCGCCCACCGCGCGCCCCGACTCCTCCGCGTTCTGCGCCACCCGCCGCGACAAGGCATCAGCCTGGCTCGTGTTGTCCGCGTTCTGCTTGATCGTCGACGCCAGCTCCTCTACCGACGCCGACAGTTCCTCGATGCTCGCCGCCTGCTCGTTCGCTCCCTGCGACAATCCCTGCGCCGTCTCCGACAGCTGCTCCGACCCCACCTGCACCTGCCCCGACGCAGATCGGATGTCTCCCACTATGCTGTTCAGGTTCCCCGCCAAATCACGTATCGACCGCCCCAGGGTCCCCAGCTCGTCCCCTCGCTCCAGCATCTTCTCCTTCCGTCGCTCGTCCAGACCCTTAAGCGTCAAGTCCCCGTCCCCGATCATCCCCATCGCCTGCACCACCAATGCGATCGGACGCACTATCGACTGCGCTATAAGTAATGATAGTATAACAGCCACGGCTACTCCGACCGCCAGAACGATGTTGAGCAAGTTCAACAAATTGCTCGTCGTCGATGCTATCTCTTTTTTTTCGATACTCACCGCGAAGGTCCATCCCGGGCTTGTCGGAATTTTCGCGTAATAGGCCACAAATTCGACACCATCTTGATTCCAATAATGTCCATCTCCGAATTGATTTTTAAGCATCGCATCCGCGAGTATGCCGGCATACCGATAGCCTTTTTTATCAGCATCTTTAAGACTTAACGCAAGTACCATCTCGACCTTCGGATGGGCTATGATCATTCCATACTGGTCGATCGCCCAGCCGTATCCGGTCTGTCCGATTTTGAGGCCCGATGCGATCGTCGACAGCGTGGCCATCTTCACCTCGAAGGCGACGGCCGCCTTAGTCTTTCCATCCTGTCCCTTTATCGCTTTCGCGATAATGACCGAGGGTTCGTTAATGGCTTTCGAAATCGCGACGTCGCCTATTACAAAGTCCTTGCCCTGCGTGAATATGTCTTTGAAATACCCCCGCTCCGACACATTGACGTAGGTCCCGGCAGGAGTCCTCGCGCTCCCGTCGGGCCACACGACGAGGGCAGTATTGATCTCGCTCGAGATCGCCTTCGCCATCGTCTTCTGCACAAAATCCTCAGCTTCAACCTTTTTTCCGCTGACAAGGATTTCCTGCGCCGAAAGAACCTTTAGCTGCCAATAAAAGGTGTCGAGCAACTTGCCCAGCTCGGCCGCCCGGGCCTTGGCTATTTGCGTGTTCTCTTCCCTTAGCAACCTATCGATGTCCGAACTCAAGCGAAGACCGATGATCAAGGCGACAACGCCAAGCAGCGATGCGACCATAAGACTGACGATTACCGCGATCTGAACGCCTAGAGACACTCGCCGTTTCATATAAAACTCCTACACCCTGAAATTTCAAAACCGGCTACACGTTTTCTGTTTACACGACAATTTCAGTAATGAATTGTAGGAGATGCGAAACCGTCTGTCAAAAAAGGTAAGCTTTTTCGATTGTTTACGCTGTAATCCGGGAAATACCGAGGCAGCGGTGATCGGCCGAATCGATCTCGAAAAGCACGCCACGAATAGAAGCCGAGCCCTCGGCACTTTCCATTTTTATAGGCATCTGGGTCAAGCTGCGGCGGAGGCAGATATCGACCTTCACACCGATTACCGAGTCTTCGGGACCCGTCATGCCGATATCGCTGATATAGCCCAGGCCTCCCGGGAGAATCCGCTCGTCCGCGGTCTGAACGTGCGTATGGGTCCCCGCCAGGGCAGTGGCTCGACCGTCGAGATAGAACCCGAGGGCCTCCTTCTCCTCGACCGACTCGGCGTGAAAGTCGACGAGTACGACGGCCTCGGGCGCCTCGGCCTTGATCGAAGCCAGTACGGAGTCGGCCGTCCTGAATGGACAGTCGATGGCCGACATGCCTTCGCGGCCCTGCAAATTGACGACGGCCCAGGTTGCACCTGTAGTCTGAACAATAACATGGCCTTTGCCCGGCGCCCCGGGCGGATAGTTCGCCGGTCTGAGAAGACGAGGAGTCGAATCGAGAAGTTTGGCAGCCCCCTCGCGCTCCCAAATGTGGTTGCCTCCTGTAATGACATGGACACCCATTGCAAAGAGCTTGTCCACATCCTCCTTGTCGATACCGAAACCCTCATGGGCGTTTTCGCCATTGGCGATAACGATATCCGCCCCGGTCGATTTGACCAGGGGACCGAGACCCGCAAAAAGCGCCTTCATGCCCGGTGTTCCGATTATATCCCCTATCATGAGGGCTCGCAGCCTGTCCTGAGCCACCTTTAAAGCCTCCGTCACCGCCACAATACCTGCAGCGGGCCCTCCTTGTCCATGAAATACCGACGTGGTAGATGAAACATTATGAAGACAGAATCGGCGCGACAAAGCCTGTATGCTCTCCTCGGAAGACTACCGCACCCGACAGGACAGCCGAGTTCCCGCTGCATCGTAGAGAAGGAGTTCGGGACATACATCCTCGAGCATCTCATCCTCGATCTCGGCGATCTCGTCCCCGTACCCGCGTATTTCATACGTCCGAAACATGCCCAGGCCCCCTACCCGGCAGCCTTGTATTGCCACTCGCACGGCGGTTTTTACGAATCGGGGAAAAAGGAGTTCATCCAAGGGCAAGCGTATCTCTGCAATCCCCCCTATGCAGAACAACTCGCGAGGCTCGGCTTCGCGGGGCTCTGCATCGACCAGTGGTGTTTCGGCGAACGGAGAGGCGATGTGGGCCTGATAAGCGAAAGCGCTGCGGCGAAATACTTCCTGTGGAAGGGAAGCTGCCTCTGGGGAATGATGGTTTACGACAGTTTGCGCGCCCTCGAGTATCTGAGATCGAGGTCCGATGTCGACTCTGAACGCATCGTCTCGATCGGCATGTCCATGGGCGCGAGCCTCTCGATATGGACGGCAGCCCTCGATCCGGAATTACGAGCCTGTATCGATATCTGCGGCCAGGTCGACGGGGAGAGTCTCATCGAGGCCGGAGGGCTCGACCGTCACGGCATCTACTACTACGTCCCCGCCCTCCTCGAACATTTTTCCATGGCGGACATCGACGCGCTCATCGCGCCGAGGCCCCATCTGGCAATCGCCGGCGACCGCGACGCGTTGACGCCGACGTCGGGGCTCGACCGTATCGGACGCCTCGTCGCCGCCTCTTACGCCGAAGCCGGAGCGCCCGAAGCGTGGCGGCTCGAGCGCCTGAACTGCGGTCACGAGGAAACGGCCGAAGCACGAGCCTTGGTTATAGATTTTTTGCGCTCACTATAGAGCGAGGCCGGCGGTCTGTACGATCCGCCGGCCTTCGTTCGAGAGCCGCTTTTCACCGGGCGTCGAAGCGCCCGAGTTTATCGCGCGTACTCCACGATCCTCGTCTCCCGGATTATTGTAACCTTGATTCTGCCGGGATAGCGCAGATCGCTCTCGATTTTTTTGGCGATATTCTTGCAGAGCTCCTTGGCCTGGTCGTCCGAAACCTGCTCGTTGTTGACCAGGATGCGCAGCTCGCGGCCCGCCTGGATAGCGTAGGCCTTGTCGACGCCGGTGAAACTCTCGGCGATGTTCTCGAGATTCTCGAGGCGCTTGATATAGTTGTCCAAAGTCTCGCGTCGCGCGCCCGGACGGGCGGCGGAGATGGCGTCGGCGATCTGGACAATGACGCTTTCGGGAGAGTTAGGCTCGACATCGTTATGGTGGGCGCCGATCGCGTTGATGACGCGGGGATCCTCCCCGAGCTTGCGCACCAGTTCCATACCGATCTCGGCGTGGTTCTGATCCCCGTCGGTTTCGATACCCTTGCCGATATCGTGCAGGAGGGCGCCGCGCTTGGCGATCTCGCGGTTCGCCCCGATCTCCGCGGCGAGCATGCCGGCGATGACCGCGACTTCCTTCGAGTGCGCCAGAACGTTCTGGCCGTAGCTGGTCCGGTAGTGCAGCCGCCCCAGGGCCTTGATGAGTTCGGGCGACATGTTGTGAACGCCGAGGTCGAAGACGACCTTCTCGCCCTCTTCGTATATCTTCTGAGAGATCTCGCGGGTGACCTTCTGGACGATCTCCTCGATACGGGCGGGATGAATGCGGCCGTCGGCGATGAGCCTCTCGAGCGAGACCCGAGCGATCTCGCGCCTCACCGGATCGAAGCAGGAGATGACGACAGCCTCGGGGGTGTCGTCGATGATGACATCGACGCCCGTCAGGGTTTCGAGGGTGCGGATATTGCGGCCCTCGCGCCCGATGATGCGGCCCTTCATTTCGTCCGAAGGCAGGCTGACCGAGGTCACCGTCACTTCGGTGGTCACCTCGGTGGCGATCCTTTGGATTGTCGAAACCAGGATGTCCCTGGACCTGCGTTCGGCGGTGAGCTGGGCCTCCTGCTCGATTTTATTGACAATGACCTGGGCGTCGCGCTTGGCCTCGTTTTCGAGGCCCTGAATGATGAGCTTTTTCGCCTCTTCAGAAGTCAAACCCGAAATGCGTTCAAGTTCCTGCCGGTACCGCTCCTCCTGGCCGGCGAGATCGGCTTCCTTTTCTGCAACCGCTTTCAGTCTGTTCTGAAGATTTTCTTCCTGTCGCTCGAGTGTCTCGATTTTCTTGTCGAGCGTTTCTTCTTTCTGCTGAACCCGACGTTCATATCGCTGGAGCTCGGCGCGCCGCTCCCGTATCTCCCGTTCTTGCTGGCTACGTTCCCGAATGAGTTGATCTTTCGCCTCTACCAGGATTTCTTTTTTCTGAGATTCGGCCTCTTTGACCGCCTCCCGTTTAATCCGCTCCGCCTTTTGCTCGGCGGCGGCGAGTTGGAATCTGGCATAAAGCCAGCGGATCGTCCATCCAAGAATCGCACCAGTAAGAGGAAGGGCAGCTATCCAAAAAGCTGTCATGGTCCCTCCTACTCGCACAAAGCTGTAGATTTTAATTATACGGAATGCTTACCATTTGTCAAGGTTAACGAGAAACTCATTATTTTTATATGAATTACGATTGACGGCTGAAGTTGGACCGGGATATAGTTGGCATGGAATCCCGGATGGGGTTCCCGTACTTTCGGAGGGATAAGTTCGCTGTCTCCAGTTGTAAGGTAGAAAACCGGGTCCGCTTCGCAGTCCATGCTTGCACACAGCGGTACCCAAGGTCGGCGGCCGGCTTTGGGGAAACCCGCGGTCTACGCTTCGCAGGTTCAGAGGGAAAGCTCTTCCCGCTCGCCTCGCCCGTTGTAATCTCCTTCAAAACGAATGGGATCTCGGAACGGCCTTCCAGAAAGCCGTCGTACGTCCGTAGAGGGCGAAGCCCATCTCGCGGACGCGCCCGCCTTGTGGCGGGCGGATTCGACGGGACGCTTATAGCGTTCCGCCTATGAGGGTTCTTTCGCATGTCCAAGAAAGTTTATGTCGGTAACATGAATTACGCCACCACTGAGAACGCCCTGCGGGACCTGTTCACTCAGTACGGCGAAGTCCTGTCGGTCAACATCATTGTCGACCGCTACACGGGCAAGGCCAAAGGCTTCGGCTTCGTCGAGATGAACACCGACGAAGAAGCCCGCTCAGCCATCGAGGCGCTCAACGGCTTCGAATTCATGGGCCGACAGCTCAGGGTCAACGAGGCCGAAGACAAGCCGCGGCGAGATAATTTCCGCCCCCGCAATTACTAAACACCAGCCTTACGACCGGCTGCACAGGTATCCGGTTTCAAGGCTGCACCCTCCCGGTGAGGGATATGCCGCGCGTGGCCGCCGCGCGGCTTTTTTTTGGAAAGTCAAACTCAGTTCCTCGAACCTTGTTGGAAAGCCGGATACAACAGAGACCATGCTGCCCCTGAAGGGTATACGCAGATCAATTCTTTACCGGTTCACCAAATAGCATTGTAAGCCTTTTAGTTAGTACGCGGAACCGCCCTGGAACCGGCGCCTGGAATACCATAGGAGCTTCTGCGCCGGGCACAAGTATGCGAAGACGCCAGGCATGCAGCATGAGCGTCGCCTCGGGGAAAAGAGGATCCCGCTTGCCGTAGATCGGATCGCCGAGAATCGGGCTGCCC
This sequence comes from uncultured Treponemataceae bacterium, assembly GCA_964644505.1. Lineage (GTDB taxonomy): Bacteria > Spirochaetota > Spirochaetia > Treponematales > Rectinemataceae > CAZXXZ01. The sequence continues at coordinate 17,767 of CAZXXZ010000027.1, read as the reverse complement.
AGACCCGCCATGTGCACCCTCAGTTGATGCGTCCTGCCCGTTTTCGGACGTAGCACCACAAGAGCGTACGAAGAGCCCCCCCGCTCGCGTTTTTCTCTCCACACCCTCAGGACGCGATAGTCTGTAACGGCCGTTTTTCCGCCCTGTTCCACTCTGGAAAAACGTTTTCTATCGCGTCTGTCACGCCCAAGACGATCGGAGATCCGGCCGGACTGGGGCGAGGGAACTCCCCGCGTCAAGGCCAGATATACCTTACGGACCCGTCGATCCTTGAACTGAGAGGCGAGAAAAACCTGGGTCTCGAGGTCCTTTGCCGCGATGATCACGCCCGACGTGTCCTTGTCGAGGCGGTGCACGATCCCTCCCCGCTGCGCGGGGTCCCGCTGCACGGGACCTCGTTGTACGGCGCCCTGTTGCACGGGATCTCGCTGAAGGAAATCCGGCTCGACACTGTTCAGATCGGGGGCTTCCTGTCCGGCCGAGGTCAGTCCGCCGGAAAAATGCGCAAGGAGGGCATTGGCCAAGGTGCCGCGTCGGTTGCCCGCACCCGGGTGCACGACCATGCCTTGAGCCTTGTCCACGACGATACAGCGCTCGTCCTCGTACAAGATCGAAAGCGGAATGTCTTCGGCGACAAGATGGGGGGAAGGCTCCTCTTTCCAGGTCAGCTCCACGAGATCGCCTTCCTTAAGCGGATGCGAAAATTTGGCAGGTCGGCCGTTTATGCTTATCTGCGCGTCCCTCGCTTTGAGTTGTGAACGGCTGAGGATACGGGCGACCTCGGCGATGTACACATCGGCACGCTCCGCTCCGGCCTGATCGACACGTCCGGACCAATGACGAAGGACGGCCCCGTCTTCGGGCGGAACGGCGTGCGGCGTAGCGCCGCGCCCCTTCCTGTGATTGGAGGATTTCATTCCTCATTCCCCGTCTTCATCGTCCGTATCGGGGCAGAGGCCCCCTGTCGATGTTTCCACATTCTGACAGCGCCCCCGACGCGTCGGTTCGGAGTAGTACTCGACGTTCCAGAGAAAGAGGCCGCGGGCGGGGGCTGTCGGTCCGGCCTCGCGGCGATCGCGGGACTCGAGAGCCCGGGCCATGACGCGCGCGGCTTCGCGGCGACGCTCGGACGCACAGGCCGAGTCGAGTTCGTCCGCATAATGAAGCATCGATCCCACGAGCGAACGCACCATGCGCCACAGAAAGGCGTTGGCCGCGATCTCGTAGACCAAAAGCCCCTCCTCCCACCTGAAACTCGATTCGTAGACATAGCGGTACCGGTTATGTGAAACATCGCGGGCCGATGAAAAGGTCGTGAAATCCCTTTCGCCGAGAATCTCGGCGGCCATCGCGTTGAGCGATACCAGATCGGGCCTGCGTCGCAGATGATGGGCGTAACGGAGCCTCATGGGGTCGGGCCGAGGTCCGCACAGAATAAAGTAGCGATACCGTCTCAACCTGGCGTCATACCGCGCGTGAAAGTCCCTGTCGACCTCGGAGGCCGAAAGAATTCGCACATCGCGGGGCAGAAGGCGGTTCAAGGCCGGCGCAAAGCGCTCGGCGCCCATACTTCCGATATCGGTGTAGAAATTCGCGGCCTGGCCCATCGCATGGACGCCGGAATCCGTCCTTCCGGCTCCGATCAGCGCGACCGGGTGCCCATGCAGCTTCGCAAGAGCCTTCTCTACCTCGCCCTGAACCGATCGCGCATTGTCCTGACGCTGCCAGCCCCCGAAATCAGTGCCGTCGTAGGAAAGGATAAGGCGGATATTCCTCTGTGTGCTACTCCTCATCCTCTTCTTCGTCCTGGTGGAGTTCTGCCTTGAGGGCGTCATACAGAGCGCGGACCTTGTCGACGAGGGGGCCCGGCCTCGCCTTGCTTTTTCTGCCGAGCCCGAACATCTTTGCGATCGTACGCTTCGAGGCCTCGAGTATCTCGTAACGCTTCGCTTCGTCGGAGCGAGGACCGTACTTGAGTTCGAGGGTCGCCGAGAGATACAAAACGCCTTCGAATCCGTAGTTCTTGTCGGTATCGGGGCCGAGCCATTTCACCGTGGTGAGCTGTTCCTTGCCTTTCTGTTCGAGTTCGACGGCGAGACGGTAAAGGAAGCGCGCCTTCGAATAAAAAGCCGCGGCTGCCTCGTCGAAGCGCTCGCCCGGATGCTTGTGGTCGAGATAGCCGCAGAGCCAGGCCGAGCGCAACGAGGCGATCGCCTGCTTGATGGTCGGGGAGAACTCCTTGGGGAAGTGTTCGTAACAGCGCATCGCGAGGTAGTACGAAGCCGCGCCCTCCATGAGACCGCGGGGCGCGTTGTAATCGACGGGGCTGAAGAGGCGCTGGGCGGCCTCAACGCGGGACGCCGTTTCGTCTTTGAGCTTCGGGGCTACTTTCGCGGGCACTGCCGCGAAATCCGGCTTGAATGCCGAATACCAGCATGAAGGGCAGACCGTGAGATCGTAGACGAGGGGATGAACTTCGCCGTAGGCCTGCATGGGGATATAGGTTCTATGCAGTTCGTCGGTGAGATCGCCGGCGTTGACCCGCCCCGAAAAAAGCTCCTCGCGGTTGAACGATGTTTCGCAGACGGGACAGACGATCGGTTCCTTGGACACGAAGGTCACTTTCCGTTCTTTGTCGTCTTTTTCCGGCTTTTGCGCGTATCGTACCATAGCTACCTCTCGATAACGACGACGGCTATAGCGTTGTCGCTTTCGTGCGTCAGCGACAGATGAACCGCCGACGCGCCCGCTTCCCGGAACCGGGCGAGCGCCGATTCGTGCAGAACCATGTCGGGCCTGCCGTTGTGACTGTTGACGACCTGCACATCGCGGAGCCGTATTCCGCTGAGCCCCGTGCCGAGCGCCTTGCCGAAGGCCTCCTTCGCGGCGAATCGCGCGGCGAGCGAGTGCGCGGCCCCGGAGCCCCGCTCCCTGGCCGCGACGATCTCCTCGGGGTGGAAAAAGCGTTCGATAAGTCCGGCCGTCGACAGCCATCGACGGATTCTGTCGACGTGGACGACGTCGATGCCGACACCGAGGATCACGGCTCACCCGCCTCGGCCGGCACTTGATCGCGGCCCGGAGATACGACACACCGCACATCGACGACGCCCGCGCCGGAGATCGATACGAGCGGGTCCTTGTTCACTATTTTCACCTTGACGGAAAAATCGGCGGATCGAGATGATAAATCTATAGCTTCGGTTTTCAGGTCTACTATCCTGCCCACGGTGCCGGCGGGTCCGGATATCTCGATTTCAGGGGGTTCGATTTCGAAGGACTCGAGCTCGTATCCGGATTGCAAAGCGCCCTTGAACGAGGGCGAGACCGGGATAAACCGGAACAGGCGCCGCTCGAGCGTCACCGGGACTTCGGTCGGATCGACGTGTATCTCCAAGGGATCGACGCCGAGAGCTCCGCCTTTCCGTTCGACTTGAATCGGCACTCGATACGAGCCCTCGGAGCGAAACGCGGTCAAATCGATAGCGGCGGAAATATCGCTCTCTTTGATCGTCGAAAGCGACTTCGACTCGCCGCGGAGCGTTATTCTCACCGAACGCGGATACTGGCTCGCAGGCACGAATTCGTCGCCCACCGCGACCTCGAGAGGGACCGACAAATAACGTTCTTCGAGACGGTTGAGCTGATAGAAGAAAAAAAGCAAAAGCGCAGCTCCGAGCGAGAGCACCTTCGCCGGCCAGTCCGCGAAAATCCTTTCTATGAGTTTTTTACTCCGCATCGAGACGCTCCTCGAATGATTCGCCCTCGACTTCGGGGAAATCGAGAAGTTCGCCGAGCCTGCGCCTCACCTGCTCGGGAGAAAGACCGTAATACAGCTTCGACTCGCAGGCGATCGAGAGCGCGCCCGTCTCCTCGGAGACGACGAGGACGACCGCGTCGGCCTCCTCGGACAGGCCGAGGGCGGCGCGGTGCCGCGTCCCGAAACTCTTGCGTATGTCCTGCTGCTCTGACAGGGGCAGAAAGCAGCCGGCAGCCGCGGCGCGGCCGTCCTGTACGATGAGGGCCCCGTCGTGAAGCGGAGTATCGTAGCCGAAGATGGCGACGATGAGACTGGACGAGAGCAGGGCGTCGATCCTCGTACCCGTCTCGATGATGTTTTTCAGTCCGACATTGCGCGCGAACACGATTAGCGCCCCTCGGCGCATCGAGGAGAGGGTTTCGGCGGCGTTGAGAACAGCCTCGATCTGCGTGACTCGTGGACGGACGGCGCCCTTGAAGATCGACCCCTGACCCAGCCGCATGAATATTTTGCGGAGCTCGGGCTGAAACACGATCGCGATCGCGATGACGAGGCCGGGGGCGATGACACTGAGGACCCAGGTGACCGTCGTCAGCTGGAGAAAGTATGCGACCGCGTAGAAGGCGGCGAGGATCAGGGCGCCCTTGACGAGCTGAACCGCCTGGGTCCGCACCAGGACTTCGTAGGTTTTGTACACGAGAAAGGCGAGGAGGAGTATGTCCAGCGCAGGCCGGATATAAGAAGAGAAAAATTGGGCGACATCGGCTGCGCTCACGGCGATATCCCTTCAGAGACAACCGAGCCCGCGACGCGCCAAAACGCTCCGAGGGCGTCCACGGTCTCGGCCACGTCGTGGACGCGCAGGATGCAGGCGCCCGCGAGACAGGCTGCGCAGGCCGCGCCGAGACTGCCGGCGAGCCTTTCCTCGACGGGCTTGCCGGTGAGGGCGCCGATCATCGACTTGCGGGAGAGTCCGACCAGCACGGGCCAGCCTGCGCGCGCAAGTCGCGCCACCGCGCCGTTCCGGGCATCGAGGAGCGCCAGATTGTCCTCGAGCCGCTTGCCGAAGCCTATGCCCGGATCGAGAATGATCGCGTTGCGCGAAACACCCGCCTTCATCGCCCGATCCGCCGCATTCAGGAGAAACTCGACGACCTCGCCTGCGCAATCCTCGTAGAAGGGCGCATCCTGCATGGTTCTGGGTTCGCCCTTCATGTGCATGAGCACGACCGGGGAACCTCGCTCTGCGGCGAGAACGGCCATTGCCGGATCCGCGAGCGCGGAGACGTCGTTCACAATATCCGCTCCGGCGTCGAGAGCGGCGCGCGCGACCGAGGCTCTCCGCGTATCGACCGAGAGGGGGATGGCGCTTCTCGATCGAATCGCCTCGATCGCCGGCACCACCCGTTCAAGCTCCTCGTCTTCGGTGACGGGCTCGGCTCCGGGACGGGTGGATTCGCCGCCCACATCGACGATCGCAGCGCCGTCGACTTCCATGGCCAGGGCTGTTTCGGCCGCGGCGAGGGCGCCGGCTCTACGAGCCCCGGGGTAAAGCGAGTCGGGCGTAACGTTGATGACACCCATGACAAGAGGCTTCGCCCCGAGTTCCAGAGTACGAGCCCCCGGAAGCTGCAGACTCGATACGGTGCTCGTCATGGCTTCGCCCCCGAAGCTTTGAAGATGAAAATACGGCCCTGGGAATCGTCCCGTTCCGCCTCGCGGATGCGCTGCATGATCCCCTCGGTGTCGAGTCGCGCTCGCGCGAGTAGTTCGTCGCGGCTTGCCTGCGGGAAAGGCCGGGAAGGGAAGCCCGCGCACAAGGCTTCGATTCGAGGAAGCCTCGTGCCGATCAAGGACACGAGACCCTCGCCGATTCCGCCCCGCTCGACGCCCTCCTCGACCACGATGACCCGCCGATAGGCGGAGACGATTTCGAGGAAGAAGTCTTCGTCGACGGGGGACGCAAAGCGCAAGGAGTAAACATCGGCGAGGGGGCCGGTGCCGGCCGATGCGGCTTCGCGCAAAAGCTTGTCCGAAGCCTCGACCGAAGCCGCGACAAGAGAGCCTAAGGCCACGACCAGTGTATCCGCGCCGGAACGCCGGACAAAAACGCCCTTCCCCGGCTCGATGGGCTCGGCGAAGGCATCCTCCTCGCGGGGGCAGGAAGCCTTGGGGAAACGGATCACGGCGGGACCGCCGGAATCGAGAGCCCATTCCAAACAGGCGCCGAGTTCACCCGCGCTGGCGGGCGCGAGTATCGGCAGACCGGGAAAGGATCGCAACAACGCGATGTCGTAGAGCCCCTGATGCGTCTCGCCGTCGTCCGAGACGGCCCCGGCCCGGTCGAGGACAAGCACCACGCGGAGATGAGGGAGAGCGACATCATGAAAAATCTGATCCACCGCGCGTTGGGCGAAGGTCGAGTACAAGCCTACAACGGGGCGCAGTCCGGCCGAAGCGAGCCCCGCGGCGAAGGTCACCGCGTGTTCCTCGGCGATGCCGACGTCGTAGAGCCTGCCGGGGCAGGCCTTGGCGAAGGCGTCGAGACCGAGTCCCTTGGTCATGGCCGCGGTCACGGCCACAAGGCGGTCGTCGAACAGGCCGCGGCGGACCATGGCGCGCGAAAACGCGTCGGTGAAGGTCGCCATGACTCGTGGTTCGACTTCGCCGTCGGTCAGGGTCATGGGCGCCACGCCGTGGTAGAATGTCGGGTCCTCCTCGGCCAGATCGAAGCCCTTGCCCTTGCGCGTCACGACATGGACGACGATGGGCCGCCCCAAGGATCTGGCTTCCCTGAACACGCGGACCATCATGGGTATGTCATGTCCGTCGATAGGGCCGGCGTACTCGAACCCCAGATCGACGAAAAGGTTCTCCTTGAAAAACAGGGCCTTGACCGCCCGCTTGGCTCGAACCATGGCCGCGAAGAGAACGGCGCCCAAAAAAGGTATGCGCTTGACCGTCCGATCGATCCTCGTCCGGATACCCTGGTAGCGGACATTCGCCGAGAGCCGGGACAGGTGTCTCGACAGGGCTCCGACATTCGCCGAGATCGACATCTTGTTGTCGTTGAGGATCACTACGAGAGGCAGGCCGAGATGTCCCGCGTGGCTCAAGGCCTCGAATGCCATGCCTCCGGTGAGCGCCCCGTCGCCGATGACCGCGACCACGGATCCATCCTCGCCGAGAACGCGCCGGGCTTCGAGCATACCGAGGGCGGCCGAGATCGAGGTCGAGGCATGTCCCGTATCGAAGGCGTCGTGCGGGCTTTCGCTTCGTTTCGGGAAACCGGAAATGCCGCCTGACCTGCGAAGATCCTCGAAAGCCTGTCTGCGTCCGGTGAGGAGCTTGTGGGCATAGCATTGATGTCCGACGTCCCACACGATCGCGTCGCGGGGCGAATCGAAGACCCGGTGCAGGGCGAGGGTGAGCTCGACCACACCCAGGTTCGAGGCCAGATGACCCCCGTTGCGGCCGACGACGGAGATGATACGCTCCCTGATCTCGGCGGCGAGCTTTCTCATCGCCGCGGCATCGAGTTTCTTGAGATCATCGGGCGAATCGATGGTTTCGAGGATGGCCATCATTCGATACGATACCATAGCAGGCTCTCGAATGCTACGGGCGGGCTGTTGCACTCCAGATGACTTGCAGAAGGCAAGCCGAAAAAGGCAGGATACGCCTCATGGCCTCATACGAACTTTTTACACTCGATCTTCATGCTGCGCTTCTCTATACAGGTATCGAACACCCGCCCTTCAAGGCCGCTCCCCTTTCGGGCTCGGTCCTCATACCGCATGAGGATGGACGATTATACGAAGTACCGACCGGTCTCGGTCTCGCGGAAGATGAAGAAGAAGTCTTCCTTTTTGATGCGGAAAAACTCGCGGAATTCGATGCGGACAACGGGCCCGAACTCGTCCCGAGCCTGCCGGCGCCCGATTTCTACGGTCGAAGACTTTCTGCGGGCTCGTCGGTATTCAAAGGCTCATCCTTCGAGCGCCTCGAACTGCCGCGGGGCCGCTATGCCTTCATGCAGTGGCGGGCGGTGAGCGACGAAGAACTCCGTCTCGGCCTGGAATGGTTCATCCGAGAAACCTGGTGGGAACAGATGAACGTCGAGGGGCCCTTCGTCATGAGGCGGCTTTGCGAAGACGGGAAGCCGGCGACACAGATACTACGGCGCCTCAGCCTCTGATTTACGGAACGCAGCAAGCTTCGAGGAGAGAGCCGAAGATGACGAGACATCAGAAAACGACTTCGGCCTCGTCCCTCGCGGAACGGGGGCAGCCCCGCGAGCGCTTGTTCTCGTACATCCTTTGATCCGCAAGCTCGAGGAGCAAATCTATGCGGCGGCATCCGTCGAGAGCCTCTGCTTCCTCGAGCTCGGCGAGCGATGAAACGCCCCAGGACAGACGCGGCAGGTACTTGAGCGCGGCGGCCTTCTCGGCGAGTTCACGATTGACCTTCTCCATTATCGAGCGTGCAGACTCGCTTCTACAATCGGGGAATATAACGAGGAATTCGTCGCCTCCGATGCGTCCGACGGTGTCGGAGTCGCGGACGGCGCCCACGAGCGCCTCGCATGCGCGCCGTATGTATTCGTCTCCGGCGGAATGGCCGAATCTGTCGTTGACGAGCTTAAGTCCGTCGAGATCGGCGATACAGATGCTCAGAGGAGCACCCGTGCGTCGGCACTGCGCGCTGTGTTTCTCGAGGATGATCAGGGCGGTGCGGCGGTTGACCGCGCCGGTGAGCGGATCGACGGAGGCAAGGTGCCTGAGTTCCTCCTCGGCCTGCTTGAGGCTCGCGAGATGGGCGACCATGCGCGCGAAGAGAACGATTATCTCGGCCTTCTCGTTAGTTATTTTTTTATGACTAATGAGATTGTCGGCGGAGATTTCGCCTACCAGCCTGCGGCCGTCCCACATGGGAGCGACGACCCTGTCCGCCCGGCCGAGAACGGCTCCCTCGGGGTCGTGAAATCGAAAAGCTTTTTGACAGAGATAAGGCATTCCGCCTTCGTTGTATTCCATAGGAAAGTCGCCCAATTCTCTTGGCGTTTTTATGCCGTGTTCGTCCCGCAATCCGCCTTTATCGTCTATCCCCCAGGTCCCGAGCTTCCAGTGCGGATCGTCGTTGTCGATGAGCCATATACCGAGTCGATCGATTCCGAGCCGATCGCGTCCGCATTCGACCGCACGCCTGCAGACCTCATCAAGCGTGGCCGAGAAAGACAGCTCGATCGAGACGTCGTGCAAGGCCCTGAGGTCCTCCTCGTAGCGCTTTCGAGATGTCGTGGGGAAAGAGGTCGATACGAGGGCCACGGAAGGTTCACCGCCCCAGGCACCCTCCATGATTTCGACGCCGGGTTGGAGGATTATCGGGTTCGCATCGGCCGCCCGTAATACGGCAAGAATCTTTCCGTGGGATCGCGCGCGCTTCCTCAGATCGTTTTCGCCGAGGCATTTTGACATAGTGTGTACAATACAACCGATTTTAAAAACGCGACAGGGGAAAATTATGAGTTTTTCGTGTATTCGCTCAGCGACGATTGAGTCCCGCGGCCACCGGAAAGCTCAGGCGGAAACCGGTCCCGGCGCCGCCCAGGCCCGTTCCTGTCTCGATTTGGCCGCCGAGTTGGCCGCTCAGGGATGTCAGCAAAAGGGCCCCGAGTGTCTTGGCCTTATGTAATATGAAATTAGGAGGAAGTCCACGTCCGTTGTCCTGGAATTCGAGGACGACATTCGTTCCGTCGAGTTTAAGGCTCAGGCGGATGAGACCTTCAGTTCCCTCCGTAAATGCATGCTGGACGGCGTTCATCGCCAGTTCGTTGACAATCAGACCGATCGTCACAGCCCTGTCGGTGCCGATCGTGATATGCTCGCAGTCGGCTTCCAAAGCGATATGGGGCTCTTTGCGGCGGCTGGACGCGGCGGCCTCGACAATGTGCTCGAGATAGGCAGCCAAATCGACGCTTTCCACTGATCGTGTTCTGTGAAGCTGCTCGTACAAGAGCCCGACCGCTCGTACACGGGAAGAAGCGGCCTCCATGGCATGAGCTGTCCGACTGTCGGGATCCTCCTCGGCTTGAAGCGAGAGAAGGCTCGTAATAAGCGCGAGACTGTTTTTGATCCGGTGCTGGAGCTGTGAATACAAACGGTCCTTCGACTCGAGGGCGGCCGATATCGCAGCGTCGATCGAGGCCGACACGCTGTACCGCGAGAGAATCCGTGTGCGATACGCTTCATACGCCAGCTTCGACACGGTCTTGCCGAGCGAGGTGAAAAACCTCATCGCCTCGATTATTTTCGTCCGCGAGAAACGGGGCGTTTTCCGATACGATTCCGAATACGCCGCTCGATCCCAGCCGAACAAGCGGGCGTTCCGTTCAAGCAGGTTTTCGTCGATCTCGTCCTCGTCATACAAAAACTGAACGGTGAACAAGGTCCCCCAATGAACGCCCTCGATCGAAAGCGGCAGGGCGATCTCCTTAAGTCCGAAGGGACACGTGTATTCCAAATAGGCCTTCTCTCCGTGATTCGGCAGAAGGACCTCGGCTTGTTTGTCGCTCTGCCGACAGAGCGCGAAGGATTCCGCTCCGGCTCGATGGAAGTCCCTGCATACTGCTGTAGCAGACAAGGCCACATAGACCCGTCCATCGCGCGATACGATGTTCAAACCGACGCCGGTAAGTTCGGCGAATGCCGCGCAGAGTTCCCGTATCGGACTGAAATCGAAGGCGGCCATGGCCGCCAGGACCTCGCGTTCGCGCTCCTCCGGGGACAGCTCGGCTCCCGAGGCGAAACTGAACTGGGCCGTGACATCGCGCGCGACGACCGTGGCGGAGGCAACGGCACCCGAGGGATCGAGGGCCGGACCGATGAACAATTCATAACGCCGTTGCGTCTCATTCCGAGCGCGTATTCGACAGGGCTGCCTGAGGGTGATGCCTTCGGTGAAGACGCGTTCGAGGGCCTTTTCGAATGAAGCCCTGTCCTCCTCTTCGATAATCCCGACGAATTCGACGCCGATGAGTTCATCGGCCGAAAGCTCTCCGATACCGCGGTTTATCGAGACGATCCGACGGTCGCGGTTTATGGAAAAAATCGCGTCGGGGGCGGTACGCGCCAGACTCGACCAGCGTTCCTCGCTGGCGGCGAGATGCTCGTGCGCGGCCGCGAGATCGAGGGCCATCCTGACCGAGGTCAGGAGAACCGTGTCTCCCGATCCCTTGACGATATAGCCGTAGCCCCCGGCATGACGGGTTTTTTCGATTACAGCGCTCTCGGAATGCGAGGAGAGGAAGACCACCGGAGGTCCGCCCGCCTCACGTATGCGCTTCGCGGCCTCGCCCCCGTCTATGCCCTTTCCGAGATCGACGTCCATGAGCACGAGATCGGGAGCGGCCGAAAGCGCCTTGTCGACCGCCTCCTCGCCCCGGTGGACGATCTCGACGCCGTATCCCGCCTTGGCGAGAAGGCGCTGCTCGTAGAGCGCGATAAGCGCCTCGTCCTCCACAAGGAGAATGCGTTCCCGCTGCGCTGCATCGGACATAGTGTAGTATTTTACTCAACAATTCACGAGGGCGCAATCTTCTTGTTGTGGCGCCGCAGGGATGCGGCGAAAGTAGACTAGAGGGTCTGGCCCGAGCGTTTCCGGCGCTTGTACTCGTACATGCGGCTGTCGGCCAGATCGAGCAAGGACTGCGAAGTCGCGGACAAACCAGACGCCGCGAGATCGTCGGTTGTCGCCAGGCCGCGGCTCAGCGAAATACGGTACCCACGGGCCGTGCTGTTCTCCTCCGCTATCAAGGAATCGATGCGGCGCGCGATAGCCTCGACGCCCTGCGCGTCGCAATCGGGCAGTATTACAAGAAATTCATCACCGCCGAGACGGCCGATCGTATCGGTTCCGCGCAAGGAGCGGACGAGCGTCGTACATGCGATTTTTATATATTCGTCGCCGACGCTATGCCCCAGCCGGTCGTTCACTTCCTTTAGGCCGTCGAGATCGAAGTAGGCGATGGCGAGACATTCCCCGTTGCGCAGGCTGAGCCCGAACTGCTTTTCGAGCACGACGAGGGCGGTGCGTCGATTGACGACGCCGGTCAACACATCGGTCGAGGCGAGCACCTTGAGTTCGGCCTGGACGCGCTTGAGGCTGGTCAAGGACCCGACGATGCGCGCGAAACGCACCAGGAGTTCGAGAGAGCCCCCGTCTATAGGCCTCTGCGTGATGAGATTGTCGACGACGATCTCGCCTATGACCTTGCGCCCGTCCCAGACCAGGGCGAGGGCTTTTTCGGCAGAGCCGACAACAGTGTGCTTTTCGTCGAAACAAGGCGCGACGCCCATGTAATAGACCGGCTCCTTCCCTTCATAGAAATCGGGCGGAAGAGCTTCGACGGAGCGCCGGTAGCTTATGCCGCGCTCGTCGCGGAGATTCCCGGATTCGTCGGTCCCGTAGGTCCCGAACAAAAGCCCCGGATCGAGGGGGTCGGCGAACCATATCGAGATGCGGTCATACCCGAGAATGCGGCGGCCCATGGTGACGGCGCGTCTACACAGATCATCGACATCCTCGGACAGGCTGAGTTCGAGGGAAAGGTCGTGAAGAGCCGCCATCTTGAGCGCGAAGGCGTTGCGCGCCGCTTCGCGTCGGCGGAATCTCGCAACGATCTTCTGCGCATCGGTGACAATCGGTCTTCCTTCCGCTTTCATTACATCGGCACTCGCTTTTTAAAAAAATTTACCTTACTGTCATAATAAACGACGGAAGCCGCGAAGTACAGAGAGAAGCGCGATTTTAAAAACCGGCCGGGAAAAGCGCCTTTGCCGTGGAAACCTCTAAAAACATCCGAGGTTTAGAGCTTCACTCGAGTACAGCGTAAATCCGTCGCACACCGGCGCTGGACGATTGCTCCTTTTGGATGCGGAAGCGCCCCAAAAGCCCCGTCCGCTCGACATGGGGACCGCCGCAGACTTCTTTCGAAAAATCTCCGATCGTGTAAACCTTGACCGTCTCCTCGTATTTTTCCCCGAACAGGGCGCGGGCTCCGGCCGCCTTTGCCTCCTCGAGCTTCATCATCGACATGCTCACCGGAAGATCGCGCGCTATCTGCTCGTTGACGATGGATTCGACCTTCGCGATCTCCTCCTTCGTCATCGGCGCGCCGTGGACGAAGTCGAAGCGGAGACGCTCGGCGGTGATGTTGGAGCCCTTCTGCGCGACGTGGGGGCCGAGCACGATCGTGAGCGCCTGTTGCAAGAGGTGCGTCGCGGTATGGTACTTCGTCGCGGCCTCGGAATGATCGGCCAGTCCGCCCTTGAACAGTTGTTCCGAACCCGCGCGCGACAATTCCTGGTGCTTTTTGAAGGCCTCGTCGTACTCTTCGCGGTTGACCCTCATACCGTGCTCGGCGGCTAGTTCCTCGGTGAGTTCGATGGGGAAACCGTAGGTGTCGTAGAGCTTGAAGGCGAGGCGGCCGGACATGATTTTCTGGGGGTTCTTGAGGAGGTTCGGAAGCATCTTCTCGAACTCCTTCTCGCCCTTCTCGAGGGTCTCGAGGAATTTCGCCTCCTCCTTGGCCAGTTCGTCCATGATCCGCTGACGATTCTCTTCCAATTCGGGATAGGGGCCTTTGAAGTTCTCGACAACAGCGGCCGCAGGACCCGAGAGAAAGGCGCCTTCGATACCGAGCTTGCGGCCGTGCCGGACCGCGCGGCGGATGACGCGGCGGAGCACATACCCCGCCCCGACGTTCGAGGGCAGCACCGCCTTGGGATCGCCGAGGATGAAGGTCGCCGTCCGGATATGATCGGCGATGATCCGCATCGACCTGTCTTTTTCAGCGTCGCCGCCGTGATATGTATAGCCTGAACCGCCCGCGTCGCGAAGGGCCGCGGCGATAGCGTCGAGAATAGGCGCAAAGGTCTCGGTGTCGTACACCGACTTCTTGCCCTGGAGCACGCACACCGTGCGCTCGAGGCCCATGCCCGTATCGACGTTCTGAGCCGGCAGCTTGACCAGCGTCTTCTCGTCGATTCGGTTGAACTCCATGAAGACGTTATTCCATATTTCCATCCAGTTTTTCGGATCCGTTCCCTTGTTCGAGCCGGGCGGCGGAAGGCCGTTGCCGACCCAGTAGAAAATCTCGGTGTCGGCTCCGCAGGGGCCGACCGGTCCCGCCGCCCACCAGTTGTCGGCAGCGCCGAGGAAGGCGATCCTGTCCTCGGGCAGGCCGAGCGAGCGCCAGGTCTCTGCCGAGACATCGTCGCGGGGCGCGTTCTCGTCGCCCTTGAAACAGGTGACCGAGATCAGCTTCGGGTCGAGCCCGAGCCACGTAGGCGAGGTGAGAAACTCCCAGGAAAAGGCGATCGACTCTTTTTTGAAATAATCTCCGAGCGACCAGTTCCCCAGCATCTCGAAGCAGGTGAGGTGGCTCTCGTCGCCGACTTCCTCGATGTCGCCGGTGCGTATGCATTTCTGGTAATCGACGAGCCGCTTGCCGGCAGGGTGAGGCTCCCCCAACAGATAGGGAACAAGAGGATGCATACCCGCCGTCGTGAACAGAACCGAGGGGTCGTTCTCGGGGATGAGGGACTTGCCGGATATCTCAGCGTGGCCTTTTGTCTTGAAAAAATCGATGTATTTCCTGCGCAGTTCGTTGGACGTGATCATGGCGGCGAGTGTAATTTGAAGGCGAGTCAGGGGTCAATTACCGCTTACGACCGAGCTCGACGTGATACGGCGCCGGTCAAACGCTTGTCACTCTTCAGGATCGGGATACCGCGTCCTGATTTCTTCGATACGCGGCAGAACCTCGAAAAAAGCCTTGACCACCTCGGGATCGAATTTCTTCCCGGCCTGGGCGCGTATCTCGGTATAAACCTTTTCGGGATCCCAGGCGTCCTTATACACGCGCTTCGAGACAAGGGCGTCGTAGACATCGGCCACCGCGACGATACGGCCGCCCAGGGGTATTTCCTCGCCCTTGAGCCTGCGTGCGTTTCCGTCGGGCCCTCGCTCGAGGGGCGTGTGGATCGGATCCTCGGCGGTAATATCGACCTTCCCCGGATACCCGGTGCCATCCCAGTTCTCGTGGTGCGTCAAGGCGACCTGGGCCGAGACCTCGTCGAGCTCGGACTGCTGATCGACGAAGAGCTTCGCGCCGTAACAAGTGTGGGCCTGCATGATCTCGTACTCCTCGGGCGTGAAGCGGGTAGGCTTCTTGAGAATCAAATCCGAGATCGCCACCTTGCCGACATCGTGGAGCATGGCCGCCATCTTAAGGATATCCTTCTTGCGCTCGCGTTCCTTGGGCGGAATGTCGCGGTTGAAGGCCCAGCGCTCGTAGATCTCGGCCGTGTAGCCCGCAACGCGGTTGACGTGGGCCCCCGTCTCCTTAGGATCGCGCATCTCCGCCATACGGTTCATCCTGAGGATGATCGCCCGCGTCGTGAAGGCGCGCTCGAGCGCCACCGTGGCGGTAGCCGCGAAATGCCCCACGATCTTCTCATCGACGGCGGTGAAGGGTATCGCGTTGCCGTTCTCGTCGAGGGCGTTGAGCACTTGGATGACGCCGAGAAGATTGCCCGACGAGGTAATGAGCGGCTGGGTCAGAATCGACTTCGTCTTCCACCCGCTTTGTATATCGAAGGATGGATTGAACTTATACGGCTTGCTCGCCGGAATCGCGTAGGCGTCGGCGATGCGGAGCGCCACACGGTTCTTCGCGGCATATCCCGCGATGCGCGAATCGTCGATGGGAATGCGGGAATTCGTATACGGCATTTTCTCGCCGGGCGGCAGGGTCTTCTCGATCGTGCTGTTCTGACTGTATTTGAAAACGAGCTGATCACCCTCGCGGACATAAATAGTCCCTGCGTCGGCGTTGAGCACGAGCCGCGCTTCGAGGAGGATGCGCTCGAGCAGAAGATCAGCGTCCTGGATCTTGTTGAGCTCGGCGTCGATCTTGAAAATCAAATCCCGATAGTCGCGACGTTTCTTGGCCATCGAAGCTCCATTTCGTATTTTCGGTTTCTTTTACTCATATGTAAACCAGTGGAAATGACACAAAGTTCAAAATTGAGGTAAGCGTTGAAATAAAATATACAATATAAAGAATTAAACGACTATGTCTTTCTTCGCCTTCTTTTGAGTGCCTCGAACCTTGTTGATAAGTGCCTCGAACCTTGTTGAGCCGGATCTGAGCAGAAAAAAGACAGTTGTATGCAGTGTGATGTTGAGCCTACCGCCGCTTTCGGAGTTTTTTAACAGCATTTCAACAAGCTTCGAGGCACTTTTTTCTTCAAAAAAGCAGAAAAAGGGATATATTATGAATGAACGTTCGTTCTTTTATATGGAGGTCCACAATGATCCATGTTCTCATAACCGGGGGCTTTGGGAATGTAGGTACCAGCACAGTCGAAGCCTGCCTGAAAAACGGCGACATCGTCACTGTTTTGGAGGCCGACAATCCCGCAAACCGGCGCCGCGCCTCGCGACTGATGCGGCGATGGGCGCGGTGCGGCATCCCGCCACGCATCATGTTCGGCGACATCCGCGACCCGCAGATCACGCGAAAGGCGGTCGCATCTCAAAATGCGGTCATCCATCTGGCGGCGATCATCCCGCCGGCGGCCGATCGACACCCCGAGCTCGCCTGGTCGGTCAATGTGGGCGGCACCGCGGCCCTTCTCGCCGCCTGCGCCGAAGAACCGTCCAAACCCCGCTTTGTGTTCGCGTCGAGCGTCGCAACCTACGGCGACCGCCTTTCGAATTACTGGATCAAGAGCACCGACCCCCTGCAGCCGAGTCCCGGCGACGAATACGGAAGAACCAAAGTGAAGGCCGAGGAACTCGTGCGAGAATCGGGCCTGCCCTACTCGATCCTCAGACTCAGCGCCATTATGTCCTGCAAAAAACTCGATCCGGATCCCTTGCTTTTTTCGATGCCCCTCGAGACAAAACTCGAGATCTGCCATACCGAAGACACGGGACGGGCCTTCGCGCAGGCCGCACGGAGCGAGGAGGCCCTCGGCCGGATCTTCGACATAGGCGGCGGAGAGAACTGCCGCTGCGAATACCGCGGCTTCCTCGATCGCATGTTCCATCTTCTGGGTATAGGCGGAATAGGCGGCAAGTCCGGTCTGCCCGAATCCGCCTTCGCGACGTCTGGCTTTCATTGCGGCTGGTACGCCGACTCGGACGAGGCGGAACGCGTCCTGCGATTCCGCAGAAAGACGCTGGAGGATTTTTTCAAGGAAGTGTCGTTCGAAACGCAGTTGATCCGCCCGCTCGCCTCGCTCGTCGCACCCCTCATACGATCGAGGCTCCTCGCGGCCAGTCCGTATTTCAGGCGATAGACGACCCCTCATCACGCCGCGGATCGGTTCCTGGCAGAGGACGGACTCTAAAACCGAATGAGTTCTCGATCGACATCCGTATGAAGTCGAGCACGTCCTGGGACTCGACACCGATGCCGGAACGCCGCGCGAGGCGGACCGCGTCGAGCGAACCCAGGAGATACACCGATATGGCTGCCATGGCCGTTCTCTCGCCGAAGTCGATGGTGATGCCGCGCGAGGCGGCGAGTTCGGCGATAAGGCCGGTGACGAGGGCGGCGAGACGCTCGAGCTTGGCCTCGAGCCCGGAACCCCTCCCCGCCTCGGCCAGGATGATCGCGATGAGGTCGACGTCCTCGAAAAGACTCGGCAAAAACCGATACACGACCAGCGAAAGCTTGTCCTCGGGCGAGTCGACGGTCTCGAGGGTCGACGACAACGATGTTATAAACTCTTCCCAGCCCTCGTCGATGACGCAGCGGAGGAGATCCTCCTTGCTCTCGAAATAGGTATAGAGAGAGCCGATCGGAAGGTCGGTCTCGCGGGCTATGTCCGATACGGAGGTTCCGTGGAAGCCCTTGGCCGCGAAAAGTCGTTTTGCAACTCCGAGAATAGCCTGGCGCTTGCCCTCGTCGCGCTCACGAGCCATCCTGCACCT
>CAZXXZ010000026.1:0-35500 GCA_964644505.1 uncultured Treponemataceae bacterium | reverse complement strand
TCAGGAGCGTACTTTACTAGAACTATATTGTTACCTAAATCATTAGTCGCCTGAACGCTCACCCCGTTTCCGAAGGTATAGGTGCCGTTACCATCAATATATCCTGCGGCATACACATTCCCTGACCCGTCCACAGCCACGCTGTAAAAAGTTGAATTACTACTTCCTGCGTTCACGCTTCGCGCCCAGGTGGCATTGTTTTCCTGCGAGCCAGGTTCATTGCTTGTACTATCAATCGTGTTTCCCTGATCGCAGGAAGCTATAACCAGCATCATAATGCCCAGAAGTACAGGCATTAAAAGCTTTTGTGTGTAATTTTTCAAATTTCCCTCCTTCTGTTACCATACGATAGCCAACATATATTCGAAAAAAAACTTTATTCGACGACGCCTACAAATATCTTTTATCATCTGGTTGTTGAAAGAGCGAAGTAATTTTTCCATAGAAAAGCTATACGGTCAACACTTTTTTTTTTAAACACCCATCGGGCAGTTCTCGCCTCGTATTTGCCTATGCGTCAATCACTTCGATTCTAAAACCTGTTCCAATATGAAACGCTTTAAACATTGACACTACCTCGCGGGCTTTCATCGTTGTGGCGTTTATGAAGTCATTAAGGAATAGTAAACAAGGGCATCAAAATAAAAAAAAGTTTCGAGGTCGGTCATTAAAAAAAACGACTCTCGTATGGGATTCTATTCCGGTACGGGAATAGTAAGGGAATTAAAGAACCAATCAGGTTTTAAGAAATTTCCTATATCTTTTTACATAGTGCAATAAACTGCACGAGGAGACCTCCCCGGCAGGAAGCCCGCCGGGGAGGCCCAGGTACCTTTTTATAGATTCAATTCTGACAAATATGTTTCGTAGGCTTTTTGCGTGTCGCTTTGAATCTTTTTCGCCTCGGTGATCTTCCCGTCGAGCTGTTCGATCGCGTTTTCGGCGTCGATGAGCCGCTTGAGGTACTGCTGGCCTTGGCTCGAATCGCGACCCACCGAGTTCAAGTTGTCGCGGTAGCGCGCTTGATCGGAGGTGAGTTCCTGACGTCTCGCTTGCAGTTCCGAGAGGTTCCGTTTTGCATCGTCAGCCTTCTTGCGCAGATCGACGGCTTTCTTGAGCGCGTCGCGGACCGCTTGGGGTATTTCCTTGGAGTTGCTGTACGAAAGGAAGGCGTCCTGGGAGAGCGATGCGAGGGTGACACGGTCATAACGCGGCATTCGTTCCTTTACAACGAGTTTGGCCTCGTTCGATGCCGGCAGATCCAGCACAAAGCGATAGACGCTTCCTGTTTTTTCTTCATAGCTTTTCGGTTCAAAGAGCTCGGCGCCCTGCGTGATCGGATGTTCGACGAGAATGCGCTTGGCGGCGGCCGTCGAGTTTTTGAATGTGTATGTCCGCGTGAGTGTGGTTCTGCGCGAGAAGGTCATGATCCCTTTCGAAACGGCGACCGCCGTTGTCTCCTCGCTGCTCGTGGAGGAAAAGTCGGCGATGACTCCGAGGTCGTCGCCGAAGACGATGAGCCTTTTGTCTTTTTCGGGGAGGAAGTCGAGAAGTGCGTCGCCCGCATAGACGTTCCCGTCGAAGACGGTGATGGGACCGGCCGGCAGTTTCATGCCCATGGAGTTCTCGATCCATGCGCCGAGCATGGGATGCTTCGTCCCGTCGTTCGGATTGTATATCGAAACCTTCTGAGCGGAGATTTCGCCCGCGACCAGGGGGAGCATCGCGCTTTTCCTGCGTCCGAGGCTGACTGGTTTTTTCACGGTGAACTCGAATTGATCGCCGGCGCTTCGTGCCTGGGTTGTTTCGAGATTAGGTTGAACGAAATAATCCTGCGGAGTTAAGCCCGATTCGGCCAAGGTATAACTAGGCTCGGCAGGCGCGGCCGGAGCCGATCTGAGCATTGGGGCTGCGCTCTTTTTCGCCTTCGCTTCATCTTTATCAAGGGCGTAATTCGCCTCATCTTCGTATCCCGATTCGAAACTCCGTGCCGATGCCGTGCCTGCGATCGCGAGGGGTATGGTCGGCCGTTCGAGCCGCAGGGGGGAGTAGAGATCCTGGATGAACGAGACCGGCCGACCGGAAACGAGCGACAGGACGACTCCGTCCCAGTCCTGGTCGGTCGGGTTGTCGACTATCGCCCAGCCCTGGAGGAGGGGTTTCGCCGCCGAGAGATCGAGGCGGTACGAGACTTTCCATACCGGTGCCCCGACCACATAGCCGATCGATGCGTTCCTGGTCCCGGTTCCCGGGAGGCGAAGGTCGAGCGTACGGACCTTCTGATCGCGGGCTTCGAGAATGAGCGCGAGGGCGAGTTCAAAGTCCTCCGAAATCCGCTTGTCGGTAAAGCGGAGGGCGATGATATCGGAGACGGCGATGGACGTGAGCCCCGATGATCCCAGGATGACGAGATAGGGATGGTTGATGTCGGGTTTATCAGATTGTCGGTATTCGACACCCACTATGCGTCCGGTCTGCGTCTGCGGCGTGTCGATCGAGACTTCGGCGCCTCGCAGGCGAGCAAGCAAGCCCGCGACATCGGGTGCGCCGGTCAAGTCGATCCTGAGTCCGGACAGCGCGCGCTCGAGGCTTTCGCGCGATGCGTAACTGATCGAGGGCGAGCCCGCGGTCGCCCCCGAACCGTCGCGGACAATGAGCGATTTGAGGGCATCGTTCATCTCTTCAGTGCGAAACGAGAGGTGCACGACCGAATCGCCCGTCACTTTGCCGCTATGCTCGAAGTACCCGACGCCGGACGAAAAGAGAACGACCTTGGTGATCGGCAGCTCGGCGTCTTTTGGGGCCGTCTGCGGGAATGCGGAGGCGGCCGGCGCCGCCGCCATGAGAACCATTGTTATACGAGCGAGAGAGTGTCCGAACGAACGATTGAACATCGAGTACCTCCTTATCGACTTCGAGTCTAGCGCGGTTCACCGGTCGCGTCTTTCAGCGAAGGCTGAGAATTACTACGTACTTCTACCGAGGACGTAACATACAAGATCTTCCTCGAAGCTTGTTGATACGGGCTGTGTCCTGTATTGGCTTAACATTTGTGTAGTCGAGGAGGCTTTCCGGTCTTTACAACAAGCTTCGAGGAACTCATAAGTCGGAAAAGTCCAAATAGTAGGCTGAACTTTCCTTCTTTCACGAGCAATACTTATGAACGCTGATAGAGCCGTATACAAGCGTATCGAAGAGGCGGTTGCAATCGGAATGCCTGGGAATGCGATATCTACGAGATCGGGAGTGAGCGTGGGCCATACGCAGTCGAACAAGAAACTCCGAGGCGCACTGAGACGGCACAGGGCCTTCTACGCGATGCTCTTCGTTCCATTCGTATATTTTCTCGTTTTCAAGTACGGCCCCCTGGTCAATGCGCAGATCGCGTTCAAGGATTTCATGGCGCTCGACGGTGTTTGGAAGAGTCCCTGGGTCGGTTTCAAGAACTTTATAACGTTCTTTTCTTCCATATACTTCTGGGAGCTTCTGCGGAATACCATCCTTTTGTCGCTCGGTAAACTGCTCGTGGGGCTCCCGCTGGCGGTTATGCTCGCCCTGGCCATCAACGAGTCCTGTCTGCGCCGTTTCAAGCGTATCGTCCAGACGGTGACCTATCTGCCGCATTTCTTGTCCTGGGTCGTCATGTACGGTGTTCTGCTTCTCCTCCTCTCGCCCGACGAGGGGCTCATCAATGAAGTAATAAAAGCCTTCGGCGGAAAAGAAATCGCTTTTTTGCAGGATCCGAAATGGTATCCGACAGTCGTGGTTCTGTCGGATGTCTGGAAGGAGATGGGCTGGAGCGCGATTATCTATCTCGCGGCGATTACGGGTATCGATCCGGGGCTGTATGAGGCCGCCGAGGTCGAAGGGGCGACACGTCTTCAGCGTATCCAATACATCACGCTCCCCGGTATCTCCGAAGTCATTGTCACGATCGCCCTTCTCAGACTTGGCACGATCCTCGACGCAGGGTTCCACCAGATATTCATGACCTATTCTGTCCCGGTCTATTCGGTCGGCGACATCATCGACACCTGGGTCTACCGTCAGGGCGTTCTCGATTTCCAGTTCAGTCTCGCGACGGCCGTCGGTCTGTTCAAAGGCGCGCTTGGTCTTTGTCTCGTCTGGCTGTTCAACAGGCTCTCGCGTCGATATCTCGAAGCGAGTCTCTTTTAGAATGCGGGGGAGCGGGATGTTGAAGTATAAATCGCGCGATGAAGTTGTTTTTCAGGTAGTCACCAACTCGCTGCTCGGCCTTCTCCTTATCATCGTCCTCTTGCCCCTTTGGCGGGTCTTTATCCTCTCGGTGACGCCCTTCAAGTATATCGACGACAGTTTCGGTCTTTTTATTAGCCCGCTCAAGTGGACGGTCGAGGCCTATTCCCAGTTTTTGAGTCATCCTTCTTTTCTGCTTGCGTTCCGAAACAGTCTCATCATCATGGTGGGCGGAACCGCGATCAATCTGCTCATGACCGTCCCCATGGCCTACGCGCTGTCGGTCAGGACGCTTCCGGGCAGAAAATTTCTGAACGTTGTCGTCATGATTCCGTTTCTTTTCAATGCCGGGCTCATACCGAGTTATCTCATCGTTACATCGCTGAAAATGCAGAACACTTTCTGGTCGGTCATGATCCCCGGCGCGATCAGTATTTATAACATGTTCATCATGCGGAACTTTTTTTCTGAAATACCTTCCGATCTGAAAGAGGCCGCGCGGATCGATGGAGCGGGCGAGCTGTTCGTCCTTTTCAGGATCGTTCTGCCCTTGTCGCTGCCGATCATGCTCACGATCGGTCTTTTCTATGCGGTCGGTCACTGGAATGAATTCTTCACGCCTATCCTCTATCTCAATTCGAGCAAACTCCAGCCTCTTCCCGTGCTTTTGCGGAATATCCTCATGGGCTTGAATACAAACGAATTCGTCGAATACGACGCCTACAGCCAGGTTTCGGTCCAATCGCTCAAGGCCGCGAGCATTTTCATTACGATGCTCCCCATGATGATGGCGTATCCATGGATTCAGAAATATTTCGTGAAAGGTTCTCTCGTTGGAGGGATAAAAGGTTGAGAGGCTGCCGAGAAGCCTCGAGTTTATCGGCGGCTTGTTCGTAGTTCCAGCCGGGCCATATATCCCGGTTTGTCTGAGAGTTTTTGGGGAGGTGGAGTATGAACAGGAGAGGTTTGAAGACATTGATCGGCGCGGTTTTGATCTTTGTCTTCGCTTTCGGAGGCGTCGCGCAGGCGCAAAAGCTTGTCGATATCGAACTGTGGCTCATGGGGGCGGTCAGCGAGGCGGGTCCGCCGCCGGATGACTGGGTCGGATACCAGGTTATCAAAGACAAACTTGGTATCAATCTTAAAATCACGATGTTGCCGTCGAGTTTCACCGACCAGGATACCAAGATTTCCATGGCGGCGGCTTCAAACACTCTGCCCGATCTGTTTGGAGTCAACCGCGACATGCTTATAAAAATCGCGAAGCAGGGTCTTGTAGCCCAGGTCGATTCCCTGTTCCCCCTCATGCCCGAACGGACCAAGACGCATTATTCCGATCCCCTTCGCAACAAGCTCGTGCAGATAAACAAGAAGATGTACGGTCTTCCGGACCCCGGCGCGATGGATCGTGTCGAGGGCTTGGTCATCCGTAAGGACTGGCTCGACAAGCTCGGTCTGAAAGTTCCGACGACGCTCGACGAACTTCTTGTCGTAGCGCGGGCCTTCACCAACAAGGATCCCGACGGCAACGGCAAGGCCGATACCTACGGATTCGGGGCTTATTATGAATCGTCGAGTATGGCGACCGCCGGGTTCGGCCGCCGGCTCGATTTCATCATGGGCGCATTCGGCGTCGCGGGGATGTGGAATTTCGAGAGCGCGGACAAGTTCCAATTCAATTTCCGTGATCCTAATTTCCGCAAGGCCGTCGAGTTCATGAAAAAAATCAACGATGAAAAGCTCATCGATCCAAATTGGACCTCGCCCAACAAGGACGAGTTCCGCGCCCGATGGAAACAGGGCAAGTTCGGCATCTGGTGGGAGCAGTTCGCGGCCTTGTCGACTCAGGCTAATTACAAGGACTTCGATGCCAACTTCCCCAACGGAGAGATCATCCCGATCATGCCGCCCAAGGGACCCGAAGGCAAGAGTTCGAACGGCCTCGATCAGGCGAACGCCCGTATCTACGCCGTCTCGGCCCGAGCGATGCAGGCGGGCAAGGGCCCGTACATCGCCAAGCTCCTCGAGTGGATGGCGACCGACGGATACTATCTGCTCGGATTCGGCGTCGAGGGCGTCAACTTCAACAAGGATGCGAAAGGTTTTATAACTTTGGAAGGCATCGATCCAGCCAAGGCCTATTCGCAGAAAGCCATGCAGCCGCTCACGCAGCTTCGGAACATGGTTTATATCAACAACGACATCGAGCTGGCCGTCCGCTACCCGACCTACAAGAGCGCCAACGGTAAGACTATGGATCCGCTCGCGTACTGGAAGTTCTTCAAGAACACGCCGTATACGCCTGCGCTCGGCTCGAGCTTCATCGATCCGCCGGCTAATGTCAACGACTTCTTGCGTTACTATAACGAAAACCTGGTCAAGTTCGCGCTCGGCCAGCAGCCCTTGAACGACAAAACCTGGGCTGATTTCGTCAAGGGTATGGACGCCCTGGGCGCGAAGGAAATAGAAAAAACCGCGAAGGCCAAGCTGCTCGAGAACGGGCTTTTTGACTGAGGTTTGGTGATATGAAGCGGGCGCATGGAGCCGTACTACCGGGGAAAGAAGCAGGTCTGGGCCTGGCCCGCTCCATGATGTCCCGCTTCGCGCCGTCCTCTGTCCGCTGGCATTACGAACACGGGCTTTTTCTGTCGTCCATACGCGCCGCCGGAATGTATTGGCATAACGATAAGCTTGTAAACGAAGCAGATGCCATGACCGCATCGCTCGTCCGCGAAGATGGTTCGATCGTCGGGTATGACAAAAGCGAGTACAACCTCGATCAAATCAACCCGGGGAAAAACCTGTTCCCGCTTCTCGAGAAAACGCGCGATATGCGCTATAGGGTGGCCATCGA
The DNA here is from genome assembly GCA_964644505.1 of uncultured Treponemataceae bacterium. Classification (GTDB taxonomy): domain Bacteria; phylum Spirochaetota; class Spirochaetia; order Treponematales; family Rectinemataceae; genus CAZXXZ01. The sequence goes on along the minus strand of CAZXXZ010000026.1, from coordinate 28,431 downwards.
TTCCTTGGCGGATCAGCTTCGCTCTCAGCCGAGGACCAAATCGGGCGGCTATTGGCACAAACTTGTTTACCCCGAGCAAATCTGGCTCGACGGTCTTTACATGGCTCAACCCTTCAGGGCCGCCCTCGCCGTATTGGATCGGGACGGAGGGGCTTTCGAGGACATAGCGTCTCAGCTCGAGGCCGCCGCCGAGAGGACGCGCGATCCGCTGACCGGTCTTTTCAGGCACGCATGGGACGAAAGCAAAACCCAACTCTGGGCTGATCCTGATACTGGGAAATCGCCTAACGCGTGGGGCAGGGCCATGGGCTGGTTCGCGATGGCCCTTGTGGATGTCTTGGAATTGATTCCTCGAGGCGAGGCGGTTTTTTCGAGAATAGCGGCCTTGGTGGAGCACCTTGCCCGGGCTCTTGCCCGTTTCCAGGACGAAGAAACCGGCTTGTGGTATCAGGTCGTCGATATGGGCGGTCGCGAAGGCAATTACCTCGAAGCTTCCGCATCGTCGATGTTATCGTACGCATTCGCGAAAGCCGTACGGCTCGATGTGCTTCCGCTCAGTCCCTGGAAAGCGGCTGCCGACCGAGCATGCGAAGGTCTTGCCGAACGCTTTCTCCGCGTCGAGGAGGACGGCCTTCATCTCGACGGGACCTGCGCCGTCGCGGGATTGGGCGGCTCGCCCTACCGCGACGGCAGTTTCGATTACTATGTGAATGAGCCGGTCCGCAGCGATGATTTCAAGGGGGTCGGCCCCTTTATACTCGCTCAGATCGAATATGCCCGGTCTCGGGACGAATCAATCCGGCAACAAAATTTTATGGTTTCTTCGTCTGTAAGTGGTGGAGAGGAGTCTGATTCGTGAACGGGCGGGCTTTCAAATCGGTGAAGGAATTCGGAGCGGTCGGTGATGGATATTCGTACGATGGAAAGGCTTTGCAAGCCGCCGTCGACGCGGTGTCCAAAGCAGGAGGCGGCGAGGTCGTCCTGCCGCCCGGCGCCTATGTGTCGGGTTCGCTCTTTTTGCGCGACGGCGTCGTCCTAAGACTTGAAGAGGGCGCCTCGCTTGTAGGCAGCAGCGACGTACGGGATTATCCGATCGTGGAAGGACGCTGGGAGGGTGCGACCCGCAGGATGCACGCGAGTCTTGTACACGCTCAGTCTGTCCGAAACAGCGGCATTACGGGCAAGGGTACTATCGACGGCCGCGGCGAGAAATGGTGGGAACTGCATCGCGCGAAATCTCTTTTGTTCCCGCGGCCTCGTCTCATAGCCTTTGAAGACTGCGAAGATATTGTTTTGAGCGATTTCCGCGCGAAAGACTCTCCGAGTTGGACCGTGAACCCCGTTCGATCGCATAACGTCGTAATCTCAAGACTTGTCATCACGAATCCGCCCGATTCGCCGAACACCGACGGCATCGATCCCGATTCATGTGAAAACGTCGAAATATCAGATTGTTTTGTCAGCGTCGGCGACGATTGTATCGCCATAAAGGCGGGTTCCGAAAACGAGAGCGCCGGGAAGCGCGCGAGCTGCGATCGCATCCGGATCTCAGGTTGTGTTCTCGAACGGGGCCATGGGGGCGTGGTCGTGGGCAGCGAGATGTCGGGGGGTATCCGAGACGTCGTCGTGACCGACTGTGTTTTCCGCGGAACGGACCGCGGTATCCGCATGAAATCGCGGCGGGGTCGCGGGGGCCTGGTCGAGGATTTTCACGCGTCAGGAATCAAGATGTACGACGTCGACTGCCCCTTTGCGATCAATTTGCGTTACCACTGCGGCGCACGGGGCGATCCCGAGGTCGCCGATCTCGCTTCAAGGCCTTTCGGACCGAGGACGCCGGTTTTCCGCCGGCTTTCGTTTGAATACATCGAAGCCCGCAACTCCGGCCTCGCGGCCGCCTGGATCGACGGTCTCGCCGAATCTCCGGTCGAGGATGTCCTCTTCTCGAATATCACGATCGAGATGGGGGGGGGCGGACTTCCAAGACCAGCGGAGATGTCCGATTGGGCGCCGCCGCTCGCTCGGGCGGGATTCTACGCCTTCGATGTTCGAAGACTCAGACTCGACACCCTGCACATAAGCGGGTACGCCGGCCCGGCCTATGTCATCGACGCGTGTGAAGATTTTGTCCATTCGAACTGCGAGCCCGAACCGCCCCTCTGCCGAACGCCCCGCTCGTCGCTTCGAGTGTCGTAAACCCGATTAACGCGATAGGGGCCGAGGGTTTTCTTAGTTTTTTTGACCGGCGATTGCCGAAGGGCATCCAAGTTAAGTACTATTCGATTCAGCCTGGTTTATGAGGCAGCCGTCCCTGCGGTGATACCGGCGGACGGTCGGATGCCCCGCGCGCTTGTCGGCGGGAGTGCACGCAGAGGAGGGCCGAGGCGGCCGCTTCTGTAAAGGGAAAAAATGAGAACACAAACGAGGGTACAAAAAACGGCGCAGGGTTGCGCCCTTGTCACCGGCGCGAGCATGGGACTGGGCAGGGCTATCGCGTGCGTATGCGCCGCGCGCGGTATGGACCTCCTGCTCGTCGCGCTTCCCGACAGCGGACTTCCTGAAGTCGGCGCTTCGATCGCCCGCCGAAATGCTGTGCGGGTTGAGTCGATCGAGGGCGACTTGACGCAGGATTCCACGATCGAGGCCCTGATCGATCGTATCCTCACCGCCAGGCTCGACATCAGGCTCTTGGTCAATAATGCGGGCATCGGCGGCGTTGGGCTCTTCACGGACCTCCCCCTCGAACATCATATCTCGACGATTCAACTGAACATCACCGCCCTGGTACGCCTGTCGAGACTCGTCATGGGCGAATCGGCGGAGGGCGGGAGGCTTAGCATTCTGAATGTCGTAAGCCTCGGGGCCTTGTTCCCGATGCCCACGCTTTCGGTCTATTCGGCGACGAAGAGTTTTGTGCTGAACTTCAGTCTCGCGCTCCGCGCCGAACTCGAAGGTTTCGCGAGCGTGAGCGTGCTCTGCCCGAACGCGATACGGACAAACACCGCCGTCGAGGAGTACATCGATACATTCGGCCTCCTTGGCCGTCTCGTCTGTATGAGCGCCGAGAAGACGGCCCGCATCGCCCTCGACGGCGCACTTCGAGGCAGGGCGGTCATCATACCGGGTCGTTTCAATCGGGTTCTGGCTGCCGCGGCGCGTTTCGTGCCGCGTTCTCTCGCCATGCGGGTGATACGGAACTGCTGGGGAGGCTTCGCCGACCGCGATGAATCCGTTCGCGTGAAGGTCGAGCACGCATGAAGGGCCCGAGTTCGAAGAAGCTGGTCTTTCTCTACTTTTCCGGCACGGGCGGCACTCGTCTCGTCGCCGAACTTCTCGGCGAGCTTGTGTCGGAGAAGTTCGAGTGCTCGGCGGTATCGATCGAAGACGACCGAGCCCGTCTCGCGGCTTCCGATTCGGATCTGATCGTGCTTCTCTATCCGACCTACTATCTCAAACCGGCTCCCTCGATGCTCGAATTCGCCGAAAACCTCGGCCCCTTCGGACGGCCGAAAACCGCGTATCTCGTGACGACATACGAGCTGTACGCCGAGAATTCCATTCGGCGTTTGGCCCAGGTTCTGAAGAGGCGCGGATGTGTCGTCGCGGGATCGGCCCGGGTCCGGGCGCCCGGAAGCGATGTGACCGCGGCGCTTCCGGGTTTTCTCATCCCGTGGTGGTATCGCTTCGAAAAAAAGCTGCCTGACAAACTGCGCAGAATCGCAGTTGAACTGACTTCGATCGCCCAGGCGGGAACGACGCGAGAATCGATCCCGAGGCTCAAGTGGTATACGCCGTTTTCCCAGCTGTTACAAATACTTTTCTTTAATCGCTTCGATCTTTTCAAACGGCACTTCCGCGTTTTGAGGGATCGGTGCACCCGATGCGGAGCCTGTGTGGGCATGTGCAGTCGTAAGGCCTGGAGCATGGGCGGCGAGGGTCCCGTTCACGATTACGGCCGTTGCGAGCTCTGCTGCCGCTGCATCCATCGCTGTCCGAAGGGGGCGATCGTCATCCTGAAGGCCTTCAGGAACAATCGCAGGCTGGATGAGGCTTTTTTCGCGCGCCTCGGCGCCGAGGCGAGATCGAGGCTCCGCACAAGCGTCCCGGACCGATCCGGTCCTGCATGAGGCTGCGGATATGACTACCGGATATTCGATCGGGCTTTTCAACGACAGTTTCACGCCGATCATCGACGGAGTGACCTTGACGGTTAGGAACTACGCCTATTGGCTGAATCGCATCCTCGGACCTGCTTGCGTGGTCGCTCCCTCCGCTCCCTTCCACCGTGAAAACGAAAGTTTCCCCGTGCTTCGTTTTTTCTCGATCCCCACCTTCGTGCATCCTCCCTACAGGATCGGACTGCCGAGGCTCGATCCCTGTCTGTCTGCGCGCATCAAGAAGCTCGATTTCGCTCTTGTGCACGCCCATTCGCCTTTCGGCGCCGGCCGTATGGCTCTGCGGATCGCGCGCAAGTCGGGCATCCCCATCATTGCGACATTTCACTCGAAGTTCCGGGACAACCTGCGCCTGGCGATACCGTTCGAACGAGTGGTCGAACGGGAGATGAGGCGTATCGTCGATTTTTTCCATTCGGTCGACCAAGTCTGGGTGCCCGGCCGATCGGTCGAGGCGGCGGTCCGCGAGTACGGTTATCAAGGGCGCTGCGAGATTGTCGAAAACGGTATCGATTTCAATGCTCCCGACGATATCACGGAGATCCGCAGGCGAGGGGGCGCTCGTCTCGGCCTCGGCGACGACGAGCTGGTAGGACTTTTTGTCGGGCAGCACATACTCGAAAAAAACCTCGAGTTTCTGATACGCTCCCTTCCTTTGATCATGGAAAAAACGCCGCGTTTCCGGATGGTCTTCGTCGGACGCGGCTCTGCGCGCCGGTATTTGGAATCTCTTGTGCGATCCTCATCGGCCGCCGGACGTACGCTGTTTTTCGGCCCCGTCGAGGACCGCGCGGTTCTCGCCGAGATTTATGCGAGAGCTGATATCTTTCTATTACCTTCTTTCTGGGACAACGCGCCTTTAGTCATCCGCGAGGCGGCCGCTTTTTCGACGCCCTCGGTACTCCTGCGGGGATCGACGGCCGCCGAGGTGATCTGCGACGGAGAAAACGGATTTCTCGCGGATGCCGACGAAGACGCCTTCGCCGAACGTGTCGTCCGGGCCCTCCAAGACCCTGACGGACTCAAGCGTGTCGGATCGGAGGCTCGGAGAACGCTCTGCCGCAGCTGGGAGGATGTGGTACGTGAAGTACGTGACCGTTATCTCTGCTTATTGTCGCGCGGTGGCATACCCTGCTCCGCGGTGTCCGGAGTCGCGTCATGAAAAAGAACTTCGAGTACTATCTCGAGAACAACCGCGCGCGTTCCTTAGTACGGGAGGTGATGGAAGTCAGGCCCTTGTTCGCGGCTGCTAAGAGAGCCGCGGCGGTCGGCCCCGTGGATGAGGCCCTTCATATCGCCTGCGGCGTCGGAAGCTCTACCTCGCAGCTCGTGAAGTACTTCGCGCCGCGGAAAATCAAAGCGGTGGAACGCGAGAGCGAGCTTGTTGAAATCGCGCGCCTTTCGCACGATCCCGAACGTTTCGAGTTTTCTGTGGCAGATGTTTTCTCATTGGCGTTTCCGGACGAGTCCTTCGATGTCGTTTTCAACCTCGCCGATCTGCACAATTACGCCGAGTGGAGAAGGGGATTAAGCGAAATTCGACGCGTTCTCAAGCACGGCGGCCATCTCATTATGGAGGACATGTCGATGGAATCCTTCAAACATGGGGCGGGGAGACTGTTCAGGCGTTTGACGGATCATCCATACGATGAGATGTTGACAGTAGACGAGTTCAAAACTCAGGCTTCGTCGATCGGCTTCGAGATACTTCTCGTGCAGGAGATGAACGCGATCGGCCTTCTCAAGTATTTCATCATGATCGCGCGTAAGATCTAAGTTTGCCTGTGTCCTTCTCTGAAGCCCTGCGGAGTGGAGCCGGTGATTTTCTTGAAAACGCGGGAAAAGTATGCTTGATCGGGAAAGCCGACCCGAGCGCCGACTACGGCGACGCTGTCAGCGCCGGACATGAGCAGTTCTTTTGCGCGTTGTATGCGCAGCCGTGTAAGGTATTCCCATGGAGTCAGGCCGAGCTCGCGGCGGAAGACGCGGGATAGATAGTCCTCGCTCGCATTCACGGACTGGGCGACCTGCCATCGGGTCAGGGGACTGGCATAGTGGGCGTTGATATATGCCACCGCCTTTTTTACGATGGTGCTCGTACCGGGAGGAAGAAGTGTCTCGCCCGATGCCGTACAGACCGCTTCTTTGGCCGTCTCCTCGTCCGAGAGAAGGCCTTTGTTGTGAAAAACGACGCGACACTTCCCCTCGACGGCGCGGACGTCGTCGAGCGTTATGGTCTTGCTCGTGACGAGTATTGCGGGGATTGTGTAGAGGTTTTCGTCCGAACGCATGTGCCTGATGATGTCGATACCCGAAAGGCCCGGCATGACCAGGTCGAGCACGACAAGGCGCGGTCTGCGGCTGCATATTATTTCGAGTGCTTCCTTCCCTTCACTCGCGGTCAGGATCTCCGATTGCGGAAAGGCCTCTGCGAGCAGCGATCGAAGTGAATCAAGCGTGCGGTCGTCGTCGTCTGCAACGACAACAGGCCCGGTGTTTGATGTCGTATCTGGTCCGCAAAGGACGATGCTGTCCGCAATCTGATGAGGGTGAAGCCTGTCGACGAGGGCCGACGCCGCCGTGGAGCCGAATACGATGAGGGGGCGGGATGCAAGAACGGGATTCTGCCGCAATCTGCGGAACAGCATGCGCTCCTCGTGGCCGGATGACGACGAGTCCCATGCGATCGCAGCCACATTGTCCGCAGCGCCGCTCGCCGTGGGATCGTCGGGGCCCTCGACGCGATGAACCTCGAGGCCGCGTCGAGCCGCGATCGCCGCGATCTCCGGCGGGACGCTCTGCGACGAGGATACCAGGAGGATGCGCCCCCGCTTCGCGTCGCCGTCGCTTTGTGAACTTTCTATTTCTTCAGGAAGTGGCAGGACCAAGGTGAAAACCGAGCCGCGGCCCGCTTCGCTCGCGACTTCGATTCGGCCCGAGTGCAGTTCGGCGATATGACGGGCGATGCTCAGGCCCAAACCTGCGCCGCGGCAGTCCCCCTCGCGTCTGCCCTCCGGCCCGATGGACACAAAAGGTTCGAAGATGAAGGGCAGGTTGTCCTCCGGAATGCCCGGACCTGTGTCTGCGACCGATATCCGAAGTTCAGGAGGCGCCGCCTCGACCGACATCGTGATTGATCCTTTTTTTGTGAATTTCGCGGCGTTCCCGAGAAGGTTCATGAGAGTCTGGCGGAATCTGAACTCGTCCGCGATGACCCTCGGAATACGATCGGGCAGGACGATGCGCCACTCGACCTCGGGACGGGCCTGCGCGGCGAAAAGTTCGAAGGTGCTGTATAGAAGCGGCCCGGGGTCGAGGGGCTCGAGGTTCAGATCGAGTTCGTCCAGTTCCGCTCGGGATAAATCGAGCAGGTCGTCGACGAGCCGTTTTTGAAGTTCCGCTCCGGCGCGGATGCGTCCGAGTTCGGCGATCATCGAGGGAGCGGAGATCGTCTGGTTCTCCATAAGGCGCTTAAGGCCGCCGAGCATGATGTCGACGGGGGTGCGAAGTTCGTGCGTCACATTGGACAAAAGACGGCTTTTGACCCGATCCGCGCGAATTGCCTTTTCGCGGGCTTCCTCGATCCGCTCGAACATGAGTGCGCCTCGGAGGGCGTTGCTCACCGAATCACGCAGCCGTTCGTACACCACACCGGACCGGTTCCCTATTTCGAAGAGGGCGTAGCCGATCGGCGTGTCGTGGAAAAAAAGCGGTTCGACGACATAACTCAATCTTCGATTCGGAAAAACCCCCGGCGGCAAGAGATCGACGGCGGCGAATGCCCCGGCTCCTTCGTGCGAAAGAAGCCGATCGTCCCGGAAGCCGGCTGTAAGCACAGCCCGACCTTCGGGGCCGTAATCGAGATAACGGCAGACGAAGGCGCTTCGGATACCGAGTTTCGGCAGACGTTCCAGGAGGATTCCGGAGAGATCGCGGGTGTCGAAGGAGACGAGAAGCTCGTGGTCCAGATCACGCAGGGCCTCGTCACGTTTTTCGATTTCCCATGCCCGGGATGCCTGTGATCGTTCGGCCGCCTCGGCAGCAAGGATGCGGGCCTGGCTTATCAATTCCTCGGCCTCGGTGGAAACGCCGTTCAAGCACGGATGTACAGGCAGCTGTCGTAGAACCGAGAGGGCGTTCTGCCAGGATGCGATTTCTATACCCATGCGCGCGGCGCGGTCCAGGATTCTTCCGAAGAGGTCGAGAAAGCGCATCTGGGCCACGGTCGAGCCCGTAACAGCCGAAACCCATGCTTCCACGAGCGGTCTGACCCAGTCGCGCTCGAGACGCCCGGATAGCCCTGCGGCCCGGGCTATGATCCGTACATGATCGTCGAAGCTCTCAGGACTCGCTGCGGTCTCGATTTCCGCGCGAATACGAGGACGGCATCCGCAGGAACGGCGTGTTATCAAACGCGTGGGAAGACGCTTAATCTCGGGTTTGGGCGGCTGCTCGCCGCGCTCGGACCGCTCGATGAGATCGAGAAGCATTGAAAGGCCGATTTCGCCGAGTTCGGCGAAGGGGCAATCCACAGTTGTAAGCGAGGGGGAGCTCAGGCGGCTTTCGATCGTGTTGTTCATTCCGAACACGGCGACATCCTCGGGGATGCGGTATCCCCGAGATTGAAGCTCTCGCACCGCGCCCAAGGCCATAAGATCGCTTGACGCGGCGATAGCTTCGAAATCGGCTCCTGGGATGAGCCTGCGCGTATCGATGAGTTCGCGCGCCGCGAGCGCTCCCGAATCCCAGGGAAAGGGCGATGATACGAGTCGAGGATCGCTCTCACGCCCCGCCTCCCTCATGCCGTCGAGATAGGCAAGGTAGCGTTCCTGCGCGCCGGGATGCCGATCCGGCCCGCGGATAAACGCGATGCGCCGGTAGCCATGGACCGTGAACGCATGCGTCAAAGCCTCGCGCATGCCGCCGTAGTAGTCGAAGGTGACGACGGGCACGCCGACGATGCCGGTCGACAGGCTCGCCAAGGGGATATCGCGGTAGCGGTCGATGAAACGGTCGACGGATTCGGTCGTATCGGCTCCGCTCAAGGACGAGGCCCAGATAAGCGCCCCGTCGAGCCCGGCTCCTCCGGCGAGATCGTAGATGGAATTGCGCGAGGCCTCGTAACCTTCGCGCAGCCCTATGCGGCCGCCCGGAAAGCAGAAAAGATTGACGTCCGCGCGCTCGGAGGCGTCCGCGACGGCGGGCCAGGCCGCTACGCTCGCACCCGTATGCAGGCTGGCGAGTACCAGACCCACGCTTTTTCTGCCGTTCGGCCGTGCCTGCGATCTCGTATTCATTCCCCCGTTTCGATTGTATACCACCCGGAAAAAGTATGTTCATTTTATTCCCGATCTTGACGGAATATAAGGTCGCGCACAAAATGGACCGGAGGTACGATTTTGGCAAAAAGGCGCGGCGCCGCATCGGCGCAAGAAGGTCTTCCGCTCGTCAGCGCGGCGGCCCGTGTTCTTTCGATTCTCGAATGCCTGTCCAGGGTCAGATCGATAGGGCTTGAAGAATTGTCTCGAACCGTGGGGCTCGCCAAACCGACAGTGTATCGCTTTCTTCAGACCCTGCAGTCGCTGGGCTACGCGCGGCGCAGCGAGGGGGACCGCTGGGCTTTAACGCTCAAGCTGTTCAATGTGGGTTCGCGCGCCCTCGACCATCTCGATCTATATGCGATCGCACGTCCGATAGCCGAAGAGCTTGCCGAGGAGCTGGGCGAGACCGTCCACATGGGCGTGCTCGAGGACGATTCGGCCGTCTATGTCCTCAAAATCGAATCGAAATACACGATACGCATGTTCTCCCGAGTCGGCCGTCGTATTCCGCTGTACTGCACCGCCATCGGGAAGGTTCTTCTCGCCTACTCGGACGAACAGAAGCGCGCGTCGATTCTGGACGCTTTGAAGCTCGTCGCGCATACGCCGAAGACGATCACAAAACGCGAGAAACTCGAGGCCGAACTTAAAAAAGTGCGGGACTGCGGCTACGCCCTCGACGACGAGGAGCACGAGGAAGGCATCGTGTGTATCGGCGCACCCGTGATCGACCGCGAGGGCTGCCTTGTCGCCTCCCTCTCCGCATCGTGGCCCCTGTTCCGCTTCGAGGGCGCCGATGTCGAAAAATCGGCGTCTTTGGTCACCGCGGCCGCCGGACGCATTTCGTCGGCGCTCGGCTATCCTCCCGAATGATGACGGGATGAAGCTCGCAATGCGGTTCGGGATACGCGGGAAGCTTCTCGCCGCATATACGCTGACCATCGCGATCCTCACGGCGGTCGAGATGCTCGTGCAGGACGCTTCATCGAAGACGGGGCGCGAGTTCGAAACGCGGCTCACCCGTTACTACGAGATTCAGAAGTTAAGAACAGAGTTGTCGGAAATCCGTTCGCTCGGCGAAAGATACATGCGCGAGCATGGTGCTGCGCAACGTATTCTGCTCGGCCAATCGCTTGCAGTCTTGTCACATGCGGTATCCGCCCTACAAACCGTCGAAGACGAGCCTCCCGATGCGTTTTTTGAAGTCCGAGCCGTACGGCGTGGCTTCGAAGCCTGGAGACCGGCGATCGAGGCCGCCTTCGAGGCTGGACAGGCCGGGCGGGAGGGCGCGTACGAAGCCTATCAGAAGGCCGACCGCATCGCGTCCTATATCGACGGCTATCTCGGCCGGCTTTTGTCTATCTCGATGGCGACAGGGACGAGCCGTTACGAAAAAGTGCAAGCCGCCTCGTCGGCGCGGCGCGCCGTGGCGCTTTTCGGTCTCGTCGCGACAGGCGTTATCGCTTTTGTGTTCTCGGCGTTTTTCGCGCGCTCGATCGCCGCTCCTGTACGCAATCTCGCCGCGGCCGCCGACCGCATGGCCTTGGGGGATCTCAGGGTCGAGCCGGTGCAGGTCTCCACTCACGACGAGATCGCCGATCTCGCCCGCGATTTCAACGCGATGAGCACGAATATCCGCGCCCTGGTCGAGGGGCTGAAGGAGAAAGCCGAGCTCGAGCGCCTGCTTCACGAGGAAAGCCTCGCGCGCATCTCGATGGGGCGCGCGCTCCGCGAGGCTCAGTTCATGAATCTTCAAGATCAGCTGCGGCCGCATTTCCTTTTCAACGCGCTCAACACCATTTCGCGAAGCGCGCTTCTCGAAGGCGCTCCGAGGACCGAGCTGCTCGCGACCAGTCTCGGAAAACTCATGCGTTATTCTTTGTCGGAAGGCGGAGCCTTTACCACTGTCGGCGATGAACTTTCCGTACTCCGCGAGTATCTTACCTTTCAGGGCATCAGATTCGGGGATCGCTTGAAGTGGGAAGTTCGTTCCGAAGCGGATGTCGAGCCGCTGCCGGTGCCGCGCTTTATCCTTCAGCCGATTGTCGAGAACGCGGTCCGGCACGGTATCGAGCCGAAGGTCGAAGGCGGACGGGTCGTCGTTTCGGCGCGGATTCGGGCCGGTCGAATTCGCCTTGTCGTCGCCGATACAGGTGTCGGTATGGATCCGGTGACACTCCTGTCGCTTCGAGGTGCGGCCTCGGGTCATGGAACGGGCTTCGAAGCCATTCCCGGACAGGCGGGGCCGGGTATCGGTACGGCAAATCTGCAAGAGCGGCTGAAATATCGTTATAACGGCGGTTCTCGTTTCGCGATCGCCTCGCGTAAGGGCCGCGGGACCGTTGTTCGTATTTCTTTGCCGCTTTCTGAGGACGGGACGAATGTCGTATAAGGTGCTCGTCGCCGACGATGAGGAACTGGAGCGTCGCGCAGTGCGATGCATACTCAACTCCGCCTACGAGCTTGAGATACTCGAGGCTTCGAACGGTCTCGAGGCCGTTGCGTTGGCAGGCGAGCACAGGCTCGATGCGGCCTTTCTCGATATACGAATGCCCGGCCTCGACGGTATCGGGACGGCTCGTGAACTAAGGCGCTCGAGGCCTTTTCTCCCCATAGTCTTTCTCACCGCCTACGATAGTTTCGAATACGCGCTCAGCGCGCTCAGGCTGAGAATCGACGATTCCCTGCTCAAGCCGGCTTCCGCCGACGAAGTGAAGGCCGCGCTCGGACGTGCGCTGTCGATTGGAAGTTCAGATATGCGTGGAATTTCGACGGTCGAGGAGGCGGCCCGTCTTTTAGTCGACGAACTCCGCTCGTCCCTTGGGAACGGTGTCGTACCCGACGGTCTCCTCGAACGCTGCCTGCGGCTGTCGGGCGGTTCTTCGCGTTTCAGGGCGGTCATCGCGATGCGTTGCTTGTCGCCATCGCGGGCCGCGGTCTTGAAGGACGCGGCCTCCTTTGTCGAGCACAGCCTCGGAGCGCATGGCATGCTTGTGTTCGCGGGCGCAGGCGCTCGGGATTGTCTTTGCATAGCCGCAGCCGATGAATCTCGGTTCGATCTTGAGTCGTTCCGTTTGTTGCTCGGGGACCTTGTTCATGAAGCGCGGGCCAGGCTCGGCCTTCGGCTTGCACTTGGAGCCGCGTTGTCCGGTGCAGGCTGCGTCGCCGTAGCCTCCGAACTCGCCGCAATCGCCCGGCGCGCACTTGTTCTAACGGACGACTCTCGGCCTGTTTTCGTCGTTGCCGTATCGACCGAGAAGGAAAGCTCAGAATGCTGCTTTGCACGGTTTGATAAAAACGACAAGAACTTGTCGCCCGCTGGCAGTAGGACGATACACCGGGCGCTCGATCTCATCGAAGAGCGATACACCGAGGATTTGTCGCTCGAACGAGTCGCTTCCGATCTTTCGATCTCCCCCTCGCATCTTTCGCGGCTTTTCACACGATGCATCGGCCTGGGCTTCGCCGAATGCCTGACCAGACTGCGGATCGAAAGGGCGAAGGCATTTCTCTCTACGGGCCGTGTTTCGATCAAGGAGGCTGCTTCGATCGTCGGGTTCCGCGATCCTGCATACTTCGCCCGGGTGTTCAGGCGTATCTGCGGAGAAAGTCCTGCGGAGTATCGTTCGAGGATCGCAAACACGGAAGGGTTTTCGAAGTGAGAGTGAAAAGTTCTTATCGGGCGGTGCTCGTGTTCCTGTTTTTCTTTGCGGCGGTATTCGGCGCGATAGGCGCGCCGGGCTCGACGGCCGCGCAACCCAAGGCAGCCGCGACTCCGGCCGTCGAATTGCGCCTCGCCGAATTGCACCCGGACGATCATCCGACGACGCAGGCCGATTACGAATTCGCCCGCCTCGTCGCCGAACGGTCGAAGGGACGCATCCATATTACGGTATACGCGAACTCTGTTCTCGGTCAGGAAGTCTCGGTCCTCGAGCAGCTTCAGTTCGGCGCCATAGATATTGCGCGCGTGTCGGTTGCCGCCGTGGCCGTGTACGTTCCGCGTCTGCGCGCTCTGCAGATGCCCTACCTTTACCGCAACGACGAGCACATGTGGCGCGTTCTCAAGGGCGACATAGGCATGCAGCTTCTTGCCTCGGTGTCGGAGGCCGGATTTGTCGGCCTCGGTTGGTTCGAGGCCGGCGCGCGAAGTTTTTACTCGGCGCGAAAACCCATACGTAATCCCGAAGACCTCCGGGGCATGCGCGTCAGAGTTCAAGAGGGCAGTGTCATGGCCGAAGCGATCGTCGCATTCGGCTCTTCGCCGGTCGCGATGGCCTTCGGCGAGGTGTACAGCGCCATACAGACGGGGAGGATCGACGTCGCGGAGAACAACGCATCGACCTATTACACATCGGAACACTACAAAATCGCTCCCTTCTACACACTGACCGAACACGTGCGGATACCCGAGATCATCGTGGGTTCCCGGACCGCATTCGCCGAGCTTTCCGCCGAGGACAGGCTCCTGATCGAGAAAGCTGCCATCGACAGCATCGACTTCCAAAGGGCCGCGTGGAAACGATACGAACGACTTGCGCTTGAACGGGCGAAAAACGCCGGAGTCCGGGTCATCGAGATAAGCGACACGACTAGATGGAGGGCCCTGGCTCAGAGTATCTATGAACGACAGAGCGCCGAGGTCCGGGCGATCATCTCCAAAATCCGCGCAGTCGAATGAGGTCGAGCATAAAAATACCGTAAATCGCATTATTGTACTCGCCGCATGATGTTGAAACCGGCATAGACTCGCCTTCGAATGTGTCCTTTAAGGAGGCATACCGTGAAAAAAACCATGCTGGTGTTTCTGTCCCTCTTGACGGCCGCCGTATTCGTGAGCGCGGCGCCCATCAAGCTCAAATTGAGCGAAGTCCACATGGAGGGCTACCCGACGACGCTCGCCGACCGCGAGTTCGCCAGGCTGGTCAAAGAGAAGACCGAGGGCCGCATCGAAATCACGGTCTACTCGGGCGGCGTTCTCAACGCGACCGAGGCAGAGGCGGTCGAAGCCCTCGTCATCGGAGAGCTGGGATTCGCCCGCGTCTCCGCGGCCCCTGTCGCCGAATTCGTCCCCGATCTCAACGCCATTCAGCTCCCCTTCCTCTATAAGAGCAGCGAGCATATGTGGGCCGTTCTCAACGGCAAGATCGGACAGGACATGCTCGCCAAACTGCAATCCTCGGGCTCGGGCCTCATCGGCCTGTGCTGGTACGACGCCGGGAGCCGTTGCTACTACCTCACTAAGAAGATCACGACGCCCGCGGAGATGAAGGGTCTCAAGATCCGCATGCAGGACAACAAGATGATGTGCAGGATGACCGAACTCCTGGGAGCCGTCCCCGTGACCGGCATCGGATCGAACGACATTTATTCCAACATCATGTCCGGCGTCATCGACGGAGCCGAGAACAACTGGCCCACCTATGACACGAAGGGCGATTACAAGGCGGCGAAGTACTACATACTCGACCACCACACCCGCGTCCCCGAAATCCTTCTTATGTCCGAGGCTTCCATGAAGGCCCACAAGGTCTCCGCCGCGGACATCGAGATCATCAAACAGTGCGCGAAGGCGACTCAGGAATTCGAAATCGCCCAGTGGAAGGAAATGGAGAAGAAGTCGGAGGCGAATGTCCGCGCCGGCGGCGTCACGGTCGTCGAACTCACCCCGGCCCAGCGCCAGCTCTTCGTCGACGCCATGAAGCCGTTGTACGCCGAGTACGGCGCCAAGTACACGAGCATAATCAACGCCATAGCCGAGGTCGGCAAGAAGTACTGAACAGATGAAGCTAGCGGATTTCTTGCGTTCGGTCGATGCCGTTATTCATAAGATACTGCTCGTTATTGCGCAGACGGCCCTGCTCGGCATGATCGTCATCGTCTGTGTCACCGTGTTCTGCCGTTATGTCCTGAGCACCGGAATCATCTGGGCCGAAGAAGTGCCCCGCACCCTCGTCGCCCTCTTCGCGTTCATCGCCTGCGCCATGGGCGTCCGAGACCGTCTGCATATCAGCGTCGCCGTACTCTATCGTCGCTTCAAGGCCGGCGGGGCGGTCCGAAGAGTCATGGACCTCGTTCTCAATCTCGCGACCTTGTCCTGCGGAGCCATAATGACGGTATACGGCTGGAACCTCTGTTCGCAGTTGTGGCGCTTCACCATGGCCGCCACGGGGCTGCCCCGCTCTGTGCAATACATTTCGATGCCGATCGCCGGTGTGATCATTGTTTTCGATTCGCTCCTTTTCCTCTTCGGCGTGTTGAAGGACGAGGATCGCCTCTTCTCGGAGAAAGAGGAGGATCTCCTGGTCGTCCACGAGGGATTGAAGGCGAGCTGCAGCGGGGAGGACGGTGAACGATGAGCAGCGAAGTTTTTTCCACCATCGTCCTCCTGGGCGGTTTTGTGATCCTCCTTGCCATACGCATCCCCGTCGCCTTCGCGCTTCTTCTGTCTGCCGTGCTCGGAGCGCTCGCGCACGGGCAGGGGCTGTCGATAATCATTCAGCAGATGGTCAAGGGCATAGACAGCTTCACCCTCCTCGCGATTCCCTTTTTCATCGTCATGGGCGAGATCATGAGCGCCGGCAGGATATCCGAGAAAATCGTCGATCTGGCGAACCTCATCGTCGGCCGTTTCCGGGGCGGACTCGCGTATATCAACTGCGTCGATTCGATGCTCTTCGGCGGCATCTCCGGCTCGGCGGTCGCGGATGTCTCCTCGCTCGGCTCCATCGTCATTCCCCTCATGAAAAAGCAGGGCTATGACGAGGACTTCGCCGTCGGACTCACCGTAACGACGGCCTGTCAGGGCGTCCTCGTCCCGCCGAGTCACAACATGGTCATCTACGCCCTTGCGGCCGGCATCGGGGGACAGATCGCCGATCTCCTCTGGGGAGGGCTCATCCCGGGCATCCTTGTCGGCTGCCTTTTGATGATCTTGTGCTTCTTTATGGCAAAAAAATATAACTTTCCCCGATGCGACCCGGTGCCGCGGGGGCAGAGGCTCAGGATCGTCTTGAGCGGCATCCTCCCCATGATGATTTTCGTCATCATCATGGGCGGCATCGCCATAGGAGTCTTCACGGTCACGGAATCGGCGGCCGTCGCCTGTCTGTACACCTTCCTGCTCGCGTATGTTTTCTTCGTCATCTATAGGGCGATCGTCCAGAAGAAGCCTCTCTGGGCCGAGTTCAAGGAAACATTCAAGACCTTCGGGCCCGTGCTCAGAAACTCGCTCAAGACTCTGGCCATTGTCCTCACGCTCATAGCATCCGCGAAGGCTTTCGCGTACATGATGACGGTTTTGCGCATCCCCGACGCCCTGACCTCGGCCCTCTTGAGTGTCACCGACAACAGGGTATTGCTTCTGCTCATCATCAATGCCCTGCTTCTTATCCTCGGCTGCTTTATGGATATGGCCCCCCTCATTCTCATCATGACGCCGATACTCCTGCCGGTCGTCACCGGGCCCGTCATCGGGATGAATCCGGTGCAGTTCGGGATTATGCTCATTTTGAATCTCGCCGTGGGGCTCTGCACTCCGCCGGTCGGAACGGCGCTCTTTGTGGGCTGCGCCATAGGCAAGACGCCGATCGAGAGGACTGCAGTGCGCACCCTTCCCATGTACGCCATGATGGTGATCGCGCTGATGCTCGTCACCTTCATCCCCGAGATAACGCTGTGGCTGCCGAGTCTGGTTATAAATAAATAAGAATTACCCGACCTCGGGTTTTCTTTTCTGTGCTCCTCCTGAATCAAGGCGTGTCGTCGTGGTTTTTCGCGGCGGCACGCCGCCTTTTTGAAGGCGATTCGGAAGACAGTGCACGGTCATCTGCGCACAAGATGGAAGGCGAAGCCGCCGATCTGCCTGTCCAGATAGACTGTTTTGAGCCGATCCTTTTCCATCTTCTCGGTCCCGGCCGTGACGCCGATCCCCATGCCGCGGAACCGGGCCAGGGCTCGTTCGACGTCGTTGCAGCGGATCGCGACATGGCCTTTTTCTCCAAGGTAGGGTTTTTTCAGTAGCTCGATGCAGGTGGATATGAAGATGGACGAATCGCCCTCTTTGATCGGAAAGCCGAAAAGCGATGTGATGAGCGAGGCGTCCTTGGCGGCCTCGTCGGGGTTCTGCTCGTTGACGCCGATGTGCGCAAGTTCGAATTCGTGCAGGGCGAAGACGGCCTCGCGGCCGAGTTCTTCGATTCTGCCCCAGTCTCCTGCTTCGACGAGTTCGGGTTTCACCATCCATGATCCGCCGACCGCGAGAACCGAGGTTTTTCGCGCGTACACTCCGATGTTCGAGGCGTCGATGCCGCCGGTCGGGATGAACTTCATGTTCGGGAAGGGGCCCGATAGGGCGTCGAGCATTGAAACGCCCCCCGATGCCTCGGCGGGGAAGAACTTGAGCGCCTCGAGCCCCTTCGAGACGCCTTTCATCACTCCTTCCGGACCCGAGACGCCCGGGAGGATCGGCATACCGCGCTCGATGCACCACTCGACGACGCTGTCGTCCCAGGCGGGGCAGACGATAAAACGCGCTCCCGCCGCCGCAGCGGACTGGGCTGTCGCGACGGAGGTGACGGTACCCGCGCCGACTAAAAGCTCGGGGACCGTGGCGACAAGGGCCCTGATCGCGTCGGCCGCAGCCTGGGTCCTGAACGTGACCTCGGCCGCCCCGATTCCCGCTTTCACGAGCGCGCGTCCGAGCGGGACCGCTTTATCCGCGCTTTCAAGCTTGATAACCGGAACGATGCCTATCTCGCCGATCTTCTGAAGGATTTCGTTCATCGCAGCCCCTCCCGTGAAATAAAGTCAAGTATACTCCAAATTTCAAAAATGGACCATCGTTTCAAAAATAATATTGCAGCTCCCGGTTCTTCGTGCTAGACTCAATCGGAAGCTGTACGCGGCTTACCAGCTTTTTACTGCATAATGAGGTCAGAGATGAAGAAGGTGGTCACCTTCGGAGAGATCATGCTCAGGCTCAAGTCGCCCGGTCGCGAGCGTCTTTTCCAGTCTCCTGTGCTGGAGGCGACTTTCGGGGGAGGGGAGGCGAACGTCGCCGTCTCGCTCGCGACCTTCGGGATGCATGCGGTCTTCGTCACCGCCCTGTCCGGCGACGCGGTCGGCGACGCGGCCATCGCCGCGCTTCGGGGCCGGGCTGTGGATGTGTCCTTTGTCCGTAGAACAAAGGATCGGACCGGCATCTACTTTCTCGAGACCGGCTCGGATCAACGTCCCTCGCTCGTCGTCTACGACCGGACGGGGAGCGCGGCCTCGGCCATGGCCCCGGGCGACTTCGATTGGCCCGTGATTTTCAAGGATGCAGCCTGGTTCCATTTCACCGGCATCACGCCCGCATTGTCTCGATCGGCGGCCGAGGCAGCCGCCGAGGCCGCAACCGCAGCCCGGAAAGCCGGCGTGAAAGTCTCGATCGACCTCAACTACCGTAAAAAACTGTGGAACTACGGCATGAAGGCCCCCGAGGTCATGTGTGAACTCGTGAAACTCGCCGACCTTCTCATCGCGAACGAAGAAGACATACAGCTCGCCCTCGGCATCGCGGCGGATTCGGATCCTTCGCGCGGTCTGGTCGAGGCCGAGTCCTACCGGGTACTGGCGGAGAAGACCCGATCCGAGTTCCCGAACCTCGGGGCAGTCGCGATCACGCTCAGGCAGTCCAGATCCGCCGACCGCAACGGCTGGTCGGCCGTGTATTCGGGTCCCGGAGCTTTCTTGGTTTCAAGAAGCTACGACATTGAAGACATCGTCGACCGCGTCGGGGGCGGCGACGCCTTCGCCGCGGGATTGATTTTCGGACTCCTCGAGTACGGTGACGAGGCTCGGGCGCTTGAGTTCGCCGTCGCAGCCTCGGCCTTGAAACATACAATACCCGGGGACTTCAATCTTGCGACACGGGCCGAGGTGGAGGCTCTCGCCGCAGGCGGCGGCGGCGGGCGCGTTGTGCGATAACACTAAACTGGGCGGCCGATCCAATCTCGGTCGCAGGGCGTAAAACTCGCAGGGGGGATCGTATGGCTTCGGTTTTTTTCCCTGATTCCGAATCAAGGCTCGAGGTTCTCGAAGCAGGCAAGGTATCGCGCAAGATAAAGGCGCGGGGCGGCGTTCTCATGATGGTCGAAGTGAGTTTCGCTGCCGGTGGCAGGGGCGCCGAGCACGCCCACCCCCACGAGCAGGCCACCTATTGCCTGTCCGGGCGGTTCCGATTCACGGTCGAAGGAGAGACTCGCACCCTCGAGCCCGGCGATACGGTTTACATCCCCGGCGGCGCGCGGCACAGCACGGTCTGCGAGGTCGCGGGAGCCCTCCTCGATGTATTCACTCCTCAGCGTGAAGATTTCTTAAGTAAGTGAGGGAGCGGGCATGAAACTCGATATGCGCTACGGAAATCACCCGGATGACGTCAGGCGTTACGACAGCGCCGAACTCAGGCGGCATTTCCTCAAAGAAAAAGTTTTCGTCCCGGGAGCCCTCAACCTCGCCTATACCCACGTCGACCGCGTCATCTTCGGAGGAGCCTGTCCTGTGTCGGCGCGGCTCGAACTCGAAGGCGGCAAGGAACTCGGCACCGAGCGTTTCCTCGACCGGCGCGAACTCGGCCTCATCAACATAGGAGGCCCGGGCAGGGTCTTCCTCGACGGCGAGAGGATCGAGCTTGCGAAGGGCGACGGCCTCTATGTCGGCATGGGGACGGCGTCGGTCGGCTTCGAAAGCGCCGATCCTGCACAGCCGGCCAAGTTCTACCTTGTCAGCTGTCCGGCGCATCAGACCTATCCCGTGGTCAAAATCGAGCGCGCGAAGGCGAACCCCCGGAAACTCGGCTCCCCTGAGTCGTGCAACGTACGCACGATTTATCAATATGTTCACCCCGCTGTGTGCAAGAGCTGCCAGTTGGTCATGGGCATGACGATCCTCGAACCGGGCAGTGTATGGAACACCTGGCCTCCGCACACCCACGAGCGTCGCATGGAGGTCTATCTTTACTTCGACATGGCCGCGTCGACGCGGGTCTTCCACCTCCATGGTCAGCCCGGCGAGACGCGACACCTCGTGGTTTCGAACGAGGACGCGGTCATCTCCCCCTCGTGGTCGATACATTCCGGAGTGGGCACCGGGGCCTACGCCTTCATCTGGGCAATGGCGGGGGAGAACCAGAACTTCGACGATATGGACAATCTCGATCCCGCAGCAGTGCGCTGAGGCGGGAGGACTTTGTAGGGAGGCGATCATGGCGGGTGTTCTCGACAAGTTCAGGCTGGACGGCAAAGTTGCGATAGTCACCGGATCGGAGCGCGGGCTCGGCCAGGCATATTGCATCGCTCTCGCCCAGGCGGGTGCGGACATTCTCGGCGTGACCTACGCCGACCAGGCGGACGAGACGGCGCAGGCGGTCAAGGCCGCAGGCCGCAAGTATGTGCACATGAAAGCGAATCTCATGACGCTCGAACCGATTCCCGGAATAATCGAGCGCGCGTTAGCCGAATTCGGCAAGATCGACATTCTGGTGAACAACGCCGGAACTATTCTGCGCCATGCTGCCATCGACTTCACGGAGAAGGAATGGGACGATGTCATGAATCTCAACCTCAAGACAGTCTTCTTTCTTTCCCAGGCGGTCGCGCGGCAGTTCCTGAAACAGGGTACCGGCGGCAAGATCGTCAACATCGCCTCGATGCTGTCGTACCAGGGAGGTCTCTTCGTACCTTCGTACTGCGCCTCGAAGAGCGGAGTCCGCGGGATCACCATGTCGATGGCCAACGAGTGGGCGAAGCACAACATTCAGGTCAACGCGGTGGCGCCTGGGTATGTCGAGACGATGAACACGGCCCCGATACGCGCCGACGAGGAACGCCGCGAGTCGATAACAGCCCGCATACCGGCGGGTCGCTGGGCCCAGCCCGAGGACATAGCTCCGGCCGTCGTATTCCTCGCGTCGCCCGCGGCGGACTACCTCAACGGCGCCGTGATCGCGGTGGACGGCGGTTGGCTCGGCCGCTGAAGGTCGCGAACGCGGGGGTGCTTTCAGCTTTACACGATGCCTGGTAGTATAGCGGCCATGCGCAGATTCTTGGACGAAAACTTCCTCTTGACGACGAAGGCCGCGAGGCGGCTCTACCGCGATTACGCCGAAAATCTTCCCATCATCGACTACCACAACCACCTGAGCCCGACCGATGTCGCCTCGGACACGAAGTTCTCGAACATCGCGCAGGCATGGCTCGGCGGCGATCATTATAAATGGCGAGCCATGCGGGCCAACGGAATCCCGGAAGAGGACATCACCGGGCACCCGGCCGACAAGCGGACCTTTATGGCCTGGGCGCGGACCGTGCCCGCCCTCGTGGGGAATCCCCTCTACCATTGGACCCATCTCGAACTGAAGCGCTATTTCGGCATCGATACGGTGCTGAACGAGAAGACTGCCGAGTCGGTCTGGGAATCGTGCAACGCGCGCATAAGCGGCCCCGACTTCGGCGCCCGCGCCCTCCTGAGGCGGATGAGGGTGGCCGCCATCTGCACGACCGACGACCCTGTGGACAGCCTCGATCATCACGAGGCCTACGCGAAAGCGCGACTGGCATCGGCCCGTACCGACGAGCCGGTCATGCTGCCGGCCTTCAGGCCGGACAAGGCCCTCGCCGTCGAGACGCCGAACGAGTGGCGGGACTACCTCGCCAAACTGGGCGCCGCAGCCTCGATGAAGATAGACAGCTATGCGAGCCTGGAGGCGGCCCTCGATAAGCGTCACGCCTTCTTCCATGCTAACGGCTGCCGCCTTTCGGATCACGCCCTTATCCAAGCGCCCGCCCGTCCCGTGAGCGCGGACAAGGCGGAGGAGCTCTTCGCGCGGTTGTTCGGCGGTTCCCGGCTCTCCGAAGCAGAGACCGAGGAACTCAAAACCGCGCTTCTTCTCGAAATCGGCCGCATGGACGCCCGTCGCGGCTGGACCATGCAGCTTCATCTCGCGGCCCTGCGCAACCTCAATTCGCGGATGTACGCATCACTGGGGCCCGATACCGGCTTCGACGCCGTGGGCGATCCTGTCAGGGCAGCCCCCCTCGCGACATTCCTCGACGCCCTCGCCAGGGAGGACCTTCTGCCGAAGACGATCCTTTACTCCCTCAATCCGAACGATTATGCCGTTTTGACCACGATTATGGGCGCCTTCCAGGGCGGCGGCGTCGCCGGCAAGATCCAGCTCGGATCGGCCTGGTGGTTCAACGACCATATCGACGGTATGGACGCGCAGATGTGGGCCTTGGCGAGCATGGGGCTCCTGTCGCGCTTTGTCGGTATGCTTACCGATTCGCGCAGCTTTTTGTCCTTCCCCCGCCACGAGTACTTCAGGCGCATCCTCTGCAATCTCGTCGGAGGCTGGATCGAGCGCGGCGAGGCTCCCGCAGATTGGGACACGATGGGCGGAATCGTTATGGATATTTCGTACCGAAACGCCCGATCGTACTTCGCTCTGCCGGGCGTATAGTGCCTCGAACCTTGTTGTAATTTAGTGGCCTCAGAAGAACCGGTCAGTTCTGAACCTTTTCTTTTGTACCTCGATGATACTCTGTACACCAGTAAAACAGATGAGTGTATTATAATAATACATTCTTGTGTTGCTATATGATACAATCAGCTCTTTGTGAACCACTCCGAATGATCATAAACTTTTTTATCAACAGTCTCCTAGAGTCGAATGTTTATTATGTATTTATAAGATAAGAAAATAGAATCTCGTAATTCATCAAGCACCAGTTGGCATGCCCTCTGCTAATAAGTCAATGAGCGTATGCTCCACCATGTGCTCCATACAGCGATGGCGAAACAAACCACAATGGAGGGTAACGATATGAAAAGCATGACGGTCTATGATTCGCTTCTTCCCGCGTTGCGCGGTGTTTTCCGCGCCGATCCCTTCGATCTCCTCGATACAGTGTTCGAGGATGATTTCATCCCGGGATTCAACGGCAGGGCACCGGCTGTCGATGTGCGCGAGAAAGACGGCCGATATCTCATCGAGGCCGAGCTTCCCGGCGTCAAAGAGAAGGACCTCAAGGTCGAACTCAAGGACGGTCTTCTGGCCCTCGAGGCTCAAACGGTCGAAGAAAAGAAAGATGAGTCCTCGAAGTGGATACGCCGTGAGCGCCGCAGCTTCTCGTTCAAGAGGAGTTTCGCGCTTCCCGAGGACGCGGATACCGAGAAGATCGATGCGCGTCTTAAGGACGGCCTTCTGACCATCGAGGTTCACAAGAAACCCGAGGCCGCCCCGAAACTCGTAAATGTCAAAACTGAATAAAAACGGCGCCGCAACGGTAAATCCAGGACGGGCTGGGGTTTTCCCCCGGCCCTTTTTTTATGGGCTCCTCGAAACCCGGTGCCATTCGACAGGCTTCGAGGAAAGCTCACTGATATTCGGTCTTCCGCATAATCGAAAACAGGGTATACAATCGATCACGAATCACACTCGGCCAAGGAAAGGACCACGGACTATGAGAACGAAAGCCGCTTCAAAAGCAGTTGTGCTCTGTGTCGTTATATCGTTATTAGTACTCGTGGACTTGGCGGCGCAGGATACTCTGGCGCCCGTCGAAATACCGGGTCAGGCCGTGTACATCCCCTTCCCCGTATCGATCAGTTTGGACGGCAAGCTCGAGGACTGGAAGGGCGTGCCTGTCCAAACCGTCGACCGTGGCCCCATGACGTCGAAGGATCCCGCTGAGAACGGCTCATTCCGGTTCGCTCTCGCCGCCGATGCGGAGAACTTGTACATCCTCATGCTCGCAAAAGATAAAAATATTATCACTAACATGCACAAGGCCGACACGTGGAACGAGGATTCGCTCGAGTTCTACATCAACCTGGGGTCGGATCTTACTATAAAGAAATATACGCGTGAAATAGTGCAGTATCGCGTCATCCCCGGCGACATCGGGAACGAGGATCCGAGTAAAATAAACGTCTCGGGCAACAATGTGACTGTCTTTCCGCTCAAGGCGAAGGTTTTCAGGACCGAGGACGGTTGGGGCTTCGAAGGGGCGGTCGCGATCGGCCAGAAGGCGGCGCCGACCCACGGCAAAGAAATCGGATTTCAGGCTCAGATGAACGGCGCCTCGGTCAAGGACCGCGATGTGAAGTTGATATGGTCGACGGCGGACAGCTCCGACAATTCCTGGCAGAATCCGAGCTTGTTCGGGCGGGCTCTTTTCTTTAAAATAGGCAGCACGGATATCCCGAAACCGAGCGCGGCAGTTCAAACAGCGAAGGCGAAAAAAGCCGATCCGCCGGCCCCCGCCGTCTCCTTGAATCAGCTCGGCTACTACCCGTCATCGAAAAAGATCGCATCGCTCAATTCGCCGGAATCCGGGAAGCTCGCCTGGAGCCTTACCGACGCGGCCAGCGGCGATATCGTCGCCGCGGGTTCGACGTCGGCGGGCATATTCGATCCCGTCTCCGGCGATACGCTGCATACCGTCGATTTCTCGTCCATCAAAAAACCCGGGCGGTATTACCTGATCATCGACGGTATTCTGAGCAGCGAGTTCACGATCGCGGACGATATACTGAGCAGCCTTTCCGTCGAAGCCCTCAAATATTTCTACCGCAGTCGATCGGGGATCGAACTGAAGGCCGAGTATGCCGGAGAAACCTGGGCTCGCGAGGCCGGACACATCACCGACGCAAAGGTCGCCGTGTTCTCGGGCACGGATGCGCAAGGGAAGAAGTGGGAGGGCTACGACTTTTTCGTGAACGGCTCGGGCGGATGGTACGACGCCGGGGACTTCGGGAAATACGTGGTCAACGGCGGCATCACCGTGTGGACGCTGCAGAACGCGTATGAGCGCTATCCCGAGCGTTTTGCGGACGGCCGGCTCAACATACCCGAGAGCGGCAACGGACGGCCCGACATCTTGGACGAAGCGCGCTGGGAGCTCGAGTTCATGCTCAACATGCAGATTCCGCAAGGCCAGGCCTTGGCCGGCATGTGCTTCCACAAGCTTCACGATCGCAGGTGGGCGGCCCTGCCCTGTCCTCTGCCGACCGAGTACGACAACAACCTGGAGCGCGCCGGGAATTGCGAGACGGGAAGGTTCGTCTACCAGCCGACGACGGCGGCGACGCTCAACCTTGCGGCCTGCGCCGCCCAGGCCGCGCGGCTGTGGTCCTCGTTCGACGCGGCCTTCGCCGCCAGATGCCTCGAAGCGGCCCGGACGGCGTGGAAGGCGGCCCGCGCAAATCCAGTCCTCCTGGCCGGTAATGTGCCGGGCGACGGGGGCGGGAATTATGGTGACTCGAATATAACTGACGAGTTCTTCTGGGCGGCCGCCGAGCTGTTCGCGACAACTGGCGAGGCTGAGTATATAGAGTTTTTGAAAGCTTCGCCGTACTGGAAATCCTTCCCCGGCCTCGACGTCTCAAAGGCGAACGCGATGGGCTGGGCCGATACGGCCGCGTTGGGAGCGATAAGCCTGATCTCTGCGCGGACTGGCAAGGTCGCGAAGGCGGATGTCTCGACTATCGCGTCGAAGATAACGGCGACCGCCGACCGGTATCTTAAAGAGGCCGCGAAGCCAGGTTACGGCGTTCCAATGAATGAAGCCGGCTATGTCTGGGGCTCGAACAGCGGCGTTCTCAATAACGCGATCATCCTCGCCCTGGCCTACGATCTCAAGAAGAAGAGCGATTACCGCGACGCGGTCGTTCGGGCGATGGACTATATCCTCGGCTACAACGCCCTTCGACGGAGCTTCGTGACCGGCTACGGCGTCCACTCGGTCTATCATCCCCATCATCGCGTATGGGCGAACGATCCCGATTCGGGCTATGTCGCTCCTCCGCCCGGAGTCCTGGCCGGCGGCCCGAATCAAAAACTCGAAGACCCCGAAATGGAAGCGGCGAAGCTCGGCTCCCTCCCCGTCGGGAAGCGCTACCTCGACGTGATCGGCTCATACGCGACCAACGAGGTATGCCTCAACTGGAACGCCCCCTTGGCCTGGGTGGCGAATTGGCTCGAGCTGCAGTACAACCCGGTTCGATGATTTTTGTATGCCGAGAAAGAACAGCCCCGGCTTGCCGGGGCTGTGCTTATATTCGGCCTTCTAATGCGTTCGAGACCAGGATGGGCTCTTCCGAAACGAGCCTGTTGAGCATCATGCCGGCTGCGCCGTAGGCGACAGCCCTGTTTCCGAGGCTCGAATAGCGTATATCGATCTCGGAGGGTATGGGATACATCCAGTTTTCCGCGAGGCGCCGCCTGAGCATGCCGGGGAAGTCGACGTCGAGGTTCTCGATATCGCCGCCGACGTAGATACGTTCAAAATCCATGGTGTTTGCGAGCATCGCGATGTTGCGCGAAAGTTCGTCGGCGGCCGCTGCGAGCACCGCTTTGTCCGAATCGAAGCGCACGAGATCCGCGGCGGAGAGCGAAAGCTGGCTGCGGCCCGAGCCCTCGCAGAGCACGGAGCGAAACTCGCCGGCCTTTCCGTGGGAGCCCGCATAGACTCTCCCGCCAAGCACGATTCCGAAACCGACGCCGATTCCACCTGATTGATCCATCGAGCGGCTGTCGCGGCGGAACTCGACCAATGAGAAGAGAAAGTTACGGAGCGATTCGCTCCGATTGAAGGCGAGCTCGCCCCAGGCGCAGCAGTTGGCGTCGTTCTCGATGCGCCACGGGACATCGAGACAGGAGGCGGCGGATGAGGCCACATCAACGCAGGAGTCGATGCCGAGGGGGACCGAGTATCGTATTTCGCCCTTTTCGGCATCGACGAGACCGCCTACGCCGATTCCCACGCCGAGAAGTTTCTTCCCTCCGGGGCAGAGGGTTTGTATACAGCGTCCGACAACATCGAGCATCGTGCCGGGGTAATCCTGCCGCAGTGTCGAAATACGGCCTCGTTTTTCTCCGAGGATGGTTCCCGCGAGATCGACGGCGACCGCGATGTATGAATCGACGTGGATTTCGACCCCGATCACCTTTCCGTATGAACTATTGATCGAAAGGTGGATCGGACGCCGCCCGCCCCGGGTGCTGCTCAAGCCTTCGTCGATTTCTTCGATGAGGCCGATTTCGATAAGGCGGGCGACTTGATTGCTGACCGTCGATTTATCGAGGCCGAGGCGTTCGGCGATATCGACGCGGCTGATGCGGGGATTCTGCCAGATCGTCCGCACGATGCGAGCCGCGGTGCCGGATCCGAACCCGCTCCCCCTCGGCATCGATATACCTCCTCTTGAACTGTGATTTGGAACGTCCCTTAACCGGTATAGCAAAGACCGTGTATAACATGAGGCGCTCAAATCGTCAATTTTAACCGATCGGCGATCATTCGGTTGCTTGACGAAAACAACCAACCGGGGTACAGTCATACCATGAAGTACGGCCACTTCGACGACGCACGGCGCGAGTATGTCATCACAAGACCGGACACTCCGCTCCCCTGGCTCAACTACCTCGGACAAGACGATTTCTTCGGCCTCTGCACCAACACCGCGGGCGGCTACAGCTTCTGGAAGGACTCGCGCCTGCGGCGGCTCACGCGGTACCGATACAACAATGTCCCCTACGACTTAGGCGGCCGCTATATCTATATAAACGACGACGGAACGGTCTGGAACCCCGGATGGAAACCCGTCAAGGCCGCCCTCGATTACTACGAGTGCCGGCACGGAATGGGTTATACTCGTATAACATCGTCGAAGGACGGGCTCGAGGTCGAGCTCCTTTTCTTCGTCCCGCCGAAGCGCAACGAAGAGGTCTGGAAGGTCACGGTGCGCAACACGTCGGCCGCGAGAAAAAAGCCGCGCCTTTTCTCGTACCAGGAGTTCTGCTTCTTCGAAGCGCTCAACGACATGACCAACTACCAGCGCACCTGGTCGAGCGGCGAGGTGGCGCTCGAGGGGGCGGGCCTCGACCACCC
>CAZXXZ010000025.1:0-36048 GCA_964644505.1 uncultured Treponemataceae bacterium | reverse complement strand
TCCTTTTTTCGACGAATTCCTGCGAATACGCGTACTCGCCGAATATCTCGGTGTCCGGGACGAACTCGACGAGGGTTCCGTCCTTCTCCCTCCTCGCTTCGCTCTCGCGCTTGTACTTCAGGACTCCCTTTTCGAACCGGGCCTCGAACTGGCGGCCGCCGCGGTAGGAGACGACTCGGAACTCCGAGGAGAGGGCGTTGACCGCCTTGGTGCCCACGCCGTTCAAGCCGACCGAGAATTGGAAGACATCGTCGTTGTACTTGGCGCCGGTGTTGATGACCGATACGGCCTCGACCACCTTGCCGAGCGGGATGCCGCGGCCGAAGTCGCGGACCGAGACGCGGGCCGTCCCCGACTTCTCGATCTGCTCGATGGTGACGATGATGCGGTCTCCTGCCCCCATGATGAACTCGTCCACCGAGTTGTCGATCACTTCTTTGAGCAGTACGTAAATGCCGTCGTCGGGATTCGATCCGTCGCCGAGTCTTCCTATATACATCCCGGTGCGAAGTCTGATGTGTTCGAGGGATGATAGGGTCTTTATCTTTGATTCGTCGTAGCTCGATGAACTTTTGGAAGCCATGTCGGTTTTTACTGTAGCATGACGAAGCCGAAGCGGGGAAGAGGTAGACCCGCTCCGAGGATGAAGAGGGGCGGATTGCGGGGCCGAGCTGAGCCGAGACCCTCGATCAGGCGGTAGGTTGATCGAAGTTCTCTCATCAAGTACAGTAGCTATTCGAAGAGGCAATCCGCGTGGATCAGATATTCGACAGATTCGAGCGTATGTTCAGGTCCTGGGTGAACGGAGCGGCGGAGGAGGTAGAGAACCTCTTCGGCTCGTCTCGTTCCCGGTCCTCGACGGGAGATCCCGATTTCGACGAGGCGATGGCCGAACTCGACGATTTTCTGGATCGCGGCAAAACCGAGAGCGAGGCACGGGAACGGGCCCGTGAGCGCCGCGAGCAGGAAGCCTATAACCGCAGCGGTTCATCCTATTCCGGAAGTGCGGGAAGAAGCCCTTCGGGACCGCCCGCACAGGTCATCCAGGCCTATCGAACGCTCGGCCTTTCCTACGGCACACCCTTCGCCGAGGTCAAGGCGGCCTATAAACGTCTCTTGATGCAGAATCATCCCGACAGGAATTCCGCGACAGCGGAACAACTTAAGCGTTCGACCGAAATCTCGGCACAGATCAATGCCGCATATTCGATCATCGAAACCTGGACAACGACAGGCAAGCTGAACGAGAATTAAGCCCATCGTCGCAGTATCGTCGATAACACTGTATATTTCGACGATCGGACCCTCAAAGTCTGTTCCGGCGTTGTATATTGGCAGGGAGCGGAAAAAGTCTAGGGAGCGGCGGCCGGCGGGAACCTGACCTTTCCGTTCAAGTGGGCGGGACGGCCGGCCGAAAATCGAACTAGATCGTAGGAGGGGACAAAGGGAATGAACGCCAACCCGCTTGCCGCGTACCGAGAGACCCGTATCAGGACTGCCAGTCCCGGACAGCTCATCGTGATGCTGTACGACGAGGCAATAAAACAACTCGACACAGCGATCCGCTATTTCGGGGACGGTCCCAAGCCGCGACCCGAGAATATCGAGCGGATCAACACGGCCCTCGGAAAAGCGCAGGACATCGTGACCGAACTCATGGCGTCATTGGACTTCGAGGCAGGCGGCGATATAGCCCAGAATCTCTTTTCGTTATATGTCTGGTTCGGCCGCGAGATACTCGAAGCGAACATCCGTAAGGAATCCTTCCGCGTCAGGTCGGTGCGGAAAATGCTTGCGGAACTGCGCGAGGCATGGGCCGAAGTCGCCTCCAAGGTGCAGGGCGGCGGCTCGACCTCGACGGTCGGCGTCAACATCGCCGGCTGAGGCGGGCAAGCATGGCAAACGCCGATCTTGACCAGAAAGTCGCCGTCCTCCATCGATTCCGGGAACTATTGCTCCAACAGCGCGAGAAATTCCGCCGCTACCTCGAAGTCCTCGATCACGAGCGCGCCGACATCGAAGAGGGCGACATAGACACTCTCGCATCCCATGTCGAGATGGAAGAGCAGATAGTCTCGGAAATTTATACCTTCCAAAAGGCCATCGATCCTCTCGAGGAAATTTACCGGGCGGCCTATCCGGTCTCGTCCGGAGATTCCGAACTCCCGGAGATCAAAAACTCGCTCGAAGAACTCCGCGCCGAGGTCTTGAAGCGCAATGCCGAGAACCGCGTCCTCCTCAAGCGCCGCATGGAACTGGTGAGAGCCGAAATCGCCGGCTTCCGTTCTCCGCTCAAGGCCCGCTCCTCGGTCTACGCATCGGAAGGCGGGGGCACTCTCGTCGATATAAAGGGCTGAGACCCTCTTTCCCGCATAACGCCGAAAAGCGCCGTCTCTCGCTGTACGAGAGCGGCGCTTTCTGTATTGCTTCGACCGCTCGAGGCGGCTATCCTGATGCCCATGAAGCGTCCGCTCTATCTTCTCGACTCCTACGCATTCATCTACCGCTCGTACTTCGCCTTTCTCAACAGGCCGCTCAAAAATCCCTCGGGCGCGAACGTATCGGCGGCCTTCGGTTTTTTCCGCTTCCTCTTCGCCCTGTTCGATCAGTGCAACCCCGGCGCCCTCGCAGCCGTCTTCGATCCGATCGGCAAGAGCTTCCGGCATCAGATGTACGCGGAGTACAAGGCGACGCGTCAGAAAACACCCGAGGACCTGCACGCCCAGGTGCCCCTGGTCGAGGAGATACTGCGCGCGCTCGGCGTCCCCTGTCTCAGGACCGAGGGATACGAAGCCGACGACCTCATCGCCACCCTCGCGCGCCGCGCCGGGGACGAGGGCCGCGAGTGCTGGATCGTTTCGGGCGACAAGGACCTCCTCCAGCTTGTCGGAGGCACGGTCAGGGCCCTGCGCCCCGATTCCAGCTTCGCGTACAGAGCCTATGGACCGGAGGAAGTCAAGGCCGAGTGGGGCGTCGGACCCGAACGCATCCTCGACTATCTCTCGCTGACCGGGGATCAATCGGACAACGTGCCCGGCGTCAAGGGCGTCGGCGACAAGACCGCGCTCAAACTGCTTCTCGAATTCGGCGACCTCGACTCGATCTACTCCCGCCTGAACGAGGTGAAGCCCGAGGGCGTACGGAAGAAACTCGAGGAGGGACGGGAAAGCGCCTACCTCTCGCGGAAACTCATAAGCCTCGTGCACGACGTCCCATTGGACATCCGGGATCTGGACGAACTGGCGATCGAGGGCCTCGACAGGGCTCGGGCGAACCCCCTCTTTCTTCGCGAGGGCATGAAGAGCCTCGCGACCGAGCGCAGGGGGCGGGAGCTCTTCGATGCCGAAGCCGGGGGCGCGGCCGCAGCGGCGACGGCAAGAGCGACCGCACCGGCGACGGCAGCGAAAGACTCCCCGGTCCCGCCCGAGCTTCTCGGGCCCGGAAGTTATGTAACGATAACCACCAGGGCCGAGCTCGCGTCCTGGGTCGACCGCTGCATCGCGGCGGGGACATACGCCTTCGACTGCGAAACCGACGGCCTCGACGAGCTGAGCGCCGATCTGGTCGGTTTCTCCCTCTGCTGCGAGCCGAAGAAGGCATGCTATGTCCCCCTCTCCTGTCCCGAGGATCGAAAGATCGACCCCGTCGACGCGCAGGCGGAACTGGAGCGGCTCTTTTCGGCGAAGGGCGTCGTACTCGTCGGGCACAACGTCAAGTTCGACTGGCACGTTATGCGACGATTCGGCTCGCCCATGAAGTGCGCGTTGTGCGACACCATGATCGCGGCGTGGCTTCTCGACACCGAAGCTCCCTCGCTGAGCCTGGGCGCCCTGGCCGAGCGCCGCCTCGGGGATGCGGGGACTGCGTACGAGGATGTGGTGCCCAAGGGCGCGACCTTCGCCATGGTCCCGGTGGACAAGGCGACAGCCTATGCGGCCGAGGACGCCGACTTCACCCTGAGGCTGCACCACATCCTCGGCGAGGAACTCGAAAAAGCGGGGCTCGGAAGCCTCTACCGCGACATCGAAATGAAGGTTCTGCCGATTCTCGGCGCGATGGAGGCCGAGGGCATCCGCGTCGAGGCCCCGCGCCTCAGGGCCTACGGCGCTGAACTCGATCGCGAACTCGACCGCATCCAGGCCTCGATCTGGAAGGAAGTCGGCCACGAGTTCAACATCGCCTCCACAAAACAGCTCCAGGAGGTCCTCTTCGTCGAGCGCAAGCTCAGTCCCGGTAAGAAAACCAAGACGGGCTTCTCGACCGACACAAGTGTTCTCGAGGAACTCGCCGCGGAGGATCCCGTACCGCGTCAGATACTGCGGCACCGGAGCCTCTCGAAACTCAAGAGCACCTACGTCGAGGCCTTGAGCGAGCTGGCCGAGGTCTCCCCCGACGGCCGCGTGCATACGCACTACCTGCAGACCGGAGCGGCGACCGGACGCCTGTCGAGCCGCGACCCGAACCTTCAGAACATACCTGTCCGCGACGAGGAGGGACGGAAAATCAGAGCGGCCTTCGTCGCCCCCCCGGGTCGCCTTCTCGTCTCCGCCGACTACTCGCAGATCGAACTCGTCGTACTCGCCCATCTGTCGCAGGACCCCGCCCTCCTCGCGGCCTTCAAAGAGGGCGTCGACGTCCACCGAAGAACCGCGAGCCTCCTCTTCGGCATTCCCGAAGCCGAGGTGACCGCCGATCGCCGCCGTATCGCCAAGACGATCAACTTCGGCGTCATCTACGGAATGTCGGCGTTCAGACTGTCGAACGAACTGGGGATTTCACGGACACAGGCGCAATCCTTCATCGACGCCTACTTCAAGACCTACGCCGGAGTGCTCGACTACATCGGCAGGGTCGTCGCCGAGGCCGAGAAAACCGGATACTCCACGACCATTCTCGGCCGGCGCAGACCTATCGCCGGCATCAACTCGCGCAACAAGACGGAAAAGCAGGCGGCCGAGCGGGTCGCGGTGAACACGCCGATCCAGGGCTCGGCGGCCGACATCGTCAAGCTGGCGATGATCCGCGTCGATGCGGCGCTCAGGAAACAAAGCCCCTCCTCGCGGCTTTTACTGCAAGTTCATGACGAACTCATCGTCGAGGCCCCGGAACACGAGGCCGAAGCCGTCGCCTCTCTCGTCAAACGCGAGATGGAAGGCGCAATCGAACTTTCGCTCCCCCTCCGCGCGAGCGTCGAGACCGCGCGCAGCTGGGGCGATATGCACTGACAGGAAGCGCCTTGTATGCTGATCGGCCTGACGGGCGGCTACTGCGCCGGCAAAAACACCGTGGCCGCCCTCCTTACCGCGCGGGGCTGGACCTGCATCGACGCGGACAAGCTCGGCCGCGAGGCCATCGAAACACCCGAGGCGAAACGGGCGATCGTCGCGCGCTTCGGGAATTCCGTGCTGCGCTCTGACGGCAGCATCGACCGGAAAAGCATCGCGCGAATCGTCTTTTCGGACCCGAAGGCCCTCGCCGACCAAGAAGCCATCGTCCACCCCATAGCCGTGGCGCTCATGAACGAGCGGATCGCCGAGGCCGAGAGGGCCGCGCGCGAATCGGGGACAGAGCCACGTGTCTGCGTCAACGCCGCCCTCCTCCATCGCGCCGAAGTCATCGACAAACTCGACGCCGTGATAGAGGTCCGAGCCCCCCTCATCCTGAGGGTGTTACGCGGTATCCGACGCGACGGCGAAGGATTGGACGGGGCGCTGCGCCGCATCGCCCGACAGTCCGGCTTCCGCCGCCGCCTCCAGGTGGAAGCCAAGGCGGCAGGTCTCCGGGTGTTTCGCCTGTGTAACCTGGGATCTCCGGCTTCGCTCGAAGGGGCGCTCGACCGGATTCTATCGGTACTTCGGTAGTGCCTCGAAGCTTGTTGCGCGACCGATTTGTTTCGTTCAGGTAGTGCCTCGAAGCTTGTTGCAACCTGATTGTTTCATTTAATGAAACACCGAGGTAAAAAACAACCTTAAAATTAACACAGCGGGAAGCTCTCGCTCTGGTCTTTTTTTCCCTAAAACCGCAACAAGGTTCGAGGCACTCCCTATGGTGAAGAAGAGCCCGGGCTTAAATCGGTTAAAAACGGATGCTCCTTGTTGACCCTTGAGCCCCTGGTTATAATCCGCTCCGTCTTTTTGTGTCACCCTGCCGGGAGGGGCCCGAAGCCGCACCCCGTTGACGTCACCAGGATACAGATGACGACGATACACGGCCCGAGTCCACGGCGTAAGGAGAAGAACATGAGGAAAGTATCGAAGCTCGTCCTCGCACTACTCGGTATCTGTCTGGCTCTGAATGGATTCGCCCAGGCGCCGAAAGCGGCCGGAGCGAATCTTACGATCGGCCTCGTCATGGTCGGTCCCTACAACGACCGAGGGTGGAGCCAGGCCCACTATGACGGCATGCAGTATGTGCTGTCCAAGGTTCCCGGGACCAAGCTCGTCTATATCGACAAGGCCAATTCCGCGGACAGGCCCGGAACCACGGTGTCGCAGCTCGCCGAAAGTCTCGTTGCGCAGGGCGCGAAGCTCATCTGTTTCAGCTCGGACGACATGGCCGACGAGGCGACTAAATTCGCCCAGGCCCACAAGGATATTTTCGTCATCATGTCTTCGGGCGACGCGGTGTGGAAAGAGGGCAAGAACTACAAGGATATGCCCAACATGGTCAACATCATGGGCAGGATGGAATACATGAAGATGGTGGCCGGAGTCGCGGCGGCCATGACCACCAAGAGCGGCAAGATCGGATACCTCGGGCCCCTCATCAACGACGAGACCCGCCGTCTCGCGGCGGCCGCCTACCTCGGCGCCAAATACGCTTGGGTGAACTACCGCAAGCAGGACCCCGCCAAGCTCGAGTTCAAGGTCACCTGGATCGGTTTCTGGTTCAACATCCCCGGAGTGACGTCTGATCCCACCCAGGTCGCCGACGACTTCTTCAATTCGGGCTACGATGTCGTCATATCGGGCATCGACACGACCGAGGCCGTGGCCGAGGCCAAGAAGTTCCAGGCGCAGAAGAAGGAAGTCTGGGCCATCCCCTACGACTACAAGAACGCGCTCGACGAGGGCAAGGAAGTCTCGCTCGGCGTCCCCTACTTCAACTGGGGCCCCGCCTACGCCGCGAATGTCAAGGCCGCCATGGACGGAAGCTGGAAGTCCCACTTCGAGTGGAACGGTCCGGACTGGAAGGACATCAACAACCCCGACACCTCGGCCGTCGGCTTCAACAAGGGCACGCTTTCCGGGCCGGCGACCTATGCGGTCAACAAGTTCATCGGAGAACTCGCCTCCGGTCTCAATCTCTGGAAGGGGCCGCTCAATCTTCAGGACAAGAGTGTGTATTTGAAGAGCGGTCAGACCGCCACCGATCTTCAGATCTGGTACCTGCCTCAGCTCCTCGAGGGCATGACGGGCCAGAGCGTCGCGAAATAAGGCTGAGTAGAAAGACACGTTCACCACGAAGGCGCCGGCTTCGACGGCGGCGGCTTCGTGGTGAAATTTTAATTGCATTTCAGGGGCGGCGATGCGGATAGAACTGCGCGATATACGCAAGAGTTTCGGGACGGTGCGCGCGAACGACGGCATTTCCCTCGAGGTGGGCTCGTCCTCGATCCTCGGCGTTCTGGGCGAGAACGGGGCGGGCAAAAGCACCCTCATGAAAATCCTTTCGGGTTTTCAACGCGCCGATTCGGGCGAAATCCTTCTCGACGGATCCCGCGTCGAGATCCGCTCGCCGGCCGACGCCCTGCGCGCCGGTATCGGCATGCTTCATCAAGACCCGCTCGATTTCCCTCCGCTGAACGTCGTCGACAACCTGCTTTTGGGCAGTCCCGGTCCCCTGCGACCCAATCGGAAAAAAGCGGCGCTCGAACTGCGTAGTCTCGCCGCGCGATTCGATTTCAACCTCGACCCACACGCATACGTCGACACGCTCACCGTCGGCGAACGCCAGCAGCTCGAGATACTCAGGCTTCTATGGCTCGGAGCACGGACCCTCATCCTCGACGAACCGACGACCGGCATCAGTCTTCCGCAGAAAGAAAAACTCTTCGCGACCTTACGACAGCTCGCGAACGACGGCGTCACGGTGCTCTTCGTCTCGCACAAGCTCGAGGATATCGAGAGCCTCTGCGATTCCGCCGTCGTGCTCAGGCAGGGCAAGCTCGTCGGATACGAGCGAAAGCCCTTCGACACCGAGACCCTCGTCAGGCTCATGTTCGGCAAGGAAGTCCCGAAAACCGCCCGAAGCCGAACGAGCTACGGGCGCGCGGTCCTGTCGGCGCGGAAGCTTTGCCTCGATTCGATCAGACTCCAAATCAAGTCCCTCGATCTTTCCATCCGCGCGGGCGAGACCATCGGTCTCGCGGGCATGGAGGGCTCGGGCCAATCGCTTTTCCTCGCATCCTGCGCTGGCCTCGAACGCCCCGTCTCGGGCTCGGTCCACCTCGAGGATCGCGAGGTTACCGGATGTTCACATCACGACTACAAACGCCTCGGCGTCGCGTACCTGCCCGCCGCGCGTCTCGAGGAGGGGCTCGTACCCGGCTTGAGTCTCTCCGAGCACTATGTGCTCTCCGAGGACAAGGGCAGGTTTTTCATCGACCGCCGCGGCGCTCGGGAACTCGCCCGATCGCGCATCGAGTCCTTCAATATCAAGGGAGGTCCCGACAGTCCGATCGAGTCGCTCTCGGGCGGCAATCAGCAGCGGGCTCTTCTTTCTCTTTTACGCGACGATCTGCGCCTCATCCTGGTCGAGCACCCCACGCGCGGCCTCGACATCGAATCGACGGCCTACATCTGGTCGAAGCTCAAAGAGCGCTGCATGGGCGGAACCGCCATCGTCTTCACGTCTTCCGACCTCGACGAGATTCTTTTGTATTCGGACCGCGTCATCGTCTTCTTCGCGGGAAGGGTCTCGCCCCCCCTCGAGGCGGAATCCCTCGGGGTCGAGGAGCTCGGTCGGCTTATCGGAGGCAAGGGCTGGGAGAAATTCGGCGGAGCAGCCGACCGCCTCGCGAGATCGGAAAGCGATGTTATCCATGCATAACGAAGGACGGGCTCAGAGGGTTTTGTCCCGTGCGGTCGCCGTGATCGCCGCCCTCGTCATTACGACCGTCGTGCTGGCCCTGACGGGGGCCGAGCCCTTCGCCGCCTACGCGAGCATCGTCAAAGGCGCCGCGGGGACCTGGACCATGGCCGCCGATGTCATCGTCGCCTGGATACCCCTCCTCTTCGTCACCTCGGGGCTCCTCGTCACCTTCACCGCAGGACTGTGGAATATCGGCATCGAGGGGCAGATAACCCTCGGCGCAGTCTTCGCGACCTGGGCCCTGCGATACTGTCAGGACGCGGGGACGGCTCCCCTCCCCGCGTTTATCGCCGCCTTCGCGGCCGGCATGGCGGGGGGAATGCTGTGGGCCATGCTCGTCGGAGCCTTGAAAACCTTCGGCGGGGTCAACGAGATTTTCGGCGGTCTGGGCCTGAACTACGTCGCGACCGCGCTCAATATCTGGCTGATCTTTGGCCCCTGGAAGCGGCCCGGCGTCGCCTCGATGTCGGGCACCCTGCCCTTCGACAAGAAGCTCTGGCTTCCGACCTTGTCCGAGCAGTCGCGGCTCGCGCCAGCGGCCCTCGTCATCGCCCTCCTCGCCGTCATTCTCGTCTTCATCCTCCTCCGAGGCACGCGCTTCGGTCTGCGGCTCACGGCGACGGGGAAAAATCCGCGGGCCGCATTCCTTCTGGGCGTCCCGACCTGGCGGTACATGATGATCTCCTTCGCGGTATGCGGAGCCTTCGCGGGACTCGCCGGCGCGGTGCAGGTGAGCGCCGTCTATCACAGGCTCATCCCCTCGATCTCCTCGGGCTACGGCTACCTTGGCCTCATGGTGGCGATGCTCGTCAATTACAGCGCAGCCCTGGCGGCCCCCGTCGCCCTTTTCTTCGCCGCGCTCAATGTCGGCTCGATTCAACTGCCCATCGTTCTCAAGCTCGATTCCTCGCTCTCGGGCGTCATCCAGGGGACGATCGTGCTCTTCGTGATCCTGGGAGAGGGCGTACGAGCCAGGCTCGCCTCGAAGAGAGGGAGGGCCACATCATGAGCGGCGATGTGCTGTTGATCGGACTCGCGGGCGTCCTCGCCTCGGCGGGTCCGGTGGTCTTCGCCTCGATCGGCGAGACCATTTCCGAACGCGCCGGGGTCATCAATCTCTCGATGAACGGGATGATCCTTCTTTCGGCGATGGGCAGCTTCGCCATCGCGCTGGCCACGGGGAGCGTGGCCCTGGGCTTTCTCTGCGGCGCGCTGATCGGGGCGGCGGTCTCGGCGCTCGTGGCGCTCTCGAGTATAACGCTCAAGCAGTCCCAGGTCGCGGTGGGCTTTGTCCTCGCCCTCCTCTGCCGGGATCTGTCTTACTTTCTGGGCACCCCGGTCATGGGCGCCCCCGGCCCCCGCATCGGCTCGGCGCCGATTCCTCTTGCACGCGATATCCCGATCCTCGGCCCCCTGTTCTTTTCTCACGATGTCATGACCTACGCGAGCTTCGTCCTCATCGTCGCGGCATGGCTGTACGTGTACAAAACGAGGCCCGGCCTCGTGCTCCGCGGGCTCGGCGAGCGTCCGGCCGCGGCCCACGCCCGCGGCGTGAATGTCGCCGGTTTGCGGTATCTGTACACGATCGCAGGCGGTGCGATCGCGGGACTGGCGGGACCCATGTACTCGCTCTCGATCAAGGCGGGCTGGAAGGGAACCATCACGGGCTTGGACGGCATTGGCTGGATCGCCCTGGCCATCACGATTTTCGGCGGCTGGAGCCCCTTCCGCGTCGCCCTGGGCGCCTATCTCTTCGCCCTCCTCCAGTGGCTGGGGCTCGTCCTTCAAAGCAGCCTCTCCGGCATTCCCTCCCAAGTGCTCCAGGTCGCGCCTTTTCCGCTCATGATCCTCACCCTTCTCTTCGTGAATCTCGGAAACGCGGAATGGGTCGAAGGACTGCTCGCGCGCCTTCCGGAACGGCCGCGGCGCACTGTCGCCCGAATCCTCAGGGCCATGAACGCCAAAGCCCCGGCAGGCCTGGGGACGCCCTTCGAGCCTGACTGACAGGCTCCGTGAACATTGTCCTGCGGCGCCCGACAGGCTAGAATTGCCTCATGAGCGCGGGGCGGAACTGCCATGACCATGAATAAGGACCTCATCGACGCGGCCCGCGGGGTCGTGCCCTGCGACCTCAACCTGGTCAATTGCTCCGTCCTCGATCTTTTAGGCGGGGGTATCAGAAAGGAGGCGACCGTCTCGGTCTACCGCGGCTCCGTGGTCGGGATCGACGACGGTTTGCGGGCCGAGCGGACGCAGGACCTGAAAGGAATGTACCTGGCCCCCGGGCTCATCGACTCCCACGTCCACATCGAGTCCTCGATGCTCACCCCGCCCGAGTACGCGCGCATCGTCTCGCCACGGGGCACGACCGCGGTCGTGGCCGACCCGCACGAGATCGCCAATGTCATGGGCTACGAGGGCATGCACTACATGCTCGCGTCGAGCGAGGACCTTCCGGTCGATATGTTCTTCATGGTCCCTTCCTGCGTGCCCGCGACCGACTTCGACACCGCGGGAGCTGCGCTCTACGCCTCGGACATGTATCCCTTCCTCAGGGAACCTCGGGTGCTCGGCCTCGGCGAGGTGATGAACTACCCCGGGGTCCTCTACAAGGACCAGAAGCTCCTCGACAAGATCGCCATCTTCCGCGACGCCGCGCGGCCCGTCGACGGCCACGCCCCCGGCCTCTCGGGCGGGGCCCTTTCGGCCTATATCGCTGCCGGCATAGGTTCGGACCATGAATGCACGAGGCCCGAGGAAGCCCTGGAGAAGATCGCGAAGGGTATGTATGTCATGCTGCGCGAGGGATCGACCGCCCGCGATCTCCAGAAGCTTCTGCCGGCGGTGAGGCCGGAGACCGCATCGTATTTCCTCCTCTGCTCCGACGACCGGCATCCGAACGACCTCGTCGACGAGGGGCACATGGATCACGCCCTGCGCCTTCTTCTGGCGGGCGGAGTCGATCCGATCGACGCCTTCCGCATCGCCTGCCTCAATCCCGCCCGCTGGTTCGGTCTCCGTGGATCGGGGGCGATCGCTCCGGGCTGCAAGGCGGATTTCGTCGTCTTCGACTCGCTCGAAGACTTCAGGCCGATCTTGGTCTTCAAGGACGGCGTCATTGTCGCGGAGCAAGGCCGTCTCGTCGCCGATACGCCCGAGCGCGTCCCGCCCACCCGCGACTCGGTGAACATAAAATGGCTGACCGAGGAGGACTTCCGCATCCCCCTCCCCTCCTCGCACACGAAGTCGCCCTCCGACGCGCGCATAAGAGTCATCGCGGCTAAGAGTGATTCTATTATCACAGACGAGCTTCTTGCCGCGCCCAAGGTCGAGGGCGGGCTGTGCGTGTCCGACCTCGAGCGCGACATCCTCAAGATCTTCGTCATCGAGCGTCACAACGGTTCCGGGAATATCGGTAAAGGTTTCATCACGGGCCTGGGGCTCAGACGCGGGGCACTGGGCCTGACCGTCTCGCACGATTCGCACAACATGATCGTCGCGGGCGTCGACGACCGTTCGATATTCAAGGCGGCCCGTCATCTCAACAAGATGAAAGGTGGGCTCGTCTATGCCGTGGGCGACGAGGTCGTGCGGGACCTGCCTTTGCCGGTCGCGGGGCTCATGAGCGACCAAAGCGCAGACTTCGTGGTGAAGCGACTTCGCTCCTTCGACGAAGTCTTCGCCGCCGAGGGGCTTGCGAATAGGACGCCGCTCATGACGCTGTCCTTCATGGCCCTGCCCGTCATTCCAAAACTGAAGATCACCGACCGCGGGCTTGTCGATGTGGAGCGCTTCGCCCCCGTCGGCCTTTTTGCAGACTGACAGGTTGATGACAAACTCGAAGCAAGTCATCAACCTGTTACGCAATTGCTCGAAAACTTTCCGGTTTTCCACGCAATTGGAACAGTAACGAAGCTGCTGAATTGGAGGGGAGACTAAAGTTATGCGACATCAGAGCAAGACATCCAGAGGATCGAAACCCGACTTCAGTCCGGCATGGCTGGCGTATCCGCCGCTCGGGGACGAGGAACTGCGCGGCGCATGGTCACGGAGACTTTCCACGATAACACGACCCAAAGGCCGCCCGGGCAGGCTCGAGACTTCGGCCCTGCGCGAGCTTAGGTCGGCCATCCCCTCGCTGCTCGGCCTCGAACCGGCCCCGGGGCGTCCGGCCGCGCAGGCTGCCACGCGCGGCCTCGTCATCGAGCGGCGATCCATGGCCCCGGACTGTTTCGAGATCGAGAGCGGCGCAGAATACATCCGCCTCTCGTCAGGTTCCGAGTCGGGCTTGCTCTACGGTGCATTCCGCCTCCTCCAGCTCATCGCGCGGGGGCGAAGTCCCGAAAATCTTCACATCTCAGAATCTCCGAATGTCCCGCTTCGCATGATCGACCACTGGGACAACCTCGACGGCTCCGTGGAGCGGGGTTACGCGGGCCGCTCTCTTTTCTTCCGCGAGGGGCGGATACTCCCCCCCGGCCCCCGTCTCGAAGCCTACGCCCGCCTCATGGCCTCGATCGGGATCAACGCGGTCGCCATCAACAACGTCAACGTCCACAGAAGCGAGACCGAGCTTGTCTATCCGCGGCGTCTGCGCGAACTCGCGAAGATAGCGGCTGTGTTGAGAGACTGGGGGATCAGGCTCTATCTGAGCGTCAATTTCGCCGCGCCGCTCACGATGGGCGAACTGGACACGGCCGATCCCCTCGATCCGCGGGTCATAGCCTGGTGGGAGAATCGCGCGCGCTTGATCTGGAACACCATCCCCGACTTCGGCGGCTTCGTCGTCAAGGCCGATTCCGAAGGCAGGCCCGGCCCCTTCACCTACGGTCGCGATCACGCCGACGGAGCGAATCTGCTCGCCCGCGCCGTCGCTCCCTACGGCGGAAAAATACTCTGGCGATGTTTTGTTTACAATTGCATGCAGGACTGGCGCGACCGCAGGACCGACCGGGCCCGCGCCGCATACGATCACTTCAGCCCCCTGGACGGAAGGTTCCTCGACAATGTGCTTCTTCAGATAAAGAACGGCCCCATGGACTTCCAGCCCCGCGAGCCGGTCTCGCCCCTCTTCGGTGCCATGCCGCGCACGGCCAAGGCCCTCGAACTCCAGGCCGCCCAGGAATACACGGGCCAACAGCGCCATCTCTGCTATCTGCCCGAACAGTGGAAGGTCTACCTCGACACCGACATCCGCGGAGGAGTCGAGGGCCGGCTTTCGCGCTCGGTCGAGGCCTTCGTCGCCGTGTCGAATCTCGGCGACGATCCGAACTGGTGCGGGCACGATCTGGCTCAGGCGAACTGGTACGGTTTCGGCCGCCTCGCCTGGGATCCCGATCTCGATCCCGCCGATATCGCGCGTGAATGGGCCGCACTGAGTTTCGGGACGGACAAAAAACTCGTCGAGGGGCTCTCGTCCTTCCTCCTCGGAACCTGGCGCGCCTACGAGTCGTACACCGCCCCCCTCGGCGTGGGATGGATGGTCAATCCGAGTCACCATTACGGTCCGAATCCCGACGGTTACGAGTACGACCGCTGGGGAACCTACCATTTCGCCGACCGCGACGGAGTCGGCGTCGATCGAACAAAGGCCACAGGTTCGGGATACGCCGGCCAATACCGTCCCGAGCTCGCCGAATTGTACGAGCGCAAAGAGACCTGCCCCGACGAACTGCTGCTTTTCTTTCATCATGTGCCCTACAACCACGTGCTCCATTCGGGCAAGACCGTCATCCAGCACATCTACGACGCCCACTTCGAGGGCGCCGAATTCGCCGCTGCACTACCCGAAAGATGGCGGAATTTCGAAGGACTCTTGCCGGCCGGCCTGTATGCGGCCGTCCTCGAACGACTCAAGCACCAGGCCGAGCACGCGGCCTTATGGCGTGACGTTATAAATACGTTTTTCTACCGCCTTTCCGGCGTTCCCGACGCGAAGGGGAGGCGCATATATAAATGAAGAGCGCGTACAAGATCACCGGCTATTACGCGCTTTTTTCGACCCTGTGGATCATCCTGTCGGACGTACTTCTCGTCAGCGTCTTCGGCGAGAAGGCCTTC
Organism: uncultured Treponemataceae bacterium; assembly: GCA_964644505.1. Classification (GTDB taxonomy): domain Bacteria; phylum Spirochaetota; class Spirochaetia; order Treponematales; family Rectinemataceae; genus CAZXXZ01. The sequence goes on along the minus strand of CAZXXZ010000025.1, from coordinate 20,895 downwards.
CTCAAGTTCATATCCAGCGCCAAGGGAATAGCGTTCGTCGCCGTGACCAGCCTTTTGCTCTTCATCATGATCAAACGGGAGTTGGGCGTCAAAAACAAAATAATAGTCCAGCTCGACAGGGAGGTCGAAATACGCGAGGAGCTCATCAGAGAACTCCATCATCGCATCAAGAACAATTTACAGGTCGTCATCGGACTCATGAACATCGAGACGATGGATCGGGATTTCTCGAAGGAGGTGAAAGATCGAATTACGAACAAGCTCATCTCGATGATGTCGGTCTTCAACATCGTGTACGAGATGCGCGACATGAGGGGTATCTCGTTTTTTTCGGTTCTGCAGGAGTATCAGCGCATCAGCGTAAGAAACATAAATATAGCAAGGGTGAAATCCGACATCGGTTATTCGGTCGAAGTGATCATCAGCTGCCTTCTCCTCATCGATTCGATCATCGATGTATATCTTGGCAACAACAACTCTGTAGCCACTTGGGTGAGTTCGGAATCCCGGGGCCTCGTGGATCTGGAGTTCAAGACCGAGGAACAGCGTCTCAACGAGCCCAGCGACAAGGACAGGGCCTTTATCGAGCTCCAGGCGAAATCCATAGACGGGAGTGTCGAGACGGATATCGAACGATCCCTCGTCCGCATACGTTTTTCGCGCTTCGAGTGAGGACGTTCCTTGAAATCCGCGACTGTCGGGATTATACCTGAGACAATATCAAATAACAAAGGAGGACCTCTAGAAACCTACCGGGCTTTTAGAGCTTCCCGAAGGATAAGAGGCGATGATTCTCCTCGAGAATTGTTTCTGTGTCGCGACGAGCCTCGGCACCCGGCGCAAGTCCTCCGAGGCTGCCTGTAATAACGACGATCTGAGAAACGTCGATATCCTCATCGACAAGAACCGAATAGCACGGATCGAAGCGAGCATCGAACGGCCTCAGGGTGCGACGGTCATCGACGCCTCACGCCATTTGGTTCTCCCCGGACTTGTAAACACGCACCACCATTTTTTCCAGACTCTCACCCGCGCCCTTCCGGCCGTTCAGGGAGCGAAACTCTTCGACTGGCTCGTCTACCTCTATGAAATTTGGAAGTTCCTCGACGAGGACGCGGTCTATTGGTCCTCCCGCCTCGCCTTGGCCGAACTGGTCAAGACAGGCTGCACCCTCGCCTCGGACCATCACTACCTCTACCCGGCCGGCCTAGAAAAAGACATCCCCGGTCTCCAGTTCGAGGCGGCGTCCGATCTCGGCATCCGCTTCGCGCCGACGCGGGGCTCGATGTCGCTCTCGAAGAAGGACGGAGGGCTCCCTCCCGACTCGGTCGTACAGGATGAGGATCGGATTCTGTCGGAATACGCCGCGACCATAGACAGATACCACGATCCCTCGCCGGACGCGATGCGTAAAGTTTCTATAGCTCCCTGTTCGCCCTTCTCGGTCTCCGAGAGGGCGATGCGCGACGCAGTCCGGCTCGCGCGCGCGAAGCATGTCAGGATCCACACGCACCTCGCCGAAACGGAAGACGAAAACGAGTACTGCGTCGAAGTCTACGGCAGGCGTCCGCTCAGGCTCATGGAGGATTGCGGTCTCATCGGTCCCGATGTCTGGTATGCGCACGGCATTTACTTCACGGACGATGAGCTGGCTATCCTCGCCCGCACGGGGACGGGTGTCGCCCACTGTCCCTCCTCGAACATGAGGCTCGGATCGGGCGTAGCCCGCGTCCGCGAGATGCTCGACCTCGGCATACCGGTCGGTCTCGGCGTCGACGGCTCGTCCTCGAACGACACATCGGACATGCTCGGCGAGGCGCGGCAGGCCATGCTGCTTCAACGCATCCGCTACGGCTCCGGGGGCCTGTCCGCCCGCGAAGCCCTATCCATGGCGACGGAAGGCGGCTCGCGGATTCTCGGCTTTGAACAGGCCGGCAGAATCGAAGTCGGCGCCTTGGCCGATCTCGCGCTCTTCGACCTCATGAGACTCGAGTACTCAGGCTCCCTCCTCGATCCGACGGCCGCGATCTTGTATTGCGGGTACAATCACGGGGCGGATTACGTCATCGTCGACGGGAAACTCATCCTCGAACGGGGAAGGCTCTGCGGACCGGGGACGAGTTCAGGCGTCGGCGAGGAAGAAATCAGGGTGAACGCGGACAAGGCCTCGCGGAGGCTGCTCGCCAAGGCGGGCATTATATAAAAATAATTGATGCGCGCCTGAAGAGCTTTCATGCTCGGTATATCGAGGCGTTCGATTCCGCACCTCGGATCCGATCTCAAGTCCGTTCAGGAGTTGGAGCCCACCAGGGGCACGAAGGCTACCCCGCGCCAGGATTCGCGCTTCCATCCACCACCTTGCCGCGTTATGCGATAGATATTGCCCCGCGCCTCCGGGTATAAAAGTACGCCGCATTCGGAGAGCTGGGCGGTCAGGACAGAGTCCCTGAACGTGGATCGGGAAACCCCGGCCGAGAGGAAAATCCTGTCGAAGGGAGCGCGCGCGGGCAGGCCCGCCGAGGCGTCCGCGCAGAGCACTTCCACAGCCGCGTCCGGGCGGCGCGAGAGGGCCACCGTGCAGTTCGCGGCCGCCATGGCCGCGAGTTCGGGCAGTATCTCCGCCGCGATCACACGGCCGCCCGGAGCGCAGAGCAGGGCGGCAATCGCAGCCGCGTATCCCGAGCCCGCTCCCACCTCGAGCACCCGCATGCCCGGACCCAGTTCGAGCTTGTCGTGCATGAAGGCGACCATCGAGGGCTGTGAGCAGGTTTGCCCGTAGCCTATGGAAACGGGCTCGTCGCAGTAGGCGGCGCCTCTCGAATGGGGCAGCAGGAACGCGGCCCTGTCGATTGAACGCATGGCCGCGAGGACGCGCTCATCCCGTATTCCGCCGCCCAGGTACGAGCCGGCGCGGTACCGTATCGTTTCGACGAGTTCGTCGTTGGATTCGGTGACATGCATTATCCGCGCTGCCCTCCCCTTTTTATTTTACTTCAAACTGTCCTCCAGCGACTCGCTCTTCGACTCTTTGGGCAGAAGGTAGGCCCCCGTGCCCGCTACGACATAGGCGACCGCGAAGACCGCGAGGGGGAGCACCAATGCCCCGCCTATGCCCGAGGCTGAAGCCGAGGAACCGACGGCGACCATCGCTCCGATCGTCGGGGCGATCGCTCCCGCGACCCTCGTCATGGCGCTCGCCGTGCCGATGCCGGTCGCCCGTATCGAGGTCGGATAGGCCTCGGGAGTGTACGCATACAGGGCGCCCCAGGCCCCCAGGGCGAAGAATGACAACAGAACCGCCGCGCCCATGACCTCGAAGGGCGTCGATGCGAGCGCGAAAAGCCAGGCGAAGACGCCGCTCAGCACGAGGTATGTCCCGAGGGTTTTCCGCCTGCCCCATTTCTCGACGAGCCAGGCCGCGGAGAAATACCCGGGTATCTGGGCGAGGGCCATGATGAAGGCGTTCGGGTACACCGCAGGCAGGGCGAAGCCCTTGGCCCTGAACCAGCTGGGCAGCCAGGTGAAGGCGCCGTAGTATCCGATCGATATGAGAAACCAGACGAGCCACAGAAGAAGCGTTGTGCGGCGCAGGCTCGGGGCGAGGAGGTCGACGGCCCTCGAGCGCGCCGGACCTGTCGGGAGCGCGAGTTCGCCCTCGGGCAGGCTCGTTCCGTTCTCGGCCGCGACGCGCTCCAGGATGCTGCGCGCCTCCGCCGATCGACCCTTTATAAAAAGATAACGCGGCGACTCGGGAACGCCCCGTCTCGCCCACAGAAGAATGAAGGCCGGAATCGCGGAACAGGCGAAGAGCCAGCGCCAGCCCAGCTTCGGCACGATGAGCCAGGCGAGGCCCGCCGCGACGAGCGTACCGAGGGCCCAGAACGATTCGAGGTACACGAGCCTCCGACCCCGGTTCTTGTTCGGCAGATACTCCGAGAACATGCCATAGTCGACGGGAAGGGCTCCGCCCACGCCGAAGCCGGTCAAAAAGCGCAGAACCAAAAACCACTCGAAGTTCGGCGACAAAGCCGAGAGGCCGCCGAAGACCGAGTAGATCGCGATCGTGAGCATGAAGCCGATCTTGCGGCCGATCTTGTCGGCGACTCGGCCCCAGACCAGGGCCCCCAGGATCATGCCGAGGAAGATCGCGGTTTGAAGTAATGCCGATTGCGATTTGACGAGATGCCATTCGTCGGACATCGCGGGCATGGCGAAGGAGACGAGAAGAACCTCCATCGCGTCGGCCGCCCAGCCGATGCCGCAGATGGCCAAGAGTCTGCGCTGGAAGCGGCCGTAGCCGACCTCTTCCAAAGCCTCGTTGTACGAAAGAGTTCGCATGGCGACACTCCGGACGAGAAAGGATGGGTCCCGAGCAATCGCGGCGAGGATCCGTAGTCTCTCCGCGGTCGCGCCGGGCGGGACCGTCCGGGCGTCGCGCCGGGAAAATATACCGAAATGTTTTCTCTCGTCAAGACGGCCGATCGTGCGGCATCGCTTCGATGCGATATCAGCCGAGCTTGCGCCCCGCCTCCTCGGCCTTGGCGAGAAGGGATAAAAGCTCGCCGCGCACTTCCTCGATGCGGGCGCGCTCCTCGGTGAAGGAACCGGACAGCTCCTCCTCGATTTTTTGGCGGGCCGCCGAAAGCCCGAGCCCTTTGTCGAAGGCCAGGTGCTTGAGACGCAAAAGAAGTCGAAGATCGGCGTCGGAGTACAGCCGCCGTCCGAAGGGGCCTCTGCGAGGCTGAAGAAGCGGAACCTCGCGCTCCCAATGTCTGAGCGTCGAGGCGCTCAGTCCGAGAAGCCGTTCGACCCGCTTGGTTGAATACGAGGCCACGATTATCGACCTCCGCGCCTCGGTCCCCTGATTCCGCTCGGCGCGGCGTCCGAACGTGAAGCGTGCGAGGCGGCGATCTCGAGCATGACGGGTATCTTGTCCATACCGAGATCCTCGCGGATGCGATTGCGAAGATAGGCCCTGTAGGCCTCGGTGACCGCCTCGGGCCGCGAGACGAAAATCGTGAACTTCTGCGGATTGACCGAGGTCTGGACCGCATACCGCAGCTTGAACCGAGTACGGGGGCCGACAGGCGGCGGGGTCGCCTCGACCCAGTCTGCGACAGCCTTGTTGAGGCGCGAGGTTTCGATTCGCGTCGTGAGCTGGCCGTAAACGGTCACAATCGTGGAAACGAGCTTGTCGACCCCGTATCCTTCCTTTGCCGAGATGGGAAGGATGGGGGCCCAGGACATCTGCGCGAAAAAGAAATGTATGCGGTCACGAGCCGCCTCGAAGGAGTTTTTGACATCGGGCATCATGTCCCACTTGTTCAGGGCGATGACAACCCCCCGGCCCTCCTTCACCGCGAAGGCCGCTATCTTTTTATCCTGCTCGGTGAGCCCTTCGGCCGCGTCGATCATGAGCACGACGACATCGCAATCCTTGACAACCTTGATCGAACGCGTCACCGAGTAGTATTCGACATTCTCGCTGACCTTGCCCTTGCGGCGTATGCCGGCCGTGTCGAGCACGACGAAGCTCCTGCGGCTCCGCTCGAAGCGGCCCTCGACGATGTCGCGCGTCGTGCCGGCGACCTCGCTGACGAGGGCCTTGTCCTCCCCGACGAGGCGGTTGAGCAGCGTGGACTTCCCGGTATTCGGCTTGCCCATGATGGCGAGGCGGATGGGCACGCGCGATTCATCGACGAGACGCACCGAGGAGAAATCGAGACGGGCGCAGACGGCCTCGACAAGCTCGTCGATGTTCCGTCCGTGCTCGGCTGATATTATGACTACGGGCTCGAAGCCCCACTTCGCGTACGCCCACGCCGAACTGTCGCGCTCGGGCGAATCGGCCTTGTTGACGACGAGGACGACGCGGTCCGAACGCTTTCGAAGGATGGCCGCGAACTCCTCGTCCTCCGGCGTCGATGTCATGGCGTCGACGAGGAAAAGGACGAGGTCGGCCTTGTTTATCGCATCCACGCTGCGCTCGGCGACCATCGCGTCGAGGCCCTCGCGCTCGAGCTTGAAGCCGCCGGTGTCGACGAGCCGTGCGATCTTGAGCGGGGGGCCGGGGCGTGTCGAAGCGTCCTGCGCCGATCCGGCTTCGCTGTCCATGCCGTCGTCTATATCGGGGCTTCGTTCTATCTCCCATACCGAGTCCACACAGTCGCGCGTAACCCCGGGCGTCGGATCGGTGATCGCCCTCCTCTTGTGCAAAAGACGGTTATATAAAGTTGACTTGCCGACGTTCGGCCGTCCCGCTATGACGACGACGGGCAATCCCTCGTACCTCGGGGCGCCCGAGTGCGCGGGTCCTGCGCCCGAAGGGGATGAGGCCGTAGCATTGCGCGATTCGGATCGTTGGTCTCGCCGAGGCAAAACGATCAGCTCCTTCTTCTTGAGGCGAGGTAGGAGGCGACCTCGGCCGAGGACGAAAGCGACATCACCGCCCGGGCCGTCGATCCGGCTTCGTCGATGCTCACCGACCGTATGGAGCGTTTTACCGCGGGGACGGCCGCGCTCGACATGGAGAACTCGTCGAGCCCCAGGCCGAGAAGGACGACGGCGAGATCGGGGTCGGCCGCCATTTCGCCGCACATGCCGACGGGGATGCCCGCGGCCTTCGCGCTCTCGATGGTCCTTTGAATAAGTCTGAGCACGGCCGGATGATAGGGTTCGTGGAGGTAGGCGACCTTCTCGTTGCCGCGGTCCACCGCCATCGTATACTGGATGAGGTCGTTCGTGCCGATCGAGAAGAAATCCGCCTTATGCGCGAGGATGTCGCTCGTCATAGCGGCCGAGGGGGTTTCGATCATGATGCCGACCTGGATCGATTCGGGGATCCGGGCGCCGGCTGACAGGCATTCCTCTCGCGCCGAGGCGAGGACCGCGAGCGCGCGGTCAAGTTCGTCCGAAGTGGCGATCATGGGGAACATGATCTTCGCTTCCCCATGGGCCGCAGCTCTCAGGATGGCCCTCAGCTGCGTCTTGAATATGTCCTGGCGGCTCAGACAGAAGCGTATCGCCCTCCAGCCGAGGAGGGGGTTTTTCTCGTCAAGGGCGCCGAGTTCCGGCAGAACCTTGTCACCGCCGATATCGAGGGTGCGGATCGTGACGGGTTTTCCGCCCATGGTCTCGATAACGGCCCGATAGGCGCGGTATTGCTCCTCCTCGTCGGGAACGTGGCCGCCGAGGAAAAGGAACTCGGAGCGGAACAGTCCGATGCCGTCCGCGCCGTGCGACAAGACCGCGGACGATTCCTCGGGTATCTCGATATTCGCCTTGACGAGCACGCGTCTGCCGTCGACGGTGACGGCGGGAAGATCGCGCAACGCGTCCAGTTCGCGGATCGCCGCAGCTGCCTCGTCCCGGGCGGCGGCGCTCCTCTTAAGAGTCGCTGTGTCGGGGTCGACCGCAACGACACCCTTGGATCCGTCGACGGCGACGACAGTCCCCTCGTTGATATGGGCGAGGGCATCGCCGACGCCGAGAACCGCAGGCATCTCGAAGGCGCGGGCGAGAATCGCCACATGACTGGTCTTGCCTCCGGCCTCGGTGACGACCGCTTTCACCCTCGAGCGGTCCATGCTGATCATATCCGAGGGCAGAAGGTCCCGGGCCACGAGTATGACATCCGAATCGAGCTTGGCAAACGTCGCGCGATGCCTTTTGAGCAGATGGCCGAGTATCCGGCCCGAGACATCGTGTATATCGGTCGCCCGCTCGCGAAGCACGGGATCCTCGGCCTGGGAGAGCTTGAGGACGAGCTCGCTTTCGATATCGACGATGATACGCTCGATATTGTACAAGTCCTCGCGGAGCGAGGCCTGTACACGATCGTGAATCTCGGGATCGCTGAGCATGAGCAGATGCGTCTCGAAGATGGCGGCCTGATCTTCCCCGGCCTCGCATCGGGCCTTGTCGCGTAGAATCTCGACCTCGACCTTGGCTTTCTCCACGGCGGCCAGAAAACGCCCCCATTCATCGTCTATTTCAGACCGCGTGATCGAGCGCGAGGGGACTGCGTGACTGGCCTCCTCGCGGAAGACGAGGGCCGGCGCCACGGCTATACCGGGGGATACGGGGATACCGCTGAGCTCGATCATGACCCTTCGACTGTATCAGAAAAGAACGATACCGTCAAAACAGTATGAAGGAACCCGCATACCGGTTTTTCATCGATCGCCTAGCGGAGAACGTTGTACGGATTCACCGTCCGTCCGTTTTTGAGGACGGAAAAATGAAGGTGGGGACCGGTGCTGTAGCCGGTGTTGCCGGAATACGCGACGACTTGACCTGTGGCGACTCTCTGCCCTGCTTTGACTGAGATACTTTTAAGATGACCGTATACGCTCTGCCACCCCGCGTGGTGCCGGATGATCACGTAATTCCCCAGACCGGAGCTGTAGCCCGTCGATGCGACCGTGCCGTCCATGGCGGCGCGGACCGGCGTCCCCAGAGCTGCGCTGATGTCGAGGCCGTTGTGGAATTTCTTCTCGCCTGTAAACGGGTCGCTGCGCCATCCGTACCAACTGGTGATGGGAGCCCGCACGGGCCAGCTGAAGAGGTCACCCGAAATTTCGCGAAGCGTTATCGACGCAAGCCTTGCATCAGGGAGAAAAAGGTTTGAACCCGGTTTTATCGCACCCTGCTTGAGACCGTTCGCTTCGATGATCCGTTCCGCGGAGACGCCGTTCATTTTCGCGATCGATTCCGCAGTCTCGCCCGACTTGGCGGTATAGAGAATCCCCGTCATGCTGGGGATTTTAAGAAGGGTGCCGACCTGAAGAGCCCGGGCGCTCTTGATGCCGTTGAAGCTGATGACCGTGTCGATGGTGACGTTGTACGCATCAGCAATACTGTAGAGCGTGTCGCCCTTCTCCACCCTGTAGGCGGAATAATACAGCCCCCGCGAACCCCTCTCGTCGACGGAGAGGTCGCCGACCAGGTCGGCGCCGCCGACGGCGCCGGAGACGGAAGCAGTCGTCGAACGAATAGATGAATCGTTGATAACAGCCTGAACCGACGAGGACTCGGAGGCAGAATCGGCATCGACGACTAAAACACTCGGAATAGTCGAACCGCTGAGGAAGAGACAGGCTGCAATAACGAGGTAGCTGCGTCGATTGTTCCGTGACGCGAAATGCAGCCACAACCTCGTTCGCACCCGCCTAAGAAGACGAAGGGCGAGATCGGCGATTGTCCCGAGGCTCATATCATCTTCCACTGTATCGGAAATCTTCATATTGCGCAAATCCATTTCCGGCCTCACAGGGGAACCACAACCGCTTCGATGCGGACGCCCAGCTCGGCGGATGAGTCCGAAACGAGTTGAGCGTCGATCGAACCGCGCGGAAGGGGATGCGGGGGCGCGTCGCCGACAAGAATAATCACCCGGTTTTTCGCGGACCAGGCGAAATCGTTAAGAGCGGCGTAGAGCGCCTCGTAAACGGCTTCGGGCGTATCGCGTCCACCGCCAGAACGGAGCATGGACAGATTCTGCGAAAACAGCGATACATCCCGCGAAAAATCGAAACGCTTATACAAATATTCCTCAAAGTAATCCTTGTATGCCACAAATCCCAAGCGGAATGAGGTGAAGTCCTTCAGCCGCTTCGCAAGCAGGCCCGGAAGCCGCGTCTTGACCGCCTCGAGAGCCTCGGCCATCGTCTCGGTCGTGTCTATGCAGATGACGATATCGATATCCGAACCTTTATACGCCGCAAGGGCGCGGTCGATCATCTCGGGGGCATCGACGCGTTTGGCGGCGTACAGAAGACTGCCCGTGGGTCCCACAATGCGCGAAAAAGCTTCGACCGTCTCGGGCATGAAGGAGCCTGTCGAAGCTTTGACCGGAACGCCCGCGGCCGAAGCGCCGCTGTCGGTCCCCGGAGAACCGGACTTTGTCGAAGTTGATACGGAATCAGGCCCCGGTGCCGCGCTCGTCGCGGAAGCGATTGTTCCCGGAGTCGGAACCGAAGCGGATGGAGCTGTATCCCCCGCCTTCGGAGTCGATACGGGAGGAGCGGCGGCGCCAACAGCTTTTTCAGGCCCTTGGCTCGATACAGCGGTTTGCGTCACGCGGATGACATAGGGATTGTCGGCGAAGGCGCCGGAATAATCGGCATAGGGCTTCGCGAAGGCCCTGATATTGATGAAGGTACCGTCGTGCAGGAACACCTCGCCCGAACGGCTCCATGAATAGCCCCAGACCACGACCCAGGGAATGAAAATATGGTAGGCGCTGCCGAACTGCGGATCGGGCTCGGGCGTCGAGTCGAGGAGAAAGTACTGCCCGCTTGACGATGGTATGAATGCCCCGTTCAAGATACGGCGCTCGTCGCCGTTGATCGCGTTTTTCGTAAGCGTCCGATAGGCGTAGCTGTCGGTCTTGCGCGCGGGGTCCTGGGTAGACTCCGTCAAGAGCACCGATCCGAGCCCCGGTTTCGCCCTGATAAAAAGATGATAGCCTGCGTCAGTTCGTTGTTCGATCCTGAGATCGTCCATACTCAGTTTAAGAGGATCGGCGGGCTTCCCCGCCGGAGCAGGGGCCGCTGATGGAGCGCATAGGGCTCCGGATAGCGGAAAGAGGGCGAGTATAGTTGCGAGCGCCGCTACGGGCGCGATTCTCGTCGGGGTCACGTTACAAGAATCGGCTCGCCGCCGGGTCTTTGTAAGCATGGAAAGTGCCTCGAAGCTTGTTGCGGCTTCTACCGAGTGACTCGAACCTTGTTGCGAGCGAAAAGACTGTCATGTAAACCGTTTTACTTCCTATCTACAGAGCTTTTTGGGTTAGTCTCAACAAGCTTCGAGGAACTTTGTTCGATTCTGAGGGCGTTCGCTTTGACAAGAGCCTCGAACCCCTCGAGTCGAGCCTTCCTCACTTCGGGATCGAGATCAGAATCCAGGTTGAAGCGAAGCTTAAGCTCTATGACCCTCGTGACGGCGTCGTCCAGGCGCTGGGCCGGCAGTACGCCCTCTTTGACGGCCTGAACGATGGCGGCTTGGACCTTTTCGGCGCCTTCCATCGCCGTGAGCATAAGAAGGTCGGCTCCCGCCGCGAGAGCCGAGACCGCTGTCTTTTCCGGCCCCGTTTTTTCAGAGAGGGCCTTCATGTAAAGGTCGTCGGTGATTACAAGGCCCCGGAAGCCCAGCTTCCCTTTGAGTTCCCCGGTGATTATTGTCCGCGACAGTGTCACCGGATTCGCTTCGTCGAGCGACTCGACGAGGACATGCGAGAGCATGAGTCCCGCCACGCCGTGTCGGGATGCCGATACGAATCGGGGCGCATAGTCTCGTTCATAGACGGAGCGGTCGATGTCGAGGACGGGCAGGCCTCGATGCGGGTCCTCGGCCGCGTTGCCCGGGAAATGCTTGGCCACCGCGGCGACGCCTCGGTCCTGAAGTCCCTCGATATACGCCCCCGCGCAGGCGTCGACGACGGCGGGGCTGCGACCGTATGAACGCGAACCGAGAAAGCGCTTGTTCTGCTCGGTCAAGAGTTCCACAACGGGCGCGAGGGCCATGTTCACACCGAGCGAGCGCAGTTCCGACCCTGCCGCCCGGCCAAGCGCCAGGGCGTAGGTCTCCCCGCGCATTCCCACGTGAGAGGGGGCGGGTATCCTCGTTATTCCGCCCCCTTTGAATCGAAACACCGAGCCGCCTTCATGATCGATGGCGATTATGAGCGGAAGAGGGCTTGTGCTATGTCCGACGGCGTCCTGCAGAGCGCCGGTATATCGACCAAGATCTACCGGACTTTCAGGCAGGTTGAAGCTGAAAAGCACCACACCGCCTACGGGAAGGCGTTCGAGCAGTTCGATGGTCGATCGGGCCGGCGTGCCGGAACCTTGAATCCCGATGAGGAGAACCTGTGCGGCCTTCGCTTCGAGTTCGAGTCCCCTCGTGCGCACGGCCGCCTCGCGCGCGAAATCGCGCTTCACCTCCCCCCCAGACACGGCTCGGTGGGCGCCGCAGCCCGAGACAAGCAAAAAACAGAGGGCGGCAAGTGTCGAAAGACGAAACCTGAAGCGCATCACGACATCGACAGTCCTTCCGCGACCAGGGCGTCGATACCGCCGTCCGAGTCCGGAAAATCCAGGGCTGCACGACGCGGTGACGCGTCGATCCGCGCCGCGAGGGCTTCGACGCCCCGCGCGAAGGGCGAGGCGGGATCAGAGGCGAAGAGCGGTCTTCGGGACGCGACGCTCGCGGGAACCGCCGGGTCCTCGAGAAGATAACCCGAGAACTCGATCGAAAGACCGAGATTCTTCGCTACGATATCGCGAAGCCGGTAGCCGAGCGAGGCGTCGGCGCCCTCCCTGCCCATGTTCATGACCGCGCGGGGTCTCAACGAGGAAAGCCGCTCGAGGGCTATCTTTCCCTCCTCGAACCGGGATGCGAGATCACGAGCGAACTCCATGAATGACAGGCCGCTGCCCTCGGTTTTGGCGCCCGCGTACTCCGCGACAGCCTGTCGTCCGGGACTCTTGTCGGCGAAGGACCGCGACAGAACGCGGAAGGCCGTCGTTTTGAGGAAAGAATACGCATTGAGAATCGAGGTGATCTCGGGCCGGACGACGACGAGGCCATCGGGGGCCGACAGATAAAAATCGACGACGTTATACGAGGAGCCCGCCCCGAGGTCGAGGATGGCGTAGTCCGCCGGCAAGGTCGACAGCTCTTTGATAATCCGCTTTTTGACGAACCACTCGAGATTCGCCGTTCCCGGGAGAAGCCCGTCGCCGGGTATGAACCAGAGCTTGTCGTATTCGGTCTCGACGAGAAGATCGGTGATTTTTTTTTCGCGTTTCCAGACAAAGTCCCCGAGCCCCGGGTGTTTGTTTCTGATGCCGAGGCAGGTGTGGAGATTCGAGCCTCCCAGGTCCATGTCGACGAGGACGACCGTGCGGCCGCGTAGCGCGAGGGCGAGGCCCAGATTGGCCGCGATGACGCTCTTGCCCACCCCGCCCTTGCCCGAGGCGATAGGAAGAATACGGGTCACGGTTAAGTCTCCGGAACGAGAATGCCTGAAATAGGTCTCCAAAGCCGCCACGCCGCAGCTTTGCTTTTTGATTCCTGCACTGTTCGACTTTAGCCTCAGCCGCCGATTCCCGGCAAGACCTGGCTCGGACATCGATTGTCGGTATCCGTGGCATGTTTGCATTGTTCTATGAATGAAGGTATTTTGGTACTATGAAGAACAGATCCGCCTCGATCGGCAGGATAGTTGGACTCGTGGTGCTCTTCGTCTCGGCCTTTGGAAGTTGGGCCGAGGACCTGAGCTTCGAGGACGGGCGTATTCTGATCAAAACCGAGGCGACGCTCAAGGATGGTCTTTCCTCGATCGATATCCGCTGCCCGGTAAAATCAGCCCGCGTATACATCGACTCGGTCTATAAAGGGCTCTGCCCCTACAAGGCAGACATAACTCCCGGGGCCCACTACATTCAGGTACAGGCTACGGGGTATTACCCGCTCCATCTCGGTCTTGTCTTCAACGAGAAGACTCTGTATACGATGACCTTCACTCCGATTCAAATCGTGGGCTGGCTGTATACCAGCATTCAACCGGCGAATGCGAGTCTCATTCTGGATGGAGAACCGATCGACACCGGCTTCACCAAGCTTCCGGTGGGCAGCTATTCCCTCACCGCCCGGCGCTTCGGCTATCAGGAACAGACGGTCGATATCAAGATCGAAGAGAACAGGACGACCCGCGTCGACATACAGCTCAGACCGGCGGCTTTCTCCGTGTCCGACTTCCGCGCCCATCGTTCCCGCTTCAACCCCGCAAACGGCGGTGCGGGGGGAAGGTCTACGCTCGCTTTTACCGTGACAAACTACGGTTCTGCGAGGATCGAGATTACCGGTCCCGATGGATCGATCGTCGAAACCTTCGATCTTCCGAGGCTTACAACATGGAGCCAGGGTGTTTCCTGGAACGGCCGCGACAAGGAGGGGAAGATCCTGCCCGACGGTTTGTATACCGCGCATCTGAGCGCCGTGCCGGGTACGGATGTGCCTCGTCTTCCCCCCGGCCCCGTCACGGGAGGAGAGGTCGCAGAGGACGGCTCGATAACTCTGACAACCGATGTCGTCATAGATTCCTCGATCAGTATCGATGCGGTCGGCGCCCTCTCCGCCGTCCCGGGTCTTTCGAGTTTTCCATCCCCGCGGCCTCAGATCGCGGGTACGACCGCAATTGAACTCAGCTGGCTGACTCCGGCCTGGCAGACCTCGGCCTCGGCCCTCGGCCTCTCGATGTCGATTTCGCTGGGCGGGACGAGCAGCCTCTCGCTCGCAGGAGCAGGTGAGTTCGCCGGGACCGGTTCGCTCGATCTCGCCGCTTCGTTCCTTGTTTCGCTTCTCGACGATGAATACCGAAACGCGCGAAGCGGGGTCGGAGGAGCGCTCTTTGTCCGCGGCTCGTGGACCAACGCAGCCCAAGCATCGATGCCCGAGTCGAGAACGGCTGTGGAACTATCTTCCCCCTGGTCCTTGAGCTTCGAGGGATTCACGATCGGCGCTTCGGCCGGAGCCCTTCTCGATTTCACCTCTTCCGAACTCCGACTGTACGGTCTTGCTCGTACCGGATTCTGGTACGACGGGCGATGGTTCAGAATCGGTCTTTCCGGGTATGTGCCGATCGAGTTCGGCTTCGATGGGGGAACTACGGGGCCGGTTTGGCCTGCGCGGATCGCCGCCGAGTTGCGTTGCATGCTCGGCTCTTCGCCCTTCACGCTCTCGGCTTATTCTATGGCCGATATCGAGCCCGGCTCGCCTATAAGCTACTCTGCGGGCATCGGTCTCGGTCTCTTGTTCTGACAGCTTCCTCGAAGCTTGGTGCGCCCGCACGCAAGATCTCGTCACAGCCTCCGGTCGCGGTGTAGTATAAGCCGGTGAGCCACTACGAGATTTCGGAGCTTCTCTCTTTTGGATCGATCGAGGACTACGATCGACTGGATATTCACGCCCCCGGTGTTTCCGTCGGGGGAGGCATCGTCCTCGATTCCTCGACGCTGGAAGCATTGGCCGAGCGCGCTTTTTCCGACATCGCCTTTTTTATGCCGATCGAGCACGTGCAGGCGATCGCCGCCCTCCTCGATCCTGCGTCGGGTTCGACCGAATCGGACCGCTTTGTCGCCGCTCAGCTCCTTCGAAATGCGGCGATCGCCGCCGAGGGCGTCCTACCGATCTGCCAGGACACGGGCACGGCAACAGTGTACGCGTGGAAGGGAGAGCGTGTTTCGACCGAGGGTGACGATGAGGAGGCCCTCGCCTCAGGCGCTGCACAAGCCTATCGCTCACGGCTTCTGCGAAAATCCCAACTCTACCCCTCCTCATTTCTCGATGAGGTAAACACCAAGGACAACCTGCCCGCCCTGATCGATATCCGCAGTGCGCGGGGCGCCGAGTATCGGCTTTGTTTTTCCGCCAAGGGCGGAGGCTCGGCCAACAAGACGGTCTTCTCGATGGAGTCCCCCGCCCTGCTTGAAAGATCCGCGTTTATGTCGCGTTTGAACGAGCGGATCGCGGCGCTGGGCGCCTCGGCCTGTCCGCCCTACCGAATTTCCGCAGTGCTCGGCGGATCGAGTCCGGACCAGACGCTCTATGTCCTCGCCCTGGCCGGCCTGGGGCTCCTCGACGGCCTGCCCTCCGCGGAAGAACGAGGTGTCGAAGCCGGTCCGATCCGCGATCGAACCTGGGAGAGTCTCATCCTCGACATGGCCGCGAAAACCGGTGTCGGCGCGCAGTTCGGAGGCCGCGCCCTCGCGCTCGACGCCCGCGCGATCAGGTTGACCCGCCACGCGGCGAGCCTGCCCTTCGCGACCGGCGTCGTCTGCTCGGCCCATCGCAAAGCTCGGGCCATCGTCTCCCGCGAAGGCGTCTTCATGGAAAAACTCGAGCGCGATCCGGGCCGCTTCCTGCCTCGGACCATGCCGATACTCCCCGAGGCGCGGCCTGTAAGCCTCGACGGCGATCAGCGGGAACTCGGCCGCATCCTCGGCTCGATGAAGGCGGGCGACTTCGTCCTCATATCCGGCACGGTCGTCACGGCCCGCGACGCTGCCCACGCCCGCTTCCGAAACCTCGTCGAGGAGGGCAAGCCCCTGCCCGACTATCTCATGCGCCATCCGGTCTTTTACGCGGGACCGACCGAAGCCGCTTCCGGCATGGTCTCAGGCTCATTCGGACCGACGACGGCCGGCCGCATGGACGCGTATATGGAGATGCTGACTTCCCGCGGCGCAAGTCTTGTGTCCATCGCCAAGGGCGGCAGATCGAAGGAGGCAGCCCGCGTGATCGCCTCGAATGGAGGCGTCTACCTCGCCTGTATAGGCGGGGCCGCTGCGCTGGCCGCCCGCGAGCACGTCGTATCGAGCGAGATCATCGACCATGCCGACCTCGGCATGGAGGCCGTGCGGCGCGTGGTTCTGCGCGATCTGCCCGCGATGATCGTGGTGGACGGCTCGGGCTGCGATTTCTACGCGGAGAGGAGCCGCCGCTGATCGGGACTTAAAGTCCAGGACCCGGTCCTAGGCCTTGCCCGGATCCCGCATGAGACGCTCGGCCATAAACAGGGCGGCGACCATCAGAGCGTGTGAATACAAGCCCGTACCCATGAGTCTGCGCACCTCGGCGACGGGGACGAGGAGACTGTCGACGAGTTCGTGCTCGTCCTGGTCGATTCGTCCGGAGCGTTCAAGTCCCTCGGCGAGAAAGACATGGAAGCGGTTGTTCATGAATGCGGGATTGGGGCGGATCGCTCCGGCGCTACGCATCGCGGCGGCGATGTAGCCGGTTTCCTCTTCGAGTTCGCGGGCCGCTGCCGCCTTTGGGTCCTCGCCGGCGTCGACGCAGCCGCCGGGGAATTCGATGCTGATTTCGTCCGAGCCGTGGCGGTACTGTCTGACCATGAGGAAGCACGTCTCCCCCTCGTGCTCGAGCACCGGCACCACGGTAGCCCAGTCCGGCGCCTCGAGCACGACGAAGCTCCCCCTCCGTCCTCCGGGCCCCTCGTTATCGCACGCGGTGGCGGTGAAAACGGGTGTGCGTAAAAGCTCTGTTCTTCCGAGCCGTCTCCATTTCTCGCCACCATTATTCTCGTCCATCTACGCGCCCCCCTCGGGCGATCATATCCGCGCATGCGTCGTCGCGACTACCTTCTTGCCTCTCGAGAGGCCGCAGGGTAGGATCACAGGACGACGCGAGGAGACTATTCGTGGATGGTCGCCTGCCCTCCTGTCATGAGGGATTGAAGCCTTCCCCGCCCCGCGGCGCAGAGGACCGGTATGCGCATTCCGAGCCTTCGAAAAATATCGACGAAGGTCGCCCTTTCCTTCATGCTCATCGTCCTTTTGCAGGGGGCCCTGTCTATCATCGCCCTGCGCTATCTCACCAACGAGGCGATGCGGGCCTCGCTCGCCGATCAGGCCGTCAAGACGAAGAGCCTCATCGACAATTTCATGTCCGATACGAAGAAAGAAATGAGCCTCAAGGCCGGCCTTGTCGCCGGGCAGGGAAACCTTGTGAATCTTTTATCACGAAACGAGATCGGCACACTGAAATACGAACTTTCGTTCTTCCTCAGCTCCCTCAAACTGGACGCGCTCATGATCGTCGACAACGAAGGGAACGAGATCGTACGCACCGAGATTGTCCAGCCCGGGGCCCCCTCGATCTGCGACCTCCTGCTCAAGGGGAATCCCACCGACATTCTCGAAGAGGGCAAGAGCTTCACGACGACGTCGACGGGCGGAACGAAGCTCGAGATGAAGTCCATGGGCAACCGGATCCAACTGTGGAGCATCAACGAGATCATGGTGGGCGGCAAGCGCCGCGCCGTGCTCTGCGCGGCCTACAGCTTGAGCCATTCCTTTATAGGCCGCATCGAGGACATCTCGGGCGCGAGCATGCTGATCACGCTCGGAGACTATATCCTGGTCAACGGCAGGGTCGCGGACAATGTCTTCATCGAATACAGCCGGCGCGTATCGGCCGATCCCAATCTCGGAGCGACCGGAACGATCAAGTCGTTCATCTACAATACAACCTTCCTCCCCGACTATCCCGCGCTCAAGCTGATATATTTCATTGACACGAATCCGGCGCACAACACGCTCACCGCGACTCTGAGCAAGACCCTGACGATGACCTTCGCCGTCATCGCGGCGACCCTCCTCATCGCCGCGGCGACCTCGATCTTCCTGTACCGCTACAGTTTCAAAAAACCCTTCGTTGCCTTCCAGGAGGCGATACGCAAACTTTCTGCGGGAGACCTCAGTTTCAAATTCTCCCCGAGAACAGAGGACGAGTTCGCCGATCTCGAACGCGAATTCGAGACAATGACCGCGAACCTGCGCAAGCTGGAACGCGAGCTGCAGATACGGTCGCGCATGGCCGCGATCGGCGAGATGGTCGCGGGCGTCGCTCATCAAATACGAAACCCGCTCGCGGTGATGCGGGTATCGGCCGAGATGATCCGCGACGCCGCAGTCGACCGTTCGGACGAGGGCTCGATGCAGCCACAGTTCACCTCAGCGTATACGGAGGAGGCCCGGGAATCCGCGGTCAAGACATCTCAGGCGAATATCGCTCCGCTCGCGGAGATGATCGTGAGCGAGGTCGACTCCCTCAGCGCGATCATCTCGAAATTTCTGGATTTCACCCGGCCTTTGAGCGTCAAGGAGCAGGAGGTCGATGTGGCCGAGTTCCTCTCGAGGGCATCCTCGCACATACCGATGGAGAAGTACCCGGGCCGGAGCGTCTGCATCGACGTGGACGAGGGCGCAAAACGGGCGCGCTTCGATCGAAGTCTCATGGAGCAGGCGGTCTGCAATCTGATCGCGAACGCCCTCGCGGCATCGAAACCGGGGCAGGAAGTGCGCGTCCGGGCCCTGCGTCGTGACGGGGTATTCAAGATTCAAGTCGAGGACGAGGGCGAGGGCATGAGCGAAGAGGTGCGGGCGCAGATATTCCATCCTTTCTTCACGACAAAAAGCGAGGGGACCGGGCTCGGTCTTTCGATAGTGCATCGAATCGTCCAGGAACACGGGGGGAGCATCGATGTTCACACAGGCAGGGGCGGAACCTGTTTCGAGATCAAGCTGGGGGGAGCCGCCTGAAGCTATGAGGCACATGCGTATTCTCATCGTCGAGGACGAGCGCAATATGCAGGCCGTGCTCAAGCTTCTCTTCGAGGGGCGGGGGTACAAGGCCGTCTGCGTGTCCGACGGTCTCGAGGCGCTCAGGGAACTCGACGCCGATAGCGGTTTCTGCGCCGTCGTATCCGACTTCAAAATGGATCACATGGACGGCATGGGTCTTTTAAAAGCGATGCGCGAACGGGGGGTGGCCATCCCCTTTATTCTCATAACCGCCTACGGCACCGTGGAAAAGGCTGTCGAGGCCATGAAACTCGGCGCGGTCGATGTGGTAACGAAGCCCTTTGCGAAGGAAGTTCTTCTCGATGTCGTATCCCGCTGCGCGAGACATTCCGTTCCGGAACGACGGGAGAATGTCGCGCCGGTGGAAGGACTCGTCTATGCGTCGCCCGCCATGGCGGAAATAAGCCGCCTCGTCGAGCGTGTGGGGCCGGCCTCGGCTCCGGTTCTTCTCATAGGAGAAAGCGGAACCGGCAAGGAAGTTCTCGCCCGGGCCATCCACCAGGCATACGCGGGGGGCGACTTCAATGCCAAGCCCTTCGTTTCCGTCAACTGTCCGGCAGTTCCCGAAAGCCTTCTCGAAAGCGAGCTTTTCGGCTACCGCAAAGGCGCCTTTACCGGCGCGGAGCAGGATTTCAAAGGGAAGGTCGAATCCGCCGACGGCGGCAGCCTTTTTTTCGACGAAATCGGAGACCTGCCAGCGTCCATCCAGCCGAAACTACTCAGACTGCTCGAAAACCGGACCTTCGAGCCCCTCGGCTCGGGCAAGACGAAAAAAGTCTGCATCCGCATCATCTGCGCCACGAATCGCGATCTACGCAAACTCGTGGCCGAGGGTCGGTTCCGCGAGGATCTGTATTATCGAATAAACACCTTCATGATCGATCTGCCTCCCTTGCGCGATCGACGTGAAGACATACGGCCGCTCGCTTCGTATTTTTTAAGGAAGTTTTCGGCCGAGGCCGGAAAGGACATTCGATCCTTTTCTCCGGAAGCAGCTCAACTCATGGACCAGTATCTCTGGCCGGGCAATGTCCGGGAACTGAAAAACGCCGTCGAGCGGGCCGTCGTTCTCTGCTCGGGGACGGAGATATTGAGCACCGACCTGCCCCGGAATCTGCGTTTCTCGAGCCATTCCCCGTCGCTCAACGAAGCCAAGGATCCAGGGACACTCCGTTCCGATGTGAATGCCTCCACAATCGATAACGCCGAACGTGCGCTTATCATATCTGCCTTGGAGCGGGCCCGGGGCAACGTATCGGCTGCGGCACGACTGCTCGGTATCACGCGCAACACACTTCGGTATCGGATAAAGAAACATGGTATCGAGACGACAACCGAGGAGTGAAGCGGTGTGCTCCATGGCCGGCTTGAACCACCAGGTGGTTTATTTCAACCACTATTCACCATGTTGGTTTGATATTTCAACTATCACACTGACGATGCGGTAAGACGACCCATATCGAATACCGGGAAAACGCCATAGAGCTTCCCTGCATCAGTCCTAAACGATGTAAATGCTTCTATCATATTCAATGATTTTCTCACATTTTCATTACCAGTATCTTTCACTTTTTTAAACTACTGGGTGAGATAGAGGAAAAGAGCTCTTTTCCCCCACGAACCTCAATCAGAGTGTATTTTCTTTATAAAAGAACGTTTTGGCATGGTATGTGCATTTACACAGTATCTTTTTCTAGGAGGTACCTTTTGAAAAAGACACTGTTCT
>CAZXXZ010000024.1:0-36413 GCA_964644505.1 uncultured Treponemataceae bacterium | reverse complement strand
CTCGTGCAGGACGGCCAGGCCCTGGCGATCGACCGCAATATCGTCGTCGGCGGCAAGGGGACGGCCATCCAGGCCCAGACGGCTCAGCGGCAAAGTCCCGCAACGCCCCTTCCGCCGGGCCACGGCACAGCGGCGCCTCAGCAGTCAGCGCGTGAAGCGGTTCTTCCGCGCTCGAGCATCGAGTACCGCTCCTCGCCGCCCGGAGAGGCCGTGCGTAACGACCGCGCGGGAGTGTCGGTGGGCGGGGCGAAGAATCTCATGATCCGCATAGCGGGCTGCTGTCAGCCGGTCACCGGGGACGAGATCGTCGGCTACATTTCGCGCGGCCGCGGCATCATCGTGCACCGTGCCGACTGCCGTTCCATACGCTCGGTCGCCGACTTCGACGAGCGCAGGATCGAGGTGAGCTGGGAGTCCTCGGCCTCGATCCTTACGGCGCGGTTTCGCATAACCTCTCGAAAGAGCCAGGACCTCTTCTCCGAAATAGAAAACGCGGTGCACAAGTTCGGCGGGAGGCTCCGCGAAGGCAGGCTGGGCGAGCGCGGGGACGGAACCATGTCCGGCTCCTTCATCATGGAGTTCGAATCGCGCGACGACGTCAAGCGCGCGGTGAAGGCCATGAGGGGGATGCCCTCGATCATTTCGGTCGAGGAGGATGAAACCTCCCTTTAAGGTCGCAACACGTCGTTGTGCCGAAGAAAGAGATACTAAAGGAGACCTCGAAAAACTTCAGTTTTTCGAGGTCAACCTTAATGAAAATGCAATTCCCGAAAGGGAATTGCGAGGGAATCTTAAAAACCAACCGGGTTTTTAGAGGTTCCCTAAAGTAACTCTACTGTCAAGCTTGTTCGGCCTCACTGCCTCCAGAAGGCGTTGGAGGGGCTTATAAGCTCGAACCCCGAGTTTGAAAAGGACGATTTCTGGCGCGCGTAATCGTCGGGGTTGCAGCGGACGGCGATGACTTCGAGGTTTTTGAGAAAATACGTGTCGACGAAGGCTGTTATTTCCTTTGATCCTATCGAGGATATCGCGTTCACATACCCGGTGAAGAAGTCGAAGGGCAGCATCGACATCATGTCTGCGAGTGAGCGAACGGCCTCCTGGGGGCTGTTCACACGTGCTCGATGACGCTCGGCTAGAGCGGCTTTTGCCGCTTCGTATTCGGCCTGCGAGCAGTATGAAGCTTTGGAACGCATGTCGGTCAACTCGAAGCCGCGGACCTGCTCTTTGAAGTCCCGTACGATGTCGACGATCGAGGACGCGCGCACTCCCTCGAAACGAGCGGCGATAGAGAGGGTCCCCCCCTCGCGCCGGGTCTCTGCCGAGACAGTGACGTGTAGTGAATCGGCCGATTGCTTCGCGTTACGATCGAGCGAGGTCATAAAGCGGCCCTCGGGAATCGAAACGAGGCCGGCCCAGACATGCGAAGCGAGGACCGATGCAGTTGAGACGGCGGCGTCGGGGCCGCGGTAACGAAGCTCGACGCTGATCGATCCGGACGGCATGGAAGGATCGGGATAGACGAGCCAGGTCGGACGCGCGACGCCGGGGCGCGGATGAGCCGGTAGTGAGGGGCTCGGTGCGGATGCCGCCGCCTTCCAGCCGCCGAAGACGCGATCAACGACTGCGCGGATTGAATCAGATTGGACCGGAGCTGCAATAACGAGCACTGCGTTGGACGGCTTGAGATATGCTTCACTGATACGATCGAGGGACTCGACGCTCGCGTCGCGCAGGGTTTTTTCGCAGCCCATGGGAAAGCGCCGCCAAGGGTACTTCGAAAAGAGCCGTCGTGTTACGGCGGCTTCGTAGACGGTGTTTGGATCGGCTTCGGCGGCAGCCAGAGCGGCGAGGGCGGAGGATCTGCAGGATTCGAGCGTCGCCGCATCGAAACGCGGCGAGAGAAGAACCGAGGCAAGCGCGGAAAGCTCTTGCTCCATTCGGGCCGGGACAATGGCCGAGGAAAAGCCGATGCATTCGGCTTTCGCATAACCTTTCCATGATGACGAGACGGCAGAGGCCGATTTGGATTTCGACAATTCGGCGATGACAAGTCGCTGGATGAGATCGAAGGCGCCCGCATCGCTTGCGGAAAGCTTTTCGGCCCCGCCTTTGAAGACAAGTTCGATATAGGCGGTCTCTGATGATGAATCGGGAAGGATAACGAGTTCAAGACCATTGTCGAGCGAAAAACGCTCGACGCGGCCTTCGTCGGCGGCGACGAAGGAAGCTGCGCTCAATAACGCTACACAGAAGAAGAGGGTGCGCATGGTTCTCATGTAAATCAGAGTAGCCCGGTCTCAGGCGGCATGTCAACGAAGGGATCGTGCGTACCAAAACCTAGTCGCTCGTTTCTTTGTCCGATGCGAACGCGAAGCTGTTCTTCGAGCCGCGTTTGACGCGGTACATTGCCGAGTCCGCCGCGCTGACGACCGCCTCGAGGGTTTCGCCGTCCTCGGGGAAGACCGCGATTCCCATCGAAGCCCCGACGCGGCATTCGACATTGTTGATAGTGAAGGGTTTATTGCATTCGTCGAGTATTTTCTGCGCGGCCCTGGCGATGTCCTCGCGGTCGCCGACATTCGACAGCACCGCGATGAACTCGTCGCCGCCCACGCGGGCTATGGTATCAGCCGCGCGGAGAAGGGACTTGAGCCTGTCGGCGACGGCGACAAGGGCGCGGTCGCCGGCGAGGTGGCCCAGTCTGTCGTTGATGGGTTTGAAGTCGTCGAGATCGAGATAGATAAGACCGACGCGGGCTCCGTTTCGGGCTGCGATATCGAAGGTCTTTTGTATGAGTTCGAAAAGTAGCCGTCGGTTGGGCAGACCCGTGAGAGGGTCGTGGTTCGCGAGGTGCGTGATGGTGACGGCGGCCCGCTCGAGTTCCTCTTTCTCGCCGGTGATCGCACGGTTGAATTCTTCAAGGCGGTCGTGGATGAGACTGTTTTCCACGGCGATCGCCACGTAGGGGGCGATAGCCTCGGCCAGCTTCAAATGGCGCGAAGTCAGCGATCCTCTTTTTTCGCCCTGCAGCGATATGATGCCGATGGCCCGGTCGTCGATGATGAGCGGAAGGAACATGGCGGAACCCGCGCCCTCGACGCTGGGAAGCGGGGCTCCCTCGATTATGCGCGGGTACTCGGCCGCGACATCGGAAATGAATATCGGTTTTTTCTCCCGCAGGCAGATAGCGGCGAAACTCCGCTTGGGATCGAGGGACATTCGCGCGCGCTGTCTACGCTTTCCCCGCTCGATGTAGCCGCGGTAGTCGAGGGCGGGCTCGGATTCGTCGTAAAGCGCGAGCGAGAATATGTCGAAGGGGATGTGCTGAATGAGGGTGTCGTGGAGCGTGGTGATTATCGTGTCCAGATCGAGGCTCGCGGTTATGAGCTTGCCCGTCTCGGCTATGGCCAGAATTTGGCGGTTGGCGTTTTCGAGCTCCTCGGTCTTCTCTTTGAGCTCGATGTTCTTGAGGCGGTAAATCTCGGATTCCTGCCTGCTTTTCTCGACCTCGTACTGGACGGTGATGTTCTTGATCTTGCGGCTCGCGTCTTCGTTCAGGGCCTCGTGCTGGTAGCGGGCGAAACGCTTGTAGTAGTCGAGGGCGAGCTTGTAGTCGCCGAGCAGTTCGTAGGCCTCGGACAGGCGCTCGTACGAAAGATTGATGAGGGATTTCGCGCTCGTGGCTTCGGCGCTGGCGAGCGCGACTCGATACCGCGAGAGCGCCAGATCGACCTCGCCCTTCGAGACGTAGATCGCTCCGAGGTCGAGGAGGACCGAGGCCCGCTCGCGCTCGTTTTTTATTCTCTCGCATACCGCGAGGGCCTTCAGGTACTGCTCCTCCGCAAGCTCCGCTCGTCCCGTCGCTATGGAGATGAGTCCGAGCAGGTGCCAGGATCGCCCCTCGACGTGAAGATTCATGTTCGTCCGGGCGATATCCATAGCCTTCTCGGTGAACTCGCGGGCGAGAGGCCAGTTCTCCATCCGGTGGAAGGCCGAGCCGATATCCAGAAGGACGTTGGCGATGAGGGTGGGCTCGTCGTCGTCCGGTACCGTCTCGTAGGCGCGCAGGAAATAGTCGACCGATTCTTTGACTTCGCCGAGATCGAGACAGATCTCTCCGATATTGGTCAGCGTGACTGCCTCGTGCAGACGGTTGCCGGAACGCCGCGCCTCCTCGAGGCTCCGCGTATAGTAGTCCATGGCCCGCTCGTAGCGGCCCATGTTCTGAAAGGACATGCCGAGCGCGTTGAGCGATTCCATCACCCCGAGCTTGTCTCCGAGGGCGGTGAACGACTCGAGGGCTTTCTGGCAGGACTCGATGGCCGGGGAGAGCCGCGTCAGATAGTATTCGCACAGTCCGATGTTGAGGAGGGCGGCGGCCTTCCCGCGGAGGTCGCCTTCCTTTTCGGCGAGCACGAGCGCCTCACGCGCGGTGATGAGGGCCTCTTCGGGGGATGAGAGCAGGAGAGTCGATGCTTTTGTGTTGAGTTTCTCGACGCCTCGAGATGATTCGGAACTCACGGCGGCGTCCAGTTCGGCGCCCTTCACCAGGGCTGCCTATTCGAAATCGGGAGGCAGATCGTCGGCGGCCTCGTGTTTGGGGTCTATTTCGTCGAGGTATTCCAAGGCTTCCTGGGCCACGTTCTGAGCGTGCTCGTACCAGATCGAGTACAATTCCTTGTCAACGACACCGGGAGACGGCGCACCTTCGACATCGCTGATCAGCTGGCGTAGGATACCGAGGCAGCGCTCGTCCATGACCCATCCTCCTTCAAATCTGTAATTCCCTGACATGTACTGTCGGAAAAGCCCGGCGCATTAATTTTACATCCTCGGCGCCGGAAATCAAGACGATCGACGCATCCCGAGATGCCTCGGCGAGGCGTTCAGCCGCTTCTGCGATTTCTTCCGAGGTGGCCGAAAGCAGGGCATCACGCTTCGCCTGCCTGATGCGGTCGTCGATGCCGTAGAGCTCGCGTTTGAAATCTATATAGCCGCGCTCCTCGGGCATGAGGGGCCTGAGATCGCGGCCCAGGGCTCCGACCGCCGCTTCTTCGACGATTTCGTCGGCCCCGGGTTTCTTGAGCTGTTCCGCCGTTGTCCTGAGCGCGTCCTGGAAGAAGACGAGGGAGTCGACCGGCCTGGGGTCGCGGTATGAGGAGAAGCCGAAGACTGCCTCGAGGCCGTCCGAGGCGGCGAAAGCTCCGTAGGCTCCTCTGCGGACTCGAATCTCCTCCCAGAGTATGCCGGTGGTCATAAGGTGCGCAAGCAGCGTTTCGTGGCTGTATCCTTTTTCGGTGAGACGCGAGGATCTGAGGGCCGCGGCTGCGAAACCGACCTGCGACGAAATCGAGTAGGCCTCGGGGCCCGGGGCCCTTTCGGGACCCCGACCGAAGTCCGAACATGGTGAAGCTCGTTCGGGTAACGCGTCGATCGAGGATTCGAGCCTGCGTAGAGCCTGACCGATATCACGGTCCGAGGCGGTGAGGCTGATGCGCAGTCCCTCGCGCGAGAAAACCGATCTCGAGAGCGGCTCGAGATGCCCGACGAGATCGCCCGCAGCTTTTCCTCCTCCATCCTCGCTTTTTCTTTCCTCGGAGAGTCGGAGGATGAAGTCGAGCTGAGCCATGCCCCGCCACATGTCCTCGATGGCCAGGGCCTCGCTCAGACTCGCGTACGCCCGTCCGAGGGCGAAGGCGTTGCCCGAGGGCACGAGGGCGGACAGGATGTCGTTCCGCAGTTCGGCGAAAATGTCCGCCACTCTTCGTTCGTCGCCGAAGTCCGCATGGGCGAGGAGGCGCAGCACGAGTTCGAGCGCCTCGGCGAAGCGCTCCTCGAGGGCTTTGAGTCTGAAGACCGCGTAGGAACGAGGACGGCCTACGCCACTGTCGATCGGCGTGCCCGATTCGAGGGCCGCGCTGAAGCCGCCTGCGCAGCCAGCCAGGCGGGCGGCCATTTCATCGTACCCGATCCCCGGTACGCCGGCCCCGGTGACGAAGCGCGCAAGCAGGGGGAGCCATACCATACGGGAGATCGGAACCCGGTCCAGGGGGAAGGCGAGATCGAGGTACACGATGCCGTTCGTGAACACCGGATGAAGGCTCACGTCGACCCCGCCGATCGCCGCCTTGTCCCGGCGGATCGTTTCGATGTCCCTGGGTATGTCGCGCCGGAAGAGCCGCGGCAGTTTTTCCATTGCCTCGGGCTCGTTCGGTCTCGCTTGCGCCTCGGCGAGGGCGGCAGCCTTTTTTCGTATCGCATCTCGTTCTTCGGCGCTCATGGAAGAGGCGAGTTGTGCGAGCTTGTCCTCGCGTTCCGCGCGCCTGCGCTCGAGAAGGCCCGGATCCGGGTAGACGGTCACGGTGCTGCGGTGCTTGTTGTCGACGAGCACGCGGGCGGCGAGTTCCTCGAGATAGCGCGGATTCTTCTCGAGCCGTGCCTTCAAGGATGCCAGTGGGCGTTCGAAGGAGAGCGTAGCCTCGGGCCCCGCGCCGTGAAGCCAGCCGCGGGCCGCCCGATTGAAAAGTCGCATGCCGTAGGCTCCGGAACCGCGTTTTATCTCGCGGTTCGAAAACGCGATCGAGTGAAGGGCGGCCTCGAGTCGATCCTTCGGAAATCCCATCTCGACCTGTTTCGTGATGGTTTCGAAGGCGAGTTTTTCTATGTCGGATTCCCTGCCGCGCTCGGTGCCGCGCAGACCCGCCGTGAAAATGATCTGCCGAAAACCCGTGTCGAGTCCGCAGTGCGGCGAGAGGTCCTCGCCGAGCCCCGACTCGCGGAGGGCTTTGGAGAGGGCCGAGCCGTCGTGCCCCAGGAGGAGTTCGGAGAGAACCTCCATGGCGAGCGCCTCTTCGCCGTTCTCCACGGGGACGGTGAGCCAGTTGATGATGATCGAGGTGCTCGAGTCGGAGCCCTCGGCGAGGGGGTAGGCAGCTTCGATCCGTTTGGGCGTACCGCCGAGCGGCTCGAGGGGAATTTCGCTGTCGACCTCGATTCGTTGAAAGCGGGAGAGGAAGCGAGATTCGAGAAAGTCGAGTTGTTTCCGCGTGTCGATGGAACCGTAGAGGAAAATGCGGCAGTTCGAAGGGTGGTAATGCCCTGCCCAAAACTCCTTGAACGATTCGTAGCTCAGCGAGGGTATGACCTCGGGATCGCCGCCCGAATCGAAGGAATAGGGATGGCCCGGCGAAAAGAGACTCGTGTAGGAAACGGTCGCGGCGATCGACTCCGCCGAGGAATAGTCGCCGCGCATCTCGTTATACACGACCCCTCCTATGTCGAGACGGTTCTCGTCGTCGATTTCGAAGTGGTGCGCCTCCTGCAAAAACGTCTCTTCGCTCAGGCGGGGGAAGAAAACCGCGTCGCCGTAGACGTCCATGAGATTGAAGTAGTCGGCCTCGACCGTGCTGGCCGCCGGGTACACGGTTTTATCGGGATAGGTGTACGCGTTCATGAAGGTGGCGAGACTGCGCCGCGCCATGAGAAGAAAGCTGTCCTTGACCGGGAAACGCTCCGAACCGCAGAGCACCGAGTGCTCGACGATGTGGGCGACCCCCGTCGCATCGCGGGGCCGCGTGCGGAAGGCGAAGGCGAAGACGTTTTCGGGATCGTCGGCTTTGAGATGGTAGATCTCGCAGCCTGTCACGCGGTGCCTGAGCAGGATGCCCCGGGCCCGGTACTCGGGCAACTCATGTTCAGATACGGTTTCGAAGGCGCTGTGATATTCCGGCATGGAGAGAAGATGCTTCTTCGAAGGTCACAAGGTCAAGCCGTGGTATAGTAGGACCATGGGCATTGTGACGAAAACCGGCGACGACGGTTCGACGTCTCTCTTTTCGGGCGAGCGCGTCTCGAAGAACGATATCCGCGTCGAGGTCCTCGGCGCGGTCGACGAGCTGTCGTGCCTTCTGGGATTCGCGGCCTGCGCTGCGGGCCGCAGTGAAACAGCAACCAGCCTCAGGTCGCTCCAGGAGATTCTTTTCCGAGTCGGAGGAGAGCTTTCCTCGGCGGGACGAGCTTTCGGCGGGGCGCTGCGATCCGAGGATCTCGGTGAACTCGATCGCGCGATCGAGAGTCTCGAGCCGCGATATGTGCCCGAGGGTTTCATTCTTCCGGGTAAAAACGAATCCTCGGCGCGCATCCATCTCGCACGGACAGCGGCCCGCAGGCTCGAGCGGCGCGTCGTATCGATGGCGGACGTGCACGCAGTGAGCGACACGATGCGACGCTGGCTCAACCGTCTTTCCGATTACCTCTTTTTACTCGCTCGCGCCGAGGAAGACATCGACTGAAACTCGTAAGGCGGCTTGGTAACTCTCAGGTGACGAGATCGTCCTCGCCCTCGAGCGCGATGTCCCCGTCCTCCCATGCGCGCTTGAAGTAGTCCACGAGCTCGCGGGCCGCCGCCTCCGCGTCCTCGCGCCGCACGGGCCCGAGGATCGAGTACTCGTCGAGGATCATCGCGCGCCGGTTGGCCGACACGTTGCGCAAAAGCTTCTCTTTGAATCGCTCGTCGCGGCCCTTCATCGCCAGTGCTATGTCGCGGTCCTGGAAATCGCGGAGAGCGGCCTGCATGGCGCGGTCGGGAACGCGGAGTATGTCCTCGAGGGTGAAAAGCCGCTCGCGGACATGCTGTGAGAGCTCGGGGTTCTCCTCTTCCAGGGCTTCAAGCACCTGTTCCTCGACGCCGGTGTCGACGTGGCGGAGAATGCCCGCGAGCGCGGCCTTGCCGTCGATCTCCTCGGTCCGCACAGTCCCGATTTTCCGGATGCGTTCCTTTACCCCCTCCTCGACGCCGCGTATGACATCGGGATTCAGCTTTTCGAGTTTCGCGATGCGCTTGACCAGGTCGACGCGATCCTCGGCTGGCAGGCGCTTGAGCAGGGCCGAGGCCTTTTTTGGGTCGAGATAGGGGATGATGACCGAGAGCACCTGCGTCGATTCGTTCTTCAAAATCATAAAAAGTTCACGGTCGTCGTAGTCCTCGAGGAACTTGAAGGGCTTGAGGCTCTCGGGGGCGGCCTTGCGTATGAGGGCCTTGGCCCGTTCCTCCCCGAATGCCGCGGTGAGCATTTTCTCGGCGATCTCGGGGCCGCCCTCGACGGCCCAGCCCTTTGTGCGGACGAGCCAGCCGAATTCGGCCAGCACCTCGTTGGCTTCTTTGGCGTCGATCGTGTCGATCTTGAGAATTTCTTTCGAGACTGCCTCGATCTCCTCGGGGCTCAGGTGGGAAAGGACCTTCGACGCGTGATCCGTGCCTAAAAGAAGGAGGAATTTCGCGGCCTTGGCGATGCCCGGTTCCTCTCCGGTCTTCAGCAGGGCTGCCGCCTCGTCGCCGGCCGCGGCCAGGGCCTCGCCCAGTGCGAGGGTCTTATGGCTTTCCTGTACCGGAACGGGGCCGCTTCGGCCCCGGGACGAATCCTTGCCGCTCCGGGCCGCGTTGACGGAGGCCTTCCGGCCGCGCTGCGGCTCGGGATCGGGCGGGAATTCCTCCTCGGGCGGTCGGATGGGATGGGGCTTGTCGTCTTCACGATGCCTGTTCGATCCCTCACCGGAAGGTCCGCGAGATGCGCGATACGCCTTGTCGACCCTGTCCTTCATGCCCATGCGCCGCATCGTACAGCGCACCGAAGTCTAGGTCAATTGTCAGCTCGTCCGAGCCTCTTCGATTCTGCGGCGACGTTCTTCATCCATGAGTTCGGGCAGAGGCAAGGGACGCGAAAGACGCGGTCTGACAGCCTCGCCCGTGCGAGTGCAGATAGAGAGACAACCGTTTCCTACAGCCGTTTCGATGGGGGCGGGATTCCCCGTGGTAAAAAAGTCAAGCACGGCTTCGATCGCGCGCTCGGTCTCGATCCTACCTTTCTCGATAAGATCGAAATACGAGGAGGTTGATGCCGAGCCCTCGCCCGAGGGATCCTCCCACATTTCGTGTTTCTCGTTCGCGGGATCAAGTTCTTCCGGAATAGAGGAAGGGTAGAGGAGGGCGATACGCCGCCTTCCCGGATCCTCGTCGGTGTACGTCGATCTGAGCGCGCGCGCGGCCCTTTCATAAGGATTTGTAATCGTATAAAAAAAGCGCGCGTCCTGGATGGCGTTCATGGCGCGACCTTCGAGCAGACTGTCTTTGCCTGCCGCCTGGGGATACGCCGCTCTGAGGCCCGCTGACCATAGCGATGCGATGCGAAGATCGGCCGCTCGTTCGGCGTCCGGACCCGTGGGATCGCACAGCGATGCGGCGATGTCGTAGTCCGATGCACGGCGGCCCCGGGTTCTCTTGAGCAGAATCATATCGAGAATTCGTTCGAGAAAGGGATGGCAGCCTCGTCGTGCGGAGGATTCAGCTTTCCCGGGCTCGGCCCAGCCCGAAAAGTACACGATGAAAGGATGCGTGGTGCGGTCTATCGCCGCGTGCGTCGCCAAGCCCAGGAGGTAGGCGCCGCAGGGGTTGTCGCTCCGAAGTTCAGCCGAAGACAGGGCCCCGGCGAAAGCGGCGACGATGGAACCGTAGCCGCGTCGGTGGGCGAGCGATCCGTAGTGCAGGCCCGAGGGCATGGTCCTTTGGTTGTGAAAAAAAATATCGGGTCCCTGGCATCCGAGTCTGAAATACGAGGCCGATCCGCCCACGAGATCCAGTCCCTTTGAGTCTCTTTTTTTACGAGCTACGCTTTCGAGCGCGTCCTCGCCCGCGAGTATGTGGCTGATCTGCCCCGCCATGCGCACATCATAGCCTGGGCCCTGCCTGCACGTCATCGCCGTTGATGAGTGTTTACCTCGACCCTTAATTCTTTTATATTTATTAGAACATAAGAGGAAGAAACATGAAATTATACAGCCGTTCGCATCTTGTCGCCGCTATTGCGGCCGGTGCCCTCGGGGCGCTCGCACTCGCCTTCGTGTTCGGACTTGTGATATTGCCCGGAGAACGGGCCAAGGTTGCCGACACACTCGGAGCGCTCACTGCAGGCGACACGGAACGTACCTCCCTTGCCGAGACAGTCGAAAGCTCCAAGCTCCCGATCACCCCTTCCCTCGCGGATTCGAAGGTGACGGCCGAGTTCTCGGCGGGCGAGCGCGAGAACATAGAAGTGTACGAGCGGTACAACGAGGCTGTCGTCAACATCACCACGGAACAGCTGTACTACAACTGGTTCTCCGAGGCGATACCTCAGGAAGGCGATTCAGGCTCGGGTTCGATCATCGACGAGCGCGGCTACGTTCTCACCAACAAGCATGTCGTGAAGGATGCGTATAAAGTATATGTAGGACTTGCGGACGGAAGCCGCTACGAAGCGAAGGTCGTCGGGACCGATTCCGAGAACGACCTCGCGGTCATCAAATTCGATCCGCCCAAGGGTCAGAAACTCACCGTGATTCCATTCGGCGATTCGACCCGCCTCCGCGTCGGGCAGAAGGTGCTCGCCATCGGAAACCCCTTCGGTCTCGAGCGAACCCTCACCGAGGGTATCGTGTCCGGCATAGGACGTCCTGTCTCCCAGTCGGAGCAGACAGCCCGAGGCACCACGACGGTCGTCATACAGAACATGATCCAGACCGACGCGTCGATCAACCCCGGCAATTCTGGTGGGCCCCTCCTCAATGCAAGGGGCGAGCTCATCGGCGTCAATACCATGATCTACACCCCGTCCGGCGGTTCGGTCGGTATCGGCTTCGCGGTGCCTGTCGCGACGGCCAAGCGCGTTGTGCCCGAGCTTATCAGGGACGGAAGAGTCTCGCGGGGATGGATCGAATTCTCTGTCGTGCCGCTTTTCTCCGATCTGGTTGAATACATGAAGGCGAAGGGCATCCCCGCCCCGGTCGACGAGGGACTTCTTGTTTCTCAGACCAAAAAGGCCGGCAACGCGGACCGGGCTGGAATAAAAGGCGGGAATCTCCAAGTCAGGCACAGTCGCACCACCTTCTTCGTCGGAGGCGACATCATCGTCTCGATTAACGGCGTCAAGACCGACTCGGTGGCGAAGCTCTATGTCGCGCTCGAGAACACGAAGCCCGACGACACGGTCGAGGTCGTCTACTATCGTGGTGATAAAAAAATGACAACGCAGGTCAAGCTGATCGACCGCGCAAAGGCGGGTGTGGGGGATTGAATCGGTTTAGTCCGGACGGCTTTACCATAACATCTGTATAGGTTAAAATAGAAAAATGCGTCCGTTCAAGGTCGTCTCTCCCTTCAGCCCCGCGGGGGACCAGGCGAAGGCCATCGCCTCCCTCGCCGAGGGCGTCGAGCGCGGCTTGAAATGGCAGACTCTCAGGGGCGTGACCGGCTCGGGCAAGACCTACACCATGGCCAAGGTCATCGAGGCGGTCCAGCTTCCCGCCCTCGTCATTTCGCATAACAAGACCCTCTCGGCGCAGCTCTACCGCGAGCTCAAGACCTTCTTCCCGGACAACGCCGTCGAGTACTTCGTCTCGTATTACGATTACTACCAGCCCGAGGCCTACGTCCCCTCGAAAGACCTCTATATCGAAAAAGACTCGGACATCAATCAGGAAATCGACCGCATGCGGCTCGCCGCTACCGCCTCGCTCATGGAGAGGCGGGACGTGATCATCGTCGCGACCGTGTCCTGCATCTACGGCCTCGGTTCGCCCGATCTGTACAAGGAGATGCGGCTCTACATCGACCGAGGCTCGACGGTCGACCTCGACGAGGTGAAGCGCCGCCTCGTTACGCTCCAGTACGAGCGCAACGACGCGGTGCTCGAACGCGGGCGCTTCCGAATCCGGGGCGATGTTATCGAAATATATCCATCCTACCTCCAGGAGGCATATAGGATCGAGCTCGACTACGACACGGTCGTCCGCATACGGAAATTCGACACCGTTTCGGGCATGACCGGGCCCGAGCTCGACGAGGCCGTCGTATACCCGGCGAAGCACTTCGTCATGCCCGAGGATCGGGTTCGCAACGCGGTCGCTTCCATCAGGGCCGAGCTCGATGCGCGTTACGATGAGCTTATGAAGGCGAACAAGCTCCTCGAGGCGCAAAGGCTCAAGACCAGAACCGAGTACGACCTCGAGATGCTCGAGGAGATGGGCTACTGCCCGGGCATCGAGAACTACTCGGCCCCGTTGGCGGGCCGATCCCCCGGCGAGCGACCCGGTGTCCTCATCGACTATTTCCCGAAAAACTTCCTCACCTTCATTGACGAATCCCATGTGACACTGCCGCAGATCGGAGCCATGTACGCCGGCGACAGGTCGCGCAAGACTACCCTCGTCGATTACGGATTCAGGCTTCCCAGCGCGCGCGACAACCGTCCTTTGAAGTACGAAGAGTTCCTGGGCATGATGGACAGGATAATCTGCCTGTCCGCGACCCCGGCCGAGGAGGAACTCTCCAAGTCTCAACAGGTCGTGGAGCAGCTCATACGGCCGACCGGACTTGTCGATCCGATCATCGAAGTACGGCCCTCGGAAGGGCAGATGGAGGACATCTACGCGGAGGCGCGCAAGCGTATCTCCGCCGGAGAGCGCTGCCTCATACTCACCCTCACCAAGCGCATGGCCGAGGAGCTTACCGAGTACCTCACCGGTCTCGGCTTCAAGGTGCGCTACATTCACTCGGAAGTCGAGACGATCGAGCGCGTCGAGATCCTCAAGCAGCTCCGCCTCGGCGAGTACGACATCCTCGTCGGTATCAATCTTCTGCGCGAGGGCATCGATCTGCCCGAGGTTTCGTTCATAGCCATCCTCGACGCCGACAAGATCGGGTTTCTGCGCTCGGCGACAAGCCTCATCCAGATAATCGGACGCGCGGCGCGGAACGCCGCGGGCACGGTGGTGATGTACGCCGACCGTACGAGCGAAGCCATGCGACTCGCCATCGAGGAGACGAACCGCCGCCGTGCCGTCCAGATCAAGTACAACGAAGAGCACGGCATAACGCCCTCGACCATAAAAAAATCGGTAGAGGACATCCTCGAGCGGCATCGCGAGGAAAAGACGCAGGCCGCCTCGACCGAAATCGAAGTTCTGAAAAAATCACATAATCTACTCGTCCCCGAGCAGAAGCGCGCCCTCATAAAGGCCCTAGAGGTCCAGATGCTCGAGCATGCAAAGAATCTCGAGTTCGAGGAGGCGGCCGTCATACGGGACGAGATAGAGAAGATCAAGGCCGGGGAGGATTGAAATTTGCGCTTGTGTCGCCACAGTGACTGCGAGATACTCAAAGAGTTCGGATCGAGGATAGAGTCTCTCAGGAAGTTCCATGGCATCAACCGCATGGACATGGCGTACATATCCGGACTGCATCCAAACACCATCGCGAATATCGAGCACGGATCAGTCGACGGCTCGATCGTCGCGGCGAGCCGCATACTGATACACCTGGGATGCAAGGGCGTCTATGTCACGGACCGGGGCTTCGAAATAATCTTCTCCGAGGGGACTCCGCCGAAGAATTATTACCCGGGCCTCAAAACAAGCAAGGCGTATATCGCCTCGACGATCGGCGATGTGGTGAGGCGCCGGAGGCTCGGAATGGATGCTGCGATCACCGACATAGCAGAGCTGGCAGGTGTCCATCGAAACACATTATCCAATATCGAACAGGGACTGGTCGAACCCTCGATAAGCACGGCCTATCGCATCTACCGTTCCCTCGATGTAGAACACATCGCAGGCTCGAACGCCGGTATTTATCTTGTTTGAATTATAACCTATGACCCGACTCACTTTTTTGCACAATACATTGTGTTGAAAAATCTTGTTGAATATATACATTGTAAAAAGAATATTCGTGGGATCCCCGCCAGTTACGTTCTCATGTGGAGGAACAATGAAAAACATTCTCGTCGCAGCGCTCATGGCAGCTCTCTTGTTAATGTTTACTGCTTGTCCTGATCCGACTGGAGGGGGCGGCACATCCGTCAACCCTCCGGCTGTAGATGTCTCCGGCGATATAACGGGCATTCCGGTATGGAGTTCGAATACCTACGTTTCGGGAAATGTGTATGTAAAAAGCGGCTCCGTTCTGACGATCGAACCCGGAGTCACGGTCAGCTTCGCGCCGGGAACTATGCTCACAATAGAGGCCGGCGCTCAGCTGAAAGCAATAGGTACTCCGAGTCAAAGAATAACCTTTACGAATGCAGAGACTTTAGGCTGGTACGGTGTTCTGTTCGATTCCGATAATGCCAATAACATCATGCAGTATTGTAGGATAACCGGTGTCGCTCCCGGTTATTACGCGATCAGGTTTGTAAATAGCGCACGAGCAGTTATCGATCATTGCCTTATATACAACAACGGAGGAGGTGGTATCGATGCGGTGAATTGCGGAGATGGAACGAACTTCCGCAACAACCGCATCTACGATAATTCCGGTGATCCTATATATATCTGCGACAATGCGGACTTCGATGACAGTAACTGGTTCACCGCGGAAGGCGATACCAGCAGCCCCGACCTCGGCAATCTGAACAACCGTATTATGTTCCAAGGCAGTATTTATAAAAACGGCGTCGTATTCAATAACACCAAATTGCCCTATCGATTCAGTGATATTTGTATCATACGTGACAATGCCTTCCTCACTGTTTCCGCGGGTGTGACTCTTCAGTTCGACCCCTCAACCTACCTCGAGGTCGATGAGGGAGGGACGTTCAGAGTCCAGGGCACTTCGTCGAGTCATGTCGTGTTCGAGTGCATAAGCAGCTCTGCATCCTGGGACGGAATACGCTTTGGTAACGATGCAGTGAACAATACCCTTACGTATGCGCGCATTACTGGTGTTGATAATAATTACGCAATTGAATTCTCAACAAATTCAAGAGCGAGTATCACGCACTGTACCATCGGTGGAAACCATGCGGGCGGCATTGATGCGGAACTCGCCGCCAGCGGAACCGTAATTTCTGATAATACCTTCGGTGACAACGGAGATTCTTCAAGCGGTCCCTATTATGACCTGGTCTACAACAATAGCATTACACAGACAGGTAATAGTATGTCGAGCTCATTCCATTGAATGACTTACATCGTTAAAAAAACAATTGTTGGGCGGCTTCCGGTCTTCATGAAACCGGGCGCCGTCCGGTCTTCATGAAACCGGGCGCCGCCCGGAGTCAAAAAAAACCGGGCGCTGCCTGAAGTCTACAAAAACCGGGCGCCGCCTCGCTTTTCTCGTTCCCTCGTTTTTCTTTATACTGCGGCCATGCAGAAGACCGATGCCTACCGAGCCCTCGAAGCGGCAGCCGAAGAACGCATTCTCATACTCGACGGTTCGGTCGGTGTCATGCTCCAGGAGCGCGGTCTCGGCGAGGAATCCTATCGCGCGGGGCCGCTCCAAGATCATCCTGTCGAGCTCATGGGCGACTCGGACGCGCTCTGCCTGAGTTCTCCGAATATCGTCCGCGATGTCCACCGCTCCTATCTCGAGGCGGGCGCCGACATCATAAAAACAAACAGCTTTACAGCGACACGCCTGGCTCAGGAAGCCTACGGCCTCGGCGACAGGGCTGCGGATATCGCCCGAGCCTCGGCGAGAATCGCCCGAGAGGCGATCGACGAGTACGAGGCGGATAAGCCGGGAGGACCTCACTTTGTCGCGGGCGTGATCGGCCCTACCGGCGAGTCTCTCACGCTTTCGCGTTCGGTATCGAATCAAAATAGAAAATTCTTGACCTTCGACGAACTCGTTTCGATGTACCGCGAACAAGCCCAGGCTCTTGTGGATGGCGGAGCGGACCTTTTTCTGATCGAGACGATCTTCGACGCCCTCAACGCCAAGGCCGCGATATATGCACTGAGGTCGATTTTCGACGAGCGCGGCGAACTCATGCCGGTCATCATCTCGGGAACGATCGTCGACCGCTCGGGGAGGTCGCTCACGGGACAGACCCCGGCGGCCTTCATGGCCTCGATGCTCCACGCGCGACCTTTCGCCCTGGGGCTCAACTGCGCCTTCGGCGCTGAGGCCTTGCTTCCCTTTCTGGACGAGATCGCCAGACGCTCGCCGTTCCGCGTGTCGGTGCATCCGAACGCGGGACTTCCCAACGCCGAGGGCGGCTACGACGAGAGGCCCGAGAGCTTCGCCGCGGCTATCGCGGCCTTCGCCCGGCAGGGGAGCCTCAACGTCGCCGGCGGCTGCTGCGGCACGCGGCCTTCGCATATCGCAGCTCTCGCCGAAGCTCTCCGCGGCATGGCGCCCCGACCCCTTCCTGCCCGCAGAGCCTCGTCCTTCTTTTCGGGTCTCGAGCTTCTCGAAGTTGGGGCGAAGAGCGGTTTTGTCAATGTCGGTGAGCGCACGAATGTGGCGGGCTCGAAGAAATTCGCGCGCTTGGTCCGCGAGGCGAAGTGGGACGAATCCCTCGCCGTGGCGCGGGATCAGATCGCAGCCGGCGCGCAGATGATCGACATCTGCATGGACGATCCCCTTGTCGATTCGAAGGCCGCCATCGACGAGTTTCTCGCCCGCGCAGCCGTCGAGCCTGATATCGCCCGCGTTCCGTTCATGGTCGATTCCTCCGACTTTCCCACGGTGATCGCAGCGCTCAAGCGTATCCAGGGCAGGGCAGTGGTCAACTCGATCAGTCTCAAGGAAGGGGAGGGACCCTTCCTTGAAAAGGCGCGCGCGATAGCCGATCTCGGGGCGGCCGTCGTCGTTATGGCCTTCGACGAGGAGGGGCAGGCCGCGACCCTCGAGCGCCGCGTTTCGGTCCTCGAGCGCGCCTACCGCCTCCTGGTCGAACGGGGCATCTTCGAGGATCGGGATATCATCCTAGATCCGAACATTTTCGCGATCGGCACCGGCATAGCGGAGCACCGCTCATACGCCCTCGACTTCTTCGAATCGCTCAAACGTCTCAAGGCGGCCCTGCCGGGCGTCCTTATTTCCGGCGGCGTGAGCAATGTCTCCTTCGCCTTCCGCGGCAACGAGGGCTTGCGCGCGGCGATCCATTCGGTCTTCCTCCACCACGCCATCGCGGCAGGCATGGATCTCGGAATCGTGAATCCCCAGGCGGTCACCGTGTACGAGAGCATCGACGCCGAACTGCGGACTGCCATCGAGGACCTCTTGTTCGATCGCTCGGGCGAGGCGACGGAGCGGCTTGTGGCTGTCGCCTCCCGTGTCACAGACGAGGCGCCGCAGGCTGCGCCGCGCCTTGGCCGTGAAAAGACCGAGAAATCCCTCGAGGAACGGATAGTCGATGCCCTCGTGGCCGGGGACGCGTCGCGCATTGCATCGGACGCGGAAGAGGCCCGGAAGGCCTTAGGCGGAGCCTACGCCGTGATATCCGGTCCCCTCATGCGCGGGATGGACAGGGTCGGCCAACTCTTCGGCGAGGGCAAGATGTTCCTCCCGCAGGTCGTCAAAAGCGCCCGCGTCATGCGGGAGGCGGTCACTGCCCTGACGCCCTACCTTGAGGCCGAGGGAGGATCGACCGCCTCGCGGGGCCGCGTCGTCCTCGCGACCGTCAAGGGCGATGTCCACGACATCGGCAAGAACATCGTGTCGGTCGTCCTTCGCTGCAACGGCTACGAGGTCATCGACCTCGGCGTCATGGTCGAGGGGGATGCAATACTCGATACGGCGGAACGCGAGAGGGCTGACGCCATCGGCTTGTCAGGCCTCATCATGCCCTCGCTCGCCGAGATGGAGAAGGTAGCGGCGGGCATGGAGAAACGCGGCATGCGCATTCCCCTCATCGTCGGAGGCGCGACGACGAGTCCGACCCACACGGCGCTCAAGATCGCGACACGGTACTCGGGGCCGGTCGAAAACGTGCGCGACGCCTCGCAGGCCGCGCCCGTCCTCGCCAGGCTCCTCGACCCTAAAAATCGATCGGAGTATGAGGCACAGCTCGCCGCCTCGCACGAAGCCTTGCGCCAGGCTCATCTCGAGCGATCATCCCGCACGCATCTTGTGCCGATCGCCGAGGCGCGTTCTCGCGCATCCTGTGCGGGAACGGCACGGAAGCCTGCCCCCGCCCCTCGGATGAAGGGCCTTGTGGACCTATCGCCCGCGTTGAGCGATCTTTCTCCCTATTTCGATTGGTCGGACTACGCCCGCGTGTGGAAACTCGATGCGGAGAGCGCCGAGGCACGGAATCTTCGGTCCGAAGCCCGGGCCGCCCTCGATGCTCTGGCCGCCTCGGGCTATCGGGCCCGGGCCCTCTGCGCCGTCCTGCCCGTCGCTCGTCGCGGCGACGACGTCGTCGTCTATCATGACGAATCCCGGAGTTCCGAGTGCGCGCTTTTGCGTTTCCTGAGGCAGCAGCGGAGTGCACAGGACGGAGAGCGTTTTCTCTGCCTCGCGGACTATGTCGCGCAGGAAGGCGATTGGCTGGGGATCTTCGCGCTGAGTTCGGGGACGGCCTTCGAGGAGGAGGCGCGCAGGCGTGTCGAGGCAGGAGACGAATACGGCTCCCTCATCCTCAAGACCCTCGGCGTTCAGATCGCCGAAGCTGCCTCGGAGTGGCTCCACGCCGAGGTTCGCAGGCGCGTCTGGGCCTATGCCCCGGACGAAGATCTCTCGCCGCTCGAATGTCTTTCGGGAAAGTTTATCGGAATACGGCCCGCTCCGGGTTACCCGGCCTGCCCGGACCACCGGAGCAAGACCGTGATATTAGATTTACTCGAGGCCGGCTCGCGGATCGGCGTGAGCCTCACCGAGAGCTACATGATGCGGCCCGAGGCCTCGATCTGCGGCTTTTATTTTGCCGCACCCGATTCCCGGTATTTCGCCGTGGGGCCGATCGGGCCCGACCAGCTCGCCGACTACGCGGAACGCGGGGCCGAGAGCCTCCAGTCCGCGTCGAGTGCGCTGGGAAACAGTGTCAAGGAGCTGTCTGTTGTATGAACCGTGAAAACACGCGACTTCTGCCCGTTCTTTCGGGACTTTTCGTCGGAGTCCTCGTCCTGTCGAACATTCTCGCCGTCAAGATGGTCCGCCTGGGGCCCTTTGTCTTCGACGGCGGGACCCTGCTTTTCCCGCTTTCGTACATCTTCGGAGATATCCTGACCGAGGTCTACGGCTACCGCGCTTCACGGAAGGTCATTTGGACCGGACTCGCGTCACTCGTGGTGATGTCGCTCAACATCTGGATCATCGGCATACTGCCCGCCGATCGGAGTTGGAATCTCCAGGACGCGTACAATTCCATCCTGTCCCCGATGCCGCGCATCGCCTTGGCGAGCGTGCTCGGATATTTCGCCGGGGAGTGGTCGAACTCGGCCCTCCTGTCGCGCATGAAGGTTTTGACCAAGGGCCGCTGGCTCTGGACCAGGACACTGGGCTCGACATTCGTCGGCGAGATGGCGGACACGCTCATTTTCGTGCTCGTCGCCTTCGCCGGAACCTATTCGAACGGCGACATCATCGCGATGATTCTTTCGAACTACCTCTTCAAGTGCTCGATCGAGGCAGCCTTCACCCCGGTCACGTATAAAATCGTAGCCTTCTTCAAGCGTCGCGAGGGTGTCGATGTCTTCGACGAGGGCGTGAGCTACAACCCCCTGCCCCTCGGAGAGTGATTCTGTGTGCGCGATCTGCTCGTCGCCAATGCGTATCGGCGACGCGCGTCGGCGACGCGCCGCTCAGCGCGGACTCGTGATACCGCTGCCGAGGAGCCGGTCCCTGGCCCGGGTCAAAAGATGAAAACGCCGGGGATCGCCGCCCCGGTCGGGGTGGCAGAGCTTCGAAAGACGCTTGAACTGCATGGATAGGGCCGTTCTCGACGGCAGTCGGCCGGTCCTTGGATCCGGCGCGCATTCCAGCACCATGCAGGCGAGGAGCACCTCGGTGTCGAGCAGCGCGATCCTGCGATAGGCGGAACGAAGGCGCTCGATGTACTCATCGAAGAACGAAAGCCATTCGTCCATGTCGAAGCCCGCCATCTCGCGCGCACGTTTCAAGGTCGAGGGCCGCAGTTCTTTATTCCAGTACGGCGCGGAGGGCCTGCTGAGTCTTTCGACCTCGGCGAGATATGAGATGAGAGCCCTGACCCCTTGAGGGAAGAGCGCGGCGACGGCGGCGATACGTTCTTCGCGTCCCCTTTTGCGAGCCGCGCATCGCGCACGCTCTTCCCACTTCATCGACAAAAAGAGCTCGAAGAAGGGAGGTCGGGCGGGAAGACGGTAAGTGGTCAAATAATCGGCGAGATTTTGCGTCTCGAGCCTCGGCTGGTTTATGAGGGCGTAGGCTGTACGATTCAGCATGAGCGATCGAAGTCGGGGAGAGGAGCACAGCATCGAGACAAGCTGAGCAAAACGATGATCGTGTTTGAATGTTTGGTTCTGCGCTTCGAGGAGCCGTACGAGAGGTATTGTCGGACGGCTTTTGGTGCTTCGACGCATAGCTTCGAGCATAGCAGGGAGCCATTCCAGTGTCAGCGGCATAGTCCCCTTGAGAGAGGAGGCCGCCGGCCCGTATAGTCGGGGGGTGAGCTCTTTTTTTTCTCGGCGCCTCGCCTGGCCAGCGCATTCAAATGCGCTCTCTCGTCTCCGCGCCGAACTTACGGCCTCGGGACGGAGCATCCTCGATCTTTCCGAGAGCAATCCCACGCGGGTCGGCCTCGATCCCATCGATTCCGAAGAGCTGTGGCCGCTCGGACTCTTTCTCGACGAGGCGAACCTCGGCTACCACCCCGATCCTCGCGGACGTGCACGGGCGAGGGAAGCTCTTGCCGCACGGTATGGCCGGCGGCTCGGGCCTGCGCATGCCCGCGTACCCCGGACCGATGATTTTTTTCTCTGCGCCTCGACCTCCGAGGCCTACAGCTGGCTTTTCAAGCTCCTCTGCGATCCCGGCGACGCGGTCCTCGTGCCCAAGCCCGGCTATCCGCTCTTCGACTATCTCGCGGGGCTCGAGTCTGTCGAAACGCGGCCCTACCGTCTGGAGTACACGCATCCCTCGGGCTGGTCGATCGATATGGAATCGGTCGAAGATGCACTGAAACGCGGGAGCGTGAAGGCGATCATACTCATCAATCCAAACAATCCAACAGGTTCCTATGTCGGGGCGGATGAGCGTCGCGAACTCGTTTCGCTCTGCGCCCGATCGGGCTGCGCGATCATCGCCGACGAGGTTTTCTTCGACTTTTCCATCGAAGATGAAGGAAAGAAATCGTTCGCGGGAGAAGAGGAAGTCCTGACCTTCGTCCTCGACGGGCTCTCGAAAAGCCTTGGGCTGCCGCAGATGAAACTGGGCTGGATCCTGATCTCCGGTCCGGAGACTCTTCGCACCGAAGCCGAGGCGAGACTCGAGATCATCGCGGACTCGTACTTGTCGGCGGGGACTCCGATCATGAACGCCCTGCCGCGGCTTTTGGACCGTGCCCCGGTCTTCGCCGACAAGCTCCGCGATCGGCTCAAGATCAACCTGCACGGCCTGCGAAACATCTTGGAAGGCTCGGACTCCCCGCATCGCGTACTCCGCTGCTCCGGTGGCTGGACGGCGATCATCGAGTCGCCCCGTCTCGCCTCGGAGGAGGAAACCGCCCTCGGCCTTCTTGAAAAGGAGGGTCTCTGGCTCCAGCCGGGCTTCTTCTTCGACATGGAACGTGAACTATTTTTTACCATGAGCCTGATTCTGAAACCGGAGTCCCTGGCCGAGGGCGCCCGGGCCTATCTGCGCTTTTTCGACGAACAGATGCGCTAGCGTTTTTGATGGAAGCTCGATGCACGTCGACCGTTTTTTGCCCTCATCCTCCGAGGACGACTCTTCATGGCCTGATCGAGACGATAAAGGGTTCCCGACTGAGATCGAGCGAGCTCCCCTCGATCGAGGGCGCTTCGCCCACAACGAGGTCTCCGTCGAATAAATCGCCGCGGGGAAGCTCCAGCCTCCCCGAACGGCCGTCGAGGTTGAGTAAAGCGCGGAAACAGGAGCGAGACCCTCTCCGCTCGACGAGGACAATCCCCTCGGCGAGGAGCCGAACGTCGAACACAGGCGCCTCGGTTTTGATCCTGCGCGACAGCGACAGCGACTCGGAGAAAAAGGGCTTGAAGGAGGGATCAGCCTCCTCGGCTCTCATCGGCTCGGCATCGAAAAGTCCGATGCGCCGGCTCATCGCCTCTTCCTGCCCCATGTAGGCGAGAAAGGCGCCGGGCAGGAGCATGGCAAATAAGGTCCAGTTGCGGAGCCGCGCGCCGCGGCCGAAACGTTCAGCGGCGCGGCGCTGGTCGTGATTCTCAAGGAAACGAAGTTTTACCGCGTTTTCAGGATACAGGCCTTCCTGAACCGCGAGCATTTTGAGGTAGTAGCCGAGCGGGCGGCTCCCATTCCAGGCCGCTTCCAACTCCTCGCGGCCGTCGTAATCGTAGCTCAGATCGAATGCCCGGTGGAGTTCGGTGTCAGAGGCGGCGTACATACCTCGGCGCCGCAATTCGATGACAAATTCTTTATGCACACTTTCTGCAAGCCAGAGCATGGGTTTGATTTCAGAGACTCGCCTGCGGGCTTCGAGCCAGAAACTCAGCGGCACGAGACTCGCAACGTCACAGCGGAAGCCATCGAAGCCGAAGCGGGCCCAATACTCCAGTGTCTCGATTTGATACTCCACGAGCCCCTCGTGCGAGTAGTCGAGGTCGATGACATCGCTCCAGTCGGCGATGCGCGGCGCGCTTTCGCCCTCGGGACCTTTCCAGAACCACTCGGGGTGTTCGCGGGCGAGGACCGAGTCGGGCGATGTATG
This sequence comes from uncultured Treponemataceae bacterium, assembly GCA_964644505.1. Lineage (GTDB taxonomy): Bacteria > Spirochaetota > Spirochaetia > Treponematales > Rectinemataceae > CAZXXZ01. The sequence goes on along the minus strand of CAZXXZ010000024.1, from coordinate 12,750 downwards.
GTTGTACACAATGTCCATGATCACGCCGAGTCCGAGACGGTGAGCCTCGTCGACGAAGCGGCGCAGAGCCTGTTCCCCGCCAAGCCGCTCATCCACCGCCCGGTAGTCGGCGATCGCGTAAGGACTTCCCAGCGTACCCTTGCGACGTACCTCGCCGATCGGGTGGAAGGGCGTGAGGTATACATAGTCGAAGCCCATGCCTGCCGCCTCGACGAGACGGGCGGCGGCCGCGTCGAGTGTTCCCTCAGCGGTGAAGTTGCGGGGAAAGATCTGGTATATCGAGGCTCGTCGGAGAGCGGAGGGCGATAGATCGAGCATAGAGGCTTCCTTTCTATGTAAACCGGTTTATACGAGTATAGCAAGCAACTTCATGTTCTGCAACCTGAAATGGGTTCCTCGAAGATTGTTGCACGATTCTGCGGGTTACAAAAACTCCCAAACTGCTTTGGTCGTTTGATATGTTTCAACACGCTTCGAGGAAGCTCCGTTGTCAGACATACCCGGCCGAGGGTATAGTTCGGCCGCGGAGGCTCCATGGCGGCACAGATCATCGACGGGAAAAAAATATCCGAAGAAATCCGGGCTGAGCTTCGTTCCAGGGTCGAAGCCCTCGTAGCCAGGGGTGTACAACCCGGACTCGCGGTCGTCCTTGTCGGCGAAGATCCCGCCTCGGTTTCCTATGTGACGGGGAAGGAGCGCGCCTGCGCCGAGCTCGGGATCGCCAGTCTCGGCCGCCACATGAGCGCCTCTTCCTCCGAGAGCGAAGTCATTTCCGTCGTCAGCACGCTGAACGCCGATCCCCGTGTCCACGGTATTCTCGTCCAGATTCCCCTGCCCAAGGGCCTCGACGAACGCCGCATCATCGCGGCGATCGACCCGGACAAGGACATGGACGGCCTTACGCCCGAAAACATGGGCCGCCTCGTACTCGAAGAGCCCGGGTACCTGCCCTGTACGCCTGCCGGCGTCATCGAACTGCTCAAGCGGACGGGTGTCGAGACGCGGGGGGCCCGGGTCGTGATCGTGGGCAGGTCGAGTCTGGTTGGCCGGCCGCTCGTGAATCTCATGTTGAGGAAGTCGGTCAACGCCACCGTCACGGTGTGCCATACCGGGACCCGCGACATCGCCGCGTGCTGCCGCGAGGCCGATATTCTCGTGGCCTGCGCAGGCTCGCCCGAGTTCATCCGCGGCGACTGGATCAAAAAGGGCGCCTGCGTCATCGATGTCGGCATGTCGCGGGTCGAGGACGCGTCTGCTAAGCGCGGCTATCGTCTGGTCGGCGACGTGGCCTATGAGGAGGCCGCTCAGGTCGCCGGTTGGATCACCCCGGTGCCGGGCGGGGTCGGCCCCATGACCGTCACCATGCTCCTTTCCAACACGGTGGCCGCGGCCGAAAAAACGGCCGCAGCGGCGGAAAAAGCGGCCGCGGCCCGGCGGGTCTGAACAGAAAAGCCAGCAATGCTCGACGTGCAGTCAATGCGGGACGACCGGCGCATACCGATCCAAAAGGTCGGCGTAAAGGGAGCGCGGTATCCCATCGTTCTCCTCGACAAGGCCAAGGGGAAGCAGCATACGACCGCGACGGTCAGTCTTTTCGCCGACCTGCCCCACGACTTCAAGGGCACCCACATGAGCCGCTTCCTCGAGGTCTTCGAGGCCTATCGAAGCGATCTTTCCATGCCGCGTTTTTTGGCCATGCTCGAGGAGATCAGAACGAGCCTGGAGGCCGAGACAGCCTACGCGGAACTTCGCTATCCCTATTTCATCGAAAAGCGGGCCCCGGTTTCGGGAACGCTCTCCATGATGTCCTACGACTGCGGCTACATCGGTAAAGTCTGGGAAGGCGGCAGCGAATATGATGTTTCGGTATCGGTTCCCGTCCAGACGGTCTGCCCCTGTTCCAAGGCGATATCCGAGCATGGGGCTCATAATCAGCGGGGCATCGTCACTCTCACCGTCGCCCTCGGCCCCTTTTTCTGGATCGAGGATCTCATCGCCCTGGTCGAGGAATCGGCCTCGACGGGCCTCTATACGATCTTGAAGCGCGAGGACGAAAAACACGTCACCGAGCGGGCCTTCGATAATCCCCGCTTTGTCGAGGATGTCGTGCGCGAGGTCTACCGCAAGGTCGAGGCGCTCGGGAAATTTCCGAGCTTCTCGGTGGAGGCCGAGAACTTCGAGAGCATCCACAATCATTCGGCCTACGCCTTCGTCTCGTCACGCAACATAGAGCACATTTGAAATGAAGGAGAGTGTATGGGCTTCAATTCGGTGAACCGCGCGGACGATCTCGTTCCGGTGCACAATGTCCTCGCTTCGGTTTTCGATAAAACTGGTCTTTCTGATTTCGTCCGGGCTCTCGTCGATTCGGCCGCCCAGGGCTCCCTTACATTCTATTCGACCGGCGGGACCTACGAGGAGCTTTCAAAAACTCTCGCCGGTCTGTCCGGGGTCTCCCTCGTGAAAATAAGCGACTACACGGGGCAGCCCGAGATGGCCGGCGGCCTCGTCAAGACCCTCGACTGGAAGATCTATCTCGGCCTTCTCGCCGAGACCGGCAACGAATCCCACGATGCGGATCTTAGGCGGAATGGCGCCGTGCGCTTCGATATGGTGATCTCGGGACTGTATCCCTTCCATACGGCCTCGGCTGACGCGGGCTCCTCGCCCGAGTTCCTGAGGCAGAATATCGATATCGGGGGCCCCTGCATGATACGGGCCGCGGCGAAGAACTACCTTCGCGTCGCCTCGGTGTCGAATCCTTCGCAGTACGCCGCGCTCGTTGAAGAACTGCGTTCGACGGGCGGTCGCACGCGCCTCGAGACGCGCCGCCGGCTTGCGGCCGAAGCCTTCGCGCTCACATCGCGTTTCGACGCCGCCGTCTCTTCGCGGATCGGGGGTCTCGATCCCGCTGTCGTAGCCTCGGCCTACGGTCTGTAAAAGCATAAGGAGCAGTCATGGGCAAGTTATCCGATGCCTACAAGACAATCATCGACGATCCCTTTCCGCCCCGCATGGAGATTTCGTTCGTCGAAGCGGGAGGCGGCCGGCATACCCTGGTCTACGAAAAAGCCCTGTACGAGGTCGAGGGCGAGCGAAAGGGGCTGCGCTACGGCGAGAATCCCGATCAAGCGGCTGCACTGTACAAACTCGTCGGCGGCAATCTCACGCTCGCCGACGCGATGGTACTCGAGCCGGGAGAGGGCCTCGTTTCCGCCGCCGAGCTTCTCCAATTCGGCAAGCACCCGGGCAAGACCAATCTGACCGATGTCGATTCGGCCCTGGCGCTCCTGCGCTATCTTTCGGCGACGCCGGCCTGCGCCATCATGAAGCATAACAACCCCTCGGGCCTGGCGAAGGGATCGAGCCCCGCGGAGGCCTATCGGAGGGCCTATCTCGCCGATCGCGTGGCGGCCTTCGGCGGCTCGGTTGTGTTGAATAGGACCGTGGATGCCGAGACTGCCAGGGAGATCTCGTCTTCCTATGTCGAAGTCGTCGCCGCACCGGATTTCGGACCCGGCGCCGTCGAAATACTCGCATCGCGCAAGAATCTTCGCATCATGCGCCTGCCGGCCATGGAACGGCTCGAGAAATGGGCGCTGAGGCGCGTTCTCGATTTTAGATCCCTCCTCGACGGTTCCGTGATCGTGCAGGAGTCCTTCGTCTCGCGCATCGCCTCGCGGGAAGATTTCCTGCCGGCCCGCTTCGTCGACAAGGAAGGAAAGGTCTATGAGGTGGAGCGCGAGCCCACGGACCGAGAGTGGGAGGACATGCTCTTCGGCTGGTCGGTCGAAACGGGCATCACCTCCAACTCGGTGATCTACGTCAAAGACGGCGTCACCCTCGGCATCGGCACGGGCGAGCAGGACAGGGTGGGCGTCGCCGAATTCGCCCGGGACAAGGCGTATCGAAAGCTCGAGGACCGTCTGCTCTGGGAGCGCACGGGTGTCGCATGGAACCAGTCGACGGACGAGGCCGCGAAGGCTGCGGTCAGAGAAGAGGTCGCCTCGATCAACGCAGGTCTTCGAGGGGCGGTCATGATCTCCGACGCGTTTTTCCCCTTCCGCGACGGCATCGATGTCGGCCTGCGGGAAGGCGTCTCCGCGGTGGTCCAACCCGGCGGCGGCATCCGCGATTTCGAGTCGATCACCGCCTGCAACGAGTACGGGGCCGCGATGAAGTTTACCGGGCAACGTTGTTTCAGGCATTGACAGAATGATGCCTTGCTTTTTGACTCAAGAGTCAATATTATGAGTCAAGAGGTTGATATGGCACAAGTCACGCTCCGCGATCTTCCACCATCGGTAGAAGCGCATCTCAGGGAGAGGGCGCGGCTGGAAGGTCGCTCGCTCTCGAAGGTGGCATCGGACCTCCTCGCCGAATCGCTCGGACTCGAGGGAAAGCGCCGAAACCTCGACCGTTTCGCCGGTCTCTGGAGCGCGGAGGAGGCCGCTGCATTCGATCGTACGACGGAGCTTTTCGAAGTCGTGGATAGGGACGTCTGGGAGTGAGGCTCGTTCTCGATACGAATGCGTATTCTTCGCTCATGAAGGGCGAGGGCCGTGTACGTGATTTACTGGAAGCAAGCGAGTGGCTCGGCATACCCTCGATCGTCATCGGCGAACTCACTGCGGGATTTCTCGCCGGAAGCAAGGCGGTATGGAATCTTACACTCCTTGATTCCTTCATCAAAGAAGCCGGTGTCGAGGTCTTGACGCTCGGACGCCGCGAGGCCGAGCGGTATGGAACCCTCGTCAAAGCCTTGCGGGAACGGGGTACGCCGATCCCCACGAACGATATCTGGATAGCCGCCCAAACCCTCGTGGCGGAGGCCCGGCTTCTTTCCAGCGACCGCCACTTCGACCTCGTGCCCGGATTGATCCGTGTAGAATAGCGAGGCACATCGAACACGGCTCTATGCGTCGGACCTCGATTTCCGTATTATTTATGGGAACCACTAAAAACCCGGTTGGTTTTTAGTGGTTCCATGCAATTTCCTTACGGGAATTGCTTTTTTCTAAGGTTGACCTCGAAAAACTGAAGTTTTTCGAGGTCCCCTTATACAATAGTAGCGCCAGGCTGGGATCACGTATCCAGATGTCCCAAGCCCGCGAATCGGGGCTGGGGAGTCGGGCCGAGGCGGCGAAATGGAGGAACAACATGAGTGATTACTATCCTGCCGATCCGAATGACCTTCGAAAGCAGGGAACCAAGGGCGTCATGGCCGCGGCCGGCGGTGTCGGCCTGTGGGTTGTCGGCGCACTTCTCAATATCCCCGTCCTCGGCTGGATTATCGCGGGCGGCCTCGTAGTCCTTGGCGTGAGCGGACTCGTCGGAAAAACAAAGACCGACAGGACGACGGGCGGTCTCATGATGGCGGCGGGCGCCGCCGGCCTCGCGGCCCTCGTTCTGCCTGGACTGACGCATTTTCTTCTCGGTGCGGGCGGCTTCGCCCTCGTCGCCTACGGCGCCTGGAACATCTTCAAGTTCGTGAAGGGGCTTAAAAGCCGAGCGTGACCTACCTTCTTGAAACCTACGGCTGCGAGATGAACAAGGCCGAATCGGCCGCACTCACCGCGCTCCTGGGCGAGCGTGGATGGGGAGAGGTCGATTCGGCCCAAACGAATTGCACGAAACAGCCCTCGCTTTTCGTGCCGGATGATCTCGATCTTGTCCTCATCAACACCTGCTCGGTCCGCGAGACCGCCGAAACGCGGGCCTGGGGACGCATCGACCACTTCGCGGCTGCGAAGAAACGCCGAATCGAGGCGGGCAGGCCCCCCCTGCGCATCATCATCCTCGGCTGCATGGCAGAACGGCTCAAAGAGCGGATCAAGGAACGACAGCCCGCGGTCGATTGGGTCCTCGGCACCTTCCGCAAACAGGCCCTCGGCCTCATCCTCGACGCGATCGAACAGGGCATCGAAGTCGATGAAATCGAAGAAAGCCCATCCTATGTCTTCTCCGAATCGCATCACGAGCCCGGATCGTTCCGTTCCTTTGTGCCGATCATGCACGGCTGCAACAATTTCTGTTCCTACTGCATCGTCCCCTATGTCCGGGGCCGCGAAATCTCCCGGAGCCCTTCGTCCATCATGGCCGAAATCGAGTCGCTCGAAGACTCAGGCTCGCGCGAAATAACATTGCTCGGCCAGAACGTCAATTCATATCGCTGGCCCGGCGGCGGGCAGACCGACATGGATCGAAGCGAACTCGATTTCCCGTCCCTGCTCAGGCTTGTTTCGTCGCGTCTTCGAGCGCGCGGACGCGGCGGCATCCGCTGGATTCGCTTCCTCACGAGCCACCCGAAGGACCTTTCCGACGAACTCATCCGCGTCGTCTCAGAGGACAGGCTCTTCTGCACGCACATCCACCTCTGCGCTCAATCGGGATCGAACTCCGTCCTCGCTGCGATGAACCGCAGGTACACCCGCGAGCACTTCCTGGGCTTGGTCGAGAAAATGCGCGCCTCGATCCCCGATCTCTCGCTCTCGACCGACATTCTGGTGGGTTTCCCCGGCGAAACCGAGGAGGATTTCGAGGCGACCTTGGACCTCATGCGGAAAGCGCAATTCTCGTACTCGTTCATGTATCATTTCAATCCGAGGGAGGGGACCACTGCCGCGTCCCTGCCCGGCGCCCTGCCCGATGAGATCAAGATGAACCGCCTCTCCCGCGTCATCGAACTGCAGAAAGAGATAACGCGAAAACTCATGCAGTCGAGACTGGGAAGTGTCGATGATGTCCTCATAGAGGCTGTTTCACGAAGGAACGATCACGAGCTGCTCGCGAGAACCGCCCGCGATGAGATGTTGGTCTTCCCGGGATCTGCTTCCAGGATCGGGGACTTCGCGCGCGTACGGCTTGTGAGTCTTTCGGGGAACACCTTCAGAGCCGAGGAGATTGAGGATGAAGCCTAGGCTGCCCGCGGCTTTCGTCATCGCAGTTGCCGCCATTCTTTGCGTCGCGTCTGTGAGCGCGCAGTCTTCGGCCGCGCAAGCGGCCGCGTCTCGGTCGGATACCTCTTCGCCCCTTTCACGGGCCCGATCGGCCCTGTCGGCTCTTTCCGGGGCCGAACTCGCGGAAGCGCTGGATCGCACGATCGCTACGCTTTCGATGGACGATGCCCAGACGCTTGTCGACGAATTCCTGCCGAAACTCGACACCAAGGCAAAAGTCGTGTTCCTCGAAAAGACCGCCGGAATGGCGCTTCTCAAGGGCGCCTTCGCCGAGGCGGCAGGACGGTATGAATCAGCCTCGGGCTTCGCCCAGGGCGGGGCCGAGCACGCATTGCGCGTAAAGGCGGGACGCTGCGCCCTTGCGGCGGGAGACGCAGAAAAAGCATCCGAACTCGCATCCTTAGTCCTCGCATCGAACGCCGATCAGGCAGCGGCAGCCGGAGCCCGGCTCCTCAGCGCCTGGACCCTCGCGTATAAAGGGAAGCGCGCCGATGCGCTCGCCATAGCCTCGATGGTCGCGGCCGCGAGCCGATCGAAGATGGCAGATGCTGAGCGCGAGGCCTTGTTCCTCGTGTGGCTCTGCTCCGAACAAAAGGACAGGGCGAAGGCCGCGGCCGATCTCGCCGCGGCATTTCCTTCGAGCATCGAAGCCCGCGTAGCCTCCGGGGCCGCCGCGACGCCGAGTCTTCCGCATTGGTATCTCGGTGAATTGCCCGGTGTGAAGAACCCTCTTTCGACCGCATCGCCCTCATCGGCCTCGGCACTATCGGCCGATACGCCTCACGCTCCCGCTTCATCGACTCAGCCTCCAACAGCATCGACACCAAAGGCGCCGTCCGGTTCTACGCCTGCCACGGGGAGTCAAGCGTCCCAAGGACCTGCACCTCAGCCGGTTTCGGGCGACGCCTCGGATCGCATCGGCCGCCTCCAGGTCGGGTATTTCTCCGTGGAGGCCAATGCTCGGAGGCTCGCAGCCGAACTTGCGGCGAAGGGTTTCACGGTTCAGGTCGAGGCCCGACTCAGACCTGCAGGACCTACCGAGAGCGCCGGCAAGGCGGCTTCCGACCAGGAACGGCGCTGGATCGTGCTTGTCGACGCCGGGAAAGATCCATCCGCGACTATGAAGAAGCTCAAGGACGCCGGCTACGAATCCTACGGTGTGGAATAACGGACGAGAGGGGGTAAACGATGAAGGTTTTCGAGTGGAATGAACTTTTTATGACAGGTATCGCTCCGATCGACGAGCAGCATAAACGGCTTATTGGCCTGGTCAACGGTCTCGCCGATTCCATGCGTTCGGGGAAGAGCAAGGAGATGATCACAAACGTGCTCGAGGGGTTGCGTGACTATACCAAGACTCATTTCGGTTTTGAAGAGGCAGCTTTCGAGAAGTACGGGTACCCTAAGACCTCGGAGCATAAGAAATCGCACGAAACCTTTGTGGGCAAGGTCGATGAGCTCATAACACAATACGAAAATGGTTTGATCGGATTGTCGGTTAAAGTGCTCAATTTCCTTACCGAATGGGTCAAGAACCATATTCTGAACGAGGATATGGCCTATGTCCCGTTTCTGAAGGATAAGACGTTCTAGGTCTCGTTGCCGACAAAAACGCGACCACTGAAAACGATCAGCCGCGGACGCGTTGTTCGAGCACGAGGTCGTCTTCCTGTAAAAGTTCGAGACCGTCGATCGCTGCCTTTGCGGGCGAAAGCACGAGACGGCGGAGTATGTCCCTGCCCGAGTTTGTTTCGGTGAATGTGGCCTTGTAGACTCTCCGGCTGGAGCGCATCCCGTCATCTCGAAGAGGCCGTAATTCGAGCACAGGCACGCCGCCGAGAAGATATAAATCGTAGCCTCCCGTTTCCTGGGTCTGTTCCGTTTTATAACTGTAACGCGGCAGCGAGAACGTCAGTTCTACTTCTCCCGATGCGGAGCGATACGGTCCATCGAGTTTGAAAGACGGCAAGGCGCGGGACGGTGAAGGAGTTTTGCCCGCGGTTGCGACCGTACTGCCCTTCGGAAGTTTCGTGTAGACTCCGTCCCAGCGATCCTGCTCGTCGAACTTCATCTGAACATCTTCAAAGACACGTAAAGAAACGATATTCGAGCCGCGGAGTTCCACATCCATAAGGCGGTACAGATCCTCGACCGATTCGTTCTGGCAACGGATATAAAGACCGTAGCACGTTGCATGAGACTCGGTCCAACGGAAGACTTCCTGTGAAGTTGAAGTATAAAATGTGATGCTCGAGGAGCCCTTGTCGAATACGATGAGCCGCGAGAGAGGACCCGAGGGGCCGTTGGTGGATTCATACCAGATGCCCATGAGAAACTCTTCGAAGTCGGCGGACGAACCCGTAAGGATGCGGCCTACGGCGTCGCGCTCCATCTGCGCTCCGGTTATCCGCTCTTCACCCGTCTTCACATAGGTTTTTGTCTTTGGGTTCCAGCTGTAGCGTTCCTTGATTTGGTCGAGGACGTTTGCAGATCCGGGATTTGAGCGGTAGGCGAATACCGGCCAGCTCTCCCCCGAAGTCTGTCCGAGCTGATAGCTCTCGTTGCGCTCGGTTTCGCCTATCGCGATGGACTCGGCGGAAAGCGCGAGAATCGACTCGAACGCAAGCCCGCTCCCCGGAACTCGACGGAAAATATTGACGGTCTGCATCCCGGATTCCGCCATGCCGGTGCAGACTATGACATTGTCATGGTCCCCGATGAGATCCTTGAGCTGTATCGAGAATGTGCTGATCTTGGTGCAGAGTGTGTCTGCTTCCCACGAACGGATCCAGGATCGACGCTGGGGGACGTAGTCGGCGACGACGATAGACAGAAAACCTCCCTGGCGGTCGGTCTTGCGCACCGTGAGTATCTGCTCGTCGCCCTCGTCCTCGTCGAGGTTCATGTTTCTGACCGTGAGGATGAGCTCGTTTGGAAGGGCGGAAATCCTGTTGACCGCGGATTCACGCTGAGAGCGCGAAGCCTGAGCGGTCGATGCGCCTCCCGACGATTCGGGTTCGATTTGGAGGGCCGCTACGGGGCGGGCCGAAGCCTCGCTCTCGGTTTTTTGGCGGAGGATGAGATAGCCCGCCGCAAGAAGCACGATGCCGCAAACTGCATAAAAAACGATGTGCGCGAGTTTCTTCACAATCACCCAACCATATCACTGTGTCAGTGCAGCGGAAAGGCTTTCTAGCACATCGGCCTTCGCGGCATCAAGACCGCCTGTACAGGTGAATCCGGCGGCGGTCTTGTGGCCGCCTCCGCCGAAGGTCTGCGCGATGTGCGCGACATTGACGGAACCCTTGGATCTGAGCGAGCAGCGGAGTCTGCCCTCGGCGTTTTCCTTGAAAAAGACGGACACCTCGACTCTGTTGTCCTGGAGCGGAATGTTGACGAGGTCCTCGGCGTCCTCATACGAGGCGCCGGAGGCCGCCAGGACTTCACGAGTGAGTGTCTGAACGGCGACGCGGCCGTTCACATGCAATTCGAGACTCGAGATGACGTTCTTTTGCAGCAAGAGCGCGCCCGAGCCCGAAGACTCGTACATGCGGCGGTGGATCGTGTAGGGGACGACGCCGGATCGTATCAGTTCGAGCGCGCAGGTGAATGTGCGTTCTGTGGTTTTGGGATACGAGAATGAGCCCGTGTCGTAGACGATGCCTGCGAAGACGGCCTCGGCGGCGTCGAGCGGAAGTTGGACACCGAGTTCCTTGGCGATGAGGTAGACGAGCTCGCTGGTCGAGGATGCACCTTCCTCGATGACGACGGGGACTCCCTCGGCGCTCAGCGCATCGTAGAGGTCGCGGTCGGTGACCGAACTGGGGCGTTCGTGATGATCTATGATGAGGGCCTTCCCCGCGGCCTCGAGGTACACTTCGGCCGCGGCGCCCAGGTAATCAAGATCATGCGTATCCACCACGATGGGGGAGGAATCGCGGGCCGCAAAGGGTATGGATGAGGGATCCTTGAGCGCTCGAAAGAGCCCCCGCTGATCGATGAAGCGGAATTTGGCGGGCAGCTTGTCCACGACGACGGGGACCGCCTCTTTGCCGATCGAAGACAGTATTATGGCCAAAGCGTATGAGGCGCCGAGGCCGTCTGCGTCCGGTCCGTCGTGGGACATGATGACATAATGGTTCGCCTCTCGGAGGTAGGACGCCATCTCGCTGATGGTCATGGTCGATTCTCCATCAGCCCGGCTGCTTGTCTTTTTTATTCTTCCGCGTAAAGGCCAAGGCGACGAGCACTCCGGCGAGGCCGAGGGCGAGAAGGCCGAGCGCAGCCCACAGCGCCCATGAGGGGGCCGCGGAGATCGCGGCTCGGGCCGCGGCAGACGAGCCGGCAGAGGCGCCGGAAGACGAAGCGTTCTGAGCCTCCGAGCGGTTCACGGGCGCTTCCAAAAGGAGCTTCATTACCTCCGGTGCGGTTTGCGAGACCTTGTCCCGCACCTGAAGTCCGATGGTTATGGCGCGGAATTCCCCCAGATCCAGTTTCTTCACATATTCCAAGGAGGGATGGCGCAGCTTGTAGTCGCTCGATTGATAGGGGCTGCCGGGAGGGGCTTCCTGCCGTTCGTCGGTTATCATGAGGACGTATTTCGGCCGTTCCGGCTGCCCGAGTTCCTCCAGATCGCGTTGTGCGGCGTCAAGACCTTTGCCGAGGTCGGTGAATCGACCGTCAGCCTTGACCTCCCGGATGGCGCGGATAACCTTGGCCTTGTCCGCTTCTGACGTGATGTCGATTCGGATGAGCCGCTCCACCTTGCCATACACCAATTCGACGATGAGACGATCGCCCGGTATCAGGATCGGCCCTATAACCTGTCCAGCCGCGTATTCTTTTGCTTTATTGAAATAGCTTTCCATCGACAGGGACTTGTCGAGGAGGAGGATGACATCCAAGGAACCGGGCCGTGCTTCCTTGCTTGATTGTTGGGCGGGGGACGAAGCGGATTGCGCCGATATCGCACGGTCATCAAGTCCTTGTAATACAAGGAAAAAAGCAACTAGACACCCTAGTGACACGAAGCGTGGGAAACGAAGCACGACTGCCACCTTTCGAAGGACAAAAAGCGAACGTGCCGCCTTCATCGTCCTTCAATAACTTTATTCTACCATATTAAGGGAAAAACGATGTTCTCTTTTTTTCCCTTTTGCTTTACATCGCCTATATGTCACGCTACTATAACTCACGAATCACATATTCGGCAAAGGAGTTTGTATGGGCGCTATAGATCTTCCGAAGAGTCCTAATGTTTTCCATCCCGAGAAACCGTCCGCCGTCGGTTCTCGAAACTCCCTCGCACAGGAAGGCCGCGATCAGCAGCGCGAGGTCAATCAGCTCCTCGAGGAGGAGACCAATAAGGTCCTCCACCACATCACCTCACGGCTGCCCAAGGAAGTCCTCGACCGCATCGACATCATGGGCGGGTTGAAGGAGAAACTCTACAACTACTTCAACCAGAACTACCAGAACATGTTCAACCGCTACATCGTCACGACAGAAGACGAGATGGTGAAGAAGGTCCGCAACTTCATCGACAAGGAAGAAATGAAGACGCTGGCCCGCTACACCCCGAAGGAGATCAGCGAACTCCTCGACCAGGTCGGCGGCGCAGACAAGTTCAACACCGGCGAAGTCGAGAAGTCCATGGTCAACATGTTCGGCCACCTGCAGGGCCATATCCAGCGCGGAGTCAACGAGCTGGAAAACCTGACCAACGCCCTACTCAGGCAGAAGACCGACGTCGGCGCCTTCATCCGCGGCGAGAACGCCTACTCCGTCGTCA